>NZ_NRTA01000001.1 GCF_002286735.1 Leptolyngbya sp. BC1307
TGTTTTACCTTCTGCTGCCGAATTCCCCGCTTTGGCAAGCTGCGTTTAGTGATTAGCTTTGAAACTGCACAGCTCACCGGGACTTACGCTGTGCTGCTGACCAATCGCGCTGACTGGTCAGCCAAACAGGTGCTCGCCAAATATTTACAAAGATGGCCGATAGAAACCTTTTATCGAGATGGAAAGCAATATCTCGGGCTTGATGAGTATCGGATGCGAACCTTTGAATCCATTCAAACCCATTGGACGTTGGTGTTCGTGGCTTACTCAATCTTGCACTTGGCTTGCTTGCCACCCCCGACAAAGGCTCCGGGCAAGCGCCCTACCCAGCTCACACAATCCATCGGGCAGGTCTGTCGCCAGCAATCGCAAGCGCTGATAGAAAAGCTAATCCTCTTTGCTCATGACTGTCTTGAACAGGGTGAATCGGCGTCGCAGGTGTTTGCCAAATTGTTTGACAAGCAGAATAAGGGGGTGCCTGCATGACTCGCTAGATAACGCCTCAATTATTTTTCTACCGTCAGAGCACAACACTCAAGTAGTTACATCCAATATTGACATTTGACATCAACCTTAGAATTGGAAGTTAGGATCTCGATCCCTGTAAATTGCTCAGCCCAATTTTCCCCTTCAGTGTCACAATGGAGTGTTGAAAAAACTTGTCCCCAACACCACTGCCCCTTACCATGAGCGAATCGCGCCGCTACCACGTCACCACCTTCGGCTGCCAGATGAATAAGGCAGACTCTGAGCGCATGGCAGGCATCCTCGAAAATATGGGCATGTCTTGGGAAGAAGACCCCCTAGCGGCAGACGTAGTGCTATACAACACCTGCACCATTCGCGATAGCGCCGAACAAAAGGTGTATTCGTACTTGGGCAAACAGGCCAAACGCAAGCGCAAAAATCCGAATCTGACGCTAGTGGTCGCAGGCTGTGTCGCTCAGCAGGAGGGCGAAAATTTACTACGACGGGTGCCCGAGCTAGATCTGGTGATGGGGCCGCAGCATGCTAACCAGCTAGAGAGTTTGCTGGCACAGGTAGACCAGGGCAATCAGGTGGTGGCGACTGAGCCGGTGCATATCATGGAAGACATTACCAAGCCGCGCCGCGATAGTCAGGTGACGGCTTGGGTAAATGTCATCTACGGCTGTAATGAGCGCTGCACTTACTGTGTGGTGCCTGGTGTGCGGGGAGTGGAGCAGTCGCGAACGCCAGCAGCCATTCGCGCTGAAATGGTAGAGCTAGGGCAGCAGGGCTACAAAGAAGTGACGCTGCTTGGCCAGAATATTGACGCCTATGGCCGCGATCTGCCAGGGATTACGCCCGAGGGCAGAAGAGAAAATACGCTGACTGATCTGCTGTACTTTGTTCACGATGTGCCAGGCATTGAGCGGATTCGCTTTGCGACGAGCCACCCGCGCTACTTTACCGAGCGATTGGTAAAAGCTTGCGCCGAGTTGCCCAAGGTGTGTGAGCATTTTCACATTCCCTTTCAGTCGGGCGATAATGAGGTGCTCAAGGCGATGGGCCGGGGCTATACCCACGAAAAATACCGGCGGATTATCGACACGGTGCGCCGCTACGTGCCCGATGCTTCGATTAGCGCGGATGCGATCGCTGCCTTCCCCGGCGAAACCGATGCCCAGTTTCAAAGCACCCTCAAGCTGATGGAAGACATCGTCTTCGACATGGTGAACACGGCAGCTTATTCCCCCCGGCCTGGGACGCCAGCGGCTGAGTGGGCCAATCAGCTCAATGAAGCGACCAAGCAGGACAGGTTGCAGCAGCTCAATCATTTAGTGTCACAGCAGGCGGAGGTGCGATCGCAGCGCTACTTAGGCCGCACCGAAACCGTCCTGGTAGAAGCCGTCAACCCTAGAGATCCAGCGCAGGTCATGGGCCGCACCCGAGGCAACCGGCTCACCTTCTTTCCCGGCGATATCAGCGCGCTCAAAGGGCAGATCGTTCCGGTTAGAATTACCGAAACACGGGCGTTTAGCTTAACAGGCGCTGTGCTAGAACAGGCAGCGATAAAAGAGCGTATCGGCGTCTCAGCCTGTTAAGCGGTGCGACTTATAGCGTTACCCAGATGCATTCGGGTAACGCGAGTCACTTGGTCTGTTGTTATGCAAAGGTTTTGCCTGCGTTGCTGTATTCAAGCCAAGTGACCAACGCTATAGATAAGAGATTCAGACGCTTCGAGAATTATTTTTAATAATCTTTCTGAAAGAAAGTTACTGGCCAGTATATCTAGTTGGACAGCAGGCTACTGAGCTAAGAGTTCATGAGCTAGCTAAAAGCAATCTGAGGTAGCTGCTCAGTCAGTAAACCTCTGATCACCTAAAAAATATTGAGAATTAGTCTCACTGGCAGGCACACAAACTGATTGCCAAAAATCGTATTGAAAGAAGGTTTCCTGCTTCAGGTTGCCACCTTGATCATAAGTTGAGTTCCTGGTTGAAAGTCACGCCTTTGTTAATGACCCAACCCTACAAGAGAGAACCTTCTGATGGATCGCTTGACCCTATTAAAAAACGGTATAGAAACTTGGAATAAGTGGCGATCACTTCATCCTAATGAGCCGTGCAATTTGGCCGGTCAAGACCTGAGCTATGGCTACTTTTTTGGTGGGAATTTTTGCCAGGTCGATTTAAGCGGCGCTAACCTGCGGCAGGCTTGTCTGATCAGCGCAGATTTTCGGGGCGCAGACCTAACAGGCGCAGACTTAACGGGGGCCTATCTGGCTGATGCGGTCTTTTACGGCGCTGACCTCAGCCATGCCAACCTGGGCGGCGCTAACCTGGATCGAGCTGATTTGCGGCGAGCCAACTTACTGGGCGTCCAACTTGCCAGAGCCGATATTCGCCTGGCTTATCTGCCCAACCCTAATATCGATCCCTTGGCTGATGAGGTGGTGCATTTGCTGGCACAGCGCAATCTATCAGCTCAGAGCGCCCCGACGCCCGAGCAAAAGACCTTTATAGAAGCCGTCCACAGGCGTCTACAAGTCTGGTTAAATTGGCGTGACCAGGAGGCGACTGACGAAGGCGATGTCAAGCAGGGAGAGCAGCCGGTTGATCTGCCTGCCTCATCTACAGATTCGCCTGTACCTATCCCTGACATGAGCCCGGCGATGAGAGTGCAAAAAAACAACGACGGCGAGGATGAAACCGATGCGATGCTGTACTCAAGCGCCAAGGGCGGGCTTTATCAAATGAACACGACGGGCTCAGCATGGATGAACGCCGCTGCAAACGGTTACTATCTCAGCCGTGGCTTGCGGCAGTAGCGATGCCCCTCATTAGACAGATTTTACTTTCCTCAGCAAATTCTATAGTTTTGTGAGCGAGCTCTAAGCAAAGATTCAGCTAGACGGCATACGCTTCAATCCAGAGCTTGCAAAAGAGGGAATGTAATGTCAGTAGACTATGATTTGGTCGTGATTGGTGGCGGTTCAGCCGGTTTAGTCGCGGCCAGTGCCGGAGCCCAAATTAACGCCAAAGTCGCCCTGATCGAAAAAGATCGGCTAGGGGGAGACTGTCTGCACTATGGCTGCGTGCCTAGTAAGTCGATAATCCACGCAGCGCAGATTGCCTACAATGTGAAAACGGCTTCGCGCTTTGGCATTTACACCAGCGAGCCTACCATCAAGTTTGAGGAAGCCTTGGGTCACGTCCATTCAGTCATTGACACCATTCAAGAACATGACTCGACTGAGCGCTTTGAGCAGCTCGGGGTAGAGGTCATTTATGGAGAGGGTCAGTTTGTTGACGAAAAGACATTTGCAGTCAATGGGCGTAAGCTCAAGTCGCGAGCTTTTTTAATCGCGACCGGATCACACCCGGCAGTACCGCCTATAGAAGGGTTAAAAGAGGCTGGCTTTTTGACTAATGAACAGATTTTTAGCATTAAATCGCGGCCCGAGGCGTTAGCGGTAATTGGCGCAGGGCCAATTGGCTGCGAGCTGAGTCAATCTTTCTCTCGGCTGGGCTCTCAGGTGACGCTAATCTCTAGCCGGGAAGTGATCATGCCCAAAGAAGATCCCGAAGCGGCCAAGGTCGTCCAGCGGCAAATAGCGTCGGAGGGCGTACGCATTATCTCTAACGCTCGGGCCGAAAAGGTAGAGACAATCGGCGACAAAAAACACGTTACCGCTGGCGACGAAAAGATTGTTGTCGATGAGATTTTGGTGGCGACCGGGCGATCGCCTAATGTCGGCTCGCTCAATCTGGAGGCCGCTGGCGTGGACTATGACAAAAAAGGGATCAAGGTCGATGAAAAGCTACGCACGACTAACAAGCGAATCTACGCAGCGGGCGATGTGATTGGCGGCTATCAGTTTACGCATGTGGCGGGCTATGAAGCGGGCGTGGCGATGCAAAATGCGCTGGTGTTCCCGACTAAAAAGGCCGATTACCGGGTGATTCCCTGGGCGACCTTTACTCAGCCGGAGCTGGCGCGGGTGGGTTTAACTGAAAAGCAGGCGCGCGATCGCTATGGCGATGATGTATACGTGCTCAAGCAAGGCTTTGACGGTGTAGACCGGGCGCTGGCAGAGGCAGCAGGCTATGGCTTTGCCAAATTTATCACCAAGGGCAATGGCGAAATCCTCGGGGCGCATATTGTCGGTATTCATGCGGGCGAACTGATTCACGAAGCGGTGCTAGCGATGAGCCAAAATCTCAACGTGAGCGCTCTACAGTGCATTCACGTATACCCCACCCTGAGCGAAATCAGCTCCAAAGCAGCGCTACAGCTCACCAAGCAAAAGTACGTCAAAAACACCTTCCTACAAAATCTATTGAAAAAGTTCTTTAACTGGCGGCGGTCGATTGCAGGGTAGCTAGTAGTCTCTCCCAATGGTGCGATCAAGCTGATCGAGCAGGGTATCTATGCGCCGTGCTTTCTTGGCGAGCTTGTCCATATCGGGCGGTTCTTCGGTAGCGCTTTGAGCAAGTTCAACGCTGGCCCGTACTAGGCTGAAAATGGGGCTGTAGAGAGCGGGTTGGCCGCTGCCGCCGCGCAGTTTTTTGGCGATACTGGTCATCTCATCGAGTAAGAGCGTCCAGTCCTGAGCTGCTTTGGCAGGTGCTTTTTTCGCCTTGGCAGAGTCGAATGAAGGATCGAGGGTTTCGATGATGGCATCGTTATCTTTGGCAATGAGATAAATCTCTTTGAGAGAGGACCGAATGCCGCTACCGAAAGAAACGTTGTAAAAGCCCAAAAGACCGTCGTGAACAATTCTGCCTTTAAACGGGAGTAGAACAGCTTGTGCGCACAAGGGTAGGTTGCGCCTGTCAATCATGTCAGATAGTTCGTCGCTCAGCCCTGAGATGCCGTAAACGTTTTCTTTGCTGTCTATGAAAATGCCGTGCTTTTTGAGCAGTCGCTCGACGTAGAATTTATCTTTAACAAAGGTTTTCCAGCCGCTGACAATCGCTAATTCTTCCTGAGTGAAGTCGGCTGGGTTCTCTTGAATAAACTGATCGATTAGCTCAGAGTGGTTAAAAAGGTAGTCTCTCACCTCTACTTTTTCTCTCATAGAGGTGGTGGTATAGGCAGCAAAGCTTTTGACTTTGGGCAAAACCTGACCCTGCTTCTGGGCATACCACTGGAGTTGCAGCGTCAGTTTCATGAACAGATCGACATCGGCGGGGCTAAGCTTCATGAGCGGATGGGGAGGTTTCGGTTGAGAGACGTTTGTAAACTTCTGAACTTAAATAGTCGGAGACGAGTTTTTGAAAGGCATTGTCGTTCATATACTGGGCAAAAATTGCTTCGTTTTGATCGACTCGCTCGACAAATAGAGATTGTAATACTTGCTTGAATAATAGGCCAAAGCTGTCTTGTGAATTGGCTTTGGCAGCTTGCTGCAGTTCTTCAGAATTTGTAGCGGTTTCTATGAGCTGGTCGAAGAAGAGCTGATCGGCCTGGTTGAAGTCAGCGCCGAAGCGGTCGTTGATGAGGTCTATGAGCTGGGAGAGCTGGACGGCGTTTTCTTTGACCATCGCGCTGCCGACTGCCTTGGGGCCATCCAGAGCATCGGCATAGCCTTGATTGAGGTCGATGGAGCCTTCGCTGATTTTTTGGAGGCGGTAGTACTCTAGCTGAACGTCGTCATCAAAGTTGTATTGGGGGGCGCTTGAGCGCTTGGGCAACTTAGCACTCAAGTGCCGCAAAAAGACATACTGTTTTTCTAAGTCAGAGTCTTGATAGGGAATGACCTGACTGAGGAAGGCATAGAGATTGCGAAAGGCGGTGAGCTGACCGCGCCAGAGAGTAGCTTCTGCTTCGTTTTCAGTTTGAAAGTCCACGAAGCGCTCTACCGCCGGATCTAGGGCCGCGTTCATGGCCTGATGGTCGGTAGGGCTTTGCTTTTGCTTGGGCTTAAAGTAGGTGATGCAAAAGCGTTCGATTTCTTCGGGGAGATGGATGCCTGCCTGGGTTAAGTCGGCGGCGAGCTGGTAGAGCTGATCGGGGCTAGCTTCTTCACCGATTTCAGCGCCTTCATAAAACTGTTTGAAAGCTTCGCGAATTTCTTCTCTATCATTTACAAAGTCAAGAACGAAGGTGTCTTCTTTGAGCGGGTGGGTGCGATTGAGCCGGGAGAGGGTTTGAACGGCTTGAATTCCGGCCAGGCGGCGATCAATATACATGCTGTGTAGCAGGGGCTGATCGAATCCGGTTTGATATTTTTCGGCGACGAGGAGTACCTGATAGCCGTCGGTGGCGAACTGGTCGGGGAGTTCTTTTTCACGAATGCCGTTGTTCATGGCGGTTTCGCTGTAGGTGACGCTGGAGAGTTTGTCGTCTTCGACGATGCCAGAGAAGGCGACCAGGGTTTTGATGGGATAGCCTTTTTCGCGGATGTATTTGTCGAAGCCTTGTTTGTAGCGGACGGCTTCCAGGCGGGAGCCCGTGACGACCATGGCTTTGGCTCTGCCGCCGATTTTGTGGCGGGTGACGGTGTTGAAGTGCTCGACGATGACTTCGGTCTTTTGGGCGATGTTGTGGGGGTGCAGGCGCATGAAGTTGACCAGGGCGCGGGCGGCGGCTTTGCGCTCTACGTTGGGGTCTTCGGCAGAGTTTTGCAGGAGTTTGTAGTAGGTTTTGTAGGTAACGTAGTTGCGAAGTACGTCCATGATGAAGCCTTCTTCGATGGCTTGGCGCATGGTGTATTGATAACGGTTTGTGCTGCCAAAGACTTTGAGGGTTTTGTGTTTGGGGGTGGCGGTGAAGGCGAAGAAACTGAGGTTGGCTTGATGCGACCGGGCTGCCATACTCCGAAAGAGTTCTTCCATATTTTCCTGCCCTTCTTCAGCGGCCTGCTGCTGCGCTTGGGCCTGAAGCTGTTCGCCGCCGAGGACGCTTTTTAGCTCGGTGGCGGTTTCGCCGGATTGGGAGCTGTGGGCTTCGTCGATGATGACGGCGCAGCGGCGGGTAGGCAGGAGACCGCTGCCCTGCTGCTGGCGTTCTTCGGCGAGCTGGAGGAGTTGGCGGGTGACGAAGGGAAATTTTTGTAGGGTAGTGATGATGATGGGGGTGGCGTTTTCGAGGGCTTGGGCGAGCTGTTTAGAGTCTTTGTCAATTTTTTGGACGACGCCCTGGGTATGGTCGAACTGGTAGATGGTGTTTTGCAGTTGCTGATCGAGGACGCGGCGGTCAGTGATAACGATGACGCTATCGAAGATGCGTTCGTCCTGGTCGGTGTGGAGGGAGGCGAGGCGGTGGGTGAGCCAGCCGATGGTGTTGCTTTTGCCGCTGCCTGCGGAGTGTTCGATCAGGTAGTTGTGGCCGGGGCCTTCGGCTTTAGCGGCTTGCTCCAGGGCGCGGACGGTTTGGAGCTGATGGTAGCGGGGGAAGATCAGGGTTTCTTTTTTGAATTTGCGGCCTGTGTCGTCGTGTTTTTCGTCGATTTGCAGATGCAGGAAGCGGGCGAGCAGGTCTAGGAAGCTGTCTCGCTGGAGGATGGTTTCCCAAAGGTAGGCGGTGCGGTAGGTGCGGCCTGCTGGGTCGGGCGGGTTACCGGCTCCACCGTCGTGGCCTTTGTTAAGCGGCAGAAAGTGGGTGGCGGGGCCTGCGAGGCGGGTGGTCATCCAGACGGTTTCGGTATCGGCGGCGAAATGGACGAGAGTGCGGTGTTTGAAGGTGAAGAGGGGGTCTCGGGGGTCGCGATCGTGCCTATACTGCTCAATCGCATCCTGCGCGGTAGATCCGGTCTGAGGATTCTTGAGTTCCAGGGTGACAAGCGGAATCCCGTTGAGACTGAGGGTAAGGTCGATGATGCCGTTTTTGGCCTGTGATCCTGCGTCGTAAGTGGCTTTTTTCGATTTTTTGGGGGCTTTGCGGTAGTGGAGCTGGCGGGTGACGGTGACCTGATTGGCCTGGTAGCTGGTTTCGAGATCCGCGTTGAGGCTATGGGCGGCTTTGAAGGTGGCGATCCGGAGGGTGCGGCCATAGCATTTGAAGCCGTGACGTAGGACGGTGAGACACCCGTAGGTGTCGAGCCATTTGCACAGGTCGGCGAGGATTTGGCTGGCGGTGTTGTTGCCAAGGAGGTTGTGCAGGCGTTCCCATTCTTTGGGTTGGGTTTGCTGAATGAAGCGGATGGCGGTGTCTGGGAAGAGGGATTTTTCGGGGTCGTATTGTTTGCTGGGTAGGGCGCTGTAGCCGTTGGCGAGCAGGTGAGCTTCGATGACGGATTCAAAGGCAGCTTCGGTATGGGAGGCTGCTTTCATTTTTCAGACCGCTTCGATTTTGATTGGTTCTTAGCTTTAGAGTCTCTAATATTTTCCAGCTTATCTACTCGCCGTTCTAAAACTTGCTTTAGTACAAAACAAAAGGGTTCTAGTCGGTTCCCTTCCTCGACTTTCAGCGATTTTAGTCGTTTTCGAGCCTCTTTCAGGGTAATTGTATTATTTCTACCAAGCGTTCCTTGAATACGAGCTTTACGTTCGCCTTTTAGATACCGATGATTGAGCCCTAATTGTTCGATAGTGGTTTCAGCCGCAAAATCATTTTTGTCAATAGCTCTCACTTCACCTGTCGCTCTATATTGAAAGCGAGTTTCGCTAGTTCGGTCTAGTGGTGAAACAAACAAAGGACTTTCCTCTTTACTAGGCCAGTGGTCTTTTTGCTCTGCGCCATAAGGTGTTTTACGTTTTGGGTTGGGTGCTGGGTAGCAGGCGACGACATTCCCGTAGGATACGGTTTCGTCTGGAGTGCAGTGTTTCTGAGGTTTGACGTGTTCGATATGGCATTTATTTTCATCAATACCAATGCCAGTATAAGCACAGAGCCAGCCTTGTTCTTTTAACAAGAGAACGACCAATGCAGTTATCACAGTTGAATCTTGGCGCAGAAGATCATAACCAAAGTTGATATCAGTGTTATATTTCGAGCGCCATTCAGTCAATTCACGAGGTTCACTCGTCTTCTGTATCCATCTCATCTGCAAGTGCCTCCATGTTGTTAATACTGGCTTCTAGCCGTATGGCTTCATCATCGTCACCGCGAATGGTATTGCGGTATGTCGCAAGATACTCTCGGGCAAGATCTAGTTCGCCGTCTTCAAGAGCGTCCTCAATATTATCAATTTGATCTTGTGCCTCAGGATTGCGTGAATCCGTGTCCATTATGTGCTCTAGGATCCAGCTAGAGTCAAGCCCAAATCCTTGTAGACCTTCTTGAACAACGTTGACATGTCCGTTTTTTCGATTCAACAAAATAATTCCGTTGGGATCCACTTCTCCAATTACCAATGGGGAATGAGTTGTCGCGATGAACTGACAATTCGGGAAAGTGTCGGTTAATCTTTTGACAATAGTGCGCTGCCAGCGAGGATGGAGATGTAACCCAATCTCATCAATTAGAACGACAGCTTCCCCCTCAAGTGGATTATCCAGTTCTGGATTGGCCTGTGATAGCCGACGTGCAAGGTCTAACACCAGCGCTAGCATACCGCGCTCGCCATCGGATAATTGGCGAACATCAAGCGTGATACCATCTTTGTTAATTAGCAGCGTAGTGTTTTCTATCGTTCTTTTACGACCTTCTTTGTCCTCAGAGACATAAGATTCTTTGTCTACTCTGACATCTGTACAGGTATCCAAAATAAGGGCAGTAGCTTCGCTTAAAACTTGCAAATGCCGTTTTGCAGTTTCGCTCTCTTCAGAAAGGCTTTTTTGGACAAGCCACCAGCTCGAAAACTCTGTAAGCATAAGGCTACGATGCTCTAAGGAATCTGCGAAGGCATTAGTTGGCTTACCTTTGCTGGTATTGGCTAATGAGCGGTAAGGTGAAAAATAGACGGCTAGCGGTTGCCGTTTTAGCCTTCTAGTGTTGGTTTTTAAGCTGCTAAGGCTGGGCGTTAGCTTTTGAATATCCTCGGCCTCGTAGCTATATCCAGACTCTCGCAGTCTTCTTTCTTCTATGCGCCTTTCCCTGCTCATATTTTGAATGTCTTTTTCGATATTTTCTTTAGATTCACTAACAGACCCAAACTTTGCTCTCGACTGTTGTACTAAGTAGCGAAAGTCAGTATCAAAGGCTTCAAATCTCAGCTCAGCAGACAACGTATTTTGGCTGACACTTATATCACTAGGTTCAAAGGTCAGCTTGCTTTTTCTAGCAGCGGTTATCTTCGGGAGGCATTGAGCTAGTAGAAACCTTAGCGTATCTAAAATTGTCGATTTGCCGACTCCGTTTACGCCTACGATCAGGTTAACGCCAGGTTGGAAGGCTAATTCGGCTTGTTCAAAAGCTCTTACGTGAGTGAGGATGAGGCGTTTGAGTTGCATAGCTAAGCGGCGATTTGAAGTTGGCCAGTGACAGCGGCAGAGATAAGGGATGTACGGCGTTCTTGGAGAAGGCCGATAGCACTCTCGGTAATCGAAAGAAGGCTATCCAATCGAGTCAAGGAGCTTTGTAGATATTGCAGTATCTCCATCTGAGTTTCATTAGAAGGTAGTATGACAGGCAATTCTTTGAGATTAGTGCCTGAGATTGAAGCAAGATTAGTACTTTGCTTTGCACGGGATTCAAAATAGGCTTTTGCAAAATTGGAGCTAGTGAAAGTTGTTAACCAATAGGGAGAAACACTATGGCACCTTACGGCAAAAACGTGGTTTTGATGTAGGCAGGGCTCAATCGAGCTATCCCAGACTGCCCCACGTCCTAGCTTGTCAGCATCGCCTCCCTCATTCATCAGAACGTCTTCTTTTTGTAAACTAAATGACTCTACCTCTTCAGGCAATACTTCTATGCTGGTTACACGCTTCAAGTCTAAATAACCGTCTTGAACATTGGCAACACGAAGGTATGGCACCTTTATGGTTTCCCGATTTCCTAGATTTCGACCTTTTGTAATACCTGTTTTTACTTCTGCAAGAAAATTCAGGCTCACAATTTCCCAATCTCTAGGAATTTCCCCTAACCACTCGATGCCCGAATCCTTCATGGGCACATCCCCCCTCACCCCACGGGTCACCGCCTGGGTAATCATCGCCCGCCGCTTTTCAGCCAGAAGGGTTAGCAAGCGTTGTTTGGCAGCAATGAGCGCATCCAGTTTAGCCGTCTCGCGATCAAGGTAATCAGCAATTTTGCGCTGCTGAGCTATTCCGGGTACAGAGACAAATTGAGACAGATATTCTTTAGCATCTAGATTTTGAATTCCGGTTGTTTGCTTGATATAGGGTATAACAGCTCTACTCGCCCATAAAGAATAGAACAGATAAGTTCCGAACCGCGAATATAAAGAGGCTTGACGCGGACGCAAAGCCTCTAGAAAATTTGAGCAGAGTGCAGGTTCGTTAAGATCAAACGATATTACGCGACCTACTGGCTGTTTTTCACCTCCCCCAGATCTCTCTAGAATAAGATCTCCCTTTTTTAACTGTCTTGAGTTGATTTCTTGCTCGCTATACTTCCGCCTAGTTAGGTTATTGACTTTATGACGTAGCTCGTGCGTCACAAAGTCAGCAGCCCGTATACATACGATACCCTCGTCATCATCCGCTTCTTCTCCCCATGCGCCGAGGGCTCTTTCAGAAAATAGAAACTTCAGCGGGATTTCATTCCAAGATGAGTTCTTTGCAATAATCATCCAATCACCTCCCGCAGCAAATGAATAATCTTTTCTTCTACCTCCCGCAAGTCCGCATCAATCTCCTCTAACGGACGGGGCGGCGTATACTCATAAAAATACCGATTAAAGTTAATCTCGTAGGCACTGCGAATCTTCTGCCCATCCGCCCAGGCATCCCCCACATGCGGCTCTACCTCCTCACAAAAATACCGCACCACCTCATCTTTAAGCTGCACATTCTCAAAATCTCGCAGCTTCGTATCCGGCTCATACATCCGCTCTAGCTTTCCATCCGCCGCCAGAAACCAGCCCCACACCCGCGCATCCGGCTCCCGCTTCGCCTTCCGCTCCTTTGCAATTACCGCCGCCGCCTCCGGCTCCTTCTCGGTAAACACATCCCGAAACAGCTTTTGCTCACTCTTTTTCCACTTACTTTCCCGCTGCTTCAACAGCCGCTGCATCAGCGCATCAAACTCATTCCAATCGGTTCTAGGCGACCTGCCCAACTGCTTATCTATCGCCTGCACATCGTCTAGCAAATGCGGCGCAGCATCTAAAAAATCGCTCTTACGCTCCAAAGACATTTCATACAGCAGCCGCAAAGGCCGCTCAATCGGCACCCGGTTATAGCCAAAGTCTTCATTGTCAAAGAGCTTACTTGTCTCCGTCTCCACAAACTTGCCATACTCCCGCACCGTAATCGCAATATCTTCTGCACCCATTTTGCGCCGCTTATCGCCCAAGCTACGCCGCATCGCCTGCCACCGCTCCCGCGCATCAATTAACTGAATCTTCCCTTTGCGATGCTTCTGCTTGCGGTTCGTCACTACCCACACATAGGTGCCAATCCCCGTGTTATAAAACATCTGCTCCGGCATCGCTACAATCGCCTCTAGCCAGTCATTCTCAATCACCCACTTACGAATCTCACTCTCACCGCTGCCCGCCCCGCCAGTAAACAATGGCGACCCATTAAACACAATCGCCAGCCGCGACCCATTCTTTTTTTGCTCCGGCGCATAGGGCTCAAACTTGCTAATCATATGCTGCAAAAACAACAGCGAGCCATCATTCACACGTGGCAACCCCGCCCCAAACCGCCCCGCAAACCCGCGCCGGTTATGCTCTAGCTTTACATCCTTATTCTGCTTTTTCCAATCCACCCCAAACGGCGGATTCGCAATCAAATAGTCAAAGCGGCCATTCGTCAGCGGGTCATCTGAGGGAAACTGATCGTCAGTCAGCGTATCGCCATAGCGGATGTCGCTCTTTTCGTTGCCCTTCATCAGCAGGTCGGAGGCCGCGATCGCATAAGCTCTCGGGTTAAAATCCTGCCCAAACACATAAAGATTCGCCTGCTTCTTGTCGCCATTGGGCCGACGCAAATAATTTTGAGCCTCTGCCAGCATCCCACCCGTACCACAGGCCGGATCTAGCATTTTACGAATCACCGGCTGGGTGAGAATATCGTCATCCGGGTCAAATAAAATATCTACCATCAGCTCAATCACTTCACGCGGGGTAAAGTGATCGCCTGCCGTCTCATTCGCTGCCTCGTTGAAGCGTCGAATGAGATTTTCAAACAGCGACCCCATTTGACCGTTGCCTACCGCATTAGGGTGCAGGTCAATATCACAAAACTTAGAGACCACCAAATAGAGAATATTGGCCTCTCGCATTTTCTCGATTTCAGCGGTGAACTCAAACCGCTCAAAAATCTCTCTAACATTCTGAGAAAAGCCGTTGATATAGTCCGTCAGATGCCGATCAATATTATTCGGGTCGCCCTTTAACCCGCCCTTGCGTTTCCCAGCGCTGCCATCTTCACTCCCTTCAAAACTAAAAGGCGAATGATTGTGAAATCGCTGACCCGCAATGCTATTCAGCACCGGATCTAAAATAGACTCAGCGGTTTGCTTGTTTTTACGCCTTTCGTATTCTGCCAGCACCTGCGCCTTAGTCGGAGCCAGCACACAGTCAAACCGGCGCAGCACCGTCATCGGCAGCATCACCCGCTCATACTGCGGAGGACGATACGGCCCGCGCAGCAGGTCGGCAATTTGCCAAATAAAATTTTCGAGCTGCTGCTGATCGGCCATAAATGTCTCTATAAGCCCTTTGGCAAATTTACATTTTACAGAATAAAGGTGCCTCTTAATGTAGAGCAGTTGACCATTCCATGGAATATTCCGTTCACAATCTTAATCGTCCCATTGCTTTGCCAGCGGCTCGATCTGAGCATCTGCATCAATTTCAATGATAGCGATGTCCGCATTCTCGACCACCGTATTGCCCATGATGGTATTCTGCAACGCTTCAAACTTTGAAATTTCCTCAGCTCGCCGCTCGTAGTGCAATATCACGTGGTAGTGCTTAGCGATCGCCTCCCCCGCTGCCGACTGCTCCACTGCATCCCAGTCTAAATTTTGCTGCGCTTCGGCTGCCTGGCGGTAATGGCTAGCTAGCTGTTCTAGGGCGATGGCGATCGCATGTTTCTCTGTTTGCCCTTCACAGCGAATCGCCTCCTGAGCGAGATCATCCAGCGTCAGTCGCAGCTCGCAAACGTGCCGCCCGTCGCGATTCGTCGATGTATTCACTGAGATGTTTCCGGTGCTTGGATTAGGACGCCATTTAAATTATTTGTTACACGTCGACTCAAAACCCGTATGAGTCTTACACTTTGATCCTATAGCGGGTCGGCGGGCGCTGTCTATATGGCTGCAATTATCCCTCACTTGATGGCGATCGCTGAGCAACTCCGCTTAGCGATCGTGAGTACTGCTCACCTGTGGATACCGATTGTTATGGCGCTGATCGGCCTAAAGCTGACTGGCCAGCGCTGCTTTCGTCAGCGTTGGGGACGGCGGATTAAGTGGTTGCCTCATCCCAAAAATCGCATTGGCACGCTGCTCTACTTTCACGGCGCGGATCTCAATATTGGCTTTAATGTCGCTCAGGCTTTTTGGCTCAGACAGCTGGGCTTTAGCGTTTTGCTAGCGGAGTATCGGGGCTATGGCCTGAGTTGAAGGCGGCTTTTCCTCAGAAGCCTCGCTGTATGGAGATGCTGAGGCAAGGCTGACTTACCTCACGCAGGAGCGCGGTATCCAGCCAGAGGAGATTTTTGTGTATGGGCATTCGCTTGGGGGAGCGATCGCCATCGATCTGGCTGCCCCCCCAACCTGGCCGGAATCATCGTCCAGAATTCGTTTACCTCAATGGCAGACAGGGTAAGCTGAAGCACTAAAACACCGCTATCTGCAGAGCTATCGGTTAATCCAGGTAACCAACCTAATCTAGTTCAGCGTTGGGCGATTTATCAACAAATGCAATATCCACAGTGCCGTCAATACGTGCCGCCAATACAGAGATGAACGGTTTTATCTGTACAGAGTGCGCGTTCGCTAGCCTTTCTGGCATCTACCAAGGTTTTTGTAGAAAATTAGAAACTATCTGAGAGTAGGTGTTTGGCGCTTCTCTATGAATGTTATGACCGCACTCGCAGGCTTTAAGAACAGCCTGTGTTGCTCTATTTCGTTGGTAGTGAGCAAGCATACTACGGTTGATAATGGCAAACTTATGATCTAGTGTGCCGACCAGCAGCAAAAGGGGGCTACTGATATGGGAGAGCTGGTGCCAAAGTGAGGGCTGTCGTCCGGTGCTGAAACCACGTAGCGCATAAGATAGTTCGATAGGATCATTGGCTTGACGGCATCGGAGCATAACCTCGTAGTGCTCTGGAAAATTTTTGAGACTTAGGAAGAGAGGGTTGGTGTACCACTGCGTTAAGAAGTCAGAGAGAGACATCGTTTCTAGCTGGTGGGCGATCGCCTCGTCCTTCTTCACTCGCTGTCGGCGTTCTGCAGCCGTTTTCAGCCCCGGCGAAGCTGATTCTAAAACCACCCGCCTGAAGCGCTCGGGAAAATGACAGACCAGGTACAGTGCCAACCGTCCCCCCATCGAATAGCCCAACAAATGGGTTCGAGTAATACTGAGGTGATCGAGTAGGCTCAAGAGAGTTTTAGTCGTTGTCGGAAAGGTATAGCTGCCAGGGGCTGTCAGCGTTTGGCCGTGGCCGGGTAGATCGGGTGTGATGCAATAGAAGTGTTCGGAGAGCGCGGGTAAAGTCGCAGCGAAATCCAGGTGGCTACCGAGAAATCCATGCAGGATTAAAAGGGGCGGATCTGTGGCCTTTCCGGCAGTCGTATAATAGAGGGTATGGTTTTCAGTCGTGAGACGGGGCATGACTTAGAGTGAATTTAGGAGTGAATTTAGCAGCGACTTTCTCTGATGGGCGCTTTGCTTGCGATCGCACCTAACTTCAATAACTCGAATGCCCTGTTTGGGTAAAATCCGAATGCAGTCTACAAAGTCTTCGGCCTGGCTAACGAGCCGATATGCGATGCCATATGTTTGACACAGGAGAGAGAAATCTACCGGCTGCGGCGTGACAAAGTATTTCTCAAACTCGGGCTCAAACTGCGAAATTGGCAGCGTTTCAAAGATGCCGCCGCCCTGATTGTTGATCAATACAATGGTCAGGTGGCTCTCTAACTGAGCGGCATTGAGAAAACCATTGGTATCGTGAAGCAGAGCCAGATCGCCGGTGAGCAGGACTGCCGGGCCGTTACGATGGGCGAATCCCATCGCGGTAGACAGCGTTCCGTCGATACCGTTTGCGCCCCGGCTGAAGACAGGTTGAATGTGGCGATCGCCCGGACGCCAGAAGTATTCAATATCACGCACGGGCATACTGTTCGCAATCACGAGCGGGGTATAGGCAGGCAGGTATTGTGAGAGCAGCCAAACAACATTGCTTTCAACTAAGGCCGGTTCACTGGCTAGCCGGTTATCAAGTGTCTCGCGGATAGTCTTTTCGTAGGCTAGCCAGCGCTCACAGTAAGGATTGAGAGACTCGGGCTGAGGCCGATTGCGCGCTAGGGTAGACAGCGTCTCGATATCTGTTGTCCAGAAGTGCGTAGGGCCATGAAGTGGGTCGAGGTTGCGCTGTGAACCGATGACCCAGCGCTGAGGCTGTGTTGCCTGTAGCCACCGACGTAGCACAGCGCTAGTTGGTAAAGGCCCGAGCTGAATCACCTGTTGAGGCACTAAAGCCTCTGCCCGCGCTGGATTTCTAAGGATGATGTCGTAAGTGGAGATCAGAGCAGCATTCAGACTGCTGTAGTTGCGTAAAGGAGAGAGCCCTTCTGCTAAAACCGGCCAGCCTAATAGGTTAGAGAGATCGTTAACGGCTTCGCAATATTCCTGCGGATTTTTAGGGGTAGCTGGGCCAGCAATAATAATTCCTTGCGAGTCTTGTTGCCAGCCCAGCAAAGAGAGATAGGGCGTTTGTTCAATGGCGGCGGTCGGCGGCGTCACGGATGCAAAGAACCGAGCTGAATCAAAGGTGTTGACAAGGTCGGTTGTTTTGCCATCGGGTAGCGGGGCGAGTGGGTCGCGAAAGGGGCAGTTAAAGTGAATCGGGCCTGCTGGGGATGCGATCGCCTGTCCCCAAGCACTGACTAACGTCTGCCGCAGGTAGGCCAGCATCCTTTCATCGGCAGCGGGCACGGCTAGCTCACTGTAGCGCTTTGTAAAGCTGCCAAAGAGCTTCTGCTGATCAATTGTCTGCCCGGAGGCGCAGTCTCTCATCTCGGGCGGGCGGTCGGCGGTAAATATCAGCAGGGGGACGCTGCTTTCGTAGGCTTCAATAATGGCGGGATAGAAATTGGCGGCGGCACTGCCGGAGGTGCAAACCAGCGCCACCGGGCAAAACTGACGCTTAGCACAGCCCAACGCAAAAAAGGCGGCAGAGCGCTCATCTAAAATGGGCAGCGTTTCGATAGCCGGGTGACGGGCCAGGGCAAACGTCAGCGGCGTAGACCGAGAGCCGGGGCAGACGATGGCGGTTTGCAGGCCCAACCGGGCCAGCGTTTCAGCGGCGACCGAGGCCCACAGGCTGTTGGTATTGCGAAAATCGATCTGAGAGTTAGGCTGAGAACCTGTTGACATTGCCTCTAAACCAGTGCGCTGAGCAGCGTCTGCAATTTTAGCTTGATTTCTGCTAGCTCTTTGGCCGGTTCTGAGCCCGCGACAATGCCAGCGCCGGCGTAAAGTCTGGCCTGGCAGCCGTTGATTAAGGCGGAGCGAATGCCGACGACAAATTCGCTGTTGCCCTGGGTGTCGATCCAGCCGATGGGCGCGGCGTAGAGGCTGCGGTCGAAGGTTTCATGATGGCGGATGAACTGGCAGGCAGCCTGACGCGGCACACCGGCTACGGCGGGCGTGGGGTGCAGCTTGGCTAGAATATCTAAGGGGGGGACGGTCTGCGGACTTAAGACGGCGCTGATTTGCGTGTGCAGGTGCTGAATGTGACGGAGCTGCAGCAGCTTGGGGGTTGCCGTATAGTGTGGATTAAGGCCGAGCGATCGCAACTGCTGCACAATAAATTCAACCACTACCTGGTGCTCATAGCGTTCTTTTTCGCTATTTAAAAGGGTCTGAGCCAGCTGGATATCGATTCCGGGAGTTTGGCTGCGAGAGGCCGAGCCTGCTAGCGCGTCGGTTGTGAGTTGCCCATTGGCAATGCTGAGCAGCCGTTCGGGGCTCGCACCGATGAAGGACTGGCCGCGACCATTCCCAACTGAGAACACAGTGCAGTCAGGGTGGTTTTGCCGAAGGGCTTGGAGCGATCGCCCCACATTCACCGGCTGCGGCGCGACCACATCCATCACATCGGCTAGCACGACCTTGTGTAGCTTGCCGCTATGCACCTGCTGCAAAGCTGCCGTCACCGCCCGCTCAAAATCGGCAACGCCTTTAGTCACACACTGGTTGACCGGATGAGGAATACTGTCCTGCTTGGAATCAGCAGCCGTTAGCTGCTGTAGCTGCCGGTAAATCTGCGCCGTTGTCCTATCCAAGTCAGTCGCTGCCATCATCAGACAGTTAAACGTCACTGTAGAGCCGTCTGCCCGCGTCGTCACCTGTACCTCAGGCACAAAGACATAAGCGGGTTCAAAATGAGCCGAATCTGCATTTGGCTCAGCCATCTCTGTTGCCGCTTTTGCAAAGAAGGTGGCGCTACAGAAAAAGCGGCCTTTGGGCGACTGAACTGAGTCAGCATAGATAAACCGACGCTGCCAGAGATGCACAAACGCCTGCGCCTGCTCAAACCGCAGCGGGCCAGATGACACGCAGTCTACCGCTGCGCCTAACCCCACCGTTGCGGGTGCCTTAGGCGAATCATAATAAAAGTAACGGGGGTGCGCCGCGCCCAATATTGCCAGCACAGCCCAGGGGACAACCGCTGCGATCTCAAACGTCAGGCTAGCAATCTTAGCGTGATCTGCCTGGACAGCTTGCCGCTGGCAGTGCTTTAAGAATCTCAGAGTCTCTGTCGTGGTGAATAGGTCAGATTCGTGCTGAAGAGCTGGCATGAAGATGGTGATGACAGGCGATCGCTCAATTTTCCCATGCTAGTTACCGATGTCAAACTGATCGGTTTCCCACAAAAAGGCTTGACTGCTACAGTGCTTTGCTTTGATCCCTATTCTACGGTGGCGCGTTCTTGCACCCAGCGTTTTATCAGGGGAATGTCAAACCCGTAGCGACTGTTGCCAGCTCTTAGCATATGGTAACCGGTGCAGGGCTGCTTTTATGAGTTCGTAAGGGGGGCGATCGCGGGGGGATAAGTCTGCGGTTTGACTCTCGTACAGCAGTTCGATATCTCCTTGGGGAAGCGTACTCTACAGATCTTCTTCAGAGAATATTTTTTTGGCTGTCAGCGTTGCCTTCGGGAATGCCGCCGACTGAATAGCCGTGTCGCCCTGATAGCAAGCTTCCACATAGTAATCGCCTGCCAAAGTTAGGACAGTCACTTGCTGCCGGTGGCGATCAACAATCCAATACTCAGGGATCTTTCTTGCTTCGTACTGTGCCCTTTTATCGATATAATCTTCATCAGCATTGGACTCACTGACGCATTCAACTACCAAAACCGGATTGTGATGGTCTAGAGAGAGTGCATTGTAGTCGTTATAAATTTGCGCTCTCCCCTCAGGCGTCAGCACCATTAGATCGGGTATTCGGCTTTGTCTGCGCACTGGCTTCTCTTGACCATTCGCAAGCGTCACGGCCATCGGCGTCACCTGAATAGCGGTAGAATTGAGCCTCAATAAGCGCCAATACACGAACTGCTTTAGGTATTCGAATAGTGCCAGCGCCAGCTCAATATTAAGATTGTTCTCACCAGGCAACTCAATCAACTCTCCAGTATCCAACAGTTCATAGCGTCGCCCTGACCCATCATCGTAGGCCAAGTATTCCTCAAAGGTGAGGGGTTTAGCTGGTGTATAGACCGAAGACATCTTTTCACCTCACTCAACGGCACGCTTTGCACGATTATAGCGGTTAGTAGTGGGTGCCGGTTTTGCGATGGTGGACGGCGGTTTTGGCGCTGTTGTCGATGACTTCGCCGCCGCTGACGGTAGCGTATATGACCCAGTGGTCGCCGCAGTCCATACGGTTTTTGACTTCGCATTCGAGGTAGGCGATCGCCCCTTCCAAGACAATCTGCCCATCTTCCGTTTCTCTCGTCTCAACGCCTTTAAACCGATCTTCTCCCGGTGCAAAAGGCTTCAAGAAGTGCTTCATTGGCCCTAAGTGCTTGCCTTCTGCCAGGATATTTAGCGCAAAGTGAGAGCCCGAATACATGAGTCCTTCAATGGCGCGATCTTTGGCAACGGCCACCGTAAAGCCTGGGGGCGTAAAGGTTGCTTGGGCCACCCAGGAAGCCAGCATTGCCCCGCTGATCTCACCCTGTTTTGCGGTGACAATGCACATGGAGCCGACTAGCCGCCCGATCGCTTTCTCCACTGACGAGGCCGCAACGCGCGGAGCCCTGGTCTTTTTAGCTTTCTTGAGCTGCTGGGCAAAGTCCGTCCCGGCCTGCTCACATTCCTGCAAGGTGCGGGCATCGGGGGTGAATTTTACCCGAATGGGGTCGAAGCCAAAGCTGTAGCCCGCGTCTGTAAATTTGCTTTCTAGCAGGTCAATGGCTTCGCCGCTCCAGCCAAAGGAGCCAAAAACGCCTGCCAGCTTGGTTTTACTGGCGGCGGAGAGAACCACGCCTAGCGCCGTTTGAATTTGGGTGGGGGCATGGCCGCCGAGCGTGGGTGAGCCCATGATGAAACCGGCAGATTTTTCAGCGGCAGCTTGGATTTCGGCAGTGTCGCTTTGCTCAGCGTTGATTGAGTGGACGCCGACGCCTGCTTTGGTGATGCCACGGGCGATCGCCTGCGCAATCGTCGCCGTATTTCCGTAGGCCGAGGCGTAAATCAGCGCAACTGAGAGATCTTTGCCTTTCTGCTGAGCTGCCCACTGGTGATACTTCTTCGTAAGGTCAGTCACCCCGTAGCGCACTAAAGGGCCGTGACCTGTCGCATACAGCCGGGGCACATACTCACCGAGCTTTTCCAAGGCAGTTTCTACCTGGCGGGCGCTAGGGGCCATCAGGCAGTCGAAGTAATAGCGCTGGTCTTCTAGCAGGGTTTCGCGGTGGAGATCGTAGGCATCTTCACTGCAAAGGTGTGCGCCGAAAAATTTGTCGCTGTATAGAACCTCAGTCGCGCTGTCGTAGGTGCACATGCCATCCGGCCAGCGCGGAGTCGGGGTGAGAATGAATTGCAGGTGGTGGCGCTGCCCTAAGTCCAGGTCGGCTTCAGTTCCGCCTTTGACTGGCTGGGTGGGGTGGTCGATATTGGCGGATTGGAGGGCGATCGCCGCTGGGTTAGAACAGACAATCACCGCCTGCGGCGTCAGGGGCAGCAGAGCTTTGAGCGTTTCTATCCGGTTGGAATTGGTGTGGCCCAAAACGATGTAGTCGATTTCTGCCGGATCGATTTCTGCCTTGAGCGCTGCTAGAAATGCTTCGGTAAAGGAGCCGCCGGGCGGATCTAGCAGGGCAACGCGGTTGCCGCGAATCAGGTAGGTATTGGCAGTGGTACCTTTTTCCAGGGCGTATTCGATTTCAAAGCGCAGGCGATCCCAGGAGCGCGATCGCAGTGCCGTCGTATCCGCCGCAATGGGCAGTACTTGCACATCTCTACGGCCCGAGTCAGCAGGCTTTTGCTCAGCAGAGGACTGAGTGGCTGGGGTTTGAGCAGTCATTGTTGTGTCCTCTCTTTTGCTTAGTAGTAGTTGCCAACTTTGCGATGGTGAACCGCCGTTTGCGCGTCTTCTTTGGCGACTTTGCCATTGTCTACAGTGCAGTACACCAGCCAGTGATCGCTTAGCTCCATGCGGCTGGCGACTTCACACTCCAGATAGGCCAGAGAATCTGCCAGAATGGGCGATTTGTTGTTTGCTGGACGAGTGCGCACGCCCGCAAATCTGTCCGCACCGGGCGGAAAGCGCTTGAGGAAATGCTTCATCAGCGGCAGGTGATTGCCTTCTTCTAAAATGTTCAGCACAAAAGTATCGCCGACCTGCATCAGCGATTCGATCGCCCGGTCTTTGGCGACGGCGATGGTAAAGCCCAGTGGTTCAAAGCTCGCCTGCGTAATCCAGGAGGCTAACATTGCTGACTGTACGTCGCCCTTGGTCGCGGTGATAATGTATAGCCCGCTGCTGATGCGGCCCAGTGCCTTTTGCAGGTCAGCGTCGAGCGCCTTGATTTTCTTGATTTTTTTGGTCTGCGCCAGCTCTTGGCCTAAGTCAGTGCCGGTTTCTTCGCAAAGCTGATAAGTCGCTTCACTGGGCGTGTCTTTAATCCGAATCGGATCGAAGGCGACTTTTAGCTCCAGGTCTTGCAGCTTGGTATGCAGCGGGTCAATCGGCTCGTCGTCACCGCCGTAGGATTCAAACAGACCAAATGTCTTTTTACTGCCGACGCCTGCCAGGATTGTGCCCAGAGCAGCGCGGGTTTCTTCGGAGGCTCTGCCGGTGGAAGGCGGCATACCGATGATGACGCCAGTTGAGCGGCTGACAATCTCGTTCACGTCTTGAGTGTCCGCAGAGCGCATGTCTACCATTTCCACACCGACGCCGGTTTTGGTGATGCCTCGGGCGATCGCTTGAGAAATGCGATCGCTATACCCATAGTCAGACACATAAAACACCGCTATCTGCGTTTCGGCGTCACTCTTTTGCTGGCTCCACTCGCGGTAGCGCCCGGTCAGCTCAGCGACGTTGTGGCGCAGCAGCGGGCCGTGACCGGTGGCGATGGTCTCAATCTCGCCATCGATCTTATCCATCCGCTTCATGGCAGAAATCACCGAGCGGGCGTTGGGGGCCATCAGGCATTCGTAATAAAAGCGAAAGTCAGGGGAGAGCGCCTCTAAGTCTTCGTCAAAAAGATCGTCTTTGCAGAAGTGTGCGCCAAAGGCATCGCAGGTGTAGAGAATGCCGGTTTTGTGGTCGTAGGTGAAAATGGTGTCGGGCCAGTGCAGGTTGGGCGCGTTGGTAAATTCGAGGACGTGACCGTTGCCCAAGTCCAAAGTTTCGCCGCTTTTGATGACCTGACGCTCAAAGGGAGTGTGGAGGAGGTCTTCGAGGAAGGCGATCGCTACTTTCGCACCGACCACTACCGCATTAGGAGCCAGCGCCAGCACGTCTTTAATCAGGCCGCTGTGGTCGGGCTCGGTGTGGCTAACCACAATGTAGTCAATCGTCGCCGGGTCGATTTCACCTTTGAGCGTATCCATGTACAGCTCACGAAATTTGGCGTGGGAGGTGTCTACCAGCGCCGTTTTTTCGCCGTGAATGATGAAGGAATTGTAGGTGGTGCCGTTTTGCAAGCCAAATTCGATGTCGAAGCGATCGCGATCCCAGTCGAGCGAACGAATCGCTGTCGTCTCTTCTGCAATGGTGGCAACCTGCATAGACAGGCGCTTTTGGCTGGGTTCTTGACCAGATGTTTTGGTTTGGGTAGCGGCGGCAACCATGGCGAATCTCCTATTTCTGTGGCCCGCATGGCCTACCAGATCCCTGGCCAGCTAACACGAGCAGTCTTTAAAGTGAGTTTAGCAACAAAAGTGTTGCTTTATTCATATTGTGCCGCAACTTAGCGATTTCAGCCGCCTTTTATTAGTTACAAATACTTATCGAACCGATTAAGCCACCCGCCGCAAGAACACTAGAGAAGTGCTGCCGTAGCGTTTTTCTTTAACGATTTCTAAGTTCTCAGGCAGATTGCGAGGTTGCCAGTGGGCTGCGCTGTATTCAATGGCGGCTTCTGCGCGATCGCTCAAACAGTCTGCTAGCTGAGCAATTACTGGCCCATACAGCTCGCCTGCATAAGGCGGATCAAAGTAGACGCAGTCAAATAGCGAGCCTGTTTCTGCAAGCTGCTTCATCTGCCGGACAACATCGCCCTGTATAACCTGCAAGCGCTGCTCCGGCTTTGCTACCTTCTGCCAGTTTTGGCGCACTATCTGGCAGGCCGCACCGGACTTCTCGATACCGACCACTTCTGCCGCGCCCCGGCACAGCGCCTCAGCGCCCATCGCCCCGCTGCCCGCACACAAGTCCAGCCAGCGACAGCCCGAAACCCGCCCCTGCCAAATATTAAACAGCGCTTCTCTCACCCGTGATGAGGTGGGCCGAGTAGCCTCGCCAGGCAGCGTCTTAATTTCTCGGTTGCCATAAATGCGGACGGGCATAAGTCACTAAAATCCTCGTATAAACCTCAATCAGAATCGGAGCACCAGTCGCTCCAGCCACCGGGATAGAGTTTGTGCATGGGGTGGCCTGCCATGACCAGCGCAAATAAGTTGACGCAGGCTGTGACGCCAGAACCGCAGTAAACAATGATTTCGTCATTGGGGTTGAGCCCTGCCCAGTGAGCGGAGAGTGCGGCGGAACTTTTGAGCTGACCTGAGTCTGTCGTGATCTCCTGCCAGAATGAGTTGACTGCGCCGGGGATGCTGCCTGCAATCGGGTCGATGGGTTCTACTTCGCCGCGAAAGCGTTCGGGCGATCGCGAATCCACCACCACCACCCCAGGCAAGTCTTTCCGCTGCCGCACCGTTTCAATATCTACCGTCCACCCCAACTGAGGATTTGGTTCAAAGCCACCAGTTTTTGCAGGTGGAATATCCTGGCTCAGCGGCAATCCAGCCACCTGCCACGCCCCAATTCCACCATCCAAAATCGCCACCCGATCATGACCGAGATAGCGCAGCATCCACCACAGCCGGGCCGCAAAGGCAAAGCGAGAGTCGTCATAGATAACAACCTGAGTCGGGCCAGCGGGAGGTTCAGAATGAATGCCGATTGAGTTGAGTTGGCTTGCGAACTGCTTCCAGTTGGGTAAGGGATGACGACCGCCGTGCGATTGAACAGGGCTGGAGAGATCCTGATTGAGATCGAGATAGTAAGCGCCGGGGATGTGGCCTGACTGGTACTGATTGCGGCCTTGCTCAGGCTCGCTCAGGGAAAAGCGAGTATCGACGATCACGACTTTTGGATCGTCCAAATGCTGCGATAGCCACTGAACGTCTGTTAGATAAGGAGACTCTGCCATAGTAAGGGCGAAAATGGGCGACGCTTCATTATCCGCTGGGCTCGGCGACCTGTGAAGGTTTGAGCGTAGTGTGGTCATCGACTGGCAGCCGCCCATCGCTGTCGCCAAGAACCAGCCGGGGGCAAGGGGGAGCGCGCCTGCTCTTGAGTGCGTCGCACCAGTATCTCTTCAGTCGTAGACTGTAAAGTTGGGTCGCGGTAGGGTACAGCCGCGCGCGTTTGAAGATGCTCCTGCTCCTGCTGAGACAGCGCGGATGACCCACCTGACGAATAGCTCGCGAGGGTGCCCGGCCATTTCCGTCCGCCTGCTGGAATAGATCCAATCGAGAGACCAGCCAGTTTTAGCGCTGAGCGCACAGCCGCCGCGCAGGAGTAGGTTACAAGCTGGCCGCCCTCGGGACACAAACATTGGGCGACTAGCTGTAAAAATTCTACTGTCCATAGCTGGGGGCAGTGAGGCGGCGAGAAGGGGTCGAGAAAAATAACGTCGGCTTGCCACCCCTGCTCGACCAGCGGCTGAATCTGCTGGCGGGCATCGCCCAAGAGAATATGAGCAGTTAGAGGGTCGCGTTCGGCTGTGCAGGTCTTGGCAAGGTCGTTCAGTATTTGCTGTACGGCTGGCTCGTAGCGCTGGGTGAGTTGGTGAGCGATCGCACTTCGCCCCACTTCAATATCAATTTCCAGTGCCTTAATTTCCACATGGCAACGGTCATTCGCCTGCCAAATAGTCTCCAGCGCCGCTGCTGTGTTATAGCCCAAGCCGTAGCAGACATCTAATATTTTGAGCGGTGAATCAGCGGGTTGTTGCTGCGATCGCTGTGCCAGTCGAGTTGTCTCGACGTAAGTCTGCTGCGCTTCATGATGAGCCCCTTCGCGGCTGTGAAACCACTCGCCAAACACCGCTGAGTAAAATGTGCTCGACCCGTCACCAGTCTTAACAGGCGTAAACATTGCGCTTAGTCAGTGAACGAAATCTCCACATTTAGCAGTTTCGACTTTAGATAAGGCAACAGCGCATCTATAAAAATGACAGTGCCGAGCATTTCCAACTCTTCATAGGTCAATGCCAGGCTGTCCGCCATGGGATACATCATTCTGGGCAACTAACTGCATACTCGATATCTTACCGCAACCATTTCCATTCCCAGCGCGCCGCCGACAAACGTGCTCCCTGCTATCAAAAACAGGCGTCGCATCCTTTTGAGCAGAGCCAAGATGAACCTGACATACCCTAGTAAAAAGACCACCACCAGAAAGGCCGCAGGAATAACCCAAGCGAAGTGTAAAAAGCCTTCCGTATTCAGCAGACTTTGCAGTACCAATCGGACGCTCATGAAAAGAAAGCGCCTCGTCAAACGATAGATATAGAAATATTTAGAGACAATAGCTGCCAATGCCGTACAAATTTCCCACGGCTGATCTTTGTTGGGTGAGCAATGGCGCACAGAAGCAGCGATAGGGCCTGTAAATAGATCAAAGTGTCTTCAGTCAGATCGCCCTTATGTTTTGAGCGACGAGGGTAACCGTCTTTTCGATCCGCTGCTGCCGGGTTTGCTCGCGCCTAGCCATTTTGATCCACTGCAAAATGCCTTTTTTAGCAGAAGGGCTCAACTCTTCGAAATACTCTGCTGCTGTAGGAGAGATAGCGATCGCCCGTATGTTTTTTGTAGGTGACCAGCCAGATACTCTCCGGCTGCTGATGGTGAGCCGCTAGCCAGTTTCGCCAGGCGGCTCGACTGGTAACTTCAACTTGCTCAAAGTCTTTCATTGCGCTTTACTGCTGATGTTTTGCCAAAAATCGGTCTAGCTGATTGGCGAAGTTGGCTTTGTCCCGATTGTTTAAAGGGGGCGGGCCGCCGCCAACGGGTTCTGCGCCGCCGCGAAAAGATTCCATCAGGTTGCGGACAGAGAGGCGATCGCCAATATTTCGGCTCGTATACTCATCGCCCCGGGGGTCAAAGGCATAGCCGCCTTTCTCCAATACCTTAGCTGCTAGGGGAATGTCTGCTGTCACCACCAGATCACCCGGTACCAGCAGTTCTACAATCCGATTGTCAGCCCCATCGAAGCCCGCTGGCACAACTAGCATTTCTACATAGGCAGGCACCTGCACTGGCTGATTGGCGACTAGCGTCAGCGGGCACCCCGTCCGTTTTGCCGCCCGAAACAAAATCTCCTTAATCGGATTGGGACAGGCGTCAGCATCTACCCATATTTGCATCGGTTCGCTCCTGGTTCGCAGCCCGGTGAATTCACTTAAGCGCTAGCGCTCAGCCCAGTTTACAACAATAGAAGTTGGTCGATTTCACCCATGATTTCGCGAGTAAAAGGCCTTAGGCTATCGGGCAGTCTGGCTATTCCGACTGCCTTAGCACCTATACACAGCCGCTGCTATTTACTATGCTGCCGTCTTTTTTTGCGCCATTGCGCTGCTCTCTGCGTCAAGTTTTTCCGCTGGTGATGACGGTAATCGCAGTGGCGAATCCGGCGATCGCTCAGCCCCTCACTGCTCCTTTTGTCAGGTCGGCAGAAAGCTGGCCTATCAGCCAAACCAAACAAGCCCTGACCTTTGACCAGTTGATGAACGTGGGCTACGCCGCCTCTCGCCAGGGCGACTTTAATACGGCCCTGATCAACTTCCGACGGGCGTTAGCGCTGCAGCCCAATCAGCCCTACGCGCAGGCCGCCGCTGACAACATGATTTACTACATTCACTACGAGCGCACCGCGCCGCGCCGCCGGGCCATCAGTCAGCTAGAAGCGCGCCTGGCCACGGCCACCAGCCAAAAAGATTGGGTTTGCGCCGCCACCACACTCGACCAGCTAGCCACCTACGCCGAACCTAACTCCCTCAACCAGGAGCGCCTCATCGGTCAGCGGGGAGAAATCAGCGGCTTGCTCGATGCCCGTATAGACTACGAGCGCTGGTCCACGGTTTGTACGGCTGCTGGCCCCGTTTATTAAAGACAACCAGGCTCCATTGCTACCAGTTTTTACGACCCAAAGTCTTGTCACCGTCGTTACATTTTGTTACATTAATGGCAGTTAATGTAGCTTCACAATTTTCCCTCGAAGGGGTCGGGCCTTGCCAGATGAGGTCATTGCCCTTTTTTGGAGAATTTTGTCAGCGACAGGTAATTAGACAGTAGGTAGAATGGACGCTTATCTCAGCCCTGCCCAACTTTTAAAGCACTACGTCGCAGGTCAGCGCAGTTTTGAGCGGGCCGACCTGCGAGAGTGTAATTTGTCATCCTTTCAGCTACCTGGCGTACAGCTATGCCGGGCCGATTTCACTAGCGCTAACCTCAGTCAGGCAAACCTGGACGACGCTAATTTGACGGGAGCTATGATGTGGCGGGCCAATTTGCAGCGAGCCAGCCTACGGTGGGTCAATCTACATCAGGCTGTGATGGTGCGCAGTGATGCCGGCGGCGGTGATTTCAGCGGGGCGAGTTTGCAGCTCACCGATTTGCGCCTGGCTAATCTGCAGGATGCCTGTTTTGCAGGGGCGGATCTGCGTGGGGCTAAGCTCTGCTATAGCGATCTGCGCAGCGCTGACTTTACGGGCGCAGACCTGACGGGCGCAGACCTGACGGGCGCAGACCTGCTCGGCGCTCGGATGGAGGCTGTTTGTTGGCGATCAACGACGCTGCACCAGGCCCAGTTTGATCAATCCCAATTTAATACCGGCCTGACGCTGGCGGCTGAGTTTAGCAATGCGGCTTTACCGCGCCGACACCGTCTCTTGTCGGGAGAGTCACCCCTGACTATGGTCTAAGCTTGAGGCTCTATTAAGTCTAGATAAGTCTAGAAATTAGAGCTTGGAATTTTAGGGTGCGGCTAAGGGAAGTTTATGGAATTTTATAGCTGGCAAAACTATCGCTGTGCCTTTGAGCGGGTGCCCGGACAGCGTCAGCCCGCACTGCTGCTGATTCACCCAATTGGGGTCGGCCTTTCTCAGCGATTTTGGCAGCCCTTTGTGCAGCAGTGGATGCAGGGTGACGAGTCGGCTCGCAATATGATCTACAGCCCTGATCTGCTGGGCTGCGGTGAGAGTGATATGCCAGCGCGAGCCTATGCCCCTGAAGTCTGGGCCGAGCAGCTTGATTACTTTATCGAACATGTGGTGCAGGGGCCGGTGATCTTGGTTGTGCAAGGGGCACTGCTGCCGGTGGCGGTGCGACTGATGGCGCTGCCTGCTGCTACCAAGGTAAAAGGGTTGGTGCTTTCTGGCCCACCGGCTTGGCGGCTGATGACGACGCCTTCGGCTACCTGGAAGCAACGGCTGAGCTGGCAGTTGTTTGAGTCACCCTTGGGCAATTTGTTTTACCGCTATGCGCGGCGCGCGTCGTTTCTGCGGTCGTTTTCTCAGCGGCAGCTGTTTGAGCACGCAGAAGATGTGACTGACGACTGGCTGGCGATGCTCAAGGCCGGATCGCAGGAGATGGCCAGTCGCTACGCGGTATTTTCGTTCTTGGCGGGTTTCTGGCGGCAGGACTATGCCGATGCGATCGCCCACATCCAGCAGCCCACGCTGATCGTTATGGGTGAAACCGCTTCTAGCATTGATCGCACGACTGCCAAACAGACCGATGCCGATGCTGAAATCGCCAGTCAGCAGCGCCTGCAAACCTATCTTGAGCACTTTCCTCATGCTCAGGGTGTGCAAGTGACCGGACGCAATGTGATGCCCTATGAGTCAGCGCCTGAGTTTGTGCAGGCGATCGCGCCTTTCATAGCCGATTTGACCGAATAAGAAGCCAAAAGGATTACGGCGTGCCGGTTTCGTCTGGCTCTTCGATAAAGGGTTCAGTAGTCTCGTCGGGTGTCTCGGTACTGCCCTCTGGGTCTTCTGCCGGGTCTTCCTCGGGTTCGGCGGGCGGTGTGGTCGTGACATTATCGACAGCGATCGCTAGCTGATAGGTAATCGGTTCGGCAGAGCGATTGACCGCGACGACCTCGTAGTAGCCGGTTTGGGTGACCGCCCCTGACCAGGTGGTATCTTCCGAATCGGCCAAAACAAACGGACTTTCGTCTGTGGGCTGAGGGAGATAGATAGAGAGCAGCGTGCTTTCGGCTGGGGCCGACAGGCTGAGTCGCAGCAGCTGACCGGTGGTTAGCTGCATGGTATAAACTCTGCCTTCTCCCGGCTTAAGGGTACCGCTGACATCCTGCCTAAAAGCGCCAGAGGCGAACTGTACTTCTTCTCTGAGTGCGCCAGATTCGATTGAGCGCGCGCGGTCGTCAGCCAGGGCGTAGTAAACCTGACCGACGGGCTGATTGAGAAAGTCGCTGCCCGACTGGCGAGGAAATAGCTGGAAAAACTTAGTATCGACCAGGTCGTAGAGCGATCGGGTGCCGACATTGACTGCCGCAATCTGCGACTCCCAGCGGCTGCGGCTATCTTCGCTATAGCTGCCCATGGCGCTGAGGCTGCGCTGACTGAGGTTGGTTTCTAAGGTATCGAGCAGATCGAGGGCGATATTGTCCCACCGGATTCGCAGCGGTTCATCTTCTGGGGCAGTGGTTAATGCTTTGGGGCCGCCGTCTACGCCGCTATTGCGCAGCGCTGGATATTCCTGGTAAAAAAGCTGGTTGACCAAGCGGGTAAAATAGTCTTGATCGATGCCTAACCCTTCCCGGCGGCGCTGAATTTCTTGCTTACGGGCGGCTTCTGCGGGCGAATACTCTGTTTGCGACTGCTCTGTGGGGTCAGTCCTCTCGGCTCCCTCGCCTGAGGGTCGATTCCAAAACCGTACTAGCGCAAACAGCAGTAAAGTAGTGACGATGCCTATGACTACTAGCAAGCCAATCAGTGCCTGCTTAGGGTCGGGCCGACCAAACGTCTGGGACTCAGGTTCAACCTCGGGCTCATATACATCTGCCGATTTTTCTAGCTCTCTTTCTGCTGCCGACTCGTCTGCACCGGGCGATGCCATGAGCGTGGCGGCGTCTTCGTCATCAAGCGGCTCTAAGCCCATAGGCACGATTGGCTGGGTGCCTGGCGAGGGCGCGGCATCAACGGGCGGATAAATTGCGCCAGCGACAACGTTCAGATCGTCTACAGGCGCACGCCGGGTGGAAGTGTCTACGCTTCTCAGGGCTGTCAGGACGGCTTCAGCGCTGGGAAATCGCGCTGCTGGGTCTGATGACAGCATTTTTGAAAGAATTTTGCCCAGCTTAGGGCTAATGGCGTCGTAACCGGTCCAGGTACCGTGGTAGGGGTCGTTGAGCACCTGCGGCTCTTTGCCATTGGCCAGTACCAGCATGGTGGCAGCTAGGCTGTAGAGGTCGCTGGTTGGGTCAGCGTCGCCGCTGCTCATTTGCTCGGGGGGCACGTAACCCACTTTGCCGATGCGAGTAGCGGCTGGCCCTGCGCCCTCAATGGCAAGCTGGCTGCGTACTGCTGCGGCAATCTCCTTAACACTGCCGAAGTCAATCAGTACAGGCAATCCGTCTGACTGGCGCAAAATCAGATTGTCAGGGGAGATATCGCGATGTATCAGACCTAAGCTGTGGATGTATGAAAGGACAGGCAGCAGCTGGTAGAGCAGCTGAGTGATTTCAGTTTCGGTAAACTGACCGCCAAACTGCTGACGCTCTTGCAGTAAAGTTTGATAGGTTGGGCCTTCGACATAGTCTTGTACTAAAAACAGCTGGCCGCTAGTGTCTGAGTTGACTTCTAGCAGCTGCCGAAATTCGGGAATTTGCTTGTGGCCTAGCTGATAGAGCACGTTGGCTTCGCGCTCAAATAGCTCTTTGGCTTTATCGAGTGTGGCTTTATCCTCTACTTGCGGGAGAAATTCTTTGATGACGCAAAGCTCGTTGTAGCGGTGCAGGTCTTTGGCCAGGTAGGTTTGGCCAAATCCGCCGCGCCCTAGCTCGCGGATAACTTCGTAGCGATCGCCCAAAGGCGACGTTGACGAGCCTAGCCCACCACCTGCATTCATGAACGATTCTCCTGAGAGTAAATGAGAGGACTCTATAACTTTGGCCAGATCGCTGAAGACACTCGCTAGACCTACAATCTTTGCGTAGAAGCGGCGACCTAGCTGGTGATCGTCCTCAGGCATAGCATATTTGCTTTCAATAGACTAGCGGGTTTTGCCCAAGCCAAGGCTTACCGGCTGGAGCTATAGCCGGTTTCTACAGTATTTTTAGACTGACCTGGCCCTGCTACTTGTCTCTGTCATTTGTCTGTCATTTGCCTTACCTCGCCCACAACCTATCTAGAAAAGCATCTGCTTTGTGTTTGCTTATGAAGTCTCTCGGTCGCCATATTTTAGTCGAATTCCACGGCTGCTCCGCCGAAATTTTGAACGACGTGCCCCGGATTGAACATGACATGCTGGCGGCAGCGACTCAGTCAGGCGCGACGATTATCAACTCGGTATTTCACCATTTTTCACCCTTTGGCGTTTCGGGGGTGATTGTCATTCAGGAGAGCCATCTGGCAATTCATACCTGGCCTGAGTATCGCTATGCGGCGGTCGATCTATTTACCTGTGGGGACTCGGTCAATCCGTGGGTGTCTTATGAAAGCCTCAAGCTGGCGTTTCAGGCTGAGCATGGGTCAGCCATTGAGCTAAATCGCGGTCAGCTAGAGCTGCTGGAGAAGACGGATATTGACTTAGGTGAGATGCGCGATACGGCGACTCAAAAGATTATGCCGCCTAAGCACAGCCGCAGCGTTTGGTTTACCGATAAGGACGAAAATATTGCGCTGTCGATTCGGCATAAGGGCGATCGCATTTTTCAAGAGCGATCGCCCTATCAGCTCGTCGAAATTTTTGACACCTTCAAGTACGGCAAAATGCTCACCGTTGACAAAATGGTGATGTGCAGCGAAAAGGACGAAACTGCCTATCATGAGATGATCATCCACGTGCCGATGCTGGTGAACCCGCAGGTGAAAAACGTGCTGGTAATCGGCGGCGGCGACGGCGGCAGCGTTCGCGAAATTTTACGTCATCCGCAGGTAGAGCGCGTCACGATGGTGGAGATTGACGAAGCGGTGGTGCGGGCTTCGCGTGAGTTTTTGCCCTCGCTGTCATCTTCGCTAGACGACCCTAAGCTCAATTTAATCATTGGCGACGGCATTGAGTACCTGAGAAATGCCGAATCTGAAAGCTTCGACTTTATCGTGGTCGATTCTTCTGATCCGGTGGGGCCGTCGGTGGGGCTCTTTAGCGCTGAATTCTACAAAAATGTCCACCGCTGCTTGACTCCCGACGGCATGATGGCCGCTCAGAGCGAATCGCCCCGGTTCAACCAGGCCGCTTTTATCGATTTGAGTCACTGCCTGCGGAGTATCTTTGAGCCGCAAAATGTCCATGTCTATCTAGCCTTCATCCAAACTTATCCGACGGGCATGTGGAGCTTTACCTACTGCACCAAAAACGGCGTTCATCCGGTGGCAGCGCTCGATACTGACAGCGCGGCGCAGTTTGCCGCTGACCACGATTTGCAGTACTACAACCCCGAAGTTCACCAGGCGGCTTTTTGTCTGCCAACGTTTATTAAAAAGATGCTGGCTCGCCCATCTGTGGCCGAGGCGTCTCGCTAAATTTTGGGCTAATGCTGAGCGGGTGCGATGTTAGATAAATCAAATAAACAGCAGATTATTGCCGGGTTTGACCCCAGCGGTGTCGGCTTGAATAACGGCAATATCTTTGGCTTTCCCTTTGCCTATGACACTGCCAACATCATCATCTTAGGAGTGCCCTGGGAGGTGACGGTCTCTTTTCATAGCGGCACAGCGAAAGGGCCACAGGCGACCCTAGCGGCCTCTCCCCAGCTCGATTTTTATGACTATGACAATCCGAACGGCTGGCAGCAGGGAATCTATATGCCGCCGATTCCTGAGTGGATTGGGGCGCAGAATAGGGCGCTGCGATCGCCCGCCCAAAAGATCGTCCAGGCCACCGAGCAGGGAATTTCAATTTCAGCGCCTGACTTAGCCGCTGACCTAGCTTCTGACTTAGCGCAGGTGAACGCAGGCTGCGAGCAGCTGAACCAGTGGCTCTTGGCCGAAGTGCGTAAAGCGCTGGCGGCAGGCAAAAAAGTCGGCGTTGTGGGCGGCGATCACAGCGTTCCTCTGGGGGCAATGCAGGCGCTAGCTGAAAAATATCCGAGCTTTGGCATTCTCCATATCGACGCTCACTGCGATCTGCGCGATGCCTATCAGGGTTTCCGCTATTCTCACGCTTCGATTATGCGGAACGCGCTGGCACTGCCTCAAGTGTCCAGGCTGGTGCAGGTGGGCGTGCGCGACGTTTCTCCTCGGGAGATTGAGTTTGTTCAGGCTTCGCAAGGGCGAATTGTGCTGCATCACGATACGGCATTGAAGCGATCGCGTTACGACGGCACCCCCTGGCGCGACCTCTGCCGTCAGATCATTGCCGATTTGCCTCAGCAGGTTTATGTCAGCTTTGATATTGACGGGCTCGATCCCAAGCTGTGCCCAGCGACAGGCACCCCCGTTCCTGGCGGGCTGGAGCTAGATGAAGCGTTTTGCCTGCTGCGAGAAGTGGCCGACAGCCGCGAAATTATCGGGTTTGACCTGTGTGAAGTTGGCCCTGATGAGTGGGATGGCAATGTCGCCGCTCGGATTGTTTACAAACTGTGCAATCTGATGGGTCTCACCAGCACCTAGCCAGCGCGATACACTAGAAACCGACAAAAGACGAACTCTCAGCTATTCATGACTTTGGAACCAGGGCAGTCTCCCGCCTCCACCCCAGATCCCGCCACTCCCGATGCTTTACGCCGCGCCCTCAACAAGCTCGATCAGGACGAAAAAAAAGCCCTAGCGACTGAAGCCTTCAACCTGGGTCAGTCAGCGTTTGAACGGGGCCGTTACCGGCGGGCGATCGCCCATTTTCAAACCGCTCGTACCCTGACTAACCCCATTGGTGCCCGAGGCGGCGAAATTCAGCTCTGGCTGGTGAATGCCTACATCGCCACTGGTGAGCAAGCCGAAGGACTGGTCCTGTGCCGTAAGCTCGTCGTTCACCCCGATCTAGAGACCAGCCGCCAGAGCAAACGCTTGCTCTACATTTTAGAAGCCCCTGAGCTGGAGCTAAAGCCAGAATGGGTTACGCAAATCCCCGACCTGGCAGACCTGGACGACGACCAGACCCGCCGCTATGCTCAAACGCCTAAGCGCCAGCGTCGGCCTAAACCCAAACCCGAACCCGAACCGCTAGACCTCAGCCAGGTCAATACCGCCGACAATCAGTTTGTCTGGATTACGCTCATCGGCATTTTGCTCACCCTGGGAGGGCTTGTTTGGTTCAGCTAAAGACCGTTCGGCGCTCTGCCACGGTGATTTGTCTGCTGCTTTGCACCTTGCTGAGCGGCTGTGTCGATTATGACCTGGGCATCCGCTTCGACAGTCAGAACCACGGCACTCTCACCCAGACTGTTCATTTAAGCGATCGCCTACTCACCCTCAGCGATACCAGCTCCCGGCAGATTTTTCAGCAGTTCACTGACCAGGCCCAAGCCCTCTCTGGTCAGGCCCATCAGATAGACCCAGAGACCCTGGCGGTCACCCTGCCCTTCTACAGCGGCGCGCAGCTCGTCGAACGTTTCAACACTTTTTACGGTAGCGACGATAGTCCGACCAACTTTTCTACCCGCCTGCTCGATCTACCCGGCGCACCCACTGTCAGCGCCCACTTAGACTTGCAGCAGCGTAACTATGTCTTCGCGCTCCGCAATCACCTCACCTACGACCTGCAAATTGACAGCGCTGCAACCCTGCCAGCTAACAGCCGGTGGCGCGTTGGCAAAGCCACTCCTAGGGAGTCTCGCAGCTGGCTAAACCTCGACTTTCACCTCACCACCCCCTGGGGCCTAACCCCAACCGATCCCCCACCCGGCAGCGTTCAAAGCCATACTGCCACCTGGCATCTAGAACCCAATCAACCGCAGCACATCGAAGCGATCTTTTGGGTACCCAGTCCGATTGGCATTGGCGGCGGGGCGATCGCCCTCCTCTGCCTGGTCGGCTACATTCTTCGATACAAACTCCTCCCGCTCAAATAATCAGCACCCCCTCTTTCCCTTCCCTCTTCCCCCACCCGCAGCCACAGCAGTATGATGATTTGAACCCCACCCCCACCGCTTCATGGCCCTACAACTGCGCGTTTACGTTCCGCCCCATCCGCTAATTAAGCATTGGCTAGGCGTCGTCCGCAGCGTCAACACACCCTCTCCAGTTTTTCGCAGCGCTATGACCGAGCTAGGCCGCTGGCTCGCCTACGAAGCCGGACGCGACTGGTTGCCCACCGTCGATATGACCATTGAGACCCCGCTCACAACCTGCCCGGCTACCTTCGTCGATCCAGAAGCTCCGATTGCGATCATCCCGATTCTACGGGCAGGTCTGGCGCTGATTGAGGGTATCCAAAGCGCAGTTCCTACTGGTAGCACGTATCATATTGGCCTGGCCCGTGACGAAGAAACGTTAGCGCCCACCTGGTATCTCAATAAGCTGCCTGAGCAGTTCACGCCTGACACCCGCGTGATTATCTCTGAGCCGATGCTGGCAACAGGCGGTACGATCATGGCAACGATGGAAGAACTTACCCGGCGCGGCGTTGATCCGGCCCTGGTGAGAATTATCTCAGTAGTGACCGCGCCGCAAGCGCTGCAAAAGCTAGCCGAAGCCTATCCGACACTGGCTGTCTATGCCGCCATCATTGACGAAGGGCTAGATGAAAATGGATTTATCGTACCGGGTCTGGGCGATGCGGGCGATCGCACCTTCGATACCTAAACGACGGCTGACCATGTTGGCCAAAAACTAAACTTATATAGACCTATCTAACTAGAACGAAGGAGGTTCCATGAGTCAAAACAACTTTGCCGGGGGATTTGTCGCAGGCGCACTGGTCGGCGGTGTGATCGGCGGCATTGTCGGCGTATTGGCCAGCAATCGGCTGCGTCGGGGAGCGCCGGACGATTTTACTCAGCTCTCAGAAGAAGAGCGCCGCCAGCTAGAAAACGCCACCGCTGAAGAACGCATGGAAATTGCCCGGCGTGGTCTAGAAGACAAAATTGCTCAGCTCAACCTGGCGATTGAAGATGTCAGAGAGCAAATGGGCAACGTTCACAACGGTCATCCACCCACTGATTTTGCGGCTTACCCAACTGCGCGTCCGGCAGAGCCAGAATAATATAAAGGTAAGTAGTGGCTGATTGGCGGTAAACCGTTCCGCAGCCAACTCCTCAAGAAGAGTCGCATCAGGTAAAATACAAAGCAAAGATAGTATTCTCTCGTTCATCTAAATCCTCAAAGACGCAAACCTATGAGCGTAGTCGCTGCCACCCTAATCACAGCCATCTCTAAATTTCTGCAAATTTACTTTGTGCTGCTGATTGTTCGTATTCTGCTGAGCTGGTTCCCTAATATCGACTGGTCAAATCCGATCTTCTCGACCATCTCTCAGCTAACCGATCCTTATCTCAACCTCTTCCGCTCGATCATTCCGCCCATCGGTGGCTTAGATCTTTCGGCGATTCTAGCTATTCTGGCTTTGCAGCTGGTGTCTGGACTGGTGACTGCTGCTGGTAGTAGCGTTGTTGCCATGACTTACGGCTACGGCGGATTCTAACAAGACGCTTTAACAGCAGTTCTGCTGCCATTGAGCCGGTATTTCGATATAAAAAACCACGCCAGGTATGATTGGCGTGGTTTTGTCGTGCTTGGAAGGGTTCTCTGGCACTAGCTATTCATCTATAGATTGATCCCAAGCCTGAAAACGTCTGACCTTGCTAGAAAATCCTGAGGCTTTAAACTTCTCAAGCGTCAGGGGAGCACGCTGCACTGAGGGGACTGAGATTCTGAAGGAAAAGTCGCTCTCACCTGCGGGTACATATTCGATGCCGCCTAAGCGAAAGCGGTTTTTCATCACCGGGCTGTTGTCAGCATCGTAGATCCGGCCAAAGATATCCGCATCGACAATATCTTTACCTGACTTGTTTACCGCTGTGCCGTAAACCATGTAGCAGGTTGCCTCCATAGATGAGCCGCTGGTGGTCAGTCCTTCGGCATAGGCGGCATCAGCAGGGCACTCTTTAGCGACTAGGTCTTTGAGTTCGATCTGGGTGAGCGCATGGGCCGCTGGCGTCCAGATCAGAAAGCAAACGCAGGCGACTAGTAAAACAGTGAAAAATTTGGAGCGTGAGAAGGTCATAGCGCGGTAACTGAGCGTTTATTCTCTCAAGCTTACCGTGAATTTAGGGCGGCCTTTTCATCCTGCTCACCTGCTCTCTAGAAACGGTTTATTTACGCCTGGCTATTAAATATAGCTATGGCTGCTGGCCTGCCAAATGATCGAGCAGCGCCTGACGCATGATGGCGACTGGTACAGGTTGCTTCAGCCAGATTTCTAGCGCCGCTGAGCCCTGCTGCACAAGCATTTCTAGTCCGTCTATGGCAGTGAGTCCGGCAGCGCTAGCCTGCTGTAAAAACTGCGTAGGTCGGGGGGTGTAGATCAAGTCGTAAGCGAGGGCGTCCTGAGGTATTAGTCCGATTTCAGCCTCGCTCAGGGGCGAAGCGGTTACCTTTGGATGCATTCCAATCGGCGTCGCATTCACGACTAGCCCAGCTTTTGGCAAATAGTCACCGAGCTGCTCCCAGTCTAAAGTTGATAGCTTTGATGCGATGTCTGCTGACCAGCTCTGAGCAAAGTGCTTGAGTTTGTCTGGCGATCGCCCCATCACCCAAATCTGCGAACATCCCAACTGATAGCAGGCTGCCACTACTGCCCGCGCCGCGCCACCATTGCCCAAAATGACCACGGGCGTACTTGACCACTCTCGATTCAGCGCCTTCAGTGGTGCTAAAAAACCGGCGGCGTCTGTATTAGTGCCGTGCCAACCGGTTTCACTGCGCCACACCGTATTGACTGCGCCAATGGCCTGTGCCACCTCACTCACGTCGTCAAGCAGCGGTATGATGCTTTGCTTGTGAGGAATAGTGATATTAAATCCCTGCACGCCGATGGCGCTAAAGCCTGCGATCGCTGCCTTTAAATCCGCCGGACGAATGGGAAAAGGTAAATAAGCGTAGTCGGCAGCGAGGTAAGCGATCGCCGCATTGTGCATCAGCGGCGAAAAAGAATGCTCTACCGGGTAGCCAATCACGCCGAGCAGTTGAGTTGTTCCCTTGATGATCATGATTGTCGGAAGCGTCATTGACCTGATAGCACTCTAGCGCGGCGATGCCTCACCAGGTAGTGCTGCCGTTTTCACAGTGAGCACCTGCGGCGGCGTGGCATCAGGCGGGTAGAGCAAATCTATGCTCACCGTGCGAGTAGACAGAGGGGCGATCATAACTGTTGCTAGCGGTTCTGCCTGCTGCCCCCGACGCTGTACAAGGTGAATATTTCCCACCTGGGGCAAACCGCTGTCGCTGCGATAGCGCACCTGCACCGGCCCGCGAAAAAAGGTCTGCGCGGCGGGTGGCTCTAAAAAGCGCAGACCATCCTGGCTGAGCTGATCTTCTTTGAGAGCGGTCTGCAAAGCGACGCTCACCGTTTGCGCGGTATCTGCCGGGTTGTATAGCGGCAGGGTCAGGCTGTATCGCACACCGTAGTTACCGTGAGCCTGATAAGCCGTGTCTAGGTAGCGGACTAGCATCGGGGCAGACTGTACCTGATCGGTGCCCATCGTGCCGCCATAGAGCAAGCTCACACCGTAGGAAAAAGCCTCTCCCGCTGCTGGAATCGTCAATCGGGGGTCAGCTGTAATCTCAGCATTGCCTGAGTCGGTAAGCGTCGCTTGCCACTGCGAGCCTTCGGAAACGCCCGCTACTCGGCCATAGATTAGCTGTTCGCCGTTGGTGATGGGTAAGGGAGTGGGGATGCGATCGCGCGGCCCAGCCAAACCACCGCCGCGTAAAAGCGACTGCCAAGAGGCCAAATCAGGCGGCGCTTCATTGCCTGCCAGGTCAGTCGTCGCCATCTGAGCCAAACTCGCGACATATACCGGCCCACTGCTCTCTAGCTGCACTAGCGTAGAGCGACCGTTAATCGGCGGCTCCAGTTCACGCACCGGAATCGGCTGATTCAAAAGCAATTCGCTTTTACCGGGTGCAACGGTCAGCACTGCCGGAAAAATCTCCTGTCGCCGACCCTGCAAAATATCGCCCATCACCCGACTACCCGGCCCCGCAAAGACAGGATTACGCGGGCCGAAAGCAACAAAATCAGGCAGCTGAATAAAAGGCGCGTCTGGTTGACTGAGATAGCTAGCGCCCGTCAGCACCCGCACGGTTACCGGCTCGGCGCTGGGGTTGTGGATCAAGACGCCTAAATACAGACTATCCAGCGCTTCAGAAGCTTCCACCTTATAGACATGGTGCGCAAACACATCAAACCGCCCCTCTAGCGGAAAATTAAGATGGGCCTCCGGCACAGCCATCCCCTCAGGTGGAAATGTGGAAAGCAAAATACCCGGCTCTCCGACCAGTTCAGGGCTGTTGCTATTCAAGACTGGCACGCTGTCGAGTTGCCCAGGCAGCGGTCTGACCTGCTGCCCTACGATTTTTTCTACAGATTGCGGGGGCATCTCCGCTGGTGTCAGCGTTTGTGCCAGTAACGTTGCAGTCAGCCAGGCGAGCATAGATTGCTTCCAAATTAACGTGTGCTTAATGTGTAAATACTCTATTGCTATTGAGATAGCCGCGCCGCGATATGAACAAAATCGTTCAAAATCAAGGCTTTGCTGGGTGGGCTCAAAGCTGGGATATGGACAAACAGCCCCTGAGTCTCCAGATTCAGCTTCTCAATGAACTCCAGAACGCTGTAGTAGAGATGATTGCAGACATACCAGCCCGCATCGTCGCTGACCTCGCTTAGCATTGTTCCCGTCAGGAGTTCTGGCAGGTTGACAGAAGTTTGTAGCACCCGAGGGCCTTTTGCCTGCTGCTCTAAAGATAAACAGCTACGCCCTTCAGCCATGCCGCAGCAAATGACGGCGCGAGGACGCAGGCGATAAATTTCACTCATCACCCGCAGCGGCGCAAGCGGAAAGCTGACCGGTACTCGCCGCAGCCAGATCGCATCGGCAGGCAGCCGCTCTTGACTATGCAGATCGGCAATCAAATCGTCGGACGAGTTGGATCGCTGATGGGCACGCCACGGCTGAAAGGAGGTGATCAGCAGCGGGCCTGTTTTCATATCGTTGGCTGTACGTGAGACAAGGTAAGCAATGGACTAGCGCTAGAGTTTCACAGTAGAGTAGTAAGGATTCTATCTCTAATGGATGCCTGCTCTAAAAAGTTCGCTGGAGGCTCGCTATGACCACCATTGCTGTAATTGACTACGACATGGGCAATTTGCACTCTGCCTGTAAAGGGCTGCAAGCTGCCGGAGCGAAGACCCTAATTACCGATTCGGTGGCTGAGATTGAGCAGGCAGACGGCGTCGTTTTACCCGGTGTAGGGGCCTTTGACCCGGCTATGGAGCATTTGCGATCGCGCCACCTGACGGGTCCCCTGCGCCGAATTGCCCGTAGTGGCAAGCCCTTTCTTGGCATTTGTGTGGGTTTGCAAGTCTTGTTTGAAGGCAGTGAAGAAGGCACTGAACCTGGCTTGGGCATTTTCCCCGGCATCGTTCGCCGGTTTCAGCGTGAGCCCGGCCTGACCATTCCGCACACGGGCTGGAACCAGCTAGCGCTTACGCAGCCCGACTGCCCGCTCTGGCGAGATGTTCCCGCCGAGGCCTGGGTGTACTTTGTGCATTCTTTTTACGCAGCCCCGAGCGACCCGGCCATCAACGCGGCGACCGTCACCCACGGTAGCCAAATTGTCACCGCTGCCGTTGCTCAGGGCAACCTGATGGCTTTACAATTCCACCCCGAAAAGTCATCGACGGCGGGTCTGCAAATTCTCAGCAATTTTGTCACCTACGTCCGTCAGACTCAGCCCGTCGCGGCCTAGCGCTAACGGCTTGCACTGTGAAACCCTACCAAAGAGTGCCTATTCAGGAATGCGGCGAGCCGCTGATGCCCATTCCCCTGACGCAGTTTGCTGTTGTCACGCCTCATCCCTATGCCGTCCTTGGCGCTCCCTATGGGAATCTGTCTCCCTACTTTTTGCGTCAGGGGGTGTTGCAAAAGCTCATACAGGCTCAGACTCACTTGCAGGCTCAGTGTCCCGGCTGGCATCTGCAAATTTTTGATGCCTACCGACCTGTAGCGGTGCAGCAGTTTATGGTGACTTATACTTTTGAGCAGTTAGCTCAGGCAGAAGGGCTCGATGTAACCGCTTTAAGTCAGACTGATCGCGACCGAATTAATGCGCAAGTTCTAAAGTTTTGGGCACTTCCTAGCCTTAATCCGGCTATGCCGCCGCCGCATAGCACCGGGGCAGCGGTCGATCTCACTGTGGTCAATGCCCAGGGAAAAAGCCTCGATATGGGTTCGGACATTGACGAAATCTCGCTGCGCTCTTACCCTGATCACTTTGCTAATAGCCCAGACTCCGATCAGCAGCGCTACCATCAGCATCGCCATTTGCTGACAGCAGCGATGGCAACCGCTGGTTTCCGTCAGCATCCTAACGAGTGGTGGCACTTCTCTTGGGGCGATCAGCTGTGGGCCTGGCAGATGGGAGAAGTCGCTCGGTACGGCAGCGCTCAGGATCTCAATATCAAACCGGCGTAATCGCCAAGTCTTTGACCAGCTTTAGACAGTTGCGATCGCCGCCCACCCGCAGCTTATACTCCACCCGATCCATAATCCGGTGCAAGATCAGCCAGCCATAGCCCCCTTCTTGAAAGTCACCCGGCGCAGGCGCAGCATATTGGTCTAGCTGAAAGCCCTCCCCCTGATCCCATACTTCCAGCGAGAGATGGTGACCCTCTAGCTCAATACGAATCAGCACCGGTAGCTCAGGCTGCTCATGATGCGCATGGCGGACAACATTGGAGTAAACCTCCACCATTACCAGCCGCAGCCGACTTTCTACCCCGCTCCAGTCAATATCTTGATCAACGACTAGCTGCAAAGATTCCAGTAGCCAATATTCTACTACCTTCAAAAACCTTAGATCGCTGGGGACCACTAATTCGGTTTTCAACATGGCATCACCTCCAGTGACAATAGCGTTTGATCGTCTTCCTGATCGGCTTCAGGCATTTGAATATAGGCGAGTAAATCATCCACGTCTAGCTCAGCAGGCTGCTGCTGTAAAAAATGCCACAGTCCCTCCTGATTTAACATAGAGCAGCTACCGCTCCCCCGATAGCTGGGCACAGTCGCTTCGGTAATGCCATCGCTAGTCAGTAAAACGATATCGCCTACTGCTAGCTCTAGTTCACCAGCCGCCGCCTGCCAGTCTGGCAAAATACCCAGGGGGACACCTCTTTCATCCAGGTACGTGGGCTGTACGGGCTCAGCTCGCCCCTGACGGCTGGCCACTAGCTGGGAGTGAGACCACACTATGGGGTAGACATGTCCGGCATTGGCATAGACTAGCCGCTTGGTCGCTTCGCTATAGCGAAGCAGCGCCATCGTGATAAAACAGTTGTTGCTCACCAAGTCAGCAGACAGGATGCGGTTGAGATTGCGCATCACCCGATCTGGATCGGGCGATTTTTCTTGAGCTAGCTCGCGGCGCAAAACCGAAATAGCGCTGGCCATAAACAGCGCAGCAGGAACGCCCTTGCCCGACACATCGCCTACTGCTAACCAGATGTCTCCTTGAGGATGCATGAAGACTTCAAAAAAATCACCGCCTACTTCTCTAGCAGGCTGACAGCGCGCCTGAATCTTAATGCCTGGAATTTCGGGCCAGCTTTGGTGCAGCAGGTTGCTTTGAACTTTTCTGGCGACCTCAAGCTCAGCTCGCATCTGCATCGACTGACGATGGATTTTTTGATAGAGCTTAGCCTGAAAAATAGCTAAAGCAACTTGCTCGGAGACGTTGTTGAGTAGCGATGTGGCACTGTCTGCCCAGGTTTGATCTGCTGCCGCTTTGTAAAGGCAGATGGTCGCAATCGGCGTGCCTTTGTCTAAAAAAGGAACAACGATTCTAGTGACGAGTTTACCCGCTATCTCTACTAATTCTGAGAAAATAGCTGAAGTCGATAGCAGCGGCGGTAGGGATTCTAGATCTAGGGTAAAGCCCTCTTCAGGCTTGCCTTCAGACTGAGCGCCATCTTGTAGAGGTCGGTAGATCAACAGAGCTTGGGGGTCGCTTTCTCCTAGCGAAGTTTCGACTGGATAGAGAATGGCTAGATCGGTATTAAAGGCTTTTCCCAGGGTAGTTACGACGGCTTGCAGGGTACTGCCATAGTCAAGAGAGCCCCGCACCGCCGTCATGATATCGTTGATTAACGACTTCTGTTGAAGGGCACGATTTAGCTCATCAGTGCGACGCTTGATGACTCTGTAAGTTTCGGCAGCTTGGGCAACAATCTCCTTGAGCTTTTTAGGTTGCCACGGCTTGGTGATGTACTTAAATACTTTGCCTGAGTTGATGGCTGAGACGAGATCTTCTACGTCGGTATATCCAGTGAGTACCATCCGAATGGTATCGGGGAAGCGCTCTACCGTCCGACTCAGAAACTCAGTGCCATTCATCTGTGGCATGCGCTGGTCGGAGATGATAATCGCCATTTCCCCCACTTCGTTGAGCAGATCCAGGGCTGCTTTGCCGCTGTCAGCTTTAAATACCTGAAAGTCTCGGCGAAAGGTCCGATACAGCAAATCTAAATTGTCAAGCTCATCGTCAACGACAAGCAGCTTCAGGTTCTCTTCCATTCTAAGCCTGTCTGCGGTTGTCTAGATAAAGTGTCCGGGGCATACTAAATTCGCTATCTCAATCAGGTTAGTCGGTGCTAGCTGCAGCCAGCGGTTCTAATGTGCCCGGCTGATGGGTTTTGCTAGCGTAAACCCAAAGTTTACATCAACCAAATTTGTACAAATATCTATTTATTCAAACCAAAGGAGAAAATATGGTGAACCGATTCTGGGTTGCCTGTCGATCTAATTGGCGATTCTGCTGGCCACCGTCAGCGCTCATGCTTGTCCTTAGTGCGTTTGCAGCTTCTGGTTTACCTGCTTATGCCCAGAGGACGACTATATTTGATCTAGATCAGGCGATTTGCGCGAATGACTGGTATGAAGCGGTCAATATCGTTGGGATGCTGGTTGCTGATGACCAGACAACTGACGGTAATCGCCGTGCGCTTTTGGATCTGCGCCGACAGTTAGAGCGCTTTCGAGCAGAGAATATTATCGTGACTGATGAGCAGGCTTGCGATCGCGCCAATCCATACCTGCTAGAAGCAACCTTGCCGCCGACTGTCCAAACTGGTGAGCCGCTCGGGTGGAACAGGGCCGTTGCCGCTACGACGAACAACCGCTACTCCGCTCAGGTCGTCACCGAAACCGAAGCCTTTGCGCTGCCAGTAGCCATGAGCAATCCGGTAGGGCTGACCCCGGCTGAACCGATTGATTTGAGCCGGGGTCTAAACGTCATTGCAGGCCATGTAGGGCCGGGCCATCAGGTGTATGGCTTTGTCGCGGGTTTGGGCGATCGCCTCACCATCAATCTAGAAGTCACGCAGGTGATGACGGGCAGCCTCTACACAAGTGACGATTCGCAGCTATTCATTTTTGATCGCAGCGGCGCGCTAATCGCGGCAGCCGATGATACCGATGGCGGGCAGCAGTCTCGCATTAGTGACCTGATGGTGCCTAAAACCGACTTATATTTTGCGGTCGTCACGAGCTATAACAACGACCCCATTTTTGACTCAGCAGGCCGACTCACTGGCTGGCAGGACAATGGCGGCGGTCGGTTTGACTATACGCTTTCAGTCTTGGGGGCAACGCCGACTGGTCGGTTGGTTCGATAGGGGAGCAGAGCGTCAGACGGTGACATATTCAGCAGGGCGATCGCTGGCTAGCATAGCTTGTGCCTTTGATGAGGAGAGGCTGAGCGTAGCCTGTGAGCAATTCACTGTGACTACTCAGCCAGATTCAGCAGCCCTTAATGAAGACTCAGATGGCAGCTCCTTGGCGATGGCATTCTTAAATCACTGAAGCAAACACACTGCTTTCTCAAGAAAACCAAACTAGGAATTCCATCATGAAACGATTCTTCACGCGAAGACGGCGTATCTCACTCAGGGAACTACGAGTTTTTCATTGCCGACCCGATGGATGCTAAGTCTGTCCCTGAACCGGCTAGTGTACTGGGTTTAGTGGCTTTAGGCGGGTGGATAGTAGCCGGTAAGCGCAAGGCTGTGGCGTAAAGGCGGGCACGGTCACGACTGGTTGGGGGAGACAGTCAGCTCTTTGGCCCCTGTCGTTTCATCAAATATGCGGCGAAACCTGACTTCGGGAATAGAGACGATTACCAGCTCAAGCGTAGTGTATACCTGGCATCCGTAGACAACATGGCCGCCGATACACTCCCCTTGCGAGTTGGCAACGGTCATATGCAAATGGACGCCGTCTGCCCCTAGCGTGCCAGACAGGGTTAAGACTTCGTGTTTACCTTCTAGCTCAGTGAGGGTGTCGCTATTGGCAAAGCGTAGACATACTTCAGATAGGCTGCCCACCGCACTGAGAACCACGCCTGCACTGATCCTTTCTCTAATGGCAAGAGATTCTAGTTCCTGGCGAACATCCTCACCGGGCTTAAGTCTTAGAGAGATGGTTGTCGGTGTGATGGGTTCACTGGGTGCTTCAGAGGATGAATTTTGCAGTGGTTCAGGGACTGATTCGTCGGTCATGGCAAGTGACTGCGGTAGGAGGGGCTCTGGCGATTTTATCAGCTTAGAGATGGCCAGCGATATTTTCTGGCTCTATGGAAGCGCGGTTCGGCTGTTGCGCGGGTAAGTGCCTGCTGTCTGCATAGATGACAGATACTGGCGGTACCTTACGGGCAGAGTAGCGACCGAGAAGACCATAGCTAACCAGGCCGAGGCTTTCTCTAAAGACTAAAAACTGCCTTTGAATGCGCTGGGTATTTTCGGCGACTGGACTGATGTGGGGAATGACCTCGAATCCGAAGCTCTCAAAAGTAAGGAGCGATCGCATCATGTGCAGCGGATCGGTGACTAAGATAATTTTATCTATGCCCTGGGGCCGCAAAATCGCAGCGGTAAATTCGGCGTTTTGGTCAGTAGTGAGTGAGCAGGGTTCTCCGGCGATCGCTTCTGACGGCACCTGCTGCTGCTGTAATAAATCGGCGATTCGCGGAGCATCACCGCGTCCGCTGGCAAAAATTAGCGGAGCCCGCTGGTTATTCCACAGCTTAGCCGCTTCTCTGACGCGCATCGGATTTTGCTCTGACCCTCGGCCCAGCACGACGATGGCCGCTGCTTTTTCACCAGAATCGGGCGGGACAAAACCCACCAGCAGTTTATTGCCTAACCCCATCAGAATAGGTGAGGCAGCTGTCAGGTAAATGACTAGCAGACTACCGCTGAGCATGAGCGCTGGCTTTTGCCAACGGGCCTGCCGGACTATCCAGGGTAGGCCAGCGATCGCGACTAGAGCCAGCACCACTAGCAGTGGGTGAGAGAATACGAAAGAAAATACATGAGTCACTCTCCAGGTCAGCATTGACCAGAGGCGTGTGGACGATGCCTGCTGGCACAGAGCAGAATCTAGCATGTGAGAGCATCTCTCAAGGCTGAAACAACGGAGGAGCGATCGCTCCCCCCATTAGTTTTGACACACAACTTAATATCTGTCAGTAGCCAGCCTTGCAAACTGTACCTTTTGGATCTGTATTGCAGAATTAGGTCACGCCGACCAATTTTTCGCTGAGTTCCCACAGCTTGCCTGCTTTGTTCTCATCGGCGGCTTCGCTGGAAACTTCCTGGCAGAAGGCTTCGCGATTTTCGTTCTGGCGGTTGCCCCAGCTCCAGTACACGCCCGATTTGTTGTAGCCTTCGTCGGCGACGACTTTGGCGACGCGATCGCCTGACTCTTCTTCAGAGACATACCCGCCGGTGATATTCTTCTGAAAGAACGGAAAAATCGTCTGAAATAGCTTGGGCGCATCCCTAAAGAGGTCAGATTCGGCCACGCAGCCCGGATAGAGCGCGTTGAAGACGATCCCCGTATCCTTGTGATAGCGGCGGTGCATTTCTAGCATGGTCAGCATATTGCACAGCTTGCTGTCTTTGTAGGCTTTCCCTGGCTTGAACTTTTTGCCGTCGATCATGGCAATCGGCGCTTTGAACCCGAGTTCCATGCCCTTCAGGTCGCCCAGATCGGGCGGTGCCGGGATCGGGATTTTGCCGCCTAGCTCCTTGGGATTGGCCGTTACGGTGCCCAGGGTTACCAGGCGAGGCTCCGGGTGAGCCGCCTTTTTCATATCCTCTAGCAGCAGGTTGCACAGCAAAAAGTGACCGAGGTGGTTGGTGGCGACGCTGATTTCATAGCCGTCTTCACTGCGCTCGGGGGATTTGAGCTGGGGTTTGTAAATGGCTGCGTTGACGACCAGGGCGTCGAGCGATCGCCCGGTCTCCCGAAAGTCTTTGACAAATTGCCTGACGCTATCTAATGAGGCCAAATCCAATTTGAGGATGGTATAGCTGTCAGGGGCCATGCCCACTTCCTCGGCAACTCGTTTGGTTTTGGGTAAGTTGCGGCAGGCCATAATCACATGCCAGCCTCTTTGGGCGAGCGACTTGGCTGCGTATAGGCCAACACCGGAGGAGGCTCCTGTGATTACAACGTTGTAGGTCTGCTGCTGTTCCATGGATCGCTTAAGGGAAATTGCTTTTAGTAGGGCTTTGATGATGCTTGTTAGCTCATCATTATGCTGCCATATGGTTGAAGGAATACAGCGAAGCGTTACCTTTTGCTAAGTTGCTAGCAGCTTTTCTAAGGAGACGGGGAGCAGGGGAGATGAGCTTTGGCGCTGCATTAGTCTGTCAGCAGCGGTGCAACTTGGGAAGCAAACCAGTGGGTGGTTGTTAGCGCGCCGGTTTCTAGCTTTTCTGCCAGTCGGGCTCCCAGGTCTGTCAGCAAGTTTTCTCGGGTCTGCGCTTCGAGGGCGATGTAGCCGGAGAGCGTGCTTAGCAACGCCAGGTATTTTTCAATGCTGTAGATAGACTGACAGCTTTGTATTGCCACGCTGCTGGGCTGAAAAAAGCCGGAGGTGTTCAGCATCTTGGCGAAGGTTTCAAAGTTGCCCTGGTAGTAAGCCTCGCTGCGACCATGTTCTTGCCCCATGTCCGAAAGCTTGTAGCGATCGTAAACGGGCTGTAGATACTGGCAAAGTTCTGCGCTGGGTTGAGGCGGCGTGGCCCAGAGCAAAATCAACGATCCGCCTGGGTTGAGCGCGGCGGCTGACTTTGTGCAGGCAACGCCGGGCGATATCCAATGAAAGCAGGTGGCGGCGAGTACCGCGTCGTATTTTTGGTTGAGCGGATAGTTTTCAAAGGTGCTGTTGTGAATGCTGACGCTGGGGTAGGCTTTGCAGGCTTGACGAGCTAAAGCACAGGCCGTTGCACTCGGTTCTATACCGGTAATGGTTAGCCCTTTTTTGGCAAAGTCAGCCGTGGCAATCCCTGGCCCGCAGCCTATTTCTAGCAGGGTGCTTTGTGCGTTGAGCCCTGCTCGCGCTATCACCTGCTCAATGATCGCCTCTGGATAGCGAGGTCTGGCCCATCGGTAGGCTTGAGCGGCCTGGCTATACCACTGCTGGCGCTCTTCCGGGCTATGGGTTTCATCAAACGCGGCGTACCAGGCGTACCAGGGGTTGTCTTGGGTTGCGTCCATTGCCGTTCTCAGTATGGATTGAGGCGCTATCGACTTTTTAATACTAAAGGGATACCGCTACTCGCCGCGACCAATACCCCACGACGACGAGGGGTGACTGGCTGCTCGTCAGCGAGCCTGAGAGAGCAGTGCTTTAATATTGTTGCCAGCACCAGATTAATCTCTAGCTTTGCCAGGGCGTATCCTAAGCAGCGCCGATTGCCGCCGCCAAACGGCATGAACTCTGAGGGAGAGAACTGTCTTTCTAAAAATCTTTCGGGTTTGAACTGTTTGGGTTCAGGGTAGAGATCTTCGCGGTGGTGAAGCGCATACATGGAGGGCGCTAGGACGGTCTCAGGAGGGAAAGCGTGATCTATGATGGTGACTTTCTGGGTGGCGATTCGAGGTGAGGTGATGGGGGCAATGGGATAGATGCGCAGCGTTTCTGAAGCGACGGCGGTTAGGTAGGGTAAGTGAGCTGCTGCCATACAGTCGGTCCCTTCTTCGAATCCTGCTAATTCTGTCAGCAATTTATCTTTCACCTCGGGCAGTTTGTGAATCCAATACAGGGCCCAGGTCAGTACGGAGGCGGTGGTTTCATGCCCGGCGACGAGCAAGGTCATCAGCTCGTCTTTTAGCTCTATATCCGTCATTGCCTGCCCGTCTTCATCTCGCGCCGATAGCATCAGGCTCAAGATATCGTCGCCCGCCGTTTCAGGCTGGCCTCTTCGTTCTTCAATTTCCTGCTGCAACAAGTTGTAAATCTGTCGTCGCTGGCGCATGATTTTGCCCCATGGACTCCAACTGCCCCAATCTTTTTGTAGCCAGGGAAAAAACAGCATACTGGCGCTGAGCGGCGTCCCGGTTGCATCTAGCAGCGCAATCAGTAGGGACTTGAGCTGCTGATAGCGATCGCCTTCTCGCAGTCCAAACACCGTTTGCAGAATGACTTCTAAAGTGATCTCGGCCATGGCTTCGCTGGCCAGAAAGGGCTGCTGCGGTTGCCAGGTGTTGCTCACTTCGCGGGTAATCTGGCAGATGGTGTCCCCGTAGGCTTTGACCTTGGCACCGTGGAAAGGGGGCATGAGCAGTTTGCGATCGCGTTTGTGGCGATCGCCATCCAGCAAAATTAGAGAATTCTCTCCCAGCAGCGGCTTGAGTATTTGTTGCCCTCTGCCTGCGTCAAACTGTTTGGCATCGACCGCAAAAATCTCCTTAATCGCCTGCGGATTGCTAATAATCACCATCGGCGGAAAGCCAAAAAGCTGAGCGATAAAGATATCTCCGTACTTTTCTGCGCACTCATCTAAAAAATCGTAGGGGCGAGCGATCCATTGAAAGAGCTGCTGAAGACGAGAGAGGTTGACCGAGGGTAGCTGCATGGGGATATGCCTGGTGAGAGGCGATCGCGAGATTTGATCTGGGGGCTTTGCCGATTGCGCTGATGAGTGCAGACAGTCTCAATTTTAGCGACCTGCCGATAGAGCGTGGCAGCGGAATCAGGGCTCACTTACCTTCTGACCTCATGGTTCGCTCAAATTAATTGGAGTTTCAGAAATGCTACGAAAGCAATAGGGTTTCAGTCTATTGACAAAAAAGCAAGTCTATGGTCTGTCGCTCACCATATGGGTGCTCAAGCAATCACAAGGAAAATCCGAGTAATTCTAGGCTGCATTACGCTACATATAGCGTTTCCAGTTTTTGTGGAACCACTAGAATAAATGAGCGAACCGTGAGTAATCAATCTGTCTGGAGATATACAGCGTGGATCTTTAGAAGACGCTAAAGCCGGTGTAAGGTTTGGTTAAAAGCGAATTTGGCAACAACTGTCACAGTTGGCAGAGCAACCGATAGCACGCTCTGCTTTACTGACGAAGAGTTTAAGCAAACGCTTTGCGCTAGGCTGATTTGAGCCGGGAGCTGAGGGGTCACGCACCTCAGCAGGTCTTGTTGTCTGCCAAAGCATTTGCGCGTTGAGCGGTTAAAGAGGGGTCTACTGACACTATGCAAAAACAAATCAGAAACCAACCGGTTCTCAACTCAAAATTGCTTTGGTTGCCTCTAGCGATGCTCGGGGCGATCGCCCAACCCAGCTTTGCTCAATCAGAGAACCCAGCAGACTTGCCCCAACTGTCACCCCCCCCCTCACCAAGCCCCCCACTGCCAGCCTCAGAGCCCGTACCAGAGAGCGATCTGGGCGAGAGCGATCGCTACCTTCTAGGCGGGGGTGACCTGATTCAGCTCGAAGTCTTTAACCTGCCAGACTACAGCAAGCAGTACCAAATTCTTTCCGATGGCAGACTCAGCCTGCCGCTAGTTGGCCCCGTACAGGTGCGCGGCCTGACGATTGAGCAAGCGGCAGCAGCGATTGAAGCGGCCTACGCGCAGTACATTCGCTCGCCTGTGATCACCCTCAACCTGGTGACGACGCGGCCAGTGCAGGTAGCGATCGCTGGCGAAGTCAACCGCCCCGGGGCTTACACCGTCCCCGCCGAACTCAATGCAATCACCGTCACTCAGGCGCTACAGCTCGCAGGCGGGATCACCCAGTCAGCAGACGTTCGTCAGGTACAGGTGCTAAGACCTCAGCCCAATGGCGCTAGCCCCCAAATCTATACCGTCAGCCTGTGGCAGCTACTAAAAGATGGCGACCTGAGTCAAGATCTGAAGCTGACTGATGGCGATCGCGTTTTAGTCCCTGAAGCGATCGCGCTGAATTCAGAAGAGATCACCCAGTTAGCCACCGCTAGTTTTTCACCAGAGACGATTACCGTATACGTAGTCGGCGAAGTAGAGACGCCCGGAGCAGTAGAGCTAGCGCCGAATACGCCCTTAAACCAGGGACTGCTAGCCGCCGGTGGGTTTACCAATCGGGCCGCTAGAGGAGAAGTTAGCCTGGTGCGCCTGAACCCCAATGGCACCGTCGCCCAAGAAGCCGTCGAAATTGACTTCAGCGAGAATCTTGACAGCACGGTCAATCCGCCTTTGAGAGAAGGCGACACCATCGTAGTTCAGCGTTCAGGCTTGGCGCAAACCTCAGACTTTGCAGGGCTTTTACTCTCACCGCTCAGAGGCGTTCTCGGGTTGTTTAATTCCATATTTGACTAGGCTGATGCTTAGCTGCTCAAGAGAGATCGACGCTGCTACCGTCAACAAGCTTCAGCTTCGACTTCTTTAACGCCGCCCGACTGACCTTAAGAGGACGCGAATAGGCCGTCGCTAAAACTAGCTGCAAGGCAAACGCTAAGTTTCCGGCCAGGTAACGCTTGGCCAGTCGCTTAGGCTCCCGTATCAGCCGATACAGCCATTCTAGACCCACGTCAGATATCCAATAGGGACAGTTGGGCACAGCGCCTGCCAGACGGTCAATAATAGCACCGCAGGGAATAATCACCCTGACATCGAGATTATCCATATTATGAGCGATCCACTGCTCTTGAGTTGGCATACCCATACCGACGATCAAGATATCGGGATTCGCCTGGTTAATTTTTTGAACAATACTGGCATTTTGCTGAGCATCGTCACGATCAAAGTAGCCGTGGTGGCCAGCGATATTTAGTCTTGGATAGTCCTTTCTTATCTTTTGAAGAGCCGTCTGTAAGTGTTCAGGCTTAGCGCCCAACAAAAAGAATGAGAGATCTAGATCACTGCCACATCGGAGCAGTTCGGGTACAAACACCGTACCCGGTGTACGATACTCCAGTGGCAAGCGCAACCCCAGAAACTTGATTGCCTTAAGAATGCCGGAGCCATCGCAGGGCACGATATCCGCCCGCCGCATAAAGGTGTCAAACCACGGAAGATGTAGCGCCAGATTAAAGCTGTAAACGTTGAAAAACGCGATCACAAGCCGCTGACGATTTTGACAGGCTTGTTCTACCTCTCGTAAAAGTTCTGGGATGGTAATGAAGCTGATTTGTCGCCCTAGCAGGCTAACGTTAATCCTCGGAAAGCCTGTAGGCTTGTCGCTTAACTGAGGCTGCGACAAGTCCTCTTCATGTGATATTGAATGCATAGTTGTCCCCTGAGTCTTTTGGAATACGAAGCCTCGCCCCTAGGCGATACGGAATTAACCAATGAAAATGCCGTACTTTAGAGCTAAGAATACCGAGCTATCAGGAACATATACGCTCAACCCTAACGTGCAGCATTCACATGAAGAAATTAGAAAAAGACAGTTTAGAAACTGGCTGAAACTATCTCCGTTGATAATACAAGCTCATTCAGAATCCTAAAGCCTAGATTAGTTCACCTAATCAAATGCCGATTCTTACTGCAGGCAGAGTCCAACCACTACCTTACACAACCGCCTTACACAACCGCCTTACACATAGGATGCTTGGCTTTCATTGGGCCTTGCCTTCTAAGAAAAGATTTCTGACTTCGTCACTAGCTTCGTTGCCATTACTAACCTACCACTGCTGTCAGCTGATTACTGTCGCTAATTCATCACATCGATCTAAAGACTGAAGCCCCACCATAGCTGCGTTTGTGTGTCTATAAAGCACGGAAAGAGCATTTAACATTATCAGAGATAAAAAAGCAGTGATCTCAATCAAGGACGAAGACCTAACCCCTTAAAGCAGACGTAAAAATTAAGAGCGAATCTGCCAAAAGCATTGTCTTTGTTAAGTCTGCAGAGCTTCTGACTATCTCGATCTGCTCTTAAAACATCACTGCTTTGACAGGACAAGTGACTGGTTTTCTCCAGTACACGGCGCTGTTTTTAAGGTAGAGTTCTCGTGAGCCTTTCTGAAGCTCCGATGCAGAGTTGCTGTGAGCCTCTCTGTAGGACGGCTACTTTGGTCGAATCTACTATTTGCAGGGAGGGAAATTTTCAAGGAGAAAAATATACACCTTAGATAGACTCCAACCTGAGTAAAGCTGTGCTCAATTAGATGCAGCCTGCTAATGGGGGACGACCCTTTTGAAGCTGCTAATACGGGCGTTTTTCTAAATTTAACTATCAATCAGCATATAAATATAAAACGAAATCGAATATTTACTGAACATTTTTATCAGGAAATGTATCAATTAGAACGCAGTATTGTTGCCAATAAAGTATCTAAAGTGTCAATTTGAGCCGAGTATTTATTTGGCCAGCAATCCGCTTTGTAAAATTGTCTGGGAAGGGACTAAGATTGAAGCAATTATCTAATGAAGTCAGCTCTGAAGTTAGTGTAGTCATTCCTGCCTACAATATCCGTTCTTATCTCATGCCCGCCTTGCTTTCTCTGCAACAGCAAACGCTATCGTCTTTTGAGGCGCTGATTGTAGATGATGGCTCCACCGATGGCACTGCTGAAGCAGCAATCGCCTTTGCCAAAGGTGACCAGCGCTTTAGAGTGCTGAGAAAGAAAAATGGTGGACTCTCTTCTGCGCGTAACCACGGTATTCGCCACGCCAGGTCAGACTATATCGCGCTTTTAGATGGTGACGATCTCTATAGTCCTGATAAGCTAGCGAGACACGTTGCTGTTTTACAGCAAAAGCCTGAAGTTGGGGTTGTTTATAGCGCTTCTCAAGCGATTCGAGATGACGGCAGACCGACACCGATTCGGCTTAGCGGTAAACCAGTCTACGCTGATCCCCTGATAGCGCTGCTGTGCAAAAACTTTATTGGCCACGGCTCTAACGCCGTTTTTAGAAAGCGCATTTTTGAAGAAGTAGGTGAATTTGACGAATCGCTGCGTAGCTGCGAGGATATTGATTTTTGGCTAAGAATTGCCGCTGTCCGGCACTGGCAGTTTTACCGAGACCCTCAGGTTTTGTGCAAGTATCGGGTACGGCCCTCCGGACTCTCTTTTAATGTAGAACGAATGCACTTTTGCCAGATGCAGGTACTCGAATCGGCTCGTCAGCGCTCTCCTGAAACAGTGGAGCCGATGCTGCCTACGGCGCGAGCCTATGCCTACCGGCTGCTGGCCCGGCTCTCATTGAGTGCGGGCGATCGCGACCAAGCTGAGCATTACATTGGTCAAGCCTGGGCTGAAGATGCCACTATCTTTTATCGCGATCCGCGCTCTCTGATTACGCTGGTCTCTGTTAAGCTGATGCCGGTTGCCAATGTGATTATCGGTAGATTGCTGGGCCGGGCCTCATCCGTTCACAAGTAGCTCCCAAATGACTGCTCTCTGCTCTCGTTTACAGCGCACATGAAACAGAATGTCTACTGTCGGGCATGAATTTAATCTTTGCTATGAAAGTATTTAATATAGGACTGCCCAAAACAGGGACTTCTAGCCTGAACGAGGCGCTGATAATATTGGGCTATCGGTCGTTGCACAATCCGCTAGATCTGCGTATGGCCTCCTACCGGCAAGGCGTGTATAGATATGCTCGCGATGACTGGGATGCGATTACCAATTTTGGCGAACATTTTTATCCTCAGCTCGACCAGAACTATCCGGGCAGTAAGTTTATTTTGACAGTGCGCGATCGCGATGCCTGGCTAAAGTCAACAGAGAAATGGTACAGCCAGCCACCGATGTATCCACCGCGCGACAACCAGTCCCGGCTAGAGACATTTGGCTGCATTACCTTTAGCTATGAGCGCTTTGCCTATCTCTATGAGCATCATACCGAGGGGGTAAAGCGCTACTTTGAGCATCGCCCGGATGATCTGCTGATTAGCGAGGTCGGTCAAGACGAGCCCTGGCTTGATATCTGTCAGTTTTTAGACAAGCCGGTTCCTAATCAGCCTTATCCCCATAGCAACAACCGCGCTGGTAAATTTCACAGAGCCGCTAGGCTGAGGCGGCAGCTCGCTACCTGGGTGAGATATGGTGGCCGATAAGCTAATCAGCTAAGGCGCAAAGCAATCTGAAGTGTCTCCTGTCCTCTTTTTATGCCGGGTGCCCGATGTCTTCTAGCTCTCTACTTAAAAGCGGTCTTTGGATTACAGCCAGCAATTTCTCGCGGCGCTTCTTTGCGCTGCTGAGCAACTTAGTTCTGGCGCGGCTGCTGCTCCCGGCAGATTTTGGCGTGATTAGCATTGCCTATATTTTTTGGTCTCTGTTTACGCTGTTTATCCAAAACTCGACGGGTCTTTTTATTCTCTATAAAGGCACGAGCGAAAAGCGCTATCTGGATACGACCTACTCTGTGAGCTTGGCGATTGGGGCGGTGATTGGGGTGGCGCTAGCGGCGATCGCCCCGCTAGTTGCCCGGTTCTTTGACGAGCCTGTACTCACCTGGCTGCTACTGGCCTACTCGGTCAATTTGTTTTTGTCGTCTGGGTATTACGTCTATGCTGCCATTCTGATGCGGCAAAAGCAGTATGGCGTTCTTGCAAAAGATACCTTTATCGCCTCGATGGTGCGCCTTTTGTTTACCATCGGCTCGGCTTTTTTGGGGCTGAGCTACTGGTCGTTTGCCATTGGCGACGCTGCCTTTTGGATCTTGAGCTACGTGCTGGTGCGCTATCAGTCTCACTTGCGGCTCTCGCTGCGAATAGATCCGCAGATTTGGCGAGAAGTGACCAGCTATTGTCTGAGCGCGGTCGGGTCGAGCTTTGGGTTTTATGCCAACTCCAATTTGGACAACTTTGCCGTGGGCAAGCTGCTGGGTAAGGCCAGCCTGGGCTATTACAATCTCGCTTATCAGCTAGCAATGGCGCTATCAACCATTCTCAACCCGGTGATGAATGAGTTGGGCATGCCCGTCTTTGCCGAGATCAAAGATCTTCATTTGCAAGAAAAAGCGCTCTCTGGCGTTGTCAAACAGATTGCCTATTTAGCGACACCGCTCTACGCGCTGATCTTTTTGATTGTTGATCAGCGATTTATTGTCTTTGTGTTTGGTGAAAACTGGGCACCGGTTGCCAATATTCTGCCGTGGCTGCTGCTTTCGACTTATTCAAGGGTACTCAATGGCCCGCTTAAGGTGATGCTCTCGGCTAAAGGCATGCCCAATATCAATGCAAAGGTCAATCTGGCGATCGCCCCAGTGGCCGTAGGCAGCTTTTTTCTGGGCGCTCATCTGGGCGGGGTGATTGGGCTGGCGATCGCCGCAGCCATCATTCTAGGGCTGGTGTGGACTCTCTTTTGGTGGTGGGTTGGCTGTCGCGCTGTGGGCTGGTCAATGGCCCGAATCTTGCTACCAGTGATCAAACCCTTTGTGCTGACGCTGGCGGCGCTCGTCGTTGCTGTGCCGCTGCCATCCATTGTCAGAGCCGTGGCGTTTACCCTTCTCTATCTTGGTTTGCTCAGGCTGTTTGACTCGCAGCAGCTGTTCTCTTATATGGCGATCGCTAAGCAAAGCCTCTCTAAAGTAATCCGCCGCATTCGACAAGCGAGCGCCCAGTCATAAGCGCTATCAGGCTTTCCTCGCTTTCACCAGTGCCCCACCTCTATTAAATGCTGCCCGTAACCCTATGAAAGTCAAAAACGTTTTAGTAACCGGAGAAGCCTTATTCCTGCAGCGACACCGCTTTTTGTTTGAAGAACTCGCGCAGCACGTTCAGACGATGGGCTTTCTAGAGCGCGAACCAGCGTGGTATGAGGCTTCTCCTATTCGCAAAGGCATCAAAGCCTGGTACGGCTTACGGCTCGGCTCATTACAGCAGGCCCACGCCGCCTTTCAAAAACATCCGGCAGGCTTTCGCGATCGCTCACAGCGACTAGAGAACCGCATCTACCAGCTCCCAGCTATCCCCGATTTGATATTTCACGTTTTTGCTACCTACCGACCTTTCTGGTATCCGGCAGAGATTCCTTACGTCTTGTTTTTAGACTTTACATCTGCCCTCTCTGGCCACATGTGGCAACCCTGGGCAGCGGCGATAAGTCCGGCTAGCCGGCAAGGGTGGCTTGAGTGCGAGGGCGCTACCTACACAGCCGCCCATCATATTTTTTGCACGAGCACTGTAGTCAAGCAGTCTCTCATCGAAGATTATGGCCAGCCCGACCCAAAAGTTACGGTAGTCGGAGCCGCTGGTAACTTCGTCAATCAGCCTTATACGGGTGAGAAAAATTTTGGTAGCCAGGTACTGTTGTTTAACGGTTCAGATTTTGAGCGAAAGGGCGGTGATATTGTCTTAGCTGCCTTTGAAAAAGTAAGGCAGGCGCTGCCCAATGCCAGGTTGGTTATTATTGGTAAAAAGCTAGACATCGCTATCGACGGGGTCGAAAATCCTGGCAGTATTACAGACGCTGATCGACTAATTTCTCTCTTTCTCAATGCAGATTTAGTGCTGGCCCCCGCCAGGTGTGACCCGTTCGCCATTTTCATACTTGATGCGATGAACTACGGGGTGCCCTGTGTCATTGCCAAAAACCCGGCCTGCGGCACGGCTGATTTTGTTCAAGATGGGGTGAATGGCTTTGTGATTGATCAAGATCCGCTAGATCCTGATACGCTGGCGCGGCGAGTGATTCAACTGCTCAAATCTCCTGAGCAGCTAGCAGAAGTCTCGCAGGCCGCCAGAGAAACGATGAAAAAGACACTGAGCTGGCAGGCGATCGCCGCTCAGATGATGCAAGTTCTCGCGGCGCTACCCGAAAAAGCCGAGATTTAGACCGAGATTTAGTTCAGGGGTCAGTTTAACTATTGTCACAACAGCTACAGCCATCTTAAATCGGATTTGTCCATGCAGTCTACAGCGTCTCGGTCTACTCCAGATATTGCCCTATTCATTCGCAGTCTGCATGGCGGCGGGGCAGAGCGGGTTTTCTTACACCTGGCCCGTGGCTTTGTCGAACGCGGCCTCTCTGTAGACTTAATTCTGCCGCGTAAAACCGGCGCTTACCTGGCCCAGGTACCACCTGAGGTGCGCATTGTCGATCTAGAATCACCACAGGTTTTGCGCAGCCTGCCCAAACTGGTGAACTATCTGAAGCAGCAGCAGCCCCGCGCCCTGCTAGCCGCTCTGCACTATCCCGCTGAGATTGCCCTGTGGGCGAAGCGCATGGCCGGCAGCTCCACTCGGGTTGTCGTCTCTGAGCGCAATACGCTCTCGGTACAGGCTCGCCATACCCAGCAGCTCTCTGTGCGGCTGACGCCACTCGCCGCCCGGCTGTTTTACCCCTGGGCAGATGATATTGTTGCAGTCTCTCAAGGGGTTGCCGATGATCTAGCTAGCACTACCCGCCTCCCGCCCAACGCCATTAAAGTGATTTACAACCCGACGGTCACCCCCGAGCTGATAGAAAAATCAAAATCGGCGATCGCCCATCCCTGGTTCGCCGACGGGCAGCCTCCCGTTATCTTAGGCGTGGGTCGGCTGCATCCTCAAAAAGACTTTTCTACCCTCATCCGCGCCTTTGCCAGCGTCCGACAGCGGCGGCCCGCTAAGCTGATCATTCTGGGCGTTGGGCCAGAAGAAGCCGCGCTCCGAGACCTGATTGAGACACTGCAGCTCTCTGCCGATGTCGATTTGGCTGGCTTTGCCCAAAACCCCTATGCCTATATGAGACAAGCCGCCCTCTTAGCCCTATCTTCGGCCTGGGAGGGCTTTGGCAACGTCTTGATAGAAGCGCTGGCGGTCGGCACCCCGGTCGTCTCGACAGATTGTCCTAGCGGCCCGGCTGAAGTCTTAAACCACGGCCAGTATGGGTTGCTCGTGCCGGTAGGTGACAGCGAGCAGATGGCCAAGGCCATTCTCAAAACGTTGGGAACTGAAGCTAAACCCGCCGATGACGCCTGGCTAGCCCAGTTTACGCCCGAAATTTGCGTTCAAAAATATCTTCATGTACTAGGATTCTCCTGAGCGTAGTATTCGACCTCTTATGCCAAATTTTCTAGAACCTCTTATAAATCCTGCACGGTTAGTCTCATCGCCGCTTTCGCTGGCGGAAAAGATTTTGTATTGGACGGCTGTACTCACGCCGGTATGGTGGCTATCGGGTATTCAGACGCTGTTTTATCCGGCGGTCGTGATTTTTTTGTTGCTTTACTACTTCAGGTTTGATACTGTCTTGCGGCGGCGGCTGCCCCTTTGCGTATGGGCCTGGCTGATCATGACGGTTTTTATGCTGTGGACCACGATTTTAGGGCTTGAAGATATGTCGGCTGGTCTGACGACGGTGGCAGCGGCGATGGTGACTTTCTTTAAAAGCTACCTGCTGATTTTTGCAGCGATCGCGCTCCCTTTCTTCAGTCGCATTCGTCTTCCTATTTTGACACGCGGCATCGTTTTAATGACCCTCGGCATGTTGGTCAACCTCATCGTTCAGATGGGGCTTCTGGTAGCCGGAATGTCTCAACAGGTGCTAACACCACCGCTGGCCCGGTTAATTCCTGGCGATGTCTCTAGCAGTCTGCTGGTTAAGACAGCAAGCTTTGAGTTTTTTGCGGGTTTACCTGTTCCTAGAACCATCCTACATACTGCTGATCCGCCGATTTTGGGCGTCTGTAGCCTGCTGTGCTTTTTAATCTGCCTGAACGAAACAAACCGCCCGCTGCGCAACTGGGCGCTGTTCAGCACGATTTGCACGCTGATTATCAGCTTCAGCCGCACCGCCTGGATTGGCTTTATCGCCAGCTTGATTTTGCTGGCCTGTCTGCGCTACGCCACTGTCCGTCAGCTACCGCTCTGGCTGACGGCGATCACGCTGTCTATTCTCAGCTGGTTTGAGCTGACTGTAGGAGCGCTTTTGCAAAAACCACAGGAGATTTTCGATAGTGCTCGGGCCTCTTCTTCCTCTACCCGTGCCTTAGTCGTCAAAGAGACATTAGAAGCCTGGCAAGAAAAGCTCTGGCTAGGGTGGGGAGTGATTCGCGGCAGGGCCTGGATCTATGACGATAACTACATTACCTTAGGGTCTTTTTCTACCTATGCCGCTGTCCTCTATCTCAATGGCGTCATTGGGTTTGTTGTTTTTATACTGGCATTAGGGCTAACGGTTGCCGACTTTTACTCAGGTGCTATTCGTAATCATTTTGCCTGTCAGATTGCGCTGGTTGGCTTTTTGATACTGTGTATTTTAATTCAGGCAACGCCACTGAGCTGGATGGCGATCTACCTTTGGTTTTTCTTTGTCTGGATAGGCGCTGTTTTGCAAGAGTACAGACAAGAGACGCAACAGGCCGACCGACTGAGCTGGGAGCAGCTAGTTCACAACCACGCCAGCAGCAGCTAGCGGCCAATTGGCAGGCAGTACGGCATAGATCGTAGGCTATAGACTATACACTTTAGACCGCACACTTTAGACCGCACCCTTTAGACCGCACGCTTTAGACACTGCCTGCCCAATCTGCTAATACGCGCTGATACGCTTTGAACCCTTACTTGGTCTTCGACCAATCTCATAATGGCCAGACTGCTATCTCTGCTGATTAGACACTGGAAGCCTCTCCTGGGCCTAAATATTCTTATTTTTGTCGGCATTATTGCCGGTAAACTGCTGACCTACGAGCCGGTTTGGCAGGCCGATGCCAAGCTAGTCGTTCCCGATACGACCAGTGACCTCGATGCCGACCTGGGTCCGCTGGGCTCACTGAGCACGAACAATCCTGAATTTTCTAATCAAGTCAATCCACTGAAGCTGCAAATATCGATTCTCACCAGCGACATTGTGATCGAGCAAGTCCTAGCTCAAGATCCGCAAAAGGAAAAATTTCTATCGCTGACCAGCTACAAAAAACTGTTTGACATCTCACCTGAGGAGCAATCTACCACTATTGAGATTGTCGCGACCAGCCCCGATCCGACCCTGGCGCAGCAGAGAGTCCAATGGCTGCTACAGGCGTATCAGGCCCGGCTAAACCAGCTAAGAACCTCTGAAAGTAGCGCCCGAGGAGACTTCAACCAAGATAAAGTTAGCCAGGCCAAAGCCGATTTAGAAGCCGTACAGTCAGAGCTAGCGCAGTTTCAACAAGCGTCAGGATTAGTCAATGCCGATGTGCAAACCGCCGAACTCGTCAAGCTAATCAACTCATTAGAAGCGCAGTTCATTGATACCCAGGCCACCGCTCAGATCAATGCCGATCAGGTTGAAGCGCTGAGCGCCCGGCTAGTGCTGACGCCCGATCAAGCGGTGCAGGCACTAGGACTGAATGAAAATGAAAACTATCAGCTGGTGCGCACGCAGCTAGCAACGCTATCAGTAGCGCTGGCCGAAGCCGAAGCCGAGTTTACCCCAGCCTCTCCACAAGTACAGCTAGCACAGCGTCGTCGAGATGAGGTTGCTGCCGAGCTGCAGCGATACTTAAACCAGGTCAATATTCCTTCGTCGCTAGATCTGTCTTTAACCAGCGGGGCAGAGGGCCGCTCAGAGCTGATTCAGCAGATGGTTTTGGCCGATAGCCTAGCGGCAGCTCAGCTCAACCAGGCCGCACAGCTCCAGACCAAAATCGGTCAGCTCAACAACACGCTCAGCTCGGTACCGGAGGCTCAAGCTCGTCTGCTCGAATTGCAGCAGCGCTACGATGTAGCAGAGGGCATTTACAAGGGGCTGGTAGCCCAGAGTCAGCAGTCGAATATCAGTGCGTTCAGCGCTTACCCGAGTATTCAGGTTTTAGATCCGCCCCGGGTTGACCCAGAGCCGATTGGCCCCAATTTGAAGCTGGCAATTGTCAACGCGCTGCTAGCGGCCATTGTCTTTAGCGCGGCCCTGCTGCTGCTGCTAGAAGGGCGCGATCCGCTACTCTCTCCTAAAGATTTGGAGACGATGAAGTTTGACTTTATTTCGCGCATTCCCCGATTTAAAGCTAACTTTGCGAAGCCAGTGCCTGACAAAGATCAAGAAGATCTCGTCGAGCTTCAGTGGTTGGCCTCTACTATCAGCGCCCAATCTTTGGCTAATCGAACGCTACTGGTAACGAGCGCAGTAGAGGAAGAAGGCAAAACGGCGATTACGATTGGCCTAGCAAAAGCTCTGGTCAATTTGGGATACAAAGTGCTGATTATTGATACGGATGTCTACCGGCAAGAGCTGAGCCAGCGGCTAGGAGTTAAGTTGTTTAATTTGCCTGGCCGTGAGACTGTTGATGTGCAGCCAAATCTATCGCTCAAGGCTCTCTCTGCTGATAAGCGCAGCCTCAAAGATGAATTCACCTATCTCTGGAGCCATCAGCAGAGTCACCGGCAGTACGATTATATTTTGGTAGATAGCCCGCCTTTTACAACCAGTAGTGAAGCGGCTTTTATGAGTCAGCTGATTGGTAATGTTTTGTTTGTCGTCCGACCAGATCTGAGCAGTCGCAATCGGGTTTATCAAAGCCTCGATCAGCTCGGTCAGTATTCGATCAAGCTGCTGGGGCTGGTGATTAACTACGATCAGGCGCAGACCATGCCCTACTCGCCTACTCGCACAGTGAATGAGCCAGCGAGCGTTGCCAACAAGTGATCCGCCAGCTAGAGTCAGTTCGCAGAAGCTGACCCTTAAAATCAGTTAGGATTATGAGAGGGTGTTGTTTTTAGAACAGTGACCTCATCCACAGACAGGTGTATCTTCCGCCACCGCTTACTCACGCCATGCTGCCGGGTCTTCCACGCTCCCTCTCACCAAACACTTTCACCCCAGTGCTATCGACTACTCTATGACAAGTCCTTGTTCTTTGTTTTTACTCGCTCGTAGAATTCTTCCATCACTTCAATAAACGAACTGTCTCGATTCCAGAAGGGTGGAAAGTCTCCTTGCTTTTTAATTAAGATCGCAGAGACACCAGATGATTCGGAGGCTTCGATAGTCTGAGGCAAACGCTTCGTGCCCTGCCAGAAGTCTCTCAGGCTGTCAGCTTTTTCGCGATGGGTGACCGGACGGGTGTAGTAGGTTTTAACCGACTCAGGAGGCTGTTGCTGTAGCGTTAGCTCTGCTGAGAGTGCCTGTCCGAGCGGTGATTTGGCCAGCTCTGCTTTTAAGTCTTCTCGGGAGAGACCGCGCAGCTCAAAGAGCAAAAACGGATCGTTGTCGAGTTCTGCGGCAATCAGATAGTGAACCCCGGCGATATGCTTGCAGGGATTGCTCCAGTCCGGGCAAGAGCAGTCTGTATGAAAATCATCTTTGCTGTGGGGAAGCAGCCTCAAGCCCAGGGTCGCAAAGCTATCCTCTATATTTTCAGGAATTTCGTTGAGCAAAAGCCTAGAGATCAAGCTGGCTTTAGAGGCGATCAGGGCGACGACTGCTGCCCATTTTGCTTTGCTAATCGGCTCAAATTCTATCTGGGTGGTGTATAGCGGTTCTTTATAAACGCCAAAGTAGGGGTTGACGGAGCCTCTGACTTTGGCGGTGACGGTACTGTCTTTGATTTCAAAGCTTTTGACTTTGTTGCCGCGAGCGTAGGACCTACCTCGACTGAGGCGACCGGCCCCGGTAATCTTCTCCAGCGCTTCGATAAATTTTTCGCCCCACCAGCTGCGGCTAAATTCAGCCATGATGTTTTCCTCCCAAAAATTTGAGCATCTAATCTAAAACGGCACTAAGGTTGAGCGAAATCAGCTGCTTAAAAGATTCGTTATCCAGCTCTGTTAACCAGGATTCGTCTGAACCAACGATGGAGCCTGCTAACTTCTTTTTATCTTCGATCATTTTGTCGATGCGCTCCTCTAGCGTGCCGATCGCTACAAACTTATGCACAAACACATTCTTATCCTGGCCTATCCGAAAGGCGCGGTCAGTGGCCTGATCTTCAACTGCCGGGTTCCACCAGCGGTCGAAGTGGAAGACGTGATTAGCTTTGGTGAGGGTAATGCCAACCCCGGCTGCTTTTAGCGACAGCACGAAGATAGAAGGCTCGGTTTCAGGGTCTTGAAATTCGGCGATCATTTGCTCGCGCTTCTCGCGGTTAGTGCCGCCGTGAATGTAATAGGTGTTGTAGTGGCTGTTGTGCTTGAGATGCTGGGTTAGGGCTTCACCGATTTCGCGATACTGGGTGAAGATCAGGGCGCTTTCATTTTCTTCTATCACCTCGCTGAGCATTTCTGTTAGGCGGCTGAGTTTATGCGATCGCTCTACCGAAAATTCACTTTCATCTTGCAAAAACTGCCGGGGATGATTACAAATTTGCTTCAGCTTAGTCAGGGTCGCTAGTATCAAGCCTTTGCGCTTCATGCCTTCGGCGGCATCGAGATCTTTACCCACATCTTGAATCACCGCTTCATAGAGAGAAGCTTGCTCTTTAGTCAGGTTGCAGTACAGCTTTTGTTCTACTTTATCGGGCAGATCTTTAATAATCGATTTGTCTGTCTTTACCCGGCGTAGAATAAACGGCTCTACCAGCTTTTTGAGCGTAGCCGATTGGGTAGGCTGGTTATCTCTTTGAATTGGTAGCTCAAAGTTTTTACGAAACTGAGCCTGTTTGCCTAAATAGCCCGGATTGAGAAAGTTAAAAATTGACCAGAGATCCATTAAGCGATTTTCGACCGGGGTGCCCGTCAGGGCCAATCGGTGATTAGCTTCGAGTTTTAAGATTGCTTTGGTCTGGGCGGTTTTCGGATTCTTAATGTTTTGAGCTTCGTCCAGCACGATACGATGCCAGGTGAGGTTACTCAGCAGCTCGGCGTCTTTGCGGGCCAGGGTAAATGAGGTGATCACCACGTCGCGTTTGAGGGCGATCGCCTCGAAGTCTTCAGGCTCTACCACCCGCTCCGACCCGTGGTGAATCGTCGCCCTGAGCTGCGGCGCAAACTGCTCCAGCTCTCGCTGCCAGTTGCCCAGTACCGAAGTCGGCGCAATTAACAGTGTCGGCGGCAGATATTCAATTCCCGCCTCAGCCGCCTGCTCTCGCTCCTGCACCAGCCGCGCAATCACCTGAATGGTTTTACCCAGACCCATATCGTCGGCCAGGCAGCCGTTTAACCCCAGATTATCCAGGTAGTGCAGCCAGGAAAGCCCTCGCTTTTGGTAGTCTCGCAGCGTACCCTGTAGCGCCGCTGGGTCGGGCATCTGCTCCAGGTGACTTTTGTCATTGAGCTGAGTGAGCATAGTAGAGAGCACATCGTCGCGGTCATACTCCACGTCTATGTTCTCTTCATCCGCCGTTAGCTTCATAAAGTCCAACAGGCTCAGTTCAGGATTTTCCGCCTGTTGCTTTTGCCAAAACTCCAGCATCTGCTGCATTTTGTCAGGATCTAGCTCCATCCACTGGCCGCGAAACTGTACCAGCGGTGATTTCGCGGCTACTAGCTGCTGCCATTCCTGCTGACTCACCGACTGGTCGCCAATGGCAAACTCGTACTGATACTTCACCAGCGTGTCGTAAGAAAAATAGCTTTTGGTCTGACTGCTGCCAGATGAGCTGCTGCCCTGCGCCCTGAGCTTCACCTTCGCTCGCTGGCGTCCTTTAGGCGTCCACCAGGCAGGCACTACGACTTTATAGCCGGCATCTTCTAGCACCCAGGCGGCATCTTTAAGAAAGTCAAAAGCGGTTTGCAGATTGACCGCAATGCCAACCGGTTCATCGGTTTCGAGCCCTTTCCAAAACAGAGGATAGATGCGGGCGGCATAGCCTAAGTTCATCAGCAAATGCTGCTCAAAGCTGTCGCCGAGCTGTTTGCGCAGTTCTTTCCCTTTTTTGCCGCGCAGCCGCCAGATATCTGCTAGCGGCAGTCGCAGCGAAGGATCGTCTTTAGGAGCCACTTCAAACTGAATAAACCAATCGCCTTCTGGCTGTTCGGGATCTTGCAGATGGAAGTAAATATGGAAGGGAATGGCGGTTTGAGATCGGGTGATGCGATCGCGCCAGGTCTGCCACTGCTGATACTGTTCTTTCCACTCAGGTGAAGTCCAGGGCTTGTCCAAATCGGCAAAAATGCAGTGCTCCAGTAGCGAACCTTCCGTTTTTTTGCGAAAGGTTTGCGGGAAGCCCGTTTGAGAAATCAGCTCAGCCAAAAAGCACTCTGAAAAATGCCGCAGTAAGGTTTCCCTATCGTAAAAATCGGGCGTTTTCTCGGGGGGCGCTGCTGTAGATTTTTCAAAGCCAGCGGCGCAGATGAGCGGCATGTAATCGACATAGGTTTGCAGCTCGGTTTCGTAGCGATCGCCGATCAGATCCCAGGTCGGGTATATCTCAAAATTGGGCAATTCGGCCTTAGCTTTCGTCCGTTTTTGGGCGGCAGTGGATCGCTTGCTGCGGGCATTACTCTTTGCTGGCGGCAGTTCTCGGTAGCGCATCGCCGGGATGTACTGATCTCGCTGCAGCACCTGTTTTAAAGACTGAGTGTAGTAATACCAGAACAGCAGATCGGCCCCTAGCTGCACCTCAGCGAGATTGTAGAGCGCAATAAAATGTAGCTCGTTGAGCACACTGAGCGATCGCCCGGCAGGCAGGGCATAGCCGTCAACGTCCCAAAGCTGATAGTCAAACGTCTCGGGCGGATCTTGCTCTAAGTAGCGAGAAAGCTCTAAAGAAGGCAGCGGCAAGTCATCGGCAGTGGGTAGCCAAAAACGATGCGGACGGATGCCTGCCTCGATGGATCGAGAGGAAGCAGGCTTAATACCGAGTTCTTCAAGTAGGGTGGCTAGAGCTGAGCGGGCTAAGTGATGGGGGAAGCGATCGCCCGGCTTACTGGCTTTTGATCGGCTCGGCTCACTCGTCTCTGGCTCACTCGTCTCTGCCCATAGACAAAACTGCCCGGACTGGATGAACGTATCTTCGGCCTGAGGAACCCAGGTGCCATGCAAAATTTTCATCACACATGCTAGCTGAAAGAGGCAATGCTTTTATACTAATGCCTATACAGTACAGGGCTGTGAGGAATTTGACAGCTTTCTATACGGTCACTGGCACACCCACGGAGAGACTAATGTCTTTATCTCGGTGTCTAATCGCCAGATCAGCGCCTTCCTTGAGTAAATAGGTCACAGAGCCATGCTGAATGTCTACCGTTAAAAGCTGCCCTCGAACCGTGACAGAAAACTGTAGTCGGTTTAGCTCAATGGGTAGCTTAGGGTCAAAAGAGATCTCCCCCCCATAATCGCGCAGGCCGCCAAAGCCATAGACCATCACCATCCAGCTACCGCCCATTGAAGCGATATGACAGCCGTCTTTGACGTTGCCCGACAGATTTCCCAGGTCCATAATGATCGCATAGGTGGCGTAGGTAAACGCCTTATCAATATCGCCAATCTCTGAGGCAACAACGCTCTGAATGCAGACAGAGAGCGAAGAATCTCCCGTCGTCAGCGCGTCGTAATACTCAAAGTTGCGCCGCTTCTGCTCCGCAGAAAACTTATCGCCGAGTAAAAACATAGCCAACACCAGGTCTGCCTGCTTAATCACCTGATGGCGATAGATGAATAGCGGATGAAAATGCAGCAGCAGCGGATATTTTTCGGGGGGCGTATTTTCAAAATCCCAGACTTTTTCGTCTAGAAATCCGTCGTGCTGAAGATGAATCTGCAGCCTTTCATCAAAGGGGATATACATCAGCTCTGCCGCTTGCTGCCAGGCCGCTATCTCGCAGAGGTCTAGTTTAGTATCGCGCGCTAAGTCATCAAAGCGCTCTGGCAGATCTCGCTGCATATGCTCCAACGTAGCAACAGCGTAGCTCAGATTCTCCTGAGCCATGAGATTGGTGTAGAGGTTGTCATTAACCACTGTGTTATATTCATCAGGCCCGGTGACGCCGTGAATACAAAATTTCCCCGCTTGTCGCTCTGAGAAGAAACCGATATCACACCATAAGCGGGCCGTTTCTATCAAAATTTCGGCCCCTTCTTCGTAGAGAAACTTGCGATCGCCCGTAATCTCTACATATTTTCTCAGACCAAAAACAATGTCGGCATTAATGTGATACTGCGCGGTGCCAGCGGCATAGTAAGCAGACGCTTCTTCTCCGTTAATCGTTCGCCAGGGAAAAAGCGCTCCCTTTTGGCTGACCATCCGAGCCCGCTGGCGGGCTTTATCTAACAGACTGTACCGAAATTTCAGCAGATTTTTGGCCAGCTCAGGGTTGGTATAGATCAAAAAGGGCAGTACATAAATTTCGGTATCCCAAAAGTAATGACCTTCATAGCCCTGGCCGGTTAACCCTTTAGCAGGTAGACCCAGCCCGTCGGTGCGGCTGACGGCCTGAAGAATGTGAAACAGACTGAAGCGAGTAGCCCGCTGCAAGGCGGCTGTTCTATTTTCAACGTCAGGATTGCCTTCGAGCTGAACGTCACTGCGCGCCCAAAAGTGGTCTAAGTAGTGCCGCTGACCGCGCTGTAAATTCTCAAATCCAAGCTTGACAGCTCGATCAAGCGTTCGCTCTGCGCGGGCACAGAGCTCTTCGGACGGAGAGTGCGTAGAAGTGTGGTAGGTCATGTATTTGGTGATCTGGATAGGCACCCCCGCCCTGGCCTCACCCGAAAACACAATTTCGCCACTATCGTCGCCGCATTTACGGCTGCTAGAGAAATCGCAGTCGCTGACCAGCGTATGGTCAACCCCACAAGCCAGGGTCATTTTGCTGGCGCGAGTCTGCTGTGCTAGCACCAAGCGATAGCCAAAAACATCGCAAGACTGAGGCAGCAGTACCCGGCTGGCAAACTCTCTAGATCGACGCGGATCGTTGTAGGGGCTCGACGGTTGCCCACTCTGAGCGTCGGGGTCGTAGTGAATTTTGGAGATAATGGCGATGTCAGCCTCGCCGTCTACGGCAGTGACCTCGTAAAAAATAGCGGCTAAGTGGCGATGCTTAAACGAGACTAGCCGACAAGATTCAATAGCAATCTGTTTACCCAGAGGCGTCTCCCACAAAACTTTTCGGCTCAAAGTGCCGGCTTGCATATCGAGCACTCGCTCGTAGCTCAGCAGTTTGGCCGTGGGTAAAAAGAAGGGCTCATCGTCTACGTACAGTTTGATAATCGTGCTGTCGGGCACATTGAGCATGGTTTGCCCCGTCTTCGCAAAGCCGTAGGCTTCTTCGGGGTAAATGATGGGCCAGAGTTCGTGAAAACCATTGACGAAGGTGCCGCTGTGATGGGAGGGTGCACCTTCTTCAAAGCAGCCCCGGATGCCTAAATAACCATTGCTCAGGGCATACAGCGTCTCCAGTTGACCTAAAAAGCGAGGATAAAACTGTTTTTCTTCTAGCCGCCAGGGATGCGTCGGATAAATGTGCTCAGGTAAGTTGATAGGCTCGCAGTGCAGCATGTTTTACAAAACTCTCTCATTAAGGCCATCGTGAAGGGCAGCGCTGTTTAGCGTTCCCTACCGAGGAATCAGCTCGCTCAGATCGCTGACAACAATATCTGCGCCGTTTTCCTGGAGAGCGCTGGCGTTGTTTTGTCGGGCCACGCCGACAACCAGCCCAAACTGCCCGCTGCGGCCTGCCTGGACGCCTGCGATCGCATCTTCAAAAACCACTGTTTTTTGCGGCTCACTACTCAGCTGCTCTGCGGCTTTAAGAAACGTATCGGGGGCAGGTTTACCCGGTAAATTGCTCTGTTCTGCCAGCTTGCCATCCATGATGCTATCAAACAAGTGAATGATCTTGGCGACTCTCAAAACTTCTTTGCAGTTGCGACTAGACGAAACGACAGCTAGCTTCACCCCCTGACTGCGCAAATAGTCGACTAAAGCCAGCGCCCCGGGGTAAGCGGCAATCCCTTCCTGATGTAAAACATCGGCAAAATAGCTGTCCTTACTATTGCCCAAGCCACAGACCGTTGTCTGGTTTGGCGGCGAGTCGGGCGACCCGTAAGGGAGCTGAATGCCGCGCGCATCGAGAAAGCTCTCTACGCCCGGATAGCGAGGCTTACCATCGACATACGGCGGGTAGTCGTCCTGAATGCTGAAAGGCTGAAAAGGGGTGCCCGTGGCTTTGGCATGGTGCGCCAGGAAATCGTCAAATACCCGTTTCCAGCAGGCGGCGTGGATTTTGGCAGTGGGCGTGAGCACGCCGTCTAGGTCAAAAAGTACAGCCTCAAACTGAGTGAGCGGAATCGCTAGCGTCATCGTGGTGCTGCCCCTAGGGTATCCGCTCATTATCGCTTACATACGAGGCGATTACGCGCTAAGTCGTCAGACCAAATTGGTCTGAACGGGATTCAACTAATTTGGCCATTTCGATGGGGTATTTGCCCAACAGATCACGAACTTGGGCGTCTGTGACTTGAGAAAAATCTTCATACCAGAGCGAAATTGCGCGAAAGGGATGAGGCGTCATCAAACAGACAAGCTGGTCTACCATCGCTCTAAAGTGATGGCACTCAGATTGTGGAGCGACTGGCACGGCTAAAACAACCTCTTTTGGCTTTTGCGATCGCAATATGGCGAGCGCAGCTTTAGCCGTAGCTCCGGTCGCTATCCCGTCATCCACCAAAATGACGGTGCGATTACGAATATCTAGCTGAGGACGACTGCCCCGGCACATCTGCTGTAGTCGCTGTAGCGCTATCTGTTCTTCGGCGATCGCCTGTTCAATCTCGCGCTTAGAAACATTCAGCCAGCGAATCACTTCATCATTTAGCACTCGGACGCCCTCAGTTGCAATAGCGCCGAACGCCATTTCCTTAGATCTGGGCACGCTCAGCTTTCTCACCAGGCAGAGGTCTAAAGGGACACTCAGCGCATGAGCGATTTCATAGGCTACCGGAACACCGCCTCTAGGCAGACCCAACACGACGGTATCAGCGCGAGTAGCATAGGTCTGAAGACAGGTTGCGAGCTGTCTCCCAGCGTCCGTTCGGTCATAAAATTTTTTCATATACTTGCTTCCTTTGATATCTAAAAACAACGTATTTATTCGGTGGCTATGTCAGAATAGTAAGTGAGATACAAACTCAGCGCGGCTTCTCTCTTCGTTATCGCAGCTCGCTGAAAGGAGACTGCTTGTGAAACTTAGATCGGCCCCGCATCCAGCACAGACTTTCCGGTGGAAAACTGCTCCTTTGGCTTTAGCGACAGTGCTTTTGTTAACGGTCTCGCCAGCATTATCAGAAGCGCCTTTATCAGACGCTGCGGTCATCCGTCAAAACAACGTACGCCAGCTGATTTTACTCAATGAGTGTATGGGCTGTGACCTGGCGGGCGTCACCTTGAATGCCGCTCATCTGATCGGAGCTGACTTGCGCTATGCCAACTTACGATTTGCTACGCTGATTGACAGCAACTTAGAAGGCGCTGATCTGACCGGAGCCGATCTCACAGGCGCTAACCTTACCGATGCCTTTTTAACTCATGCCATCCTGGCGAACGCTCAGCTTGACGGCGTAAATTTCAGTGGTGCCTGGCTTTACCAAGTTGATGTCTCAGGCGCTGATCTAAACAACATTGAGCTGACGGGCGCGCAGGTATTAGATACGCCGATCAGTGTTGGTGGAGAAGAGCCTCTAGAAGAAGGCGTCCCTTTAGAGCCCATGATGCCGTTCGAGAACACTAATCCAGCCACCCCCTATGAGCCGTTGATTAGCCCTGAATCTTAGCCGTAAATCTTAGTCCTGAATCTTAGCGCCGAATCTTAGTTGAGTCACAGTCATGGCGGGCCTGCGACAATCCGGTCAGTCTGCGCCCCTGTCATCAAACGAACGGTACGCTCGCTAGGCACTGTCTAGCCAGTCAAACATAGCGCTAACATGCTCTATCTCGACCAGCTCATGCTTCCACAAGGTGATAGGGAGCAAGCTGATATCTGCTTGATGATGATGCAGTGCTAGTGCGATCGCGTCACGAGAGAGCAGTAGTTCGCTCTCTAGAAATTGGAGAAATTGAGATTTAAGGGTGTGTGTCATCATGATTCCTTGACTGCGATTTGTCGATACTATGTTTGTTGACGGCGTGGGGGTGCAATTAGCAGCCGAGCCGCATCATATTCACATTGGCCTTTTAGGCCATTAGCCATTGGCCATTGGCCTAAAAGGGGCAAGTCTGGAAGATATAAGAATTATGGCCGTCAGTTATGAGGAACTTATGAGCTATGCAGCTTATAATGAAGTTAGGTAAATACCCCGAAGTACCTCTAAAAAAAGCCTCCCTAAGTTGCACACTAAATCAAACCCTAGCTTTGGCCATTTTGATATGAACCCCCAGCTAGAGAAAAATATTAGCCAGACTGAAATTCAGCTGTACGAAATGAGTACGGCGTTAGGTCACGCAGTAGAGGGCATTTCACGACTAGATAGCCAGGGGCGCTACTTGTTTGTCAACGAGGCCTATGCCCGCATGGTAGGCACTACGCCGGTTGAGATGATGGGTTGCGACTGGCAGTCAACCGTTCATGTAGAGGATCGCGCCAAGGCGATCGCTGCCTACCAGCGGATGCTCGCTCACGGTAAAGCTGAGCTAGAGTTCAGAGGGCTCAGGCGAGATGGCTCTGTTTTTGATAAGTCGCTGGTTATGGTCTCAGCCTACGACGAGCAGCAGCGGTTCACTGGCCACTATTGCTTCATGAAAGATGTGAGCGATCGCCAGCAAACAGCAGCCAAGCTACAGCAGCAGCTAGAGAGAGAACGGCTGCTTGCTAAGATCACCGATGCCATTCGGCAAACGCTCGATCTAAACCAGATTTTACATACCGCAGTCGATCAGGTTCGCCACTTTCTACGGACTGATCGCGTGATTGCCTTCCGATTTCTACCCGACTGGCAGGGCATAGTCGAAGCCGAATCAGTCACCGCTGGCTGGACGGAGACGCTGGGGATGAAAATTCAGGACTTGTGCTTTGGCGAACTCTACGCTGAAAACTACCGCTATGGCCGGGTCAGCGCGATTAGCAATATCGACACGGCAGATATCGGCCCCTGCTACGAAGAACTCTTAAGCGCTTTTCAGGTAAAGGCAAATCTGGTCGTTCCCATTTTGCAGGGCGACCATCTCTGGGGCTTGCTGATTGCCCATCACTGCCGTGCCCCTCGTGAATGGGAGCCTGAGAATACTCAGCTACTCAAACAAGTCGCCACCCAGATGGGTATTGCTATTCGGCAGGCAGAACTGCACCAGCAAACCCGCGAGCAGGCAGCTCTGATCGATATTGCTACCGATGCGATCTTCGTGCGTGATCTTTCAGGCAAAATTGCATTCTGGAGCCAGGGCGCAGAGCGGCTATACGGCTGGCGGCAAGAAGAAGCGATCGGCCAACCGGTTCGTCAGCTTCTAAAGAAGAAAGACAGTTTGGCGATTGAAACTGCCATTCGCACCACTATGGAGCAGGGTTTTTGGCAAGGAGAGCTGACCCAATCGACTAAAGCGGGCAACGAAATTTTGGTCGCCAGCCGTTGGACATTGATGCGAGACCCTGCCGGACATCCGCAGTCTTTGCTAGAAGTCAACACCGACATCACCGAAAAGAAAAAGCTCGAAGCGCAGTTCTATCAGGCTCAGCGGCTGGAGAGCTTGGGGCAGCTAGCCAGCGGCATTGCTCACGATCTCGGCAACGTTTTAACCCCCATACTCGGCATCGCTCAGTTGCTGCGCATCACCCAAAAAAATCCAGATGCCAGCACCCAGCAACAGCTAGATATTCTAGAAAAGAGTGCCAAACGCGGCGTTAGCATGGTCAAGCAGATCCTTACCTTCGCTCAGGGCAGCTCTGACGATACAACAACGGTAGATGTTGCAGCCCTACTGCAAGAAGTCATTGATGTTATCCGTCAGGGTTTTCCAAGCTCTATCGAGATTCATAAGAGCATGCCTCAGTCAGCGTCAGGTGACGGCTTTGGAAGCGTTTCTGCCGATTCGACTCATCTCCATCAGGTGTTTATGAACCTGTGCATCAACGCTCGCGATGCCATGCCAGGTGGCGGTGTGCTGACGATCTCGGTCGATAGCGGTTTTGTTGACGCAGCAGTTGCCAGCAAAATCCCAGATGCCTCAGTCGGACACTATATGATAGTGACAGTTACCGACACCGGTACGGGTATTCCGCCTGAAGTACGCGATCGCATGTTCGATCCGTTCTTTACGACCAAATCGCCCGACCAGGGCACCGGGCTTGGGCTTGCCACCGTGCTTGGCATCGTCAAAAACGCGGGCGGCTTTCTCAGAGTGATGAGCGAAGTCGGTCAGGGCACCCAGATAGAAGTGTATTTGCCGTCGGCTAACTGACGCCGCTGCCCCAGCATAATACCCCAGCGTCATGCCCCAGTTCATCTTCTATGCCTGTCCTACTGGTCCTCTGGCTCAGCAGCTAGCTACCTATTTTGAGCGCACGCAGCGATCCTGTGGCCCCAACGCCGCTCACGCCTATATGCCTCACTGCACGCTGACAGGATTCTTTGAGCAGTGCAGATTGCCTTCATGATTCTAAACACTTGGTCGGGGTGTCCTGGCATTTAATGAGGAGGGCAGTCAAACCGAGGTCACGCTACCCTTGAAAACCACCCGATCTGTTGTTAAGGTATTGCCCGACAGCTTTGAAACTTCAGAGCACTTCTATCCTCGGGTTCTCAACGCCCAGATTCATCCGCTGGTACAGCACTTCTTGAGCTTAGGCAATAGCCGCATTGCCGAACGCTACATTCACCTGCATCCAGAAGTTGATCCTCAGGCAGTCCATGCCGTCCTCGCCCACGATACTAAGTATTTTCGCTGGGGTGGGGCTGATCTGTTTGCAGCTACCACGGACAAGGGCATTCGGCGGATTATTGTCATTGAGACCAACTCTTGCCCATCCGGGCAAAAGTCCATGCCCTTCGGCACTGACGCTCACGAACAGAGCGGCTACCGGACACTGCTAGAGCGCACTTTTTTGCCTTTGCAGCAGCAGCGCCGCTTGCCCAAGGGCGGGCTCGCCGTGCTTTACGACAAAAATGAGATGGAAACCTCTGGCTACGCAGCGATGATGGCCGATGTCACCGGTGAACCGGTGTGGCTAGTGCCCTGCTTCCAAAACGATCCAGATTTGCCGGTGCGCTTTACCGAAGACCGGGTCTTAGAAATTCGCACGCCTGCCGGTGAGTGGGAGCCCATTCGAGCGGCCTTGCGGTATGTCACTCAGCGCCCCTGGAGTCGGATTCCGCCTATTACCCGTACCGCCATCCTCAACCCAATCGTGGTGTGCTTAACAGGCGGACGCAACAAATTAGTTGCCGCCAAAGCCTACGACTTTTATAACGCCGAGCTGCGGTCTACCGGGCTGATGATCCGCACGCCAGAAACCATTTGGGATGTGGCCAAAAATGAGATTCCGCTGTGGGTAGAGCGAATGGGCGGCATCGCTGTGGTGAAAGATCCTTACAGTAACGCCGGACAGGGGGTCTACACCATCACCAACCCGCGCGAGCTAGACGAATTTATGGCTATCGACTTTCGCTTTGAGCGCTTTATTGTCCAGAGCCTGGTCGGAAATTCTGGCTGGAGTTCGCAGACAGCTCAGGGGCGGTTCTATCATTTGGGTACATTGCCCAACCGCCGTAAGGAAATATTTGTCGCTGACCTGCGCATGATGGTGGGCGTCGGTGAGAGCGGGCCGTATCCGGTGGCTATCTATGCACGCCGGGCGCGTCAGCCACTAGCGACCACGCTAGACGGCAGCGAATCTTCTTGGGATATGCTCGGCACCAATCTCTCAGTACTGCATCAGGATGGCTCCTGGGGAAGCCAGTCGGAGCGGCTGCTGCTCATGGATAGCCGAGACTTCAATCAGTTGGGCATCGGATTAGATGATTTAATTGAGGGGTATATTCAGACAGTTCTATCGGTGATTGCTATTGACAAAATGGCTCAAAAACTGATCACCCAAAAAGGAACTTTCCGCCGCCGTTTGTTTAGTTCGCTCAATCCAGATCCAGCCTTTGTCAACGATATCAATCTATGAGTAGTCGCGCTTCGCTAGATTTTCCGGGTGCCTATGTTGTTGAAACTTTAGAAATTGAGCAGTTGCCAAGGGGGAGTTCTACCAGGCTGATGGTAGATCTCATTCACGATGGGTTAGGGCGGTCTTTACGGCTGCCCGTCGTCGTCGCTCGCGGGAAGCATCCGGGGCCGGTCTTTGGACTGACCGCCGCCCTACACGGCAACGAAATTAACGGTATCCCTGTGATTCACCGTTTTTTCGATACGCTGGATCTGCAGACGCTGCGAGGAACCGTCGTCGGGGTGATGGTAGTCAATGTACCGGCCTATCTTAATAACGAGCGCACTTTTGCTGACCGCACCGATATGAATCACATCATGCCGGGCAAAGCCAGTGGTAACATCGCCGAGATTTACGCCTATCGCTTTATCGACCGGATTGTCCGTCATCTTAACTATCTCATTGACCTGCATACGGCTAGCTTTGGCAATATCAATTCGCTCTATGTGCGGGCCGATATGACCAATGAAGTAACCGCTAAGATGGCCTATTTGCAGCATCCGCAAATTATTTTGCACAACCCCCCCTCTGACCGAACGCTGCGCGGGGCGGCGATGGAGCTAGGCATTCCGGCAATCACGTTAGAAATGGGAGACCCGCAGGTTTTTCAGTCAAAATATATTAAGGCAGCTCTAGTTGGGGTGCGGCGGGTGATGGCCGAAGTTGGGATGCTTCCCCGGCGTCCGGTTTCTCCGGGCCCGCCGCCGGTTTTATGCCCCAAGTCGCATTGGCTATATGCCGATCAGGGCGGTCTCTTAGAAGTTTTACCCAAGCCGACCGACCGGGTAGAAAAAGGGGAAGTAATTGCACTACAGCGCGACATTTTTGGAGAGGTGGTGAGCCAGTACCGGGCTCCTGAAGACGCGGTCATCATCGGCAAGAGCGTGAATCCGGTTACGCAGACCGGGGGGCGAATTTTGCACTGGGGAATCGTCGAGTCTCTGGGCATTCATCCCTTTCACAGCAAGCCTGAAGCTTAGTTGTTTTCTCTGAATTGTTTTCTCTGGCTGTTTATTCGGCTGTCTTTTGGAAGTGCGATGCGTTTTTTGTTTTTAGTGAATGACACGGATGCCATTCAACCCTCTCAAACGACTGCCCTGCTGATTGCTGCTGCGGCCCGGCATCATTCGGTGTGGGTGGCAGCGGTGGGGGATTTATCTGGCCGCAGCGATCGCCGACCCTGGGCCTATGCCAAACAACTGCCCCCCGCCCCTTACGATAATTTAGGGGCGATGACAGCGGCGATCGCCACCCTCCCTGCCGAGCCACTACCGCTAGACGGTGCGACCCTCGACTGCTTGTTCATCCGGACCAATCCGGCCCGCGACCTGGCTCGCAGCGCCACTCATCAAACGGCATTAGCCCTGACCCGGCTTGCCCAAGACCGGGGAGTGCAGGTGATTAACCAGCCCGATGGCCTGATCCGGGCCGCAACCAAACTCTATCTTCTAGAACTGCCCGAGTTTACCTATCCGCCTACGCTGGTGAGCCAAAATCGTACTGAGATTTTTGACTTTATCAAAGACTTGCGCTGCCCAGCAGTGCTCAAGCCGCTACAGGGAACAAGGGGAAACGATGTGTTTTTCGTCTCATCTGAAGCGGATAAGAATTTAAATCAGATGATTGATGTGATCGGGCGGCAGGGATTGGTGATGGCGCAAAAGTGCATCCCCGGAGCTGAAGCCGGAGACACGCGGGTAGTGGTGATGAATGGTGAAATCTTAGAGATCTCTGGAAAACCGGCGGCGGTTCACCGAGTGCCAGGACAAGGAGACTTTCGCAGCAACCTTCACGCCGGCGGAACAGCAAAGCCCGGTGTGGTCACCCATGCCATGCGTCAGGTGGTTACGGCCATTAGCGAAAAGTTAGTCAGCGACGGACTGTTTTTGGTAGGACTCGACTTTATCGGGAACCAGCTAATGGAAATAAATGTGTTTAGTACAGGCGGGCTGCTCCACGCTGAGCGGTTCACGGGCATGGCGTTTGCAGAGCAGGTAATTGAGTGGGCGGTTTCTAGCTCTCACAGCATCCATCGCTAGCGCCGGAAATTCGTACGGTAGCAATATCTATACCGTTAGGGCTAGCCACTTCTCTCTTTTGTCAGAAGAAGACTCACCGCGCTAACAGTATAATGCTACCTGCCTTTGAAAAACTGAACGGAGATTTTATGATAAAGCTATTTACCCACATGGCCAGTGCCGTAGCGCAGCGCCTGACTCGCTTGTGGGCCGGTTTGCAGCTACAGCGATTTGTCGCGATCGCCTTTGTCGGCCTATTCTTATTGACCACCAGCGTCGATAACTCTAACCTGAGCGCCAGCACCAAGGACATGCTAAACGACATGATCGCTCGGGGTGAAAGCGGTCGCCCGGTCACCACCGGCCAGTGGCAAGGTGAAAACGAACAGCTACAGGGCAAGCCGGGCAAGCAAGCCAAGCGAATTGTAAAAGAGTCAGCAGACGCGGTTGGCGAAATGGGCGAAATTTATCCCGGCAATGCCAAGACTGTTTTGCCTGGTCTCGAAAATCGTTCGCTAGAGTCTGACGACTAATCGAAAGCTCGGTTGATAACTAGCGGGTTATTAGCAGGAGACAGAAGGCAGGAGACAGGAGTCAGTAGTACTTCTTGTCTCCTGCTTACTGTCTACTGTCTCCCCGCTTACTCACCCCCTAACCGGCATACCGCCCCAAAATCTGAGCCAGCCCCGGCACCGCCGCCGCCACATCGCGCTTGACTGACTTGCGCAGCTTTTTATAAGAAGACAGAAGGATGCCGCTACCTTTCTTTTCCATGCGAGCATCAGTAGTGCTGAGAATGACATCGGCAGCGCGATCGCTATTTTGGCTGAGATACGCCACGGGGTCGCCTTTTTCGGTTCCTTCTGTCCACATGGGGTCGAGGGCAGCTAGCGTTTCGGGTAAGAGTCGCTGAATCGCCCCTGGAATATAGTCAGCTCCGATGCCCTTCACCACACCATAAGCAGCCTTTAGAGCCAGACCGGAGAGACCGCTTTTGGCCGCAACTTGCTCGTCTATGAGCTGCGCACAGTCGGCGGCGATGCTGCGGTAGGTCGCTTTATCGTTGATTTTACGAGTGAGTTCCATAGCAAATTTAAATTAGTCAGCCCACATAATAGTGTCTAATCGTTTCTGGCTGTCAAGATGCTATCCGGAAGCTAGGACTCCTCACAAAACCTTTAAGCTTAAACAGGGCGCTCTATCTTTGAAAGGCAGCTTCGGCTGGTTTAGCACCTGCCAGTCTATCCCAGCAGACCACGCCTCCTATGAAAACAGCCCTCTTCCGCCCTGATTTTCCGTTTTCACCTGCTAAGTTTCCGGTCTTTTACGGCTGGGCAATTTTGGCGGCCAGTGTGCTCGGTGTGCTCACCATGACCAGCCGCACTATGCTCGGCAAATGGTTTGACCGGGGCGGCGCGGGCAGGTATCTGGCACTGAAGGTATTTTTGTGGCCTTTGGGTTTGCGATCGCCCCTTACGGCTTTAGTCAGGCGATCGCCCTGTTGGGCTGGCGCGGCACCTGGCTAACTCTGGCAGCGATCGTCGGCATCGGCATGAGTAGCCTCGGCTGGCTGCTGTTTCGCGACAGTCCCGAAGCCTGCGGCCTGCGGATGGATGGCGACCCGCCGCTGGCACCGTTGCAGCCCGGTCAGGCTGAGACCGCCGTAGAGATCTGGGGACTCACCCGGCGGCAGGCGCTGAAGACGCTGGCGTTTTGGGCAGTGACGCTGGCGGTTGCCCTTCATTTTTATCTTTATGATGCTGGGGCAGGCAATGGGAATTGCAGCGATCGCCAATCTAGATCGGCCCGGCATGCTAATTCCGGCAGTGGTGGGCCTGGGCATTAGTGGCGGCTGCTTTGGTACGTTAACGACGGTGGTGCTACCGCGATTTTTTGGGCGGGCGCACCTGGGGGCGATCGCAGGCGTTCAGATGATGGTAATCGTCATCGCCAGCGCTCTTGGCCCGTCTTTATTGGCAAACTTCAAAGCGATCACCGGCTCTTATAACGGAGGGCTCTACACCTGCTGTTTGTTTGCACCTATTGTCATCTTCTTAATGCTATTCGTACAGCCGCCGACTGCTAGAAAGGCTAATAGGCGGTGACCAGGAACCAGGCAGTCAAAAGACAGCAGCGGCGATAAGCCAGTTTTCATACTATTAGGCTCTATGTTGTGAATGCCAAACTCCTCCTGTTTAGCAAGATTTTTGCTCCGAGCTGCTACCTTATGTATATGAAGCTTTAGGAGAGAAGGCTGTAGACGGTGTCAAACTATTTTCGGACAAAGTTCGGACAAGGCTTTTGATCAGGCGTATGGGTCAGTCAACCCCCCTTCATAACTGCCCCTTTCGCTGGAGCTTGACATGAAGATAATGCTTGTAGAGGCTCCCACGGTTGCCCGCAGCCTACAGCATCTGCTCTCCAGCCATCGCTATGAGGTCACTGTCGCCAGCGAAGACTTAGGGCTACAAGACTTAGGGCTACTTTCAAGAGCAGCAGCCGACCATCATCTAATTGTGGTGAATGCCCTACCAGGGCAGGAAGAGGCCCTATGCCAGCAACTCCGCCAGGACGGCTGTCAGACGCCCATTCTCCTGCTGCTGCCCTCGACAGATAGCCATCCTGGTATCACGACCCTCAAGGCTGGCGCAAACGACTATGTGACCAAGCCTTTTATAGATGCCACCTTGATGGGGCGAGTAGAATTTTTGTTGCACTGCAGCCAAAACAGTTTGCAGCCTGTACAAAACTTGGCCTCTGTTGGAGAGGGCACTGTTAGAGAGGGCATTATTGATTCCTGTATTGATGTGGGCGATCGCCAGCAGACAGAACGCCAACTTCAGCAACAGCTAGAGCGCGAAAGACTGATTGCCAAAATCACTGACTCTATCCGCCAAACGCTAGATCTAGATGAAATCTTACAGGCTGCGGCCGGCCAAGTCCGCCATCTTCTACAGACTGATCGAGTCATTATCTTTCGCTTTGAACCTGACTGGCAAGGCGTCGTTGAGGCCGAATCAGTCGCTCCCCAGTGGATTGCCACTCAAGGACTGCACATCCAGGATTCGTGCCTCAGCGAACTCTATACCAAAGGCTACACTCAAGGAAGAGTCAGCACTATTGAAGATATTGACACAGCAGACATCGATCCCTGGCACAGAGAACTACTGAGAAACTTTCAGGTGCGAGCCAATTTGGTCGTCCCGATTTTGCAAGGGGAAGCGCTTTGGGGGTTGTTGATTGCCCATCACTGCTCTGGCCCCCGGCAGTGGATCGCTGAGAGTACTCAGCTGCTGCTGCAAGTTGCTGCCCAGCTAGGAATCGCCATTCAACAGGCAGAACTGTACCAAAAAACCCGAGAACAGGCCGCCCTCATCGACATTGCCACAGATGCCATTTTTGTTCGCGATCTGGCCGGTCATATCATGTTCTGGAGCCAGGGCGCAGAACGCCTGTACGGTTGGCGGGCAGATGAAGCCATTGGTCAGGTTTCTCACCAGCTTTTAAAGAAAGAGAAGGCCGAATTCGAGCTAGCGCTCGATACCACACTAGCGCAAGGTTTTTGGCAGGGAGAACTGGCCCAGTCAACCAAAGCTGGAGACGAAATTTTGGTTGCGAGCCGTTGGACTTTGGTGAGAGATGATTCAGGTCGCCCGCAATCCCTGCTGGAGGTCAATACCGATATCACCCACGACAAGCAACTCGAAGCTCAGTTCTATCAAGCTCAAAGGCTTGAGAGCTTAGGCCAGCTAGCCAGTGGCATCGCCCATGACCTGGGCAACATGCTGACGCCTATCTTAGGAATTGCTCAGCTGCTGCGCATTACCCAAAAAGATACGGATGAGCTGACTAAAAAGCAGCTGAATCTGCTGGAGAGCAGCGCCCGGCGGGGCACTGACATGGTCAAGCAGATTCTCACCTTCGCTCAGGGCAGCCCTGAAGAAAAAACGATTGTAGATATTGTAACCTTACTGCAAGAGGTGATTGACGTAGCCAGACAGGGCTTCCCCAGCGCTATCGAGATTCATCAAGATATCGCACAGGCTCCAGGTTCGGCGCTGCGACCCAGAGAAGTTTCTGCTGATTCAACGCATTTGCACCAGGTGTTTATGAACTTGTGCATCAACGCTCGCGATGCGATGCCCCAAGGCGGTGTTCTCACGATTGCTGTTGATAACTGTTGGGTCAGTGAAGACATGGCTAGCAAAAACCTGGAAGCGGCGGTGGGCGACTATATCGTAGTCACCGTGACTGATACGGGCAGCGGCATTTCTCCTGACATACGTGATCGCATTTTCGATCCATTTTTCACCACCAAATCTTCAGATCGAGGAACGGGGTTAGGGCTAGCCATGGTATCGGGCATCGTCAAAAATGCAGGCGGTTTCTTAACGGTTGCAAGTGAGGTCGGGAGTGGCACTCAGATGAAAGTGTACTTGCCTGCCCTAAACTAACGCTTCAGCTCAGTCAAATCCATAGGCATCAGAGATTGTAGCCGCCGCCTTGATGCGTATTTTTAAGCTTTTCGCCAAAACTACAAGCACTATACTCAGTCTCGACCAATAAAAAGTCCACGATACTGTCCCAGATATTTCTTTAGTTTCACTAAATTGTATAAGAAGTAAGCTAGTATTGTTCTCTATCAAGAGAACCTTTCGCTATTTACTATCTATGACAATGACCGTTTTACCGCAGCTAAAAGAGATAGAGTCAGACCTAGTCGCCAAAGAAGAAACGCTGGCCGCACAACTAAAAGAACTGCGTGAGCAGTTGAATGGCGTGCGAGCTGTCATGCCGATGTTCGAAGGCAAATCTGAATCTGCTACAGAAGCACCAGCCCCGGCTGCTAGCAGCCAGCCTGAAGAATCCACACCATCTGTGGTGCCACCAGCCAAGGAAACAGCCCCCGCTGCGACAAAGGCCCCTAAAGCCAAGCGTAAAAAAGCAACAGCGAAGAAAGACGGTCGCGCCGCATCGTGGCAAAAGTACACCCGGCCCGGCGTCAAAAACGAGTCTATTCCAGATGCTGTCCGGTTAATCCTAGAGACCCAGCCAGACAAAGACTTCAAAATAGTGGAAGTGATGGAAGCACTGTTTGAAGAGGGAATGCCGAAAGCGCAATACTTGAAAGCTCGCAATCGCATCTCGAATGTACTGTCTGGCGGCGTTCGCGCCGGCGACTGGCACAGAGGAGAGCGCAGCACCTATCGCTTGACAACCGCCTAACTGCTGTCGTCTTGCGTTTAGCTCCACTTGGACTAGCCGCCGGACTGTAACAGCGCTGAGAAGATTTAACTAAAGTTAAATCTTCTCAGCGCTGTTTGAAAAGTTACTTGCGAAACCTGTCTGTTTCGTCGCTGACTGCGCTCAGACAGACGCTCAGACAGACAGATCTGGACAAGGCGATCAACTGCTGTAAGGCTCAGGCAAAGCGCTGCTGTTTAGGTTGAGCATTCAGGCAATATCTTTAAAAGATTGGCATTTGGGTAAGTTTGGGTAAGGTATATTTGGTTTGCGGATGCTTTGTCGCTAGCTCAAGATCAGCTCGAAGCAGTCAGACCTGAGCAGACGAAAGCGTGATGCCAACTTTTTATCTACAGCAGGTACTTTGATGGATTCTAGGCAAAGGCCGACGGTGGAGCCGCCCAATGGCCCCCAGGGGAAATCCGATAATCCTTGGATAGAAGCGCTTCAGACGGTGGGTCTGAGCATAGTTTTGGCGCTGGGTATTCGTACCTTTGTCGCCGAGGCCCGCTACATTCCGTCAGGCTCTATGCTGCCCACACTAGAAATCAATGACCGCCTGGTCGTCGATAAAATTCGCTACGATTTCAGCGATCCCCATCGCGGCGATATTGTCGTTTTTCATCCCCCTGAGACTGCCGGCGAGCAGGCTGCTCAGGAGGCGTTTATTAAGCGGGTGATTGGCCTACCTGGGGAAACCGTTATGGTAAAAGGCGGGCAGGTCTATATCGACGATGTGCCGCTGACTGAAAACTATCTGGGGGCTCCGCCTACCTACCAGTGGGGACCAGAGACCGTGCCCCAGGGGGCTTATTTGGCGCTGGGCGACAACCGCAACGACAGCTACGATGGTCACGTTTGGGGGTTTGTGCCGCGCGATCGCATCATTGGCCGCGCTACCCTGCGATTTTGGCCGTTTAACCGGCTAGCCTATCTGGCTGACCCCACTTACAGCGCCGAAAAATAAGTCTCAAATAAGCCTCAAGGCCCTGAGAGGTTAGGCCACAGCAAGCGCCGCCGCCTGCACATTGAGCCATTGTTTTAAGTGGTCGGCCACGCGAATGGCGTTGGCGACAATCGTCAGAGTTGGGTTGACGCCTGTATTAGACGGGAAAAAGCCGCCGTCTACCAGATATAAATTATCGAGGTCGTGGGCACGGCAGTTGAGATCGAGCACAGCGGTCTCTGGGTCGGTACCGAAGCGACTGGTCCCGCACTGATGCCCGACTGCAGCTAGCGGCTGAATGCTGCGCGGATAGAGGCCAAAGGGGAGCACCTGCTGAGTAGAGTCATCCATGTTTTTAAGGATGGTCGTCCAGCGGTGAACCAGGCGATCGCGCGCTTCTACATTGTTCGGTGTGTAGTCCAGGCAAATTTTTCCATTTACCAGGCGCACTCGGTTGTCAGCCTTCGGCAAATCTTCTGTCTGGAGCCACCACCCTGTCGCATGATCTGCAAGTACGTCCAGCACGGTCTCCGGCGTAAATTTTACATAGGGGGCCAGCAGATCGGGCGCTTCAGCCGGGATCATGCCGCCTTTGACATTGCCCGTATTTTGCACCATGCCCATCGGGTAGGGAAAATCGTCTTCACCCCAGTAAAAGTCGTTAATTGCAATCATCTTTTGATGCACCGCCGGATTGGGCTCAATGCTCAGCGCCACCATTGAGGTCGAGAGATGCTTCATAAAGTGGCGACCGAGCTGGTCGGAGCGGTTGGCGAGACCGTGGGGATGCTGTTCGTTTGCCGAGCGCAGCAGCAGCGCAGCGGAGTTAATGCTGCCGCAGGCCACGACGACAATATCTGCTGAAAAAAGCTGATCCTCACCATTCTGGGGTGGGTCAGAAGCCCCGGACTTCTAGTCCGCTCTTGTCTTAATGCGGTCTAGCCTGCTGCTCAATGTATTGCTTAACGACTTCTATCGGTGCGCCGCCTACAGAAGTTGCAAAATACGAAGGGCTCCATAGTGTTTCAGGCGATGGCTTTGGGTGCCCTGCCTTGCTGTAGGCCCGACTAGAAACGCCCTTTAGATGCTTTGCCAGCATAGAGACGCTTAGTTTTGGCGGAAACTCAAGCAGGACATGGACATGATCCCCCTCCCCATTGAATTCTAAAATCCTAAATTTCATCGAATCCGATACAGAGCGCATTGCCGCCTCTATGCACTTCAGCCCTTCATCAGTAAACACTTTGCGCCTGTACTTGGTGATGCAGATCAAATGTATTTTGAGGTCTGTAACACTGTGCCGCTCTCGCCTAAATTCATGGGTTGCCACTGGTCTAAATAGTCGCTATATTGGGTGCAGGACAACTTTAACACAAGCCATGAAAGCCCGCTATACATACCGTATCTACCCTAACCGCTTGCAGCAAGACAAACTTGCTCAAGTGTTTGGCTGTGTGCGTGTCGTTTACAACGATGCCCTGGCGCTGGTTAAGGCTAAGCCGGAGGGTGAGAAGTGGCCTAGCAATGCTGAGTTGCAAAAGCTTGTGATCACGCAGGCTAAGCGCACAGAGGCTAGAGACTGGCTGTCTTCTGTGTCTGTCGTCCCATTGCAGCAGTCAGTTCAAGATTTAGGCGTTGCCTTTAAGAACTGGTTTGCAGCACTGAAAGGGCAAGGTAAGGCTAAATTCCCTCGCTTCAAGAAGCGCTCTCATGAGCAGTCAGCACGGTTTACCGCGCGAGGGTTTAGCCTTCTGAATGGCAAGCTAGTGCTGGCTAAGATGGGCCTGTTCAAAGTTCAGTGGTCGCGTGAGCTACCCTCTGAACCGAGTTCTGTGACCATCATCAAAAACACGTCGGGACAATACCATGCCAGCTTTGTTGTCGAGATTGAGCAAAAGAGTGTTGAGCCTTTACGACCGTCAATCGGGATCGATTTGGGCATCAAGGTTTTCGCTTTCCCTAGTGTGGGTGAGCCCATCTTAGCTCCTGACTATTCAAAGCTTGATAGGCGTATCCGTCGCCTTCAGAAGCGTATGGCTAGACAGGTCAAGGGCTCTAATCGTCGAACTGCTACCCGTCTGAAGATTGCCAAGCTACATCTGAAGATTCGCAATATCCGCGAGGATTTCCTACACAAAACAACGACCAAGCTGATCCAAGAAAACCAATTGGTTTCGCTTGAAGATTTGAATGTGTCAGGGATGGTAAAGAATCGGAAGCTGAGCCGCGCGATTTCTAGGCAAGGGTGGAGAGAAGCCAGGACGATGCTAGAGAGCAAGGCAGCGCAGTATGTAAACCGCGCTGTTACTGTAATCAGCCGCTGGGAGCCCACCTCTCAGCTTTGTTCTGATTGCGGGTTCAAGTGGGGCAAGGTGGATCTGTCTGTGCGCTCAATCCTTTGCATAAGCTGCGGGGCTGAACACGATAGAGACAAAAATGCTTCCCAAAATATAGAAAAGTCGGGCAGGCTTATGTCCGACTCTAAAGAGACGTTGAGAGAGCATAAGTCTAGCTTGCTAGCAATTCTCGATGATGCGTCTAGCCACAAAGTAGAGCAGCAGCTTGGTCTGTTTGCCTAGCTTTAGAATCCTCGGACTTTTAGTCCGAGGAGCATGTCAACCCGCTCTAAAATCAGAATGCGTTTGCCTGTGGGCGCTAGCTGGTGGGCTACTGTGCCGCCGCCAGCGCCTGTCCCGATAATGATGATGTCGTATTGAGAGTGGGGCATAAGAAACTTGATAATAGGTGAAAACAAGGGAGCGGGGCAAAGAGCTTGCTAGCGCCGCTTAACTTTCTGTAACGTAAGGATAATTTTCTAGGCAGATCATCTGTCGCAGGTATGTGTTTGGCGCGATCGCTCAATAGACAGCCACCAAAACAGCCATAAACAACTATGTAGCGTAGCTCTGTCTTTCGTTAGAAGTAGCTCTGTCTTTTGTGAGAAATAGTTTGGCTAGGGCAGCTGTGAAAGATGAGAAAATCTCCACAGAGACATACTCTGTTTTGTTTTAACTGCCGCAATAATGAGTCATTGGCTTGGTGGCAGCGTAGCTTTACTATCTGGGTTATCCGGCCTAATGTCAGTGATTTGAACTTATGGGTCGGGTTTGTGTCAATGGTTGATCTGTTAAGTAAGTGGCCTCGCTGGCTGGTATTGGAGATTGTGATTCCGCTGACGCTACTCAATGGCTGGCTGTTATACAGAGGGCTACAGTACTTTCAGGAGCTAGTCACACTTTTGTTGATAGCGACGCTGCTGGCCTTTTTGCTGGGCTACCCGGTGCGTTTACTCCAGAGCTGGGGCATGCCCAAAGGCTATAGCGTGATGGTGGTCTTTGTTACGGCGCTATCGCTGCTAGCGTTGGCGGGCGCGGCGCTGGTGCCGACGCTAATACATCAATTTAGTGAATTTACCACCCGGCTACCCAACTGGCTCGAAAACGGGCAGCAGCAGCTAGAAGCGGTCGATGACGAAATTGCTCAGATGCCGCTGAGCGAATCGATGGATCTCGACGTGCTAGCGACTCAGTTTTTTGAGGCAGTCCCTGGCGAACTGCGGCTGCTGCCCAACCAGCTTTTAAACTTAGCGTTGGGAACGGCTGACAATATCGTCGATGGTTTGTTTACAGCCGTGCTGACGCTTTACTCTTTGCTCCACGGTAAAGATTTTTGGCAGGGGCTTTTGCGGTGGTTGCCCGGTGAATGGGGCGATCGCGTGCAGCGGGCAGTGCGATCGCAGTTTCAAAGCTATTTCGTCGGTCAGGCCACCATTGCCTCGCTGACGGGGACGCTGCTCGCTGGCGTATTTTTTCTATTTAAGATCCCTTTTTGGCTGGTTTTTGGCCTCAGCGTCGGCATTGCCGGGCTAGTCCCCTTCGGCGATTTGCTGGTGATGGTCGCCGTCAGCGCACTGGTTGGCATCAACGATCCGCTGCTGGGCGCAGAAGTGATTGTCGCCTGCCTGATCGTCGATCAAATCATTGACAACATCTTCGCACCGAGAATTTTAGGCGACGCGGTTGGGCTCAATCCGATCTGGATTTTGCTGTCGCTATTAGTAGGCGCACAGCTAGCAGGAGTTGTGGGCGCTGTGATTGCCGTCCCCTTAGCAGGCTCCATTAAACAGATTATTGACAGCCTGGAAGCTAAGCCAGCGGTAATTCTCCTCGGTTCTGATCAAAACTCGCCGGAGACGCCTTCAGATCATGATCGCTCTGCCGCAGTCGCACCCATATAAGCAGGCAGGAGGCAGGCAGGAGGAAGGCAAATTGTATACAGACATAATTCAACTGAGCTAAACACAAAAAACCTGCCATCTTGACCATTAGCGGCTATAGTGTTGGCGAACAAATATATCTTTTGAAGTATCTTTACCTGAGGCGAAACCTATGAAGCAAGTCAATTTCGTAGTGATTTTCGTAATCTGTCTGGCGCTGGTGCTCTTTGGCATTGAAAACACAACGCCCTCGGTGATTCACATTGTCCAAGGTGTCGATTTTGAAGCGCCTTTAAGCGTAGAGCTGATTGTGGCTGCTGGCATTGGGGCGACGCTGGCCTGGGTGTTTAGCGTGTGGGTGCATTTGCAGGGCGTAGCTCAGAAAAATCCTGAGGTGCAGCAGCGAGAAGTGCGAATTCAGCAGCTAGAAGAAGATGTCGAGCGCTACCGGGTAGAGCTAGAGCAGCTACCCATGCTGCCTCAGGCCAATGGTCAGGCAGAGACGGATGAAGCCTATGTGCAGTAGAGCCTATGTGCAATAGAACCTATGTCTGATTCACTCGCTCAGGGCGCGATCGCCTTTCTGATTGACTTGGCCGAAAAGGGAGAAATCGACCCTTGGGATGTGCAGGTGATTGACGTGATCGACCGCTTCCTGAAGACGTTAACCGAGCAGCCGATTGTCAAGCAGCCGCTGGGTCAGGGCCGGTCTTCCTATGAGTCGAGCTTGTCAGAGTCCGGGCAGGCTTTTTTATACGCCTCAATGCTGGTGCTGCTCAAGGCTGATACGCTGGTGCGCCACGAGCTAGTGCCAGAAGAGACCCTGGATGACGACTGCTTTGACGAGGAGCCCGATGCCGATACGAGCGAGCTGCCGCGTAACCTGGAGCAGCACATTCATCGGCGGGCAGTGGCCCCACCGCCCGCTAAACGTCAGGTGACACTCAATGAACTGATTGGCCAGCTAGAAGCGATCGCCGCTGCCATGTCAGAACCGGCCAGGGTGCGATCGCCTCAGCCCAAGCCTCACTCCAGGCGGGAGGCCGTCAGAGCGATCGCTCAGCTCGCCCATCAGGAAAACCTGAACGAAATTGCCGACGCCCTGAATGACTTTTTAGAGCGACATTGGGACGATGTCTTTGAAGATGCCGTCAACTGGATGGACTTTGAGAAGCTGCTAGAACACTGGGCCAGCTTTCGCCCCGAGCTATTAGGCGGCCCGATCAAAGGCGAACTCTCCGATGCCGAGTATCGGCACGAAAAAGTTGGCGTCTTTTGGGGACTATTGTTTTTGACTTCTCAGTCGAAAGTAGAGCTGTTACAAGAAAACTTTTATCAAGACTTAAAGGTACGTCAGCTCAATGAAGCGACTCTGGCAGAAATACCGGCTTATGTTTTGCCAGATTAACTTAACGCCATAGCACCCATTTGATATCTTTTCTTGAAGTGTTTAGAAAGGCCGTTATCGCTGAAACCAGCCAGGAATCATGCAGGAGTGAGATTAGCGTTCTTGCGGATCGTCAGTGCTTCGCATATCCAAAAGATCCTCTTTGGAAAAGAATTGGCCGATTCTTTCGGGCAGCAAATCGTTAAGTGGGCTCTCTCTCCGATAGGTATTTTCAGCGGTGTCTTTACTATTAGGGTTGTTTTCGTTGTTTTTAATCGCCTGCTTTACGATAGGACGCATAGATTCGCCGTAGTGCTCGACGGTTTTCTCCCCACGGGCTTTATCCATCTCATAATCAACGCTGTAGGCGATTAAAGTACGATTGGTCGGAGCAGCGCTCTGTCCCACCACAGGGCTACCTTCTAAACTGCCTGTAGAGCTGCTAAAAAGACTGGCGATCGCCACAAAGCTAATCACAAACGCTATTGTCACCTTCACAAACTGACTGCCATGCCATTGGAAACCCATACTATCTTTTGATTGATCCATCATGGTTTAAGCTTAAGCCTCACTTGAGCGAACTTCTCTAGATAACTTAACTGTAAACTAGCGACGTTGGGGCTGATAGTACCGGGTAGTGAAGGAAGCGAATCTGTCAGATCTGGGTATCCCAATTGGCTTGAAGGAGGATCAAGGTAACCTCCCCCCTCCTGCTTTTCTTAAGCCTCCTGGAATAAGACTTCCAGTTCTTCTACCCCTTGCCTGAATCGCTCTCTGCGAGCGCTTAGAGACACGAATTCTGCCATCCGCGATCGCAGCCTCAAAAAGTTGCCCACCTCACCAATTGCTCGGCAGAACCGCTGCGCAGCCTCGAACTCGCAAAATCCCAGTGTAAGAGGGCTTGCTTGATAGAGAATGCCCTCTATAATCTCGCGTTTTGTCCAGCTTCAGATCTAGATAGCAGATTGAGAGGTGCTCTGCTTAGTATTTGCTAGAGCTGAGCGCAAGTCTCCGTTTTGCTCTGCTAAAGCCGTTTCTGCAGTCTGCTGATCTACGCTGGTTAGATGCATCACTAGGGCCACCTTCACCTGCAAGCCACTCCGCTCTAGCAGATCGCCCGCCTCAGTTCGATCTAAATCAGTGAGGTCACAAAGAATGCGGATGGCGCGATCGCGTAGCTTCGTATTCGTCACCGCCACATCGACCATGCGGTTGCCATAGACCTTGCCGAGCTTTACCATCACCCCTGTAGACAAAATATTCAGCGCCAGCTTAGTCACCGTCCCCGCCTTCAGCCGAGTAGATCCGGCTAGCACCTCTGGCCCCACGATTAGCCGAATATCGACATCCGCCTCTACCGGTACCTGCTCAGCAGGGACACAGGCCATAAAGATGGTGTCCGCGCCGCACTGCTTTGCCGCTCGTAGCGCCCCGTGGACATAAGGCGTGGTACCGCCCGCTGTGATGCCGACGACCACATCGCGCCGGGTGACTTTGTGATCGATGATGGTTTCTGCCCCAGCTTCCGCTTCGTCTTCTAGCGCTTCTGAACTGCGCAGTAGCGACGCAGCCCCACCGGCAATAATGCCCTGCACTAGCTCCGGTGGCGTGCAAAAAGTAGGCGGACATTCAGCCGCATCGAGTACGCCTAGCCGACCGCTGGTGCCTGCCCCGACGTAAAACAGTCTGCCGCCGTCTCTCAGGGAAGCGGCTGTGAGGTTAATGGCCTGCGCTAGGGCTGTTCTGGCGTGAGCGATCGCCTCCACCGTCCGCTGGTCTTCCCGGTTAAAGACATCTACCAGTTCTAAAGTAGAGAGCTGATCCAGGTTCCGACTGTGAGGATTATTTTGCTCTGTGAGTAAGTGCCCGCGATTGATATCAGTCATAGTGGTCAGTCCTGGGAGTTTAGAGCAGCTTTTCTAACTGCTGGCGAATGCGATCCATTTCGTCTGAAGAGGAGTCGTAGACACTGCCCTGAGCGGACTCCTCAGGCGGGGCGTCCAGATTCCAGGTCGTCTCCTCTACCATTTTCTCAGGCGGCATGAGCAGCGTGCCTTCGGGGACACTGACGGCCTCGTAGCCAGCGCTCTCACAAAATTCTTCAATCTCTTCAGTTTCAAACGCTTCTACGGTCGCTGGCGGAAAATCTTGCGCCTCCAGCAACCCGCCAAAGCGGATGGCGTCATCTTCTACTTCAAACATCAGCACCAGATTGCGACCCTCCATTTGCAGCGAGTGAATTCCCTCGTTTTCAGTGCGAGCGTTAAATAAAACGACGTAGACAGGCATGGTTGGCTGCAGATAGATGAGTAATTAGGCGTATAGGGATCTTAAAGGATACCGCGCCGACGGCAACCGGGTACCCTGCCTAGCCGCCCTTCTGTAATAATGGGCTTTGCTTACCTTTCCTGCATTCCTATGGCAACGTTCTTACTCGAAGTAGGTACTGAAGAACTCCCGGCAAGTTTTGTCAGCGAGGCGCTAGCCCAGTGGAAAGCGAAAATTCCTGCCGATCTAGAAGCGCACTATCTATCTCTAGACCCAGAGACCGGCGGGCTGGCGCTTTACGGCACGCCCCGACGGTTAGCGGTCGTGATCAGCGGGTTAAGCGATCGCCAGCCCGACCGCGAAGAAGAAGCCAAAGGCCCCCCGGCCAAAGCCGCCTTTAAAGCTGGTAAGCCCACTAAAGCCGCTGAGGGTTTCGCCGCCTCCCGAGGCGTCGCTGTGGCGGATTTAGAAATTCGCGATACGGAGAAGGGAGAGTTTGTCTTTGTTCAGCAAAAGATTTTGGGGCGGGCGACCGCTGAGCTGCTGCAAGAATTGGTGCCTAACTGGATTTTTGGGTTAGAGGGCAATCGCTTTATGCGCTGGGGCGACGGCGATCTGCGGTTTCCCCGACCGATTCGCTGGCTGGTGACGCTGCTAGATGATCAGCTGCTGCCCGTGACGATTGAAAATGGATCTGAGGTTTGCCAGAGCGATCGCACCTCTGAAGGGCATCGCGTTCTCCATCCTGACCCGATTGAGATTAGCCAGGCGAAGGACTACGTGAGCGCCCTGCAAGCGGGCTATGTGAGCGTTGATCCGGCAGTGCGACGAGAGACGATTTTACAGCAGGTAGCCGCCGTCGCTGAATCGGTCAGCGGTCATGCGGTCGTCAGTGAAGACTTGCTGAGCGAAGTGGTCGATTTAGTAGAATGGCCGACTGCCATCATCGGACAGTTTGACGACGAATTTTTAGCCCTGCCGCCGCAGGTAACGGTGACTGAGATGGAGAGCCATCAGCGCTACTTTCCGGTGCGGCCCGCTGCTAACTCGGATGAGCTGCTGCCCTACTTTATTACCGTCTCTAACGGTGACCCGGCCAAGTCTGAGGCGATCGCCCGAGGCAACGAGCGCGTCATCCGAGCCCGCCTGTCTGACGGCAAATTTTTCTTCGATGCCGACCGTAAGCAGCCCCTGGAGGAATATGTGAACCGGCTGGGGAACGTCACCTTTCAAGCCCAGCTCGGATCGGTGCTCGACAAGGTTCATCGGGTGGGCAAAGTCGCCGCCCTATTGTGCAGACAGCTAGACCTGAGCGCCGAGCAGACTGAGCAAGTCGCGCGCGCTGCGCTACTGTGCAAAGCCGATCTGGTGACGCAGATGGTGGGCGAATTTCCTGAACTTCAGGGCTACATCGGCCAAAAGTATGCGCTTAGCAGCGGCGAACCTCAAGCGGTTGCCGACGCGATTTATGAGCACTATTTGCCCAAGGGCGCTGGAGATAGCTTGCCGCAGTCGCTCATCGGTCAGGTAGTCGGCATTGCCGACCGGCTCGATACGCTAGTCAGCATTTTTAGCATTGGCAAATTGCCCAAAGGCTCTACCGATCCGTTTGCGCTGAGGCGGGCGGCTAATGCAATTGTCAATATTGTTTGGGACGCGGGCCTACCGCTGGATTTACCGGCTGTGATTGCTCAGATCGTTCAAGATTTTGCGAGCGATCGCTCAGGAGTCAGCGCCACTAAACTCACCGAGCAGCTCACTGACTTTTTTGAGCAGCGGGTGCGCAGCCTGCTGCAAGAGGATATCGACTATGACCTGGTCAATGCGGTCTTGGGCGAAGCGGCTTATCGGCAGCGGGCGCTGGCTGATGTGCGGGATGTGCGCGATCGCGCCACCTTCCTCCAGACGATCCGCAGCGATGGCAGGCTCAGCCGCATCTACGAAACCGTCAACCGGGCCTCTAAACTCGCTGCTCAGGGCGATTTAAACACTGAAGTGCTCGATCCGACAGGTCAGGTCAACCCGGCCCTATTCGAGCAGCCCTCAGAGCAGACCTTTTACGATAGTTTGCAAAAGCTCGTACCTCAGACCCAAGCCGCCCAAGCCGAACGCGACTACGGCAAACTGCTCACCGGTCTAGAGCAAGCCGCCCCTGCCGTCGCCGATTTCTTCGACGGGCCAACCAGCGTTTTAGTCATGGCGGAAGACCCTGACATTCGCCAAAATCGTCTCAATCTGCTGAGTCTGCTGCGCAATCATGCCCTGGTTCTGGCAGATTTTGGGGCCATTGTAAAAAGCTAAGTGAAAAGTTAGATCAAAAGCTAACCGCTCAAGTGCATACGCTTTCCCGTATACTGACCTATCGAATTCAAAGACTGCTCAGCGCCCACACACCTTCAATCAGATTTTCATGAAAACAGCCCATGTTATCGGTCTTGGCCGATCTGGAATTGCTGCTGCGCGAGTTCTAGCTCGTCAGGGATGGCAGGTGACCTTAAGCGACCAGGGGACAGCCCGCCGCCATCAAGCCGAAGGGCAGGCGCTGCGAGATGAAGGCATCACCGTTAAGCTCAATCACAGCTTTGACCCAGAACCGGGGCTAGATTTACTGGTCGTCAGTCCAGGCGTTCCGTGGGATGCACCGGCTTTGGTCAAGGCGCGCGATCAAGGCATCGAAACCATTGGAGAAATGGAGCTGGCCTGGCGTAGCCTATCGGATCGGCCTTGGGTGGGCATCACCGGCACTAACGGCAAAACCACAACGACAGCGCTGGTAGCTGCTATCTTCAAAGCTGCTGGGCTGCAAGCCCCCGCCTGTGGCAATATTGGCTACGCCGCTTGCGAGCTGGCGCTGACTGCCCCGCCCGACTGGGTGATCGCCGAGCTGAGCAGCTACCAAATCGAAGCTGCGCCGACACTAGCGCCGACGATTGGTCTGTGGACGACCTTCACCCCGGATCATCTCAACCGACATGAAACGGTGGAAAATTACTACCGCATCAAAGCGTCTCTGCTCGAAAAAGCGCAGACCGCCATCATCAATGGCGACGACCCCACCCTGCGGCGCAAAGCCGCCGATTACTCGCCTGACAGCCACTGGACCAGCGTGAAAGGCAAAGCCGCCCTTGCACCGCTAACGCCCGACACCTATATAGAAGACGGCTGGGTGATGCACAAAGGTGAACAAATTGTAGAAACCCGGGCGCTGCGGATGGTCGGTGAACACAACCAGCAAAATCTGCTGATGGCAGTCGCGGCAGCGCGGCTAGCGGGCATAGAGGTAGAGGCGATCGCTCAAGGCGTCTCCCGGTTTCCGGGGGTCTCTCACCGCTTAGAGCACATCTGCACCTGGCGCGGCGTAGATTTCATTAACGACAGTAAGGCGACTAACTACGATGCGGCTGAAGTGGGTCTGCGCTCAGTGGCTGGTCCGGCGGTGCTGATTGCGGGTGGTGCGGCTAAAGATGGTGATGATATTGCCTGGATCAATCAGATAAAAGCAAAAGCTGCCGCCGTCCTGTTGGTGGGTGACGCGGCTGAGGGGTTTGCGCAGCGGCTGACGGCGATGGGCTACCCTCATTGCGAAGTTGTTGAAACGATAGATCGCGCTGTGGCTCGCAGCACCGACATTAGCAAGGCGCAGTTGATTAAAACAGTTTTGCTCTCACCGGCTTGTGCCAGCTTTGATCAGTATCCTAACTTTGAAGTTCGCGGTGATGATTTTCGTCGGGTCTGTACCAAATATTTAGGCGAGATGTAGGTAAGTGCCTGAACTGCCTGCTGTTTAAGCTTTTGGAGTCTTCGTATTTTCGCTTTGAGTGTCAAGTCACTGTGAATACCCTTATCGTTCCAGCACCTATGTAGATACAACAGTAGTCAGGTATCTTTTTTCAGGAGAATGGTGCGTGCGTGCGTTTTTGGGCTGTTCGTTTTTCGGTATTTGTTCGTTTATAGCTGTTTTGGTTTTATTGTTGGTTGATCGTAATGCTTTCAGGTCTTGGGCAGCGATTGACGAATGTGGAGATGATTGGGAGCAGTAGGCAGTCAGTACTGAAGATTTTGTGGGCTGCTTGATTTTGTTCTAGAAGCGGGCGATCGCCTCTAAAACTACTTCAGTGCGGCTCAGTGGGCCGGGTTCGTAGGTAAAGGGCTGAAGCTTTCCACCCGCAGCCTGAGCAGCGTAAGCCTTGATCACAGTAAGATTCTCCTAACGAGTGGGCTGTCAGCCCTATTTCAGCCCTATTGTAGTGGCCCGGCTGCTAACTCAATCATTTTGCCGCGCCAGCCTTTTTTAGACCCCTACCCTACCCGCTATGACTCAGCCCGACTGTATCCTTGGCATCGACATTGGCACGACTAGCACTAAGGTAGTTTTATTCAGCGCTAGCGGCGCATCGCTCGACCAGCACACCGTTGGCTATCCGCTGCTATCCGCTCAGCCCGATGTGCAAGAGCAAGACCCCGAAGAAATCTACCAGGCTGTAATCGAAAGTGTCCGCACCGTCATGCAGCGCCACCCGGCCCGACTAAAGACGCTGATGGGCCTATCTTTTAGCGCGGCCATGCACAGCCTGATCGCTGTTGATGATCGCGGTCAACTGCTGACTTGCAGCATCACCTGGGCCGACCGTCGCAGCACGCCCTGGGTAAGCAAAGTTCGCCAGTGCTGCGACGCTCACGCTCTCTATGCTCGCACGGGTACCCCTGTTCACCCCATGTCGCCGCTGGTAAAGCTGATGTGGCTACGTCACGAACAGCCCGATCTGTTTCGGCAAGCGGCAAAATTTATCTCTATTAAAGAGTATGTAATCCACCGCTGGTTTGCGCAATATGTGGTGGACTACTCCATTGCCAATGCGACTGGCCTATTTAATATGAAGGCGCTCGATTGGGATGCAGAAGCCTTAGCGCTGGCCGGAATTACCTCAGCGCAGCTCTCGCAGTTGGTGCCGACCACTCACATTTTGTCATCAATGACCTCAGAAGCGGCTGACAGCATGGGGCTACCGGCGAGTGTGCCGGTGGTGATTGGGGCGAGCGATGGAGCGTTGGGTAATTTGGGTATGGGCGCAATGACGCCTGATGTGGTGGCAATTACGGTGGGGACAAGCGGAGCCGTGCGCGCAATGGTAGATCGCCCCCAGACCGACCCCAAAGAACGGCTGTTTTGCTATGCCCTCACAGAAAATCACTGGGTGATTGGTGGCGCTACCAATAATGGGGGCATTATCTTGCGCTGGGTGCGTGAGCAGCTGGCTATGGCTGAGACAGATACGGCCCGGCTGTTGCAAGAGAATCCCTATGATATTTTGACGGCGATCGCCGCCACCATCCCAGCCGGTTCTGAAGGGCTAATCTTTCATCCATACTTGGCCGGAGAGCGATCGCCCCTGTGGAATGCCAACGCCCGAGGCAGCTTCTTTGGCTTGGGCTTGCACCATACTAAAGCTCACATGATTCGAGCGGTGCTAGAGGGGGTTGTTTATAACCTGTATATTGTTTTAACTGCTTTGGAAGATGTAGTTGGCCCTGCTAGCAGTATTCAGGCGACCGGCGGGTTCGCCCGCTCGACGCTGTGGCGGCAAATGCTGGCAGATGTCTTTAACCGGGTGGTGACCATTCCAGAAGTTTACGAAAGCTCATGCTTTGGCGCGGCAGTTTTGGGGCTCTACGCGCTAGAGCGCATTCCTCACCTAGAGCAGGTATCAGAGATGATAGGAGAGAGCGATCGCCACTGCCCTATTCCTGAAAATGCTCAGCAGTATCAGGTGATGCTACCGCTATATATGCAATTGCTCGAAAGCTTTGCGCCTTTTTACGAGACTATTGCCAAGATACAGTCTACCTAGAGATCAGGGATATTCCGTTCCAGACGCATCCTGGGAAAGTCTCTAGAGTAAAAGAATTCGTTGATTGAGGCTTTCCCAGGAATGAGCACTGTATAATTCCACTGTATGGTTCCGCTGGCCCTGGCGAGATCATTGTTGGCAGGACTCAAGGTGGTGGTGGTAGCGTTGCCTCCGTTCTCCTCCGTGACGCCGATCCGGCTTGTCGAGGGAGTGGTACTTAACCCTCACTCCATAGCACTATACTCACAGCATTGGTGAATTAATTTTGCCACTAACCCTGTCCATCCGGTCTGGTGGCTAGCGCCTAGCCCTTCCCCCGTATCGCCATTAAAGTACTCATAAAAGAGAATATAGTCTCGCCAGTGAGGGTTGTCTTGAAACGTTTTGTTGTTGCCATACACCGGGCGGCAGCCGTTCTCATCTCTCAAAAAAGTGCCAATCATCCGCTGTTCCAGCTTGGTGGCCACGTCCCATAGGTTCATCTCATCACCAGAACCATAAGGACACTCAATTTTGAAGTCATTTCCAAGAAAGTGATGATAGCGCTGTAGAGATTCGATCAGCAAATAGTTAGTGGGAAACCACACTGGGCCTCTCCAGTTAGAATTGCCGCCAAAAAGCCCCAAGCTAGATTCGGCGGGTTCGTAGTCTACCCGGTAGATGGTGCCATCGACATCGAAGGTATAAGGGTGGTCAGCGTGAAAGCGTGACAGAGCGCGAATGCCCGTCGGCCCCAAAAATTCATGAGGTTTGAGCATTTTTGCCAAAATCCGCCGTAGCTTATCCGGTCTTACGACCGAGAGCATCCGGCGTTTTCGACAGACATTAGGATCGTCCCCCGGCCTCGGTTCAATCTCCATCGTCGTGACGTTACGACATAGCCGGGTGCGATTGGCTTCAAACCATTCTAGCCGTTCGTTAAAGCCGGGTAGCCGCTCCATCAGTTCTGGCTCTAGCGTCGTAATCGCATAGAGCGGCATCAGCCCCACTAAAGAGCGAATTTTGATTGGCACCCGAGACATATCCGGCATGTGTAGCACATCGTAGAAGAAGCCATCTTCTTCATCCCAGAGCTGTACGGCGTTTTCTCCAGTTGCGTTCATCGCTTCGGCAATATAGATAAAATGCTCGAAGAATTTGGTCGCCATGTCTTCATACACCGGATTCTCTAAAGCCAGCTCTAGAGAAATTGAGAGCATATCCAGGCAGTACATTGCCATCCAGCTAGTGCCATCGGCCTGCTCCATTCGCCCACCAGTCGGCAGGGGTTTGCTACGGTCAAACACACCGATGTTGTCTAACCCCAAAAAGCCCCCTTCAAAGACGTTATTACCCTCGGTATCTTTGCGATTGACCCACCAGGTGAAGTTTAACAACAGCTTTTGAAAGAGTCTTTCTAAGAAGAGGCGATCGCCCTTCCCCGTCATCTTCTTCTCAATTTTATAAACCCGCCAGGTAGCCCAGGCATGTACCGGCGGATTGACATCGCCAAACGCCCATTCATAGGCCGGGAGCTGCCCGTTGGGGTGCATATACCATTCGCGGGTCATCACATCGAGCTGTTGCTTGGCAAAGTCGGCGTCAAGCATCGCTAGCGGAATACAGTGAAAAGCCGTGTCCCAGGCGGCAAACCACGGGTACTCCCAGGTGTCGGGCATGGAGAGAATATCCTGACTGTCAAGATGGTGCCAGTGACAGTTGCGGCCTCGCTTTCTCTGAGGCGGCGGGGTAATGGTGTTGGGGTCGCCCTTCAGCCAGGTGCTGACATCATAGAGATAGTATTGTTTGCACCACATCATGCCTGCAAAAGCCTGCCGCTGCACATTGCTCAGGTCTTGATTGTGAACGAAAGGAGAGAGCTGATGGTAAAACTTGTCGGCTTCCTGCTGACGCAACTGAAAGGTCTCTTCAAAGCAGCTGCCTAGCGGATCGTTGAGCATTGGGTTGTCGGCCAGCCGGAGCCTGATCTGTTGCGTTTCACCCGGTGACAGAGTGAGGTGATAGTGTACCGCCGACTTGGTGCCCGTTTGCGCTGGGTTAACCGCTGACTTGTCACCGTCAACCACATATCTGTGAAAGGCGTCTTTGACGTAGGGAGAAGGGTTGGCAACCTCAAATAGTTTCTCTTTGTTGGTTTCGTTTTCAGTGAATAGCAGCCCCGCCGTGGTTGCTAAGGACTGACTGCTTAAGTCAATCCATTTGCCCGGATTTGATTGGGCAGTCTCATTTTGATCTGCGTCAGATGGGACAGCGGTAGATCGGACGGCTGTGGGGGGCTGACAGTAAAACCACTGCTTGCCCAATTCGGGATGGCTGGTTTCGATGATCGATACGTTGCCGCTAGTGAGACTGGCCTTGATGGTGGGTTTGGGCGTTTGGCTATCCCATGACCAGGTGTTGCGAAACCACAGCGTGGGCAACAGATGTAGTTCAGCGGTTTCTGATCCGCGATTGGTGACAGAAATCTGGATCAGCACATCTTCGGCATCGGCTTTGGCATATTCCACCTGAACGTCAAAGTAGCGATCGCCCTCAAAGATACCGGTATCCATCAGCTCAAATTCTGGGTCAGAGCGATCGCGCCCATCGCCCCATCCTGCCTGCTTCAGCCGCTCGTAGGGATATTCTGCCTGTGGATATTTGTACAGCGCCTTCATGTAGGAGTGGGTCGGCGTGCTGTCCAGGTAAAAGTAGTATTCTTTAACGTCTTCGCCGTGATTGCCTTCGTTGCCGGTGAGGCCAAAAAAACGTTCTTTTAAAATAGGGTCATGAGTATTCCACATCGACATCGCAAAGCAGAGCAGCTGCCTGTCGTCGCTAATGCCGAGGATACCGTCTTCACCCCAGCGATAGGCCCGTGATCGAGCCTGCTCATGAGAAAAATAACTCCAGGCGCTGCCGCTCTCGCTATAGTCTTCGCGGACGGTGCCCCACTGCCGCTCACTTAGGTAAGGGCCCCACTTTTTCCAATTCGCCTGCTGGGTCTGATGTTCCTGAAGTCGGATCTGTTCGGGTGTCAGGGGGGGGCGCGTCATAGCAGGCGGGAGTAGCAACAGGGCGTGAGGTCGATCCACAGGCGATAGCAACACCCATAAACTATAGAGCCAAACTACCGGGGGAGGCTAGCGCCAAAGGTTGAGCCGGTCGCTTTTACAGGCTGCTTTGCGCCAAACTTTGTTCGAGCTGCGCGGTGCGGGTCACGCTCATGCGGGCCAAACACTGCGTTTCGCCAATGACCGTTGGGCTGTAGAGCGCTTCAAAAGCACAGTTGCTGTTGCGATACTCTATCCAGGCAATCTGCGCTTCGACCAGGTTACTCGTGCGATCTTCGCTTAAGGCGGCTAAGAGTGACTGATAGGTTTGATTGAGCTGAGCGTCTGCCGCCTGATAGCTGAGGTTGGGTAAAGCGGGTCGTCGCAGCTCAGCAGTGCGAGTTTGGGTGCGATCGCTCAGACAGCCGCTATAAATCATCGGTGCCATCGATCCGCCATCAAACTGACTGCGCTCAAACTCACAGTCGAGATCGCGAAACGCTAGCCAGGCAACTTCGGCTTTGCCCAGCGCTCGTTTCCCACTGCTTGGCTGCTCGGCTTTGACGGCCTGATAGACCCGGTTAAGCTCGGCATCGGCTTGAGTGTACGAGGCTTGGGCGCAGCGGTTCATGGCCTGCTGAGTTTGAGCACTGTCGCAGGCAGGGAAGGCTGCATCCGTCGTCTCATCAGCCGGGGCGATCGCGCTGGCAGCACCGTTTGGTTGACTCGCCAGATCGGGGTTATCGGGGGTAACAGCGCTCTCTGGCTGACCGATGGGTGCTGTCGCTGAGTCAGTCGCAGGCGTGGGCAAAGCAGAGGGTTCATCAGCCGATGGTTTGGTGACAGCTGGCTCAGTGACCGCAGGCTTGATGACAGACGGCCCGCTAGGCGACGTGCAGGCAACGACGCTGAGCAAAAGACCCGCTGCTATGAGCTGCCCCACGATTAAACCAGGGCGATTTTTTGGGGGCTGCGGACGTGGCGTTAGCGCAGCCTCTCGATCAGAGAATCGATCTTTGAGCAAACCGTCTGGCCAATTCTGCTGAGACATTATCCAAACCTTCAAGCGCAACTGTCTGCTTCAACCGTAGCGATTTGCCGCCGGTTTGATCGCCTCTGCCAGGTATCTTTCTGAAGCGTCTTTTTCCTAAAGTGCCTTTTCTTTGAAGTGCCCAGAGCTAGCTAGCTAAGTATGGCCGCATCTAATTCGGCGAGGGCTGTTTCCAGGCTGTCGTTGACGATTTGCTGATCAAATTCGTGGGCGGCGGCCAGCTCGGTTTTGGCCCGGGCCAGGCGGCGGGCGATCGCCGCTTCAGAATCTTGACCTCGGCTGCGAATACGCGCTTCTAAGGCCGCTACGTTTGGCGGACACAAAAAGATTTGCTTAGCATCTGGAAAATTCTTTCTGATCTGGCGCGCCCCGACCAGCTCGATTTCTAAAATGACTCGCTGTCCCTGGGCGACCGCCGCTGCAATCGGGGCTTTGGGCGTGCCGTAGCAGTTACCAGCAAACTCAGCCCACTCCAACAGCTCCCCTCGGCTAATCATCTTATTAAACCGATCGCGGCTGATAAAGTAATAGTGCTGACCGTCTACCTCACTAAGGCGAGGTCTGCGGGTGGTCGCAGAGACCGATACTTTGATATCAGGATGGCGCTGGAGCAAATGCTTGAGCAGTGTTCCTTTCCCAACGCCGCTTGGGCCTGCCAGCACAATCAGCCGGCCTGAGCGCCTGTCTATCTGCTCAGCAAAAACATCGAGGGTCGGCTGTTCTGGTGAAGTAGAAAGGGTAACCATAGTTAGGAAGTGTAGCTAAGCAAAAAATATAGCTAAAAACAGCATTTAAAGGGCTATTTGATATCGCAGTTGCTTAAAAGGTTAACTAAAGGGCTAAGGCAGCGGTGCCATCTCGTGTCACCGCTGGTCGAGAGATTAAACAGAGGGCAAGTCAAACAAAACGGTAGTCATATAGCGCTCAGCCCACTGCGGATCAAAGGCTTTTGCCAGCACCCGGCGAGTTTTATCATTTTGCTGCTGCTGCTGGCAGTAATAGCGCTGACGGTCTAAGAATTCTCTCAGGCGGTCGGGCTCAGGCTGTTTGGCGATCGCCTGCTGCACATGAACCGTCAGATAGTCTTGAACCTGGGCCAAAAACTGCTGCTCCTCTGCTGGGTTGGCGGGTTTTACGAAGCAGCAAAATTCCGAGAAAATCCGCTGTCCCCATTCCGGCAGATCGCGAGGCTGAAGGTAGCCTGGCTGATCGAGCGCCTCCAGCGCCTGAGTATAGCGCTCACTTAAGTGACCATCCGCCGTGGCCGCAGAGAGATCGACAATTGCCGCGCTCACCTGCCCCCGACCGCTGACAATATCGCAGCCAAAGATAGGAAGCCCATATTCAGGGCGAGGAAACATGACGCAGTGCAAAATGTCTAAATTTTTGCCAATGCGCGCCAGCTCCAGGTGCAGTTTGCGAAACTGAGGGGTTTGATAGCAGCGGTTGTCAATCACCAGCTTTTCGCCTTCTAGCTTGCCTTCTACGTAGCCCAGGTCGTCAGGCAGGTGGTAGGGAGAAAGCGATAGATGGCGTTGCCAAATAGTCTCTATCCCCTCGGCGAGCTGGCGAATCAGAGGATGCTGGTGCTGGCAAACAGAAGAAGCAGTAACGGAAATCGACATGTATTCAGCGCTGATACAATCCACACAAGGTGTAAACCCCTAGCATAGCAGTTTCAGCAGGCTCTCAAATTATTCCTGAACTGACAGCAGCCGCTAGAAAAGATCTATAGGTAGAGGACACCCAGGTCAGCTTCGAGTTACGCCTGAAACGACTTTACCCCATGCTTTTTAACTGCCCTCTAAAGCTCTTCAACAGCCAGTCCTCGTGCGGGCACTGCTCATGATCGCCAGCCAGCCACAGTCTCGTCAGCTTCTCGGGGTCAATCAGCAGGCTTATCAGTCGCTGAAAGCAGCCATGAGTCTCGATCTGCGACGCCAGCTGCTAATCGCGGTGTGCGACGATGTGGCGCTACAGAATCAGCTCGCTACCCAGCTGCAAAATGATTTGGAAGATATAGCTGCGATCGCCCAGGCCGCGGCAGATCCTGCTATGGAAAAAGCAGAGGGGAAAGGGGAAAGGGGAAAGGGGGAAAGGGGAAAAGGGGGTAGCAGAGCTATTAGTCCCGGCTCGTTAGGTGAATGGGCGCGTCCTTGTTCGCCAGATGTTGCTGGCCAGCAGCGATCGCTAGAGCGGCTCTGGTTTGACCCTGAAGATGCTAACTTGACCCGGCAGATTGCCCAGTGGATGCAGCAGACGATGCTCACAGAAGGCGCTCTGCCTCAAGTACAGATGTTGGGCATTGAGCAGATGACCCGTCAGCCTGCTATTACTCAAAATCACTTTTTGCGATCGCTCGAAAAAATCGAAGCGCTTCTCCCCCGGCTCAATACCAGTTTGCTGGTATGGATGCCCTGGCCCTGGCTACGCATGATTCAGCAATCGGCCCCGACGTTTTGGAACTGGCGCAACGGCGTTTTTGAATTTGTCAGCGATCCGACCCCGACCTCAGCGTGGCAGGAGTCGCTGCATCAAGATGAAACCAGCGCATCTGAGCAAGACATCCCGAAAGACATTCCGAAAGACACTCAGCCAGATGCTAGCCCCAACGCTGACTTAAGTGCCGACTTCGACACCTATCCGCTGACGGGCAATCTCTATGGCGAGGCTGGCGATGGTGAAGATGCCATTGATGTTGTTTCAGAAGCTATTGACGCGCAGACTGTACAGCCTAAGATTGCGCTGCATACCGTCCATGCTGAACCCGTTGTCCCGTCAAGTGAAGCGGTTGAGACACACACCGCTATTTGCTCACCTCCCTGCCCAGCGTGCGAAGCAGGCAACCCTAATATCTCAGAAATCAGCACCCTTGATATTGAGGGACGTACTGATACAGCAGACAGTTTTGAGCCAACGGTTCTTCATCGGAAGACGCTTAAAAAGCAGGTTGTGGAAACGGCAGGCGGTCTGCATTCGATTGTCAGCCAGGGCAGCCGCAGCAATGCCAGATCAGAGGCAGTGACCAGCGCTCAAGCCGATATGGATGGGCTGGACGATATTGCGCTCATATTTGCGGACTCTGCTGTGGGTGAGCTGCAGGTAGGAGAGAGGAATGGGAGAGTAGAGGAGACAGGAGAGCAGGAAAGCAGAAGACAGGAGACAGGAGAGCAGAAGAGCAGGGGGCAGGAGACAGGAGATCAGGAGAGGGTTGATAAACAGAAGGCTGCGGATGATTACTTTGCGGTGGGCTATGTTTACCGCAATCGGATAGAGGCTGGCGAGCGGGGGCTAGCGCTGATTGAACCGGCGATCGCAGCTTATGAGGGGGGGCTGCGCTGCCTGGACGGGCCGCATCCTAACTGGGGCAGTAGCCTTAACGATCTCGGGACGCTCTACTGGCTCAAAGCGCAGCAGCTGACTAACCCACAGCAGTCTGTAGACTGCATGAGTCATAGCATCACGCTCTATCAAGAGGCGCTCACTAAAATCGATCCGCAGCAGCCTACTAGCATCGCCGGGCAGCTCTATAGCAATATCGGCGCGGTCTATAGCTTACTGGCAACTTATGAGGAGCCAGTCGCTTATCTGCAGGCGGCCGCGACAGCCTACGGTCAGGCGCTACAGTTGGGCACTGTGGCATTGTCTGCTGAAGAGTCTGCTGTTTTGCAAAACAGTCTGGGTTCGGTTTACTGGAAGCTTTCTCACTACGATGCAGCACGGCCTAATTTATATCGGGCGATCACAGCTTACAAAGCAGCTTGCTCAGGCTATCGCCCCGATCAGCAACCGCTCGACTATGCAGCCGTACAGAACAACTTGGGTATCACTTACTGGAGCCTGGCTAAATACGAGCAGACTCAGGAATTGCTGAAGCAGGCGATCGCCACTTATAGCAACGCGCTTAAGTACCGCACGCCAGAAGTAGACCCAGCCGCCTGCGCCATCACCTATAACAATTTGGCCCTGGCCTATTGGGACTTGACCAAAGCCAATGACCTCTATCTCGACCAAAAGGCGCGCTACCAGAGAAACGCGATCATCGCCTTCGAAGCGGCGCTCAATATCAGTCAAGCAGCGAACACGCTGAGCAAAATGGACAGCGCGGCAATCTACCACTGTCTGGGCGATGTCCACGCGCAGATGGCCGAAACTGCGCCTTCTCTGCCGGAGATTGCTGAGAGTTTGCAAAAGTCTCTGTACAGCTACCTGCAGGCAATTGATGGCCTGCCCGCTGACTCAGCTGCCTATCAGGGCCGCTTTAGCGCCATTGTGACCAACCTGCGGGCTCATTACAATCAGCTAGGGCTCGCCGGGCAGCAAGCCGCCCTGAATACGGTGCCGCCAGCTCTGCTCTCTCAGGTAATGATGTCTCTGTAACAGGGGCTTAAGAAACAGGGGTTTAAGAACAGGGGTTTTAAGCGAGCTTACGATAGGCTAGAGAGGTCTTTGTATGTATTCCGTGAGGCCGATATGCCCCTCCTGATTGTCGCCGCTATTGCCATTGCTTTCTTGGCGATCGCCTTTGCCCTAGTCAATAATCAGCCAGTCATCATCAATCTTTTAATCGCGCAAGTCTCTGGCTCCCTAGCGCTGGTTCTCCTCTCTACACTGGCGATTGGCGTCCTGATCGGCCTATTGGTAATCACCCCAGCGCTGATCAAAAGAGGATGGCGGGTCTCACGCGCCAAAAAGCAGACCACTGAGCTAGAAGAGCAGCTCTCTGGTCGCGATCGCGATCTCACCAGTCAAACCCGCAATACTGACCGGCTGCGGCAAAGCCATGAAAACCTGCTGCTAGCGCTGAAGCTCACCGACCCAGGCACAGGTCTGATCAATGCCGAGGTGCTCCCTCAGACTCTCTCAGCACTCATTCAGCAAATGAAGCTACAGCCAGGCAATCCGCAGTTCAACGCTATTGGTCTGCTGATTGTCGATGCTAAGCGGCAGCTGCCCATTGGTGCGGTTGAGACGACAGCGCGGCAAAATGCTCAGCTCGATCAGGCGATCGCCGCTGTGATCCGCCAAAGCGTCACCCTCGACACCTGGCTATACTGCGACAGTCGCGATGAAAACGGCGCGCAGTTCATGTGCGTACTCACCGGCATGGATAAAACCGGACTCAAACAGTATGGCGAAACCCTGCAATCATCGCTGACTGAAGAGCCCTTGACCCTAGCAGATGGCTCAGTCGTCGCAGTCGATGCCAAGGTCGGCGGGGCCATTGCCGACAAAAACCACCCTACCAATCGCGAGCAAATCATCATCGACAAAGCCTATCAGGCCCTTGCCGAAGCCGGTAAGCACTCAATCAACCCAATTAAAGGCAGCAGCCCTGTGAAGATTGTTCAGGTCACCGACACCTGAAGGGCAGCTTTAGCCTGACTAGCTAGCTCATTGCCGGTCTAGAATTCACTCGATGCACTATTACGGCGTCGCCGTCAGCCAGCCACCGCTAAGCACGACCGTCAGCGCCATAAAGACAATCGTCAGCAGCCAGGTCGCCCGGTTCAGCGTTTCCTCTGCGCTCTTAGTGCTGGTAAAGAGCTGCGCCTGCCCGCCTAATGCGCCTAGCCCATCACCTTTGGGGCTATGCAGCAGCACCAAAACACAAACGCCGATTGCAGCGATCGCCCAAACAACCTTAACAACTGTGACTACCATGACAATTCCGCTAGGCCAACGCTAGCCCCAACTGGTTACTCACCCTATCCTATCGCGCCCCCCGCCCTTCTGTCTCCTGCCGCCTGTCTTCCTACCGCTGCAAAGAAACCTTCACCGGCGAACGACTAGACTTATAGTCGGCCTGCGGCTGCACAATCATCGATTGCCCGGTCATATCGGCAGGAATCGGCAGCTGCAAAATCTGTAGAATTGTCGGCGCGACATCGGCCAAACAGCCGCCCTCCCGGAGCTGCACCTCACAGCCATGACCCGGAATTTTTAGCCCCTCGCCCTCGATCAGAATGAACGGCACCGGATTGGTCGTATGCGCCGTCCAGGGCCGACCCTGCTCATCGTGCATGTATTCTGCGTTGCCATGGTCAGCGATGATCAAAGCGGTACCGCCCGCCCGAGCGATCGCTGCCAGCAATCGGCCAACTTCGCGATCAACCTCTTCAAGGGCGCTGATAGTGGCATCCATTTTGCCAGTGTGACCCACCATATCTGGGTTGGCGTAGTTCATGACCACCAACGAATATTTGTGTTTGTTGATGGCCGTGATCGCCGTATCGGTCACCTTAACTGCCGACATCTTAGGGGCTTTATCGTAAGTGGCCACCATCGGGCTGGGCACTAGCTCCCGATCTTCACCTGGAAAGGGTTCTTCTAGACCGCCGTTAAAGAAATAGGTGACATGCGCGTATTTTTCAGTTTCAGCGGTGCGAAACTGCTTAAGATTGTGCCGAGCGACCACTTCGCCCAAAATATTATCCAGGCTTTGAGGGGTAAAGGCCACACCCACCGGCAGCGACTGGTCATACTGGGTCATGGTGACAAAAGTCAGCGGCAAAATCGGATCGCGCTCAAACTCCGAAAACTCACGCTTGACAAAAGCCTGAGTCAGCTGGCGAGCCCGGTCGGGGCGAAAATTAAAAAAGATCACCCCATCCCCGGCTTCGACGGCTCCTGGTGATAGTCGCATCGGCTCGACGAATTCATCGTTGATATCGTTTTCGTAAGAAGCCTGTAGCGCCTCCAACGCTGAGGTACCACTGCCCTCACCGTCTTCTGTCATTACCCGATAGGCTTTCTCGATGCGATCCCAGCGGTTGTCTCGATCCATCGCATAGTAGCGACCGCTCAGAGTGACTAACCGACCGATACCCATCTGCTCAATCGCGTCTTGGAGTTTTTGTAGGGAAAATTGGCCGTCGGTAGGTTTAGTGTCGCGCCCGTCAGTAATGACGTGAATACAGACTTCTGAAAGATCTTGAGCCTTGGCCATCTCTAACAGACCGACTAGATGGCTGAGATGGGAATGCACGCCGCCGTCTGAGCAGAGGCCCACTAGGTGTAGCTTGCTGCCTGCGTAGCGCACCTTTTGGAACACCTCAAGCAGAGCCGGATTCTCTTGAATGCTTTTGTTTTCCACCGCGTCTGAAATTCTTACCAGCTCCTGCGGTACGACCCGGCCTGCCCCAATATTCAGGTGCCCGACCTCAGAGTTACCCATTTGGCCGTGAGGCAAGCCCACATCTTTGCCTGAGGTGTTGATAGTAGTATGAGGATAAGTCGCCCACAGGCTGTCGATTACCGGCGTTTTGGCGTGACTAATGGCATTGCCGCTGCTGTCTTCTCGGCATCCCCACCCGTCTAAGATGACGAGCACCATTGGAGAAATAGGCGTGTCTGCCATACCAGAAAATCCTCTACAATTTGCGACAGTTCGGAAAGGTTTTAAGTGAGTTCAGTTCTACCTGGGAGGTGTTCCCAGGCAGCGACCGCTCTGACAAAAATATAGTGGATGCTAACAGCAATCTTGACAGTAGAGAGCGTTTCTATTTGAGCTGAGTTTGAGCTAATTTCTTTCTGCGGCAGCTTCGGCGTCAGTCCCTATGTGAGAGGCTAAATACTGCTACACCTACTGGTCTGCCTCAGTTAGTCACTGATTAGGCCGCTGCTTTATGGCATCAAGGCTCAAGACTAACCCTACAAGACGTGCGTTTAGGCTCAACTCACGCTTAAAGCACTAAAGTAGCGCTGCTGTCTGCGATTAAGATACGAATCCAATCTTTTTTATCAAAGGTTTTTATAGTTACCACTACTCTCGCAGAAAATTTGCAATTAGAGTGCAAAAAACTTGTAAGTAGATATCTAATTATTTAGCATGTGTCACTCCTAAAATAAAGCGCTTTGGCCGTCTGATCTGTCTGAATCTGTAAGACGGCACTCCCAACTTTAAGGATAAACGCTCAGCTAGCGCCTTTTGTAGCTGCTTTGGCCTGACGCTGTTTCTGTCGTTTGGCTGCTACTTTGGCCGCTTTCTCCGCTTCGATTGTCTCTAGCCTAGTGCGCTCTTTTTCCTCTGAAATTTTATCGAGATAGTAGCGGTAGTCACCCCGGTACAGGCGCAGTTCACCCTCGCGAATCTCGACAATCTTGTTGGCGACCTGAGAGACAAAGTAGCGGTCATGAGAGACAATCAAGGCGGTGCCGTCGTAAGCCTTGAGGGCGTTTTCCAGCATCTCTTTTGCGGGAATATCTAAATGGTTCGTCGGCTCGTCTAAAATCAGCAGGTTCGCTGGCTGAAGCAGCATTTTTGCCAGGGCCAACCGGGCCTTTTCGCCCCCGCTGAGGGCTTCTACTTTCTTAAAGGCCGCACTGCCGCTAAATAAAAATCGACCGAGCAGCGTGCGCACTTCTTCGTTTTTCCAGTCGGGCACTTCATCGTGAATGGTGCCAATGACGGTTTTCTCTAGATCTAGCGCTTCTGCCTGATTTTGCTCAAAATAGCCGGGGATCACGTTGTGCGCGCCCAGAGCGACGGTACCATCGTCGGGCGGCTCGCTGCCGATAATCAGTCTCAGCAGGGTCGATTTGCCTGCGCCGTTGGGGCCGACAAAGGCAATGCGATCGCCGCGCTCGATCTCTAACCCTGTCCCCAAAAATAAGATTTTATCGCCATAGGTATGGGTCATATCGGCAATCGTCACCACTTCCCTGCCGCTGCGGGGAGCGGGCGGAAATTTGAACTGTAGCCCGCGCAGATCCGCAGTGGGGGCTTCGACTCGTTCGATTTTGGCCAGCTGCTTTTCGCGGCTCTTGGCCTGAGTGCTGCGGGTAGCGCTAGCCCGAAACTTCTCGACAAAGGCTTGCTGCTTGGACAGCTCCTTTTGCTGACGCTCGAAGGTACTCTGCTGGGCGACTTTGCTTTCTGCTTTTTGAGCCAGGTAGGTGCTGTAATTGCCGAGGTAGGTAGTTGAGACGCCGCGTTCGGTCTCCACGATAGAGGTACACAGCCGATCTAAAAACTCTCGGTCATGCGAGACAATCACCATCGGAATGGTGAGACCTTTGAGATAGTTTTCTAGCCACTCGATAGTTTCCAGGTCTAGATGGTTGGTCGGCTCGTCTAGCAGTAGCAGATCGGGCGACTGCAGGAGAACTTTGCCCAATCCCATTCGCATTTGCCAGCCACCACTGTAGGAGCTGACGAGGCGATCGCCCGCATCGCTCTCAAAGCCCATCTCTGGCAATATCTTCTCGATCCTGGCCTCTAGCCCGTAGCCGTCGAGCGCCTCAAACTGGCGCTGCTGCTTGTCGAGTTTGTTAATTAGCTTCTCTAGCTGGCGCGGATCGGCGCTCTCCATCTGCTTGGGAATATCAGCGAGCGTCTGCTGGATTTTGTTGGCCTCAGAAAAGACCGTCCAGAATTCTTCCCTAACCGTCCGCCGGGGATCAACTTCAAATTCCTGGTTGAGCGCAGCGATGTGCAGCTCGTTCGGGCGAATAATCGAACCGGTTGTGGGCTCTACTTCGCTCAAAATAATCTTCAGCTGGGTTGATTTGCCTGCGCCATTCACCCCAACTAGGCCAACACGCTCCCCAGTTTTCACTTCCCAGTTAATATCTTTGAGGACTTCACCGGTCGGGTAGATTTTGCTGATGTTTTCAAGGCGCAGCATAGACAAAGCTCCTTATGGGCTCCTTAGTAGTAGTGACAGTAATCCGCTAAGGGAAAACTCGGGCAGACAGTAGCTCTTTGGCTTGGTAACTTACGATTACAAGTTTTGCAGTATCTTAACAAAAATGTAACAAAAAGCGGGGGCGGGCATTTCTGTATACTCTTTAGGGATGACCGGCAGACGCGGTCAGTTTGAAAGATTACCAACGCTGCTCTGAGCCTTTATCTATGAGTTCGACTTCGCCGCTGCCGTGCTTAATGCCAATTTTGATGCCAGTCTTGAGCGGTTTTAGCGTTGCCGCTATGGTGCTAACTGCTGCCATGCCCGCCACGGCTCAGAGCCTTACCTTACCAACCGAATCGCCTGCTCTCCCGGCTGAGTCACCAGGAACTCCTGTGCCAGCGCCAGCGCCAGCGGCTGATCCAGACAGCCTCGATGCTGAGATTGCTAACTATTCAGACGAGGCGATTTCTATTGACTATCCGGCCACCTGGCAGATTGAAGTAGAAGACGACAGTTTGAAGATTACCAATCTGCCCGATACAGAAGCTGATTTGGTCGCCACTCAGATCTTTCAAATAGACGCGCCACCCGGCCCTTTGGTCAATGCCAATATTGACAGTTTTCTCGAAGAGGGCTCAACGGTTGGCCGCTATCGTACGATTACCGTTGATGGCCAGTCCGCCCTGGTAGTGTGGCTCTCTGACCGCCCGGATACGCTGAGCCAGGCGATCGCTACCTTCATTGGCTACGGCGATAAGACAGTTTTTCTTTTCAGTCGCTACGCCGACACTAATAGCACCGCCGAATCAGAGATCTTACGGCTGCATACCTCTTTCTCCAATCTAGCGGTCCAAAGCTCAGCCGCAGAGGGACCATCTGTCGGTAACTAACGTAGCGAAGAGTCTGTTTTTTGAGAAGACGGTGTTTTTTGAGAAGAGTCTGTTTTTTGAGAAGGCGGTGTCTTTTTGTCAGCGGGCTGCTGAGCGCCGCCCATTAAGTACAGCAAGGCCATGCGCACGGCGACACCGCTAGCGACCTGCTGAGAGACCAGGCTCACCTGCGGATCGTCCATCAGGTCAGAAGTGATTTCGACGCCGCGATTGGTCGGCCCTGGGTGCAGAACTTTGACATTGGGTGAGCAGTGCCGGAGGCGATCGCGCGTGATGCCAAACCGCTGATGATACTCTCGCAAGCTAGGCAGCAGGTGATCGCTCATGCGTTCTTTTTGCAGCCGCAGCGCCATTACAAAGTCAGCATTTTTCAGGGCCGAGTCTACCTGCCAGTGAATGAATACTTGCCGCTGCACGGTCCCTTCAGACGTTTCTAAAGGGAGTGAAAAGGCTTCGGCAAAAGCTTTAGGCAGCAGCGTTGGCGGCGCGGCTAAATGCACCTCAGCGCCACAGGCCGTCAGGCTCCACAGGTTAGAGCGGGCGACTCGTGAGTGCAAGATATCGCCCACTACTGCTACCTTTTTACCCCGCAAATCGACAATTGACGGCTGCTCTGGATTGAGCGAATTGCAAATAGTCAGCAAGTCGAGCAGGGCCTGAGAAGGGTGCTCGTGCTGGCCATCCCCAGCATTGAGGACGCCGACACCTGCGCCTAGCCGATCTAGCTCCTGAGCGATGGTTGCCGGTACCCCCGCCCCCCGATGGCGGACGACCATCAGGTCAGTGCCCATTGCCAGGTAGGTTTTTGCGGTGTCTAAGATGGTTTCGCCCTTGGTCAGCGAAGAGCTACCAGGTGAAAAGTTAAGCGTGTCAGCCGACAGGCGCTTGGCGGCGAGTTCGAAACTGCTCCGGGTGCGGGTAGACGGTTCAAAAAAAAGATTGGCAACGACCTGGCCTTGCAGCGTGGGCACTTTTTTGGTGCGCCGCGAGAGCACACCTTGAAAGCTAAGCGCCGTTTGCAAAACACTCTCATACTCCCCTGGCGTAAACTCTGCCAGAGAGAGAATATGGCGTCGATGCCAGGGGAAGGTACTCATACGGCTAGTTCACCGCTCAAGAGAAGGGTTAGACGGCGTAAAAGCTTGGCAAATTGGCACAGGGTGGCGACAGGGCAGACATCCATTTTGTAGGATAAGGGTATCTTTAATAGTGCTGTATTCAGTATTTCGTCAGATGGTTCGGTTGCCAAAACGTATTTCCAAGCAGGTTGTGGGGGCTGCCCCATTTAAGCTTACTAATACTTGTGTCACTGGCCTCGCCCTGACGCTCAGTCTGATTTTTACGGGCTGCGCAACTGCGCCCGACAAAGTGGTCGTAGAGCCCTCTCCTAGCCCCACGCCTGAAGCCGTAGAAACCCCTAAGCAAACCGCGCCGCCGACTGAGACCCTCGACAAGGCTCAGCCGGTTGAGGCTCAGCCTGATGGCCAGGCAGAGGGTGCTAAGCAGCCTGATGGCCAGATGGTGACTGTCTCGGTCTATACCATCGATGCTCAGTGCAATAATTTTGTCGAGCAGGCAGTGCAGGTACCCAACGAAGGGGCGATCACTGAGGCCGTCGGCAAAGCTATGGACGCGATTGACTACAACGCCTTTAAGCTGGAGAGCTATCAGGTCAACATCAACGGCAGTACGGCTACGGTTAATATGCAGCTCGCGCCGAGTTCGCAGCGTCAATTTGTCTCTCTTTCTAGCTGTGAGCAGCGGGCACTCTTTGGCAGCGTCGAAAAAACCCTGCTCAATAATGCCGATTGGAATGTCAGCGCCGTCAAGTTTACTAACAACGGCCAAGAAATTCTGCTTTAGTTCGTTTTTTAATCGCCATCTTCTCACCGCTTAGAGACCGCTAGCGAGTCTTTTAAGTACCAGCGCCACGGACGATCAGCGGCTTTAGTAATGCCAATGCGAGTCGTTTGCACGATTTCTTGGGCGGTCACCGGACGGCCATGCTCTAGCCATAAGCCGCTTTTGGGGTGGTAGCGATCGCCATCCAACGTCCGATCAATCTCCAACGCTCTGCATAGTTTTCCTGGCCCGGCTGCTGTGCGGTGGGGTTTTTGGCTGTGTTTGGGATCGAGCTGTGGCGGAATATCCCACAGATCCAGCGCTCGAATCAGGACGGCACTGCCGGTCCCTGGCGCTTCGGTGACCACATTCAGGCAGTGGTACATGCCATAGATCAAGTACACATAGCAGTGCCCTGGCGGGCCAAACATGGCAGCATTGCGCAAACTCTGGCCCCGGTAGGCATGACAGGCCGGATCGCCTGGGGAGTAGGCTTCGGTTTCGACAATGGTGCCGCGAATCAGAGGGCCATTGGGGAGTTGCCGAACGAGTGTGCAGCCAAGGAGATCGGGGGCGACTGCGACTGAGGGGCGATCGCACCACGCTGCCGAAATCAGTTTTTCCATTTGCGTTTCTGCTGGCTGACCCCCAGACTGATCCTCATTACAATTTGTCATAAACCATTAAGAATTAACATGCCATCAGAGTGAGTTGTTAGGATCAGCACTGACGTATTTCTCTGAGGAACCCGAAAGGGCTTCAGCTATCTTTAGACAATGGATATTAAACTTGTGCTTTTTCTAATGACGGGTCTATTTGCCGCCTGCTGCCTATTCTTTGGCACTCGCAACGGCTTTTACGACTCTAAAAACTACCATGGCAATGGCTCTGCCCATTAATGGCTCTATCCATTGCTCAGAGATGCATTGCCCAATGCCTAAAGACTGCCCGTGACTGAGCTATCTTGTCTGCCATATAGCGTCGGCTACGAAAATGAAGGGGTCTGTCTGAGCATTCAGATTGGCCCCTACTCTATCTTGCTCGACTGCGGCCTTGCCGATATCTCGGCGCTGCGAGAAGAAGCTGCCGATTTTGTTTTCTGCAGCCATGCCCATACAGACCATGTCAGAGGGCTGTTGCCCCTGCACCGGGCTTTTCCCCACCTGCCAATTTTCAGCAGCGAGGTCACTGCTCGCCTGGTGCCGCTGAACTGGCCCGACCAAGAAGATGCCAGGTTTTGTCGTTCGCTGCCTTGGCGATCGCCAGTAGAGCTAGCACCTGGGCTGACGGTCAGGCTATGGCCAGCCGGTCACCTGCCAGGAGCAGCCTGCTTTTTAATCACCTATAAAACGCCTCAGCGCACCTACAGCGTTTTCTACTCAGGCGACTGCTTCTTATCCAATGGGCGATTGGTCGATGGCTTACCCCTGGCAGAGCTGCGCAACCTCAAGCCCGACGTTTTGATTATCGAAGGCAGCTATGGCACCGAGCGGCACCCGCACCGCAAGCAGCAGGAAAATTATTTAGTAGAGCGCCTGAGCAAGGCGTTGACTAACCACGGACGAGCGGTCTTTCCCAGTCCGCTATTGGGATTGGGGCAAGAGCTGCTGATGCTGCTTCGGAGCCATCACCACTTCACCGGTCAGCCGCTAGATATCTGGGTCGATCCGCTGGTTGCTTTGGGATGCGATGTCTACTTAGGAGCCCTTTCGTCACTGCCCGCTACCGTCCAAAATTTTGCTCAGCACCAGCCCCTGTTTTGGGATGAACGGGTATTGCCCCGAGTCAGGCGGTTAGGGGTACGCGACTCCCCGGCAGATCTCGCAGCCGGGACAGACCCGGCTATCTTGATTGTTCACCCGGCCACACATCCCAGCGTTTACTGTCAGGCCGGTCTGTCGGACTGGACTGTGTTTGTGCCTGACTTAGAAGACATTCCGCTGTGGCAGGGTCAGCTATCAGACCCCTTAGACGGCCAGTTCAAACGGCGCTGGGCACCGTTTGATTGGCTAGCAGAAATGCAGACTACGTTGGCAAAGCCGGTTTTAGAGGATATGGCTACCGGCAAGACTGAAATAGAGCACTACATGCTCACCAGTCACAGCGACGGGGGAGGCACTACTCAGCTAATTCACAATTTGCGGCCCCAGCACGTCATTTTTGTGCATGGAAACCCAAAGCAGCTTACCGATCTGGCCGGTTTAGAGGCGCTGCAAAGTCGCTATCAGCTACATCTACCAACCGCTGCCCAACCGATTGATTTACCTTTGGCAGAGTCGTTTTGGCAACCTGCCCCGCCGCGCGAAAATCTCTACGAGGGCGAGGTAGATATCTCCGCTGAGGGGGTGGTGCTGACGCTTCCACCAAACCTAGAAGGTGACCCGCGTTGGATACAGCTGGCTGATACGGGCATTGTGGAAGCCAGTTGGCAGGGCGATCAGCTGGTGATTCGCGGGCTCAATCAGCAGGAACTGATGCAGGTAGCGCCTCGCGATCCGGTGGCGTCAGCCCGAACTTGTTATTACTGTCGTCATTTGCGCGGCCAGCGGTGCCGTAATCCAGAGTCGCCGCTGGTGGGTTTGCAGGTGACTTCCGAGGGGTCTTGCTCAGTATTTGAGCGCTCCAGTCGGTCGTTGGGGTAAGGGTTACTAAGTGACGTTCTGGTACAGCGGCAATCTATTTGAAGCGGGAGAGACCGGTAGCAATCCTTCTGTGCCTTTAGATGGGGTAGGGCTGCGATTTGGGGCGACGGTGTTTACGACGCTGCGGATTTATAGAGAAGACCTGCACCATCCGCTCACTCAGTGGGCAGGTCACTGCGATCGCCTCACCCGATCCATCCAGCAGTTTGGTTGGACGCTCCCAAATTGGGCGAGGATTTACCAGGGCTGCGAGCAGCTCAAAAGCCGCTACCCGATTTTGAGAATTACGCTCTTTGCCGATGGCCGTGAGTGGATTACAGGCCGGGCGCTGCCGCCTCAGCTACCGGTTCAGCAGCAGACAGGCGTCACCTGTTGGGTTGCCCCACCCGACTATGCCCGCAGCTTGCCCGCCCATAAGACCGGCAATTACTTAGCCTGCTGGCTTGCTCAGCAGCAGGCCCAGCGCTGTGGCGCTCGCGACGCCATACTGACCAACACTCAAGGCGAATGGCTAGAGACTGCTACCGGCAACCTGTGGGGCTGGGCCGAGGGGCAGTGGTGGACGCCGGTGAGCGATCAGTGTTTGCCGGGGCTGATGCGAAGCCAGCTAATGCAAGTCCTAGCGGCGACAGGTGAAAAGGTGGGCTGCCAGCCTTGGACAAAAGACCGGGTGATGGGGTTTGAGGCGATCGCCTACAGTAACTGTGCTGTCCAGCTTTTACCTATCCACACAATTCTAAACGGGGCAACTACACTAGAATATAGCTCTCAACATGCCAGTATCAGGGCATTGCAAGAGCGGATCGCTGATTTGGAAGCTGATCTAAGGTAGTAAAAGAGACCTGAGCACTGGCCCAAACAGCTAACGCCTGTAGGGATTCCTGAAAATGAGTTAACATAAGTTAATAACACAGGATTTAACGCTAGCAGTATTTGAGCTGTAGATTCTTGAGAATCAGATTCTTGAGAGCCAGCCCTCAGCTCCCAGACTAGGCGTCCTCACACCACCACTTAGGAGGCTTTCCCCCGGTGAATAAACGCTGGAGAAACGCGGGTCTTTACGTATTACTCGTCGTCGTTGTGATTGCGTTGGCAACCACATTTTTTGATCAACCCCGTGTCGAGACCCAGTCTTGGCGCTATAGCAAGTTTATTGACGAAGTTCAGCAGGGCCGCATCGAAAGCGTCGCCGTCAGCTCTGACAAGTCTCAGGCCCGCTTTGCCGCTCCTGATGGCACTGGCCGGATCGTCGTCAATCTTCCTCAAGACCCCGGTCTAGTCGATATTCTCACCAGTAACAATGTCGATATCTCGGTGCAGCCCACTCAGGACGAGAGCGCCCTGGTACGGGTTTTTAGTGCGCTAGTTATTCCAGTGCTGCTGCTGGTAGCGCTGTTCTTCTTATTCCGCCGCGCCTCAAACGGTCCTGGTAGCCAGGCGATGAACTTTGGCAAGTCTAAGGCCAGAGTACAGATGGAGCCTCAGACTCAGGTGACCTTTGGCGATGTTGCCGGAATCGACCAGGCCAAGCTAGAGCTAGCCGAGGTTGTAGACTTTTTGAAGAATGCTGACCGCTTTACAGCGATCGGGGCCAAAATTCCTAAAGGCGTTTTGCTAGTTGGCCCACCAGGAACCGGTAAAACCCTCCTAGCGAAGGCCGTTGCTGGCGAAGCTGGCGTCCCCTTCTTCTCTATCTCCGGTTCCGAATTTGTTGAAATGTTCGTCGGTGTCGGTGCTTCCAGAGTCCGCGACCTATTTGAGCAGGCCAAATCTAACGCCCCCTGTATCGTATTTATCGACGAGATTGACGCCGTTGGCCGTCAGCGCGGTGCGGGTCTGGGCGGCGGTAACGATGAGCGTGAGCAAACGCTGAACCAGCTCCTAACCGAGATGGACGGCTTTGAAGGCAACACAGGCATCATCATCATTGCCGCGACTAACCGGCCTGATGTCTTAGATGCGGCCCTGCTGCGCCCCGGTCGCTTTGACCGTCAGGTGGTGGTAGATCGCCCTGACTATGCGGGTCGTTTAGAAATTCTCAACGTTCACTCTCGCGGTAAGACATTCTCTAAAGACGTAGACCTGGAGAAAATTGCCCGCCGTACGCCTGGCTTCACAGGCGCAGACCTATCTAACTTGCTCAACGAAGCGGCAATTCTGGCAGCGCGGCGCAACCTCACCGAAATCTCGATGGATGAAGTGAACGATGCCATTGATAGAGTGTTGGCTGGCCCCGAAAAGAAAGACCGGGTAATGAGCGAAAAGCGCAAAACGCTGGTGGCTTACCACGAAGCCGGTCATGCGCTGGTCGGTGCGCTGATGCCTGACTATGACCCCGTTCAAAAAATCAGCATCATTCCTCGTGGCAGAGCCGGTGGCCTCACCTGGTTTACCCCGAGTGAAGAGCGCTTAGAGTCGGGTCTGTATTCTCGCTCTTATCTGCAAAACCAGATGGCGGTCGCCTTAGGTGGCCGGTTAGCTGAAGAGATCGTCTTTGGCGATGAGGAAGTCACCACGGGTGCTTCTAACGACTTGCAGCAGGTGGCGCGGGTCGCTCGTCAAATGGTGACTCGTTTCGGCATGAGTGACGTGCTCGGGCCGGTGGCGCTAGGTCGCCAGCAAGGCAACCCCTTCTTAGGCCGTGACATTGCCAGCGAGCGCGACTTTTCTGAGCAGACCGCTGCCTCGATAGACTCGGAAGTACGACTGTTAGTAGACCAGGCATACGACCGCTGTAAGTCTGTGCTTGTCAATAATCGTCATATCTTAGACAAGCTCGCCGATATGCTGGTAGACAAGGAAACTGTGGATTCAGAAGAGCTACAGAACTTGCTAGCTACCAACGATGTGAAGATGGCTAGCATTGCTTAAGGAAGGTGATTCGCTCAGACTGGTCAATCTATTCGATGGCTATCTGAGCGGATTTTTTCAATAGATCTTGCACATCTAAACTAATAGCCGCCCTTTTGATTTTCTAAGGGCGGCTTTTGTCTGTCTTTTATAGCTGAGATGCGGCCTAAAGAGCAGCTTCTTCTAATTCCTCTGCCAGGACTTCTGCCGAATTATTAGGGCTTTCAATGAGTTTGACTTTATGCAGCGATGCGCCCAGTTCGTCGATCGGTTGGCGCAGCAACTGACAGAGGTGAATGACGATATTTTCAGCAGTCGGCACTACCGACTGAAAGTAAGGTACGTCTTTGTTGAGGAAAGTATGGTCGAGCGGTTCAATGACGTGCTGAGCGATCGCTCCCTGCATCGCGCCTAGATCCACTAACATACCCGTGCGCGGATCGACCTCGCCCTTGACTGTTACCTCTACCCGATAGTTATGGCCGTGACCATTAGGCCGAGAGCATTTGCCATAGATCTCAGTGTTTGCCTCGTCGCTGAGATCCGGCAGCGCTAGCCGGTGAGCGGCGCTGAAGTGAGCTGAAGTGGTTAAATAGGCTTCCATTCCGTTTCCTTGATAGTCGGCCCAGAGATCTGGCGTTTCGAATAGCTGAATATTAATGAGGGGCAAGTGAGGCAGCAGCCGCTGCCAGATTACCCGAGCCACATTTTCCGTCGTGGGCAGAGTCGCTTGAAACGCCTGCCAGGTCTCATTGAGATAAGAAAAATCCAGCGGCTCTACGACCTCCCGGCGAATAATGTCTTTAGCCTCTGTCAGGTTAAGCACCATGCCATAGGGGTCTAGCTCGCTTTCAAGCGAGACATTTAGCACATAGTTGTGGCCATGACCGGGCGCGCGCGCGCACTTACCAAAAAGGCGTAGATTTTCGTGCTCGCTCAGCTCATCTAGCCAGTATCGGTGGCTTGATGAAAACTGCGATCGCCGATTGACAATGCACTTCATAGGGAACTGGCTTCTACAGATTAGTCAAACCAGCAGAACAGACTATAATCTTCTGTCTGCTTAGGATATTAAGAATTACAACGATTTCTCTATGATAACACCTGCAAAAAAAGCTGTATTCCTTCTACATCAAAGAAAACCACAAATTTAAAGAGAAAGTCTAGGCAGGTAACCGTATGTCACAAGTCCTTGTTATTAGAATTTGCAGCTGTAACAATGAATACAGAAATAAGACTTGAGCCCGTTCATCTCAGCCTTCACCTGAGACGGAAGTAAGGATAGCCAGGCTTCGCTAGCCCTGAAGGAACGCGTTGCCTCATGAATGTTTTCGCATTTATTTTTTTGAGGAACGAAACAATGAAACTTACCTATCGAGGTATTGAGTACGACTACAACCCCCCGAGGCTGGAGGTCACTGATAGCGAAATTTCCTGTCAGTACCGGGGGCATGCCGCTCGCTACAGCTATGTCCGCCATGTGCCAATCCCTCAGCCAGCTGAGCGATTGACTTACCGAGGGGTTGCCTATCAGACGACTCGTCAGGGAGGAATTCAGCAGATTACCCCGCAGACGGCAACTGGCACATCGCCTGCTTTGCTAACTGGCTTGCGCAGTAAGTTAGTCAGCAGCAGCCCGGCTGCTCAGGTCCGCCGCGAACTGCTGCGTGAGTCTAGCCGTCTGCACAAGGAGAATATCAGCCGCTCTTTGCAGCACCGCGTGGAAGTGGCCAAGACACAGGGCAACGAAGCACTGCTTCAGCAGCTAGAGTACGAAGCGCGTCAAACAGTATAAGCAGTATTAAGTTGGCTACCACTTGATGCTGTTTGGATAGGCCTTGGCCGTAAGAAGGGAAGGGATCATCGGGTCTCTTCCTTTTTTGTGGATGGCGAAAGGTTTATGGCAAGCGGTTTCCCTTTTGCTGGGTCGGACTGTTAGAAGATGCTGGAGCTTGGCAATAATAGCCCATTGACGCTGTTTAGATAGGGAGCCTCAGGATGGGCGTTTTCAATCAGGTGTTTGGGAGAGTCTCGGATGTGAAGCTAGCAATGAATTCAGCCGAGGCATTGGCGGCGATCTGTTTAGTGGCGATCGCTGCTGATGGCTATCTCTCCAAATCAGAAGAAGCTGAGATGACGCTACGGCTAAGCCGAATGCGGCTGTTTCAAGACTCTACAGAGAGCTTAGAGCACATTCAAGACAGCCTGGTAAGTAGACTAAAAAAGTATGGCCCCCAAGCCCTGATCGAAAGTGCCAGAGCCGTGCTACCGCCCAGTTTGGCTCCGACTGCCTTTACGATCGCCGTCGATCTGGTCTTTGCTGACGGCATTGTCTCCGCCGAAGAGCGAGCCTTTATAGATGACCTGCGTCATATTTTAGTCATTCCCGACGATTTGGCTCTGAAGATTGTCGAAGTGATGACGATCAAAAATCAGGGCTAGGTCAGCGGATGCTTTCCTGGCACACCTACCGCCCGAGGGAAATCTGGAGGCGTGAGTCTGACCTTGTGGATAAACAGGCAGTGGCGGCTGCTTTGGGTCAGCGGCGTCTGCCAGCTTTGCAGATCGGTCAGCTCGCCGCCCAGCAGCTCAATCACCGGCAGCAGCGCCTCGGTGTCATCGGTGCTCCACTGGCCGCGAAAGAGCACAGCTTGTCCGCCAGTCGTGAGCAGGGGCAGGGCGTACTCTGCGCAGGTTGCCGCAGAGCCGACAGCGCGTACCAGCGCTAGATCGTAGCGGGCGCGGTGGGCTGACTGCTGACCTAGCGCTTCTGCCCTAGCCGCTATGCAGGTAGCCAGTAAGCCGAGCTGGTGGCACAGCGTTTTGAGAAACTGCACCTTTTTGCGGGTGGCATCGACCAAAGTAAGATCGATAGGGGCCAGCGGTGAGAGGGCGATCGCTGCTGGAATGCCTGGAAAACCAGCGCCAGTACCAATGTCGATCATGCGAATCGGGGATTGATCAGAATCAACGTCAGCCTCCGCAGGCAGAGACGCTGCTGTATCTTCAGCAATCCAAGGGGCTAAGCCGCTGAGAGAGTCCCAAAGATGCTTTTCCCAAAATTCATCAGGCCCGGTGATTCGAGTCAGGTTTAGCTGCTGATTGCCCGCCAAAATCTGCGCGTAAAGCTGCTGAAATAGATCTTGCTGAGCCTCAGTAGGCTGCCAGCCCAGGCTTTGCTGCCATAAGTCTAGATGGGCGGGTAGAGGCTGCGATAGGGGTTCTGCAGCTTGGAACCCTGACGCTGGGGACGGCGTTTGGCCCGTTAGCTGAGGTGAGTCTGAAGGAGGAGAGGGGGCCATAGGTGAAGCGGTAGATCGCGCTATGAGTAGCTGAGATGAAAGATTTAGGTAAAAAGATTTAGGTAAATGGCTCAGGCAGCGGGCTGAGGCTGGCGGTGGCGCAAGCTGGCTGGCTGGACGCTGCTGAGCTGACCGTGGTTGATCGTCCAGCAGTGATCGGCGATGTCAACCAGGTCTTCGGCATCGTGCGAGACGATCAGCAGGCTCCACTCTTTTTTAAGCTCGGCCAGCAAGCTCACTAGCTGCTGTCGCATTGACCAGTCGAGGCCAGCAGTCGGTTCATCTAGCAGCAGCAGATAGGGCTGCCGAATCAGCTGCACTGCCAGGGCTAGCCGCCGCTGCTGACCGCCGCTGAGCTGCTGGGGCGAAGCCTGCAAAGACAGATGATCTAGCCCTACTGCCGCGAGGGCCTCCTGAACCCGATCTGAGCTGAGTTCGGGGGGGTGACCCAGGCGCAGTTCTTCAAAGACGGTATGGCCGCAGAAGTGCCGCTCAGGAAACTGAAAGACCAGTCCGCCTAGCTGCTGCAAAGCTTCGGGGAGCAGCGACTGCTCACGCCAGAACAGCTTGCCGCTAGTCGGCGTAGCGAGCCCGGCCAAAATTTCTAGCAGTGTGCTTTTTCCCGATCCGCTGGGGCCGACAATCAGCCCTAACTGCTTGGGGCCGAGATCAAATGAAATCTGCTTTAAGATGGGCAGAGCGCTGGCAGTGGGATGGTAGCTGATATCTCGCAGGTGAAGCATACAGAAAGCGTCGGCTGATATCGGTCGATGGGCCTTTCAATTGTATAGTGCATATTAGGTAGTGTTCGTCTGTTTGTCTTCGGTGTGAGGTTTGTGTGCAAGTTCAGTTTCGTGAATGTGACTTTTTTAATCTGTGGATCTGGCTGGAGTTTGAGACGGTGCCTTCGGTGGCGGAGCAGCAGTATATAGAGGAGATTTTTAGCTCCTGGTTTTTTATTGGGAAGCTGGGCGGCTTTAATGCTGAAAACCTGCAGGTGCAGGAAACGGGCGTTGATATCAGCTATTTTGACTATGACGAAGATGAGTCGGCGCGATCGCTCCTCTCGCTCATGCACAACATGGCAGAAGTCGAATTTCAAGGGCTCTGGGCGCGCTGCTGGCTGGATCTGGGTACGACCGATGCGATCGCCCTCGACGTGCTGATCAACACCGTGCGTCAGTTCAGTCAGGACTATGTAGAGATTCGGCAGATTATCGTTGGCGGTGAAAACGAAGACTGGCCGGTGCCTGAAGAAAATCCAGAAGCGGCCTTTCCTGACTAGGCTTTGCGATGGCTAAACGCATTCGACCGATCTCGCTGGGCCTGATTGAGCACAGCGGTCATATTTTTGTTAGCCAGGGGCAAGACTGCCATACTCAGGAAACCTTTTATCGTTTTTTAGGAGGTGGCATTGATTTTGGGGAAACCAGCCAGGCGGCGCTAGAGAGGGAATTCGTTGAGGAGATTCAGGCTGAGCTGACCGATATTGAATATTTGACCTGTCTGGACAATATTTTTACGATCAACGGTAAAGCCAAGCATGAGCTCATTCAGTTATTTCGCTGCCGATTTGTCGATCCGGCTTTCTACCAGCTAGAAGAGACATTTGAGCTGATTGAGGGCGATCGCACCGAAAAAGCCTTCTGGCTAAATACCCAGCGCGTCTTCAGCGGAGAATGCCGACTGGTGCCGGTCAGCTGCTTACCCTATCTAAAAAAATCACTGAAAAACTGACCCGTAAGGTCACGACTCCAAGTCTGAACTATGCGGAATCTGACGGTTCTTCGCAGGCCCCAATGCTCACCCAGCTAGTCGAACCGTCTTGCCAGTGTTCTTTTTTCCAAATGGGAGCATTGTGCTTGAGGGTGTCAATCGCGTATTGACAGGCAGCAAAGGCTTCGCCCCGATGCGGGCTACCGACAGCGACCAGCACGCTAATTTCGCCCACGACTAGCTTGCCAGTGCGATGGTGAATGACGACGTGAGTAATATCGGCCCAGCGCTGACGAGTCTCAGCGGCGATTTTCTTAAATACCTGCATGGCCATTGGCTCGTATGCCTGGTACTCTAGCGCCACCACCGGCTGACCGTCGGTTTGATTGCGCACCATGCCGCTCATCAGCACAATCGCCCCGTTGGCCCCATCGTCGGCTAGCTGATAGGCCCGTTCTAGAGAGAGAGGGGCAAAGGCGATCGCAAAATCATCGGTTGGCTGATCGCTAATCTGAGTATTCAGGTCAAAGGGCAAGCCAACGGTCATGATAGTGAGCGAAATATGGTAGGACTTTGAAAGCGAATTCTGCTAAGCGCCCTTAATGAGCGGATAGCTGCTTCTAGCTGGCATCGCCAGGGTGCAATAGAGCTGTTCTAGCAGGGTGATGTTTTGGCTTAGAGTATAGCGCTCCAGGACACGCGATCGCGCCTTTTGCCCCAGCAGCGTCGTAATTTCAGAATGTTCACGAAACAGCGGCAGCACCGTTCTCAGCTGGCTGGAGACCTTTTGCGTATTGAGAATAACGCCTGCCCCCTGCGCCAAAACCTCGCCATCGGCCCCGGCATCAGTCGCTACGCAGGCGGCACCACAGGCCATCGCCTCTAACAGCGAGAGCGAAAGCCCCTCGACTAAAGACGGCAAAATGAAGCAATCGGCCCCTCGCAAAATTTCAATGCGACGATCTTCATTAGCCACAAAGCCGAGCCACACGATGTTGCTATCGGTGTAAAAAGCTCGGAGAGACGACTCTAAAGGCCCGCTGCCGACAATCGCGAGCTTGTTCTCTGCCCCCATGTTCGCCAGCTTCCATCCTTTTAGCAGCGACTCCACGTTTTTTTCTATCGCCAGTCTGCCCTGATACACATAGAGTTGCCGCGCATTGAGCTGCTTTTTAATGCTAGAAAACCCGGGGGCATAGCGATAAGTATCGACCCCGTTAGGAATGACGGCCATCCGCTCTGACGGCACGCCCAGTTTCACCAGCAAATTTTGCTGAATTTGTGAAAACACAATTACCCGGTCGTAATGGGCCAGGCAGGGCGCATAGAGCTGATAGGTAAAATGCTGGGTGCTAGAGGAGAGATTGCGGCGTTTGCGGTCAAAGGCAGGGTGAAACGTAGCGACCAGTGGAATGCCTAAGCTGCGGCAAATCTCGGGCAGCTTAAAATCTAACGGAGAAAGCGTTAGAGACGCATGAACTAGATCGGGATCTAACTTTTCTAGGGTATCGGCCAGCAGCCGGGCCGATCCTAACGCTGGAATCGTTAAAATTTGAGACTTAAAAATAAAGGGGAGAGAGACTTCTTCGTAGCTAGAGTGATCGTCTGTAACCTCGTCAGACTGGGCAAAATGTAGAAATGTGACCCGATGGCCCCGATCTAACAGGGCATTGGTAATTTCTCTGCCGTAGGTTACGTTGCCACAAAAGGGAGATTTTTTACCAAGCCACGCAATATGCATTTACCGGTCAAAACGCTGGTTATAGGAGGAAATTTTGCAGTTAATGGTTGCTATCAGAACTGTTTGCTTTAGCAGCTAGAAGCCGCTCCTTCAGACTTTATCAGAGTGGGTGGGGTGGGGCGATCGCTAGCGGTGAACTCTCTGATTCGGATGGCCCGTCACAAGTGAACCCTTTGGGTATCAAGATGACCAGACGCACCGTAATTTTCACCAGAGCCTTTGTTACTTCTGATACTGACAAGCATATTGGCTTAGTATAAGCGCAGATGGTAGCCTTTACCGGGCGATCCCTCGGCCAGTGAAGGCAGAGAAAACTAGATGTAAATACTGAGATCAGATGACTACGCGGCGGTCTCGTCGACAGGCTCCCGCAGAGACGCCCGAACGAGCGACCAGGTAAAAAAACCGCCCATGGCCACCAGTATCGCCAGCAGGCCAAACACCGTTCGTAGGCCTAAAAAGGTTTCAGCAATGCCAGCTAGGGCTAGCGGTAGGCTCAAGGCGATATTGACCACGTTGTTTTGCAGACCAAACACTTTGCCCCGCATTTCTTCTGGCGTTTTTTCTTGAATGGTCGTCTGCATTGGGATGCCCACCATCGCGCCGAACAAACCCAGGCCGCCAATCAGCCCCAAGCTAGGCCACAGCTGTGCCGGTGCTAGTGAAAGTCCGGTCAGCATAGCCGCCATGCCCAGAGAGCCAGTGAGCCCTAGCTGAGGCCGAGAAAACCGCTGACCAAACTGGCCAATCGCTACTGCCCCAATCGCCAGACCGACCCCGCCCGCTGCCAGTAAAAAGCCAAACTGAGAAGAGCGAATCGTCGGAATCACTTCAGCTAATCTGACGGCCAGCACAGCTAGGGCCGCAAAGACAGAAAATAGGACGGTGAGCTGAATGAGGGCGCTGCGCACCTGCACCTGCTTTTGCAAGTAGGCTAGCCCGTCTTGAATGTCGCTCCAGACGTGGACCTGCTCAGGATTTTCAACTTTGGTTTCGTGGGTGGTCAGTAGCAGGAGTAAGATGCCTGCGATCGCATAGCTCACCCCCACCAGCACCGACTTGCCCAGCCCCGAACCGTTATCGATCGGAGCTAGCCACCTATCGGCTAGGGCCAGCAGCGGCTCACCTACCGCAAAGCCGATAATCACCGAAGCCATCATCGTCGTGGTGTAGAGCGAGTTAGCTGGCAGCAGATTACGCTCTCTGACAATCAGCGGAATTGCCGCCTGCTCAGCTGGTGCAAAAAATTGAGTCAGGGCAGAAACCAGAAAAGTAACGACTAGCAGAATGTAAAAGCCTACCGGCAGATCGAATACGTTCCAGCCAGCCGTCGCCCACAGCATCGCTGGCAGCAACGCCACCAGTAGACCGCGCAGCAGATTGGTAAGCACCAGCACAGGTTTTTTCTTCCACCTGTCTACATACACCCCTGCCAGGGAGCCAAAAAGTACAGCCGGAATTGTGAAGGCAATCATGATCGCCGATACCCAGCCGCTGATAGTCTGCTCTGGCGACTTGTAAGTGTCAGAGATGATGGCAATCATCAGCACCAAATAGACTTTGTCCGCTATTTGGGAAAAAACTTGACCGCTCCACAGCGTTAAAAAGTTGCGATTGCGAAACACTGGCCACAGCCCCGCCTCACGAGACGATTCGACTGTCTCAAGCTCACTTCCTTGAAAAGGGGTATCCGGCCCAATATCGCCAGTAGGTTCACCAGCAGACTGAGGCACGTTTTTGGGCTCTTTTGAAGCTGGCTCTAGCCCGTTATCTGCTGCTGCCCTTTTCTTCGCTTGTGCTGCTGGATCTTCAGGGCTGTTGCCCAGTGCTTTGGCGGCTTCGGCTTCTTCATTGTTTAGATGGTCAGTGTCAGATTCAGACTCGCGAAGCATGAGTTGAGGAGGTAAAGCAGGTGTCAATGAGCGTGGCGGAACGAATAGGCCGATCAAACTGATATTGGGTGTACTGTCGCAAGATTTTTTCTATATGCCGCCACATGATGTGCGGTTCAGAGTGGTCTGCCATTTTTGCGGGCGTTCCGGCCTTTTCTATTGTGCCTGATCGGGCGGCTAATTTGGGGTTTGCAGAACTGGCGACGCTCAAAATCAGCTCAGGCTGGCTAAGCTGCTGCATCAGGGCCAGCTCAGCAGCGCTCAGATAGCCCACGATGCCTAAGTTGGCAGTCAGCTCTTTTGAAACCACCGGTCTACGGCGCTGACCCGGTCGGGGAGGCTGAGTCGCAGATGGCTTGGCCAGAGATTGGGGTAGAGATTGGGGCAGATAGTCGGCGCTAGCGTCGTGGACAGCCAGAGACGGGGCAGACCGATTGAGCCGCTCTGAGCGGGCCTGCGCTATCTGCTTCAGGCGATCGCTCTCCATCCTCTGTAGTTCAGCCATATCGACAACCCCTCCTGAGGAAACGCTAAACCCAGCGTACCAGTCCGGGTTGCCCAGTTCAGGCACGAGCGGCGATCGCGACAGACAGCAGCGAAACACTTCAGGTGCAACCCCAGCTAACACCAGCAGGTGAAAGACAGCCTGAACCAGACAGGGTAAAACATTCGCCCTGGTCGCCGCTTCTAACCGGCCCAAATGCTCAATGAGTAGATAGTACAGCTCTGCCTGAGGCTGATCAGTCAGCGCCTGAGAGAGAACGATTTCTGCCAAATACTGACTGGCAGTGAGCTTAGCGAGATCTTTACTCAAGCCAGGAAAGGAGCGCAGGGTTTCCGCCTGCACCAGCTTGTCAATAGATTTTCCTTTGACAAACAGCAGATCGTTGACGACAAAGAGCCCAGAGCGTCCGCCCAGCTTGGACTTGTGTTTGCGGGCACCAGGAGCGATCGCCCTCACCAGCCCCTGCTCTTTGGTCAGCACCGTCACCAGCCGATCAGATTCGCCCATCGGCATCGCCTTCAAGTTGATGCCCATCGTTTTGTAGCTGCGTTGCGTCATATGCTAATTTGCGTCGGTGTCGGTATCGGCCTGAAGCTGTAAGATTTCGGGGCCGCGAGAGGTGCCCAGCCGGGTAGCCCCTGCTTCTATGAGCGCGATCGCCTGTTCGGGTGTGCGAATGCCGCCTGAGGCTTTGATGCCAATGCGTTCTCCGCCAATCTGACGCAGCATCTGGACATCTTCTACCGTAGCGCCGCCCTGCCAGCCTGTGCTGGTCTTCAGAAAGCTCACACCTGCATCCAGGCAGATTTCAGCAGCCAGTCGTTTTTCATCGCGGGTGAGCAAAGCCATTTCTAAAATCGCCTTGACCGGCTGGCCCGTCAGCTCTACAATCGCCGCTATCTCAGCGTGCAGCCGATTGGTCTCCCCCATTTTTAGCCAGCCCAGGTTAATGACTACGTCTAGCCCGGTAGCGCCATTTTCAACCGCTTCTTGGGCTTCATAAAGCTTCACCTTGGCGGTGGTCGCTCCGCTCGGAAAGCCAATAACTGTACAAACTTGAGGGCGCTTACCGTGCAGCCGCTCAACAGCTAAAGGCACATGCACCGGGTAGATACATACCGAGGCAAACCCATAGCGGTCAGCTTCGTCACACAGATGGGCAATTTGCTCCGAGGTCGCCGCCGGGGCGAGCAGCGTATGGTCAATCAGCGGGGCTAGATCGACAGTCCGAGCAGTGCGGGTACGGCCAGCATTCATAGGTAAGTAAGATGTTAAATTTATGTCGTTTTTACAGGAAATTACTGAACCTTGACGTTGGCAAAGGTCACCCGAGGCTCATATGAGCTTATATATGGACAGGCGCTGTGCTGAAACGCGCACTCAACCGAGGACGCCCAAGTAAAACTAAATCCATCGCTCTATTGTTTTTAGCCCCTCTGTTATTTTCGGCCCCTCTATTATCTCTAACTTAGCGGGAAAGTGCCTATCACAAAGGGCAATCTTGATACATCCCGCCGTCATACCCTCCTGACCGTCGTCACTTTTCCCTGCCTGCCTCCTGTCTCCTGCTCACCCGCTCACCTACCATCCGCTATGGCCGTACCGCTAATTTCAGCCATTATCTGTACCCACAACCGTGAACAGTATCTGGGCGCTGCTATTGATAGCCTGCTGAGCCAAACGCTAGACAGCTATGAGGTGATCGTGGTGGACAATGCCTCTACCGATGGCACCGCCGCCGTCGCCAAAGCCCGGTTAGATAGCCCGAAGGTGAGCTACGTCTATGAGCCAGCGCTAGGGCTATCGGTGGCTCGCAATACGGGCGCAGCGGCTGCTCAGGCACCGATTATCGCCTATCTAGATGACGATGCTGAGGCCAGTGCTGGCTGGCTTGCGGCACTACTAGCAGTGTTTGACCGCAATCAGAAGGTGGCGATCGCCGGCGGCAAAGTCACTTTAATCTGGCCACCCAACGCGCAGCCCCCCCGCTGGCTCTCAGACGATCTATCCAGCGGCTTAGGCGCTTACGACTTGGGCAATGATCTGGTCTATATTCAGCAGCCTGCGCTTACCCCCCGGGGGCTCAATTACGCCGTACGCAAGCAGTTTTTAGACTCAGTTGGGGGCTTTGATACCCATCTGGGCCGGGTGGGTAAAAATCTCCTCTCTAACGAAGAGCAGCAGATGACCCGCCTGGCGCTCGACCAGGGTTGGCAGGTGGCCTACGTGCCCGATGCGCTGGCAGCCCATAACGTCGCCCCGGCTCGGATGAAGCCTGCCTGGTTCCTCAGCCGCAGCTGGTGGCAGGGCATTAGCGAAAGCTACCGGGAGCAGGCTAGCGGCACTACTGGCCTCTGGCAGCTTCGCAGCGGCGGCGAACGCCTGGTGCGCGGCCTCTATAAAACGCTCAAATATATTCATCGGCCCGCTCAGCGATTTGAAAACTTTGCCTATGCCTACGGTCAAATTGCCTATTTGGGCAGCGTTACCAACCATCTAATCCGCCATCGGGACAGGCCCCAAACTGTGGTTTAGCCGCCTGGTTCTAGCCTGCCGCCGCCCTCAATCTGACGACTTTAACTACTCCTTCGCCGCTAATATCATGACTGCATCCATTCCAGTTTCTGTTCTCATTCCTGCTAAAAACGAAGAAGAAAATCTGCCCGCCTGTATTACTAGCCTGGCGCAGGCTGACGAAATTTTTGTCGTGGATTCTCAGAGTGAGGATAGCTCAGTTGAGATTGCAGAGCGCTTAGGCGCAAAGGTCGTCCAGTTTGACTTCAACGGTCGCTGGCCCAAGAAGAAGAACTGGTCGCTGGATAATCTGCCCTTTCGCAACGAGTGGGTGCTGATTGTTGACTGCGATGAGCGCATTACGCCCGAATCTTGGGCCGAAATCGCTGAGAGGATCAAAAACCCCGATCTGGACGGTTACTACATCAACCGCCGGGTCTTTTTCTTAGGCAAATGGATTCGCCACGGCGGCAAATATCCTGACTGGAACCTGCGCCTCTTTCGCCATGCCAAGGGCCGCTACGAAAATCTCAACACTGAAGACATTCGCAATACCGGCGACAACGAAGTGCATGAGCACGTCATGATTCCTCACGAAAAGGTGGGCTATCTCAAAGAAGACATGCTCCACGAAGATTTTCGCGACCTTTACCATTGGCTAGCCCGGCACAACCGCTACTCCAACTGGGAAGCGCGGGTATATTACAACCTGCTCACCGGCATGGGTGATGACGGCACTATTGGCGGCAATCTGTTTGGTGATGCGGTGCAGCGTAAGCGCTTTCTCAAAAAAATCTGGGTGCGCTTGCCCTTTAAGCCGCTGCTGCGCTTTGTGCTGTTTTACTTCATTCAGCTGGGCTTTTTAGACGGATATGCAGGCTATGTGTATGGGCGGCTGCTCAGTCAGTATGAGTACCAGATTGGGGTGAAGCTGTACGAGCTAAAGTTTGGCGGTCGGCTAAATAAGCTGGAGCGCAGCAGTGAGCCTGCCCCAGTGCAGGCGAGTCCGGTCTCGAACTGAGGTTCCCCAGAGTGGATGTAAAGTCAGCTGCGGATGATTTTGGGACACCGCCGTTTGTCGATTTGAGCCGCTACCATCAGCCGGGCTACGAGGCGGGCGGCTCTAGGGTAAAAATGTTGGTGTGGTGGCTGGTGCAGGCGGTGATCTTCCCGCTGACCCCACATACGGCTCATGGCATTCGCTGCTGGCTGCTGCGGCTATTTGGTGCCAAAATCGGCCAGCAGGTGATGATTCGCCCCACTGCCCGGTTTACCTACCCGTGGAATGTTGAGATTGGCGACTGTAGCTGGGTCGGGGACGACGCTGTGCTTTATAGCCTCGCCCCGATTAGGCTGGGCCGTCACTGTGTGATTTCGCAAAAAAGCTATCTCTGTACGGGCAGTCATGACATCAGCGACCCCCGATTTGGGCTAATGACCGGCGAGATTGTGATAGAAAACGGCGTTTGGGTAGCGACTGACTGCTTTGTGGGCCCCGCTGTGCGAATTGGTGCAAATGCGGTGATTGGCGCTCGTAGCACGGTATTGCAGCCGATGCCGGGCGGACAGGTTTGCCTGGGCACGCCCTGTAAGCCGGTTAAGCCTAGACCGATGGATCAAGTAGCCGATGCCGGGCGATAGCTGCGCCAGAGATCGGAATAAATGACGCGATCGCTCTGCCAGGGCTTATGGTGACCGCCACTCCAGTGGATAACGTTGACTTTATTCGGGTCGCGTCTGAGCAGCCGCGCTATCCAGTGGGGCTGCCCATAGCCGCAGCAGTTCCACCGCTTGTCTAGAGGGATATAGGTGTCTTTGAACATTAAGTTAAAGACGGTTTCATCGCCCAGGTGATAGAGGCGGTAGTCGTTTTTGGCATCCAAATCGAGATAGTGGTGCAGCAGATCGTAAGTTTGCTCCGTCCAAAAAGAGAGGTCGGTAAGCAAGACGCCGCTATTGAAACTGCTTTTGAATTTGCGCAGGTCACCCCACATTTTGAAGGGGTTGCTGAAGTAGAAAATCGCTGGAAAAAACTGAGGAACTGCGGCCAGATAGCGCTGTGGCGTCAGCTGCTCGCCCTGGGCAAAGAGCGATCGCACATCTCCTAGCACCAGCGTATCGCCATCGAAGTAAATTACCCGTTGCACATCGGGAAAGAGATCCTTGAGAAACAGACGGGCGTACTGCATGTAGCGGGAGATTCGCCGCTCTGGTTTTTTCTCTTTAAACCGGCTGTCTAAGTAGTGCTTGAGATAGTCTGGTGGGGTGAATTCTCTGACTCTAAAGATCGCTGCCTCCGGACCATGGTCAGCGGCAAACGTGCTGTGCAGCAGATCAGTAAAAAAGGGGCGATCGCCCACCGGTACCGCAATATTAAACCGCAGCGGTAGGGTACTATTCCCTTCGCTTGCTGAGTAATTCTGCCTGTCACTGGCGTTGCGAAGAATAGAGTTGATGACCACCAGCAGCGGGGTCTGAAGCGCACGGTTCAGTGAAAAGGCAATGTCAACGTACATAAAAATCTCGCGTCGCGGGGCTGTAAGTCTAAAAGATGAGTCTAAAAGAGGGAAAACGGTACCAGGCCTAATACTCTACTGAAAAATCGCCGCCTAAGGCCAGGTGAAGTAAAACGTGGTGCCCTGACCGACTTGAGAGGTGAGCCGGAGAATGCCGCCCCGATTTTCGACGATTTTTTTGACAATAGATAGCCCAATCCCGGTGCTGTCGGGATTATTAGCTGAGAGGGTCTGAAAGATTTTAAAAACCTGCTCATGATACTCAGGGTCTATCCCTGGCCCGTCGTCGGCTACGGCAAATTCGTAATGGCTAAAATTGTAGCGATCGCTGTGGCTAACCTGCTGAGCCGAAACGGTCACTTTGCCATCTTTGCGGGTGTGATGCTTGTAGCTGTTGCTAATTAAATTGCTAAAAATCTGCTGTAGCAGCAGTCGCTCGGTTTCTAGCGTGGGCAGTTCTCTAGCAATCTGCACGCCAAACTGAGGCGGTAGGTCCAGCGATTCAACGACCTCTTTCACGAGTTCTGCTACATTGACAGTCTCAATCGGGTTTTCACCGCGATCCGCTCTAGAGTATTGCAGCAGCCCGTCAATCAGCGCATGCATTTTGGCTACTCGGGCCTGTAGCAGGGTGATTTGTTTGCCGATGGCGCTATCAGCAGAAACGTCTAGATCTTCCGCAATCCAGTCAGAGAGATTGTTAACCGCTCGCAGCGGCGCTTTGAGATCGTGAGAGACGATGTAGGTAAATTCGTTGAGGTCTTGATTGCGACGAGCGAGGGTAACGTTGAATTGACTGAGGGATTCGTTGGCGATCGCCAAATCCCGATTGCGGTCCACAATCACCTGGTCGGCCTGACGATAGAGATAAAAGGCCACTGCATAGCTAATCAGGCTCAAAACGACCGTTGCCGCCAGCAGCCGATCAACCAGCTGTTTGGTTCGCTGTAGCTGCTCTCGCCGACTCTGAAGGAGCTGCTGTTCCTCAGCTTTTAGACTGTCTAGCTCAGATCTGAGGGTATTCATTTCAGCTCCACCCTGGGCGATCAGGCTCTGCAGCTGGGCCGCAGACTCAGAGGATCGCTCAGGGGAGCGGCCCAACAGCTGACAAATATCTTCTAATAGGCTTAGATACGTCTTTATGTCAGCCTGAATAGCGGCTAGCCGCACTTGCTGATTGGCGCTGTTAGCCGTGAGCTGGGCGAGCATAGCCACGCGATCAGGAATGGCGCGTCGGGCGTGCTGATAGGGCTCTAAAAACTGAGGGTTTTGAGTCAGGCCGTAGCCGCGCACGCCGGTTTCTGCATCTACCAGCAGCGTTAGCAGCTGATTGCTTTCTTTAAGCGTTTCTTCAGTGTGAATCACCCAGTTAGAGGCCAGTCGCTCTTGCTGCCGTGACCAGCTCCAGTTGATTAAGGACGACAAAGTGAAAATAGTGGGTACCAGCAAAATGAAAGCACCCCGCCGCGTGATCGAGAGTCCCAGCCAAAAGCGACGCATAGGTCAACGCAGATAATGCTGATAACGTTCAGCCATGCTAGCACGGTTGATTTGCACTTAATCCTGAGGATGTCTTTGCTATTGACAGGGTTCAAAGTCCGGGCAACCGATTAGCTGCGGTAAAGGCGTCAATTCGCCTGTCAGCGGCCAGTTGTTTTGCTCAAATGTGTCTTCTATCCGGCGAATGCGGTCATCTGTGAGCGGATGAGTCTGCTGCCACTGCGCTACCTTTTTCAGCGCGCCCCAATCAAAGTCACGAGCCCGAGCCCGCTCAAAAAAGCCGAGGCTGTGTCCGCCGTGATGGTAGTGCGCCATCATCAGCGCGATCGCATAGTCATCGGCGGCAATTTCCTGCTGACGGCTATAGCTGAGTTCGGCCAGGTTCACTGCGCCCGCAAGGCTCCTCGGCCCCAGCCCCAGCCCTAGCAGGCTATTGAGGGTGATGAAAACGAGCGATCGCCCCAGTGCCTGCAGCGGGTCACGGTGGTGCAAATGCCCCAGCTCGTGAGCCAGCACAAAAGCCAGCTCATTTTCACTCTCTACCGCCGCCAGCAGCCCGTCGGTAACAAACAGATAGCTGCCCGCTGTGACCATGGCATTTTCTACGGGCATATCGAGAATGCTCACCTTTGGGGGTGGATACTGGGCGGGGCCGACGGTCTGGGCAGCGCCTGCCTGTAGCTTTTCTAATAGCTGGTTGAGATAGGTGACCCGGCGATCGCGCTGATCAGCCTCAAAGGGAAGAGAAGCCACCAGCGTCGCCCCGATTTTCTCCTCGGTTTGGCGGCTCATGCGCAGGGCCATCTGACTAGCTACCAAGCCCAAGCCACCGTAGATCAGCGCCCCGACACAGGCCACCGTCGCTAGCAGATAGGCCACATTCACCAGCGGATGAACCGGCGTAACGTTTACTTCTTCTGTGATTTCTTTAGGAACGTAGGGCATGGGGACGAAGGATCAAACTAGCTGCGGAGCGCAAATTGGCTAACGAATTGCCGTTCCGTAGGCCATAATCTCTACGGCTGCTAGCCCGCTACTCGACTGCCCCCCAATGCAAGACGTTTCAAAGCGCACGTTGACCACTTGAGAAGCGCCCCAAGCGATCGCATCTTCCTTCATCCGCAGCAGCGCTTCCCGGCGACCACGATCTATCAGGCTTTCGTACACCACCATGCGGCCTCCGACCAGATTGCGCAGTGCCCCCGAGAAGGTCTTGAAGTAGTCATTGGCGACAACGACACTGCCAACAAAGAGCTGGGTTTCGTGGGCATGGGGCAGGGCTTGCTTAGCCCCAAAGCTAACCACCGGCACATGCAGCGTCTGCTTTTCTCTAGCCCTGATCGATATATAGTGCTGCTGCTCAAAGTATTGTCCGGCAAAAAAGCCGACGCCAATCAAAATCAAAAAGACGATCAGTTCCATGGCTGCACTCCTATCGCACTTTAACGGCAGTACCATAGGCAAACAGCTCTGCCGCTCCCGGCGCTACCGAAGAGGTGGCAAAACGCACGTTTACCACTGCATTGGCACCGAGCTGCTGAGCCTGCCTGACCATCCGCTCTACCGACTCTTTGCGGGCCTCCTGCAGCAGCTCGGTATAGCCCTTCAGCTCGCCGCCCACAATATTTTTGAATCCGGCCAGAATATCTTTGCCGATGTGCTTGGCCCGAATCGTGCTGCCCTGAACCAGTCCATAGTGCTCAACGATTTCCTTACCCGGCACTCCTTCCAAGGTCGTGAGAATCAGAGCTTTGCTAGAAAGTGCGCTCATACCAAGTTACTCCAGATCGCTTTAAGGACGCTTCAACACGAAAAGTCGCCATACCGGATAAAATGCCCCTCTTTGACTGCAGCCTACCAACCAGTCCACTCGGTTAACTATCAGCAGTCTCCCCTTACTCCTTCTTCTTTTCCTTTCCCCCTTCCCCTCTTTCAGATCAATGTCAATTTAAACCTACTCAGCCCGCCTGAAGATAGGTCGCAAAAAACGCAGTCGTCTTCTCCCAAGCATCTTCAGCCGCAGCGGCATCGTAATTTTGCCCAGAAGGATTAGCAAAGGCATGGCCAACGCCCGGATAGAGGTTAATACTGCCCGGATTGCCGAGCGCAGTCAGCCGAGATTCAAAAACTTTGACATCCTCAACTGCGATAGAGCTGTCGTCTTCGCCGAAAAAGCCAATTACGGGCATGTCTAGCCCGTCCAAGGCTTCAGGAGCCAAAATGAGCTGACCGTAGTAGATCGCCATCGCGTCCAGGTCGGGCAGCAGTAGCCCGGTGCGCAAAGACCAGTTGCCGCCAAAGCACCAGCCAACAGAGCCGAGCTTGGGCGCAGCGTATTTGCCGGTCAAAAACTGAGCTGCCTGGTTGATATTGTCTTGAGCAGGGCCAGGAGAATCCATCACTGAACGCATTAGTTCGCGGGCCTGTGCCGGGTCAGTGGCGACTTCTCCGCCATAGAGATCGATAGCTAAAACGGTGTAGCCTTCTCCGGCGAGGCGGCGGGTCATAGCTTGAATATTGTCAGTAAGCCCCCACCATTCGTGAATGGTAATCAGGGCGGGTAGGGCCTCGCTCTCTGGATTTTCAGGCTGCGCGAGATAGCCGGTGACGGGCTGGCCTGCTACTGTGGCATAAACAATTTCCTGGCCAGTGACAGGGACGCTGGGTTCGGCCATGGCTGCAGGTGTAGCGGTGGGCTGGTCGCCGCTGTGCTCTTCTGCCAGGGTCTCCATGCTATCAGCGGGCTCGTTGCCCTGGCTGGCTGGCTCAGAGCTGGTGCTGCCACAGGCTTGAAACAATAGAGCCAGTGATAGGGCCAGAGCAAATAGTGTTCCCCCCAGCGATCGCCCAGAGTTCCCTTTAAAAAGACGCATCAACTCCCTTTGTCTCCATAACTACTTATCCATCATGCTTTATCAATCACGCTCGGTAGCCGTCTCAAGCGAGCCAATTCTTTAAGAAAGTTTCTAACCAGCGATCCACCGCAGCACTGTAGCGGCGATGGTTTTGCAATTGCACCGGGCGAGTCTGCGTATCGGGCGCGCCAATCAGATCAGCGCCATGGGTGCTCCAAAAGTCCACCATCTCGGTCGTCATCTCGGGGTGAAACTGCAGGCCATAGGCGCGATCGCCCCACCGAAAAGCTTGATTGGCAAACGTATCGCCTCGGGCCAGCAGCACCGCTTCGTCTGGCAGCTCAAACCCTTCTTTGTGCCACTGGTAAATGTTCATCTGAGGCGGAAATAGACCGGCACCCGCTGCCGTTGCATAGACCGAGTAATAGCCAATTTCTTCAAGCGCATCGTCGTGATGCGTGACCTTTGCACCCAGCACCTTAGCCAGCATCTGCGCGCCCAGGCAAATGCCCAGGTAGGGCAAACCAGCCGCGAGTACCTGCCGAATCCAGGCCAGCTCTTTATGCAGGTAGGGTTCGTCATCGTTAACGCTCATTGGCCCGCCAAACACCAGCGCCGCTGCATAATTTTCCAAGTCATCGGGTAGCGGCTCACCAAAAATAGGCGCACGAATATCTAGCTGATATCCCTGGTCAATTAGCTTAGAACCCACCAACCCGGCAACAGAGGTCTCCTTGTGAATAATGGTCAGGATCTTGCTAGGGCTAGGGGCTGTTTTGGAGGCCATGATACAGGGTTTTTAAGAGATGTCTGCAGGACTAATATAAGTAATACAGGGCTACTGGCTGGGGCGGAGTAGAATCCGATACCAACTTTCAGCATAGCCACTTACTCTAGCGCCGATCTCCGCAAGAGAAAAGCTCTACTAGCTTTATGCCAGCAGAGCCTCTGCCATTCATAGTGCCTGTTAAGAAGTGGGCCAGTCAGGTCTCTTCGCGACTGTCTTCGCTGCTGCCCGAAGAATCGTATAGCGCATCGAGCTGGTCTCTGGCATCTTCCATTGAGATAGAGCGCATTACCAGCAGCGGTTCGTTAATCACATCGCCGCTGTCGTCTAGCAGTTCGGGATGAGAAACCGGGCGACGATCGCCTCGATTGGGCGACATGGGCTGACGCGACTGAGTACCCAGATTCACCAGGTTGCGAATCATATTAGAGACGGCCAAGACGGCTAAGACTGTAAAGGCGAGAACGTAAAGCAGGTGAAGCATAGGGATAATCGGGATAGAGGAGGGCTTACGGACGGCTAGATTGACGGATGGCCAGATTGAGGGTTGCCTGGATTTTCTCGGCGCAGGCGTAGGGCAATGCCCCAACATTCGTGAACAAGCTTATGCCAGGACATGACCACCGGCATATCAATACCTGCTTTGCCCTCGGTGGCGGCGGCTAGCGCTTGGGCCGCGCTGACTTGCTTTTGGGCTGAACGGACTTGCGATCGCAGCACTTGCTGCTGCTCTGGACTAAGAAAGTCAATAGATTGAGCCTCTAGCAGATCGGCACTCCGGCTAAACCAGTGCTGAAAGTCGTCGAGCAAAGGAGGCAGCACGGTCTGAAGCAGCCTGATGTCTTCTGGAACCTCTGGCGAGCTGTCTTCGGGTGGCGTGGGGTAAAAAGGCATATTTTTGCTACCGACCTACCTATAGTTTAGTACGAACTTTCTGCTGGCGTGAGCAAATCAGGTCGGTCTCAGGCATTCTTCAGTCTAATGAGGGGTCAGCGGTCTGCTTTAGGTCCAGATCCAGGTCAAAGTCGGTAGCGATCGCCTGAATTTCATTTAGCGTCTGCCAGCCCGCTGCCCAGATCTGGCGATTTTTGAGAACCTTAGCATTTAGCCAAAACCGGGCCTGAGGGTCGCAAGCGGCCACCAGCTCGGCAAAGACCCAGCCGCCTTGATTTTTCCGATTGACGACGTGAAAATGCCGCCAGCCCAGAGTTTTCTGCTGAGCCGTCCATTTGGAGCCGACGAGATGAGGAAATTTGGGTTTGGCCAAAGGACAGCGCTAGAGTGAAGGAGTTTAAATTTTGACAGTCAAGATTTTTAGACAGTCAAGATTCTTAATAGGCTTAGTGTAAACCAGCGCAGCGAGCAGCAGCAGTGCGGGTTACTTGGCTAACTGAAAGCGGACACTTTCCGGATCGGCTATTAAATGCCACATCGATCAAGCCTGTCAGTGCTAAGATGCGATGCCTTGATGTGCAAAAAGCTGCGCGCTAATCGTACCTAATCTTCTAAGGTTTTTTCGAGGCTCCTCTAGGGCTACGCACCATGATTGAAGTTGACCAGCTCAGCAAAACTTACGGCTCCACGGCTGCTATTAAGGATGTGACCTTCAGGGTAGAGCCGGGCGAAATCCTCGGATTTTTAGGCCCTAATGGAGCCGGTAAAACGACGACCATGCGGATTTTGACTGGTTATCTACCCGCTAGCGCCGGGACAGCTCGGGTAGCCGGTAAAGATGTGCATACCGAGTCAATGGCGGTGCGACAGAGCATTGGCTATTTGCCAGAGACGCCGCCGCTTTACCCGGAGATGACGGTAGAGGGGTTTTTGCACTTTGTCGCGCGAATTAAAGGGGTGGCAGCGGGCGATCGCGCCACTCAAGTAGCGTCAGCAATCACGCGCTGCAACCTCCAAGAAAAGCAAAAGGTGATCATTCGTAAGCTGTCAAAAGGCTTTCGGCAGCGAGTTGGTATTGCGCAGGCGATCGTCCACAATCCGCCGGTCATCATCCTCGATGAGCCCACAGTGGGCCTTGACCCTCGGCAGATTATTGAAGTGCGCAACCTGATCAAAAGCTTGGCCGGAGAGCATACGATCATTCTCTCGACGCACATTTTGCCGGAGGTGAGCATGACTTGCGATCGCATTGCCATTATCAGCCGGGGCGAAATTATCGCGACCGATAGCCCAGAGCATTTAGTGGCGCGGCTGACCGGCCAGGGCGGCTACTGGGTGGAGCTACGCGGTGAGGTCGCCCGCAGTCTGTCGGTGCTACGCTCGGTACCCGGTGTGGTCAAGGTCGATCCGGTGGTGACAGAGGGTTTGCCAGAGGAGCATTTTCGCTTTCAGGTGACGACGGCGGGGGGAGATTTGGGCAGTGCGATCGCAGCCCAAGTCGTCAGTCAGGATCTAGAGCTATTTGAGCTGAGCCGCAACCGCGCCAGCTTAGAAGATGTGTTTATTAACCTGACGATGCAGGAGTCTCAGTCGGGAGCTGACGAGCCGATAGATAAAGGGGACACGGATTTGTTAGAAGAGCAGGAGACAGGAGAGCAGGAAACAGGAGAGCAGGAGACAGCAGCATTGCTTTCAGAAACGGCTTCAGCTGAGGCTGTTCTGCCGGAGCCGCCAGAGCAAGCGGCAACAGACCGGTCAGACGATACGCCTGAGGAGAGCGAGCAGCGATGAAAACTTTGTTAAGCAATCTGATGGCGATCTACCGCCGAGAATTACAGAGCTATTTCACCTCGCCTTTTGCCTACATAATTGCGGCGGTGTTTTGGCTAATTGGCGGATTGTTTTTAGTGACGCTGCTGCTCTCTCCTAATGGCATCATCGCTCAGGTGAGTGCTGCCGATCAGCTGGGCGCAGGCGCGCAGGCCATTGATGCACCTTACGAATTTCTTAAGATCTATCTCAATTTGCTGGGCTCTCTCTCCATGTTTGTGCTGCCCATGCTCTCGATGGGGCTGTACGCCGAAGAACGCAAGCAGGGCACGCTGGAGCTTTTGGCGACTTCCCCCGTAACCAATTGGGTGGTGGCGCTGGGCAAATTGCTGGGCGTGGTGACGTTTTACAGCGCGATGCTGCTGCCGCTGCTGATTGCTGAATCGGTGGCGTTCGCGTCGAGTGAACCGGCTTTTTCGCCAGCGGTTTTGCTGATGGGTCACTTTGGGCTGTTGCTGCTAGCGGCGGGAGTGCTCTCGCTTGGCATGTTTATCTCGTCGCTGTCAGAGAGTACGGTGCTGGCAGCGGTGATGACGTTTGGGCTGGTGCTGCTGCTGTGGGTGATTGATGCGATCGCCGCCGACCTTCCTGGTGTAATTGGTGACGCGCTGAGCCATCTGTCGCTGCTCTCTCACTACACTGATTTTACTCAGGGCATCTTTGATACCAGCGGCCTGATCTTGTTTGTTAGCTATGTTGTGCTCGGTCTGTTTCTTACCGCTCAGTCGATTGATACGCTACGGTTTCAGCGCTCCTAGATCCTTTCTAAAGCCCATGTTTTACCGGTGCAGCCAATGAAGAATTTGCAGCCTATTTTGAAATATTTAATCTGGCCAGGGCTGGCGCTGGTGACCGCTGGCTTGGTCATTGGCATCCTCAACGGCTGGACGCTAGTGGCCGTGGCGCTGCTGGTGATCGGGCTGATGCTGATTGTCTCTAGCGTGGCGGCTAGCGATCTGCGTAGCTGGAGTGGTTTTTGGCAGCGGCGCTCGACTCAGGCAGGCACCAATGCGGCAGTGTCGGTAGTGGCCGTGCTGGTGATCTTAGGGCTGGTCAACTTTTTGGGTGCTCGCTACGACAGCCGCACCGATCTTACAGAAGGGCAATTGCTGACGCTTTCGCCAGCCTCTCAGGAGGTGGTCGAAAACCTGGAGCAGCCGACCGAAGTGCTGATTTTCAGCCCGGTTCCTGACCCTACTGATCAGCAGTTACTGGAAAACTATCGTCGCTACAACCCCGATTTTACCTACCGCTATGTAGACCCCTTTGCCGAGCCTCAGCTATCGCAGCAGTTAGGTGTAGAAACCGGTGGAGAAGTGTTTTTACGGGTGGAGAGTGAAAACGCTGACCAGCCGGTTCGCAATCTGTTAGTCCAGCAGGTGAGCCCTCAAGAGCCGCTCGCAGAGCGCCAGCTCACTAACAAACTGGCGCAGCTCAGCCAGGAAAACATGGCGGTGGTGTACTTTTTGCAGGGGCACGAAGAGTACGCGATTGATGGTTCTCAGGCGGGCTTTGCTGAAGCCGCTAACCGTCTGCGAGATGAAAACTACACAGTAGCGCCGCTGAACCTGGCCGATACTGGCGGGGTGCCTGCCGATGCCGACGTGCTCGTGATTGCCGGGCCACAGCAAAAGCTATTCGATCAGGAAGTGGCGGCTGTTCAGGCCTATCTAGAAACGGGTGGCAGCGTATTTGTGCTAATTGACCCTCAAGTTGAAACTGGGCTAGAGGGGCTGCTGAGCCAGTGGGGAATTGTTGCTGAAGATACGCTAGTGATTGATACTTCCGGGGGCGGTCAGCTAGTGGGTTTGGGACCTGCCGCGCCGCTGGTAACAGACTATGGCGACCATCCGATTACGGCTGCTTTTGGCAACGGTCGCTCCTTCTTTCCGGTGGCCCGGCCCTTACAAATAAAAGAAGTCAGCAACATCGAAGAAACGCCGCTGCTGTTTACCAACGAGAACAGCCATGCTCAAACTATTACAGAAGGTGAATTATCAGTCGATCCTAATCAGGCTCCTGCGGGGCCATTTGCATTGGGAGTTGCCCTCGCCCGGCCAGCGCAGGTAGAAGGTAGCGCGGCTCCAGAATCGGCTGAACCAGAGGCTGTAGAGCCAGAGGCTGATGCGGCGGCTGAACCTGCTGATACCGAGCCGACTGATCCTGAGGAGAGCCGGATGGTGGTCATCGGCAACTCTAGTTTTGCTACTGACGGCCTGTTTGACCAACAGCTCAACGGAGACGTGTTTTTAAACTCGGTGAGCTGGTTGAGTAAGCAAGATAGTCTCACCCTCTCCATTCGCCCCAAAGAAGCGACCAATCGCCGTTTTAATATGACGGTGACTCAACAGATTTTGCTAACGCTGCTGGCGCTGGTAGTATTCCCACTGCTAGGGCTAATTGGGGCCGGTACTCTATGGGCGCGGCGGCGCTAAGGAAACCAGTCACTATGTTAAAGCGTGGAACGGTATGGCTATTGGTGGGGGCGATCGCCCTTGGCGGCGGCGTTCTCTTATTAGAAAGCCAGCGCGGTAAAAGCCAGGCCACTGGCGAGGCCGCAGATAGTCTGCAATCAGACAGTCCGCAATCAGACACTATGCAAGGTGAAGGCGAGATCCTCTTTCCCTTCGCCGAAGAAGACGTTGAGAGCCTGACGATCAAGCGGCCAGAAGGCGACATTGCCTTTACCAAAAGCGCCGACGGCACCTGGCAGATGGCCTCACCAACTGCGGCTCCGGCTGAAGCGGGGGCGATCGCCTTTCTACTCAGCCAGCTCACTAGCCGCTCAACGCACACCCTGAGCGTAGAGCAAAGCACGCTAGCCGACTTCGGCCTGACTAACCCGACTGGCACCATAGCGTTAGTCGCCAACGGCAACCCTTACGAGCTTAAAGTGGGCAACGCCGACTTTACCGGCAACCAGCGCTATGTAGAGGCGACAGATACACCAACCGCAGAGACAGCAAAGAATAGCTCAGAAGCCGAACCCGGCAACTCAGTGAAAATTCACGTCGTTTCTGACAACATCGACAACGCCGTCAATCGGCCCACGCCCGAATGGCTTGCCCCAAATGAGGCAACTCCAGACCGCCAGCCAGAAGCCGTTCAGCCCGAGGAAGCCCCCTCTAATACAAATACTCCGAACTCTCCAGCAGAGTCACCCGGCACAGACTAGCCAACCCCCCCTTAGTCTTTGCGTACCTGTTAGTCTTTGCGTTCCTGCCTACTGCTTTCTGCCCACTAATTTCTAGCAACCTTCCCTAACCGACCGACCGCGCAGGCAGTCCCAGGCCAAGCGGCTGCGAATTATTCTGCTGACGATTTTCCTCGCCATACAGAGAAATTGCCAGGATAGTCGCAATAATCAGCATCAGAATAATCGCGCCCGGCCCCATCGCAGCGTCCCCGCCAGCTCTCGCCCGAGCGCTGCGGTCATTTACCCTTCTATCGTGCGCATCTTCAAAGAACTCATTACCGCAGTGCAAGCAGCGATAGTGCATAATTTCGTCAATTTTGGCAGTGCTGTTAGTCGTGAGCTTGTGCTCATTGCATATGGGGCAGGGCTTTTTGCTATTGATGTCTTGCAAAGTGGTATATACCATGACAGGCATTGCTCCAACGAAGAAAAAGAGAAGCGCAGCGGCTAATGAGTCTCAGTAGGCACACGCACAATCTGATGTATTTAATCTAACTGCCTGGTTGAAAATGATGAGTCTATCAAAGGCGCTCTCATAAAGACATCAGAAAACAAGGGAAGAATTACGCAGGAACTTTAAAGAACTTGAAAAACACCTGTGAAATATCGGCGCTATGTCCAGTACAGCAGTACAGCGCGAGGAAAATACTGGTCAATTTTGGTTTCGATGAATCTACGTAAATCTTGAGCCGTCTCCTTGTCATATACGTATTTGATGCCGCCAAACTTGTTACGCTTCGTCGTGCGGCGCTCAGTCTCCATATCCAGCTTGCTGTTGGGATACCATTCTTCAAGAACTTCTTTAGACTTAGCGGTAAACCGATGGCTGATCAGCTCAAAGGCCAGGTCGCAGTCAAAATCTAGAGCAGCGGCAATTTGCTCAAACAGAGCTTCGTAGTGCTGCTGCCAGTCTGTAAATTCCATAATTGGCGCAATTACCAGCCCAACTGGGTAGCCGCCCCCGCCTTGGGCTTTGGGCAGCGCTAGTTTGCGCAGAGCCTGAAGGCGACTTTTCACATTTGCTGTTCCCCCTTCAAACGAATGCGACACCGGATCGGCGTTCACGCTCACCCGGCAGCGCGTGCGGCCATTGTGCGGGATATTTAGCAGCGGATCTACATTGTCAAACTTAGAGACCCAGCGCAGTTCCTTATTGGGTTGAGTGCCGAAGTAACGAATGCACTCGCCCAGACTGCCAGTCAAATGCTCTAGGCTCAGCGGATCGGTATAGCAGCTCACTTCAAAGCTAGTCGGGCGATCTGGGTCAATCGGCTCGCCTTTCTTGTCTGTCCTTTTCAACGGCCTTGCCGGCGACAGATAGTTGTCTGTGTTTTCTAAAATGCTGGGCAAGTTGGCAAATACTCGAACCACCGGCGGCCCTGAGAGGCTGCTGGCCAGATAGCAGTATTGGCAGTGGGCCGGACAGCCTTCCGCCAGGTGAAACTGCCAGTCAGCAGAAGGCGGAATGGGTTGCAGTTTAAAAGCGCTAGGCGGTGAAGTGACCACCGCCATCGTCTGCTTGGCTTTAGCGTAGGTTTCTCGTTCGCTGTCGCCCTTCATGCCAGTGATGCGGTTTTGCGTCAGCTTGGTAATAGGCAAGCCCAGATCTTTGACCCGCTGATAAATTTGCTCTCCCCAGCTTTCTTCTAGCGCAGCGGGCGTAAATAGCACCTGCCGGGGCATCCACAGGCGCGTTGTTTTAACTTTTTCGGCAGGCTGCTGAGTAGAGGTGTTGACAGGTGAAATGCTGAGGGCTGACATGAGCTAAGGAGGCAGAGAGCAATACGCACAGCACCGCCTTTACTCAAGGGAGCACCGCTGGCCCTCATAGCGTGACAAAACTACGCATGGCTCGCCCACTCTCTCAGGAACGATTTGCGGCTATGTCAATTTACAGGCACGGTTAGCCACAGCGTCGCCAAATTGATGACGCCCACAATAATCATCAGCCCCGCAGGCATAAACTTTCGCGTCTTTACCAACCGCACGATGAATACTATCAGCAGCAGCAGGCTAACCACTGCCGAAAGCAATGGCCCTAGCGCCGCACCGCCGAACAGCAAATACGCCCCAATTAATAGTAGTAGGCCGCTAACAAAGCCCGAAATCAGCGAGACCTGACTGCCAGCCTGTTTGTAGCCAATAGCTCCGCCGATAATGGACAAAATGCCGTAGAGCAAGGTGACAAACGCTGCAATTGGAAGACCGGTCATCGTGATTCCTGCCGAACAAGGGGGACTGACCATCGGCCTTATCAGTAGGCCGGTTGGCTGTATAGGAAAAGATAATACGGTAAGAGAGGGCACTGCTACAGAGCGCAGAAAGATGACTTAACTTTTCACCACGTTGCTTCGTATGGCGCAATAACAAGCGTTTTGAAAAGCAACATGACGACCAGTGAAAGGGCTGCAAGTAAGGGAACAGCAAAATTCATGATGTGTCTCGCGTCTGTATAGGATAGTGACTGATGTCATAGAAAGGACTGGGTTATGGGATTGGATGGTGAGGCGATCGCAAAAATTCAAAACTACCAGCAGCAGTCAGCCTCCCTATTGCTCTACCAGTCCGTACTCACCAGCGACATTGGCGAAGCCTTCTTAGCTTTATTGAAGGCGCTAGCCAAAGGCGAGAAAATTAACAGTTCCCTGGCCTACGGAAAATGGTTTTCCGCCTTAGCCACGCATCAGCAAAGCTGGCAGCAACATCTGGTAACGCAGATTTTGCTAGCAGACAACGCCTTTTCGCAGCAGGTCCAAACTGCTGCAATAGATACCCCTGCCGACCATCTCGCGCCCGGCATCGTCGCCGCCGCTCATCACGATTTGGCCATTTTTAAAGCTCTGTACCGCCTGCCTGCTGAGCAACTGAGCCACTGGATAGGGCAAGTCTGCGAGAGTAGCCCGCCACCTGCCATGCAGCTCAGCAGTGAGCCCAAGCTACCAGTCGCATTCCCTCATCAGCCAGATTGGACCTCGGCGCTGGTAGAGCTTGCCCAGTACTACTCCACTCACGGCGTCGGCATCTTCGGACAGTTCAGGGCATTTCGCTGGCAGTCTGGGCAAACCAAAGGACAACTTGTCGGCATCGCCACGCCTGATCCCATTCGGCTAGCGCAACTGATCGGCTACGACCACCCCAAACAGCAGCTCGTGCAAAATACTGAATCGCTCCTGCGCGGCTACACCGCCCAAAACGTATTGCTCTACGGCAGTCGAGGCGCGGGCAAATCTTCTCTGGTCAAGGCGCTGCTGAATGAATATAGCCACCTGGGTCTTCGCCTGATAGAAGTCCCTAAATCCGAGCTGCAAAACCTGCCTCAAATCGTCGAGCCGCTGCGCCGTACACCTCAAAAATTCATCATCTTTGTAGACGATCTCTCTTTTGAAGACGATGACGAAGCCTTTAAGTCGCTCAAGGTCGTGCTCGAAGGGGGCGTCACTGCCAGGCCGCAAAACGTGGTGGTATACGCCACCTCCAACCGTCGCCATCTGATTCGCGAATTTTATGACGAGCGGCCCCGACCTAAAGACGCTGAGGAAATTCACGCTTGGGATACGCTGCAGGAGAAGCTTTCGTTTAGCGATCGCTTTGGCCTCACCCTCACCTTCACGCCCGCCGATCAGCCCACCTACCTCACCATCGTTCGCGAACTTGCCCAGCAAGCCGGTCTCAACATAGATCCAGACAATCTCGACTGGCGCGCCCGGCAGTGGGCCACCCGCCATAACGGTCGCTCAGGCCGCACCGCCCGCCAATTTATAGACTTTTTAACCGCAGAGCAGGATGACCAATCTTGAGCGAACCCGCTACCTTATGAGAAGCTAAAAGCCCAAGTAACTCCCTCCAGTCTTCTCTATGGCAAGCCAATCTGACCTGCAAACCACCACACTCGGTCCCAAAGGGCCAAAGGTTCCCGCGCTAGGCGTCGGCACCTGGTCGTGGGGAGACTCGCTATTTTGGCAATATGGCGGCGGCTATGGCGTCGATGAAGTCCGCGCTGCCTTTAATACCTCCATCGCAGCTGGGGTAAACTTTTTTGACACTGCCGAAGTCTATGGCTTGGGTGAGTCGGAAAAGCTGATCGGTCAATTTATGAAAGGCAGCGCTAGCCTGCCAATTGTCGCTACCAAATATATGCCCTTGCCCTGGCGTTTTTCAGCCAAAGCTGTCGCCGACGCCCTCACCGACAGCCTGCAACGACTCAAACTGCCCTCAGTGGATCTGTATCAGGTGCACTGGCCCTTTGATTTTTTCATGAGCCAAAAAACGCTAATGAATGCGCTAGCAGACGAAGTCGATCAGGGGCGGATTAAAACCATCGGCGTCAGCAACTATTCAGCCAAACAAATGCGCGAAGCCCATACCTATCTGTCGGCGCGGGGCATTCCCTTAGCCGTCAACCAGGTTCAGTACTCGCTGCTCCACCGCAATATAGAAACCAATGGCGTCTTAGAAGCCGCGCGAAATTTAGAAGTGACCATCCTGGCCTACAGTCCTCTAGCTCAGGGCTTGCTAACCGGTAAATACACCGTCGGCAGCGACCTTCAGCCTACGGGCGCACGCCGCTTAGATCCCAAATTTAGCAAGAAAGGTCTGCAAAAAATCGAGCCTGTTTTAGCTGCACTGCAATCTATCGGCGAAGCCCACGACAAAACAACAGTGCAAGTGGCACTGAACTGGCTGATTGGCAAAGGTAACATTGTGCCTATTCCCGGTGCAAAAAACGCCAAGCAAGCTCAGCAAAACTCAGGCGCACTGGGCTGGGAGATGACTGACGTAGAACGCGAGCAGTTAGACAATGTATCTGCGCCCTGGTTGAAGTAATCTGACCTAGCACTCTGTCAAGACGTTAAGCTTTGACGCTGCACTATTAAAATTTAGGCTGGTGCTGTTGCAGATACAGGGTGAGGCAATCTTAGCCTGCCAGCAGTAGCTTAAACGCAGTCCTCACCCCTTGGGCCTATGGTCACTCTACAAAACGTCCCTATCACCCCCACTGAAGACCAGCTTCAGCAGACCCGGCAGCGCATTGATGCGTACGTTCAAACCGTCGCTAGTAGCCCTGACCACCGCGAGGGTGCGCTGCCATACATCCTTTTCCATGAGGGCAACACCCCAACTAAAGGAACCGTCCTGATGTTCCATGGGTTCAGCGCCAGACCACACCAAATGTCGCGACTGGCTGACTACCTATTCCGCAATGGCTTCAATGTGTACCAAGCCACACTAGCGGGCCATGCCTATCGCATTCCCGACCGGTACTGGCCCCAAGTTGACCTCAAGCCCGAAATCTTGATCCCTCTGCGAGAAAAAGTCAGCGCCGACCCAGTTCTGCAGGACTATCTCGCCAGTCTGGCTGCTACTAGCAGCGCAGGGGCAGTCTCTCTCTCCCCTGTGCAGATGGTTGGGCTAATGGCCCGCCTACGTCAGATAGAGCCTCGACTGAGTGACATCGTGGCCGCCATTGAGCGAGACAACGACCCCAACTTTGATCGCTATTTCGTCTCGTCGCATCTGGCCTATCTAAGCGATGCCCAAGCCCGGCTGGCCGAGCTAGCCGCCATGCCAGGGCCGATTTACACGGTGGGCCTATCGGTAGGGGGGGCGGTGGCCCTGGCTCTAGGTGCTCAGAACCCGCAGCGGGTGGCCAAGGTAGTTGCCTTTGCACCGCTGCTAGAGGTATATGGCGAAACCCGCGAACGCTACGTTAACCTGGCTGGCCCGCTCGATATCCGAGAGGTCGGGTGGGATGAGTTGCAATTTCCGCTGGGCTGCTTTACCGCTGCCAATCAGTTTGGCGCGTTTGTACGGAACCGTGACAACGTCGCGGCCCTGCGCCCCAAACCAACCCTGATGATTTTGACCGAAAACGAAGACGCGGCTGATATTCAAACCAACCAAAGCTTTGCGCAGTCGCTAAGCCGTGCCTCGCTGTTTAAAAGGTACGACAATCACTACCTTTACACCTTTCCTAGCGCGGCCTTGGTGCCTCACCCCATGGTTGACCCCCTGGAGAAAAGCCAAAATATGAGCAACGGCTACTGGAAGCCTATGTATCAGGAGACGCTGCGCTTTTTGGCGCAAACCGAGTTTAGGAGCAGTAGCTTGGAGCAGATGGGCACCGTCTCAGAGCTGCCCCCAGTGCCACCGATTTAAGCACTGATAGAAAAGTAGGCGAGTAAAGATGAAATCAACAAGCTCGCCATAGTGACCTTGATTACGCTTGGCGTCGCAGCTAGATCTATACAGCTACAGACAACCAAGCGCCATCTTGAGCCATCGAATTTGACAGTGCCACAAGCACAGCCACTAAGTTAGTCCCTAGCTCTCCTGAAGAAAAAGCTGAGCGCTCCTCTCCTCTTACACACTCTACAAAATGATTGCATACATTTTTCAAAGGTTCTGAGGGCGGCACTTCAATAGACTGAGAGGCTATATTTTGCGGGGTAAACCAGCCGCGCTGCTCAACAAAACTGCCGCGCTGCAAAGTCAGCGGACTTGCCTGATTCATTTCATCGAAGATGAGAGTGGCCTGGTCTCCTACCACACAAAGCCGCCGCTGCTTATCCGGATTTGCCCAACACAGATGGATCGTTGCCTGAAAGCCGTTCGAATACTGCAGTCGGCACCACACGACATCGGCAAGACCGCCAGGAGAAAGCGGGGTCTCTATATCAGGCTGGAGCCAGGTACTACCCTGCGCCTGCACCTGCATCGGGCTTTCGCCCAGCCAGTGGTTGAAGATAGAAATATCGTGAATGGCTAAGTCCCAAAGCGCATCGACATCGCGGCGGACGGGGCCGAGGTGGGTGCGGGTGGCGTAGCCGTAGCGAGGCGTGCCGATATCGGTAAGTGCCTGCTTGCCGGTGATGACGGCGCTGTGGAACAAGTAGGTGTGGTCAATCACAAGCTGACGCTGCTGCTTTTGAGCCAGGTCGCACAGGGCTTGAGAACTGGCGACATCTAAGGTCAGGGGTTTTTCGGCGAGGACGTGAAGACCTTTGGTCAGGGCGGTCTGAATCAGCTCATAGTGGGTGGCGGCGGGGGTGGCGATCGCACAAGCCTCTAATCCCTCCAGTGCCATCGCCGCCCGCCAGTCAGTCATCAGTTCAACCGAATCGTCCAATTCGGGAGCCACCGCCGCGAGCCGCTCAGCCGACGCCTCGACAACTGCCCGTAGCCGAATCTGCGGATGGGCCAGAAAGTTGCGCAGCAAATGGGTACCCCAGCGACCTACCCCAAATAGCGCCAGTTCAATGGGGGCCAGTTCAATCGGGGCTAAATCAATCGGATCAGCGGCCTGAGCCGTCAGATTTTCTCTCGTCATTTAACTCACTGCGCTCAGGTTCGAGCGTGATCAGGGCAACTTTAGCGGCGGCCTGTTCTGCTAGCTTAATAGAGCGGCCTTTGCCCTCTCCTAACAGCCGCTCTTGAAACCAGGCTTCGGCGTGAAAGCGCTCGTCGTCGCCGTGAATTTGGCTGATTTGGGTAGCTTTGTAAATCGGCAGAGCTTTGTAGTGAGACTGCGTAAACTCCTGCAGCGCGGCTTTGTAGTTTTGGCGGGCCGGATCGGCTTGCAGAATGCGAGTCAGACGCTCAAAGTGAGAATCTAACCACGGACGGATCAAGCTAAGGTCACCCACACTCAAATACAGCGCACCTAAAACGGCTTCAAAGGTGTCGGCCAAGCGAGAAGCGGCTCCGGCTTTGTCACCAACGGCGCTTTTAGACAAAATGAGATGTTGGCCCAGCTGATAGTGCTTAGCTAGACCCGCTAAAACCTGATCGCTGACTAGGTGCGATCGCACTGCCGACATCTCCCCTAGCGACATCTGGGGATAGGTCTCCATCAAAAATTCGCCCGCCGCTAACCGCAGGGCCGCATCTCCTAAAAACTCTAGCTTTTCGTTATTCTCATCGGCTGAGCTAGAGATATCGATAAAGGCTAAGCGCAGCAGGTCGCTTTTAACAGCGGCAGCCGGAATATTAAGCTGGGCCACTAGCCGGTCTAAGTCTGAGCGAGGAGCAGCGGTGAAATCAGCGGTCATGGGCACGAGAATCGTCAAAATAGACTGGTAAAAGAGGGTAGAGCTGGACCTAAGCCGGGTTCTGTTCCTCCGGGGCGAGCCCGCAGGGTGGTTATCTATCTGGGACGCCTGTTACCAGACGCCTCTAGCGGCGCGCTTTGTCAGAGCCGGTAAAAAGCCAACCGTCGCTCCTTTGGCCTTGCACCCAACCGGGGTTTACCTGGCCAGCACCTCTCGATGCTGCCGGTGCGCTCTTACCGCACCCTTGCACCCTTACTCGTAAAAGTCAGAAGTCAGAAGTCAGAAGTCAGAAGTAAAAAGGCAGGCTTTAAACTCATCGTTCATCGTTCATCGTTCATCCTTCCCGTTAGCGGTATGTTTCTGTGGCACTCTCCTCACGGTCACCCGTACTGGGCGTTACCCAGCAAGTTTGGCTTTTAGGGAGCCCGGACTTTCCTCAGAAATCCAGGTGGAGTTTTGAGGCTCTACCTGATTTCCGCAACCACTGAGCCAGCTCTATAGGCTCTAGTGTATCGCCATCGGGACGCTCATCGTCGCTGCCGCTGCTGTCTGCCCCAAAGTAAGCTCTCTAGCGGCCGGTTGCGACGGCCAAAGTGATGCAGCAGCCAGCGCAGGGGAGGCAGCGCAATCTGATCAGCCTCTATTTCTAAGGTGAAGCTAAAGGGTACGAGCAGGTTAATTAACTTACTGTCTGGTTCGGTAGTGCGCTTGAGGCCAATCATCAGATCGAGGCCGTAGAGAGGCTGAATGTTTTTTTGGCTCGATGTGGGGTCGGTAAGCTGCGATCGCTCCACCCGCTCCTTCAGGTCAACCAGCGGCCTAGCCAGCTTTACCTGATTGGTGTCGGCATCACGCACGTAGTTTTTTTCAACGGTCACATCAGAGACCATCGACTGCCCCGGATTCACCATGCTAAAGATCTGAGCCTGAGTCAGGTCTAGCGGCATATTAGGCGTAGCGCGAATAATCCGGTTGCCCTGGCCAAACATCTCTAGCGAGCTGCGATCCCAATTGATATAGATCTGAGCATCAGCCGTTTCATTGACGATCAAAATTGATAGATAGGAAACGGGTCTCAGCGGCTGCCTGCCGGTGGGAGAAACCTGAATCGCGATATTTTTCCTCAGCAGCTCACGAATGCCCTCATCGTCCAGGCCCATGTCTCTCAGCTCATCGAGCTTAGGCGAGTCTAGCGGCAGCTCGTCATGGGGGTCAAACGCCAGGTTGACCACCGGGCGCATCGCTTTGCTGCCGCCAAATCCTCGCTGCTCAGTGCTCGCTGTGATATGTCTGGCATCGGCCTGAGTAGAGAGCTGAGCCTGAGTCTGCTCTGTTAAAAAAGCTTGGTCTACATGAATAATTACCTTATCTTCCAGGCGGTCTTCTAGAGACAGCGCCATTTGATAAAGGACATAGATCACAACCAAAAAATAGACCGTCAGAAGAAGCGCTTCCATAGCTGCTGCGAACTAGACCCCAAGGGCTCATCGATAATTGCCCATAGCTTACACCGATCTAGCCAAAACCGTCCCGACGATTTCATCTACCGCCTAAGTGATAAACCCAAGTAATAAAAATGGTTACTTAATATTGATTTTTAAGTTTACTTTTGCCCTGAGTTTTGAGCGCGAAAGCTATCAAGTTCCAAGGCTTAAAAGGGGGGTTATCCCTCCCTTTAGCTAGATATCTTTACTGCGCTCAAAGCGCTATAATCTAGTTACATTGAATTCAGGAACAGACAGCTACAAAACATTTTTGACACTGTTAAAAGCTGTCGTTACTGGAGAAAACTTCGAAAAAATCGCTTTGCATAGAGGCTGTTTTTGCAGGAAGGAGAAAATTAGAGAAGAGGAAGAAGAGGTTATGCAATCACTAACCCAGTCATTTGTTCAATCCGCCACGAGGCTATCAGAAACGGTCGCTTATGCCGCCGCGCTATCAATCGGTATTACAGGCTTAGCCGCTGTCATCGATCCGGCCCCAGCTCTCGCAGAAAATCCGGAACACGTCACTCAGCTACTTGAAACCGGCATCTGTAATGCTTGTGACTTAACTAACGCCGATCTAACGGGCGCGCATCTTATTGGTGTGGATTTAAGAGATGCTGACCTCACCGATGCAACGTTGGCTTACGCCAACTTAGAGGGCGCAGACCTGACCGGTGCAATGCTAGTTAACACCGACTTGAATAACGCCTTTTTAACCAACGCATTGCTTGACGATACGACTATTAGAAATGCAGATTTATCAGAGTCGACACTGTATTACACCAGTCTCGATGGCGCTAGTGTAGAGGGGGTAGATTTGGCAGGCGCTGACGTTCTCAATACACCGATCAGCATCGGCGGCAGCTACGACGAGTAAGTGGCTATGCGATGATTAGCACCTCAGTAATTTTGCCGCGCTTGCTAGCTTTGGAGTTGATAGATCGCGCTGCTGCAATGGTTTGAATCTCAAAAATGCTGGTGTCGCTGTACAGATCGCGGATGAACGGACAGTCAGAATTAGAGGCGAGAACCTGCACTCGGCGGCTAGCCAGCTGAGCGATCGCTTCCTTCAGCTCACCCTGATCCTCAGCGGCAAATTGACAGCGGCTATAGGCAGTAAACTTACTGGTGTCACTGAGCGGATGGTAAGGCGGATCGAAGTAGACAAAGTCGCCGTGATCGCTGGCACAGTCTAAAACGGCGGTGAATGGCCGCTCTGTAATGTCAGCCATCTGCAGCGCGGCAGAAGCTGGGCGTAGCAAATCAGGTGCGCAGATCTTAGGCGACTTGTAGCGGCCCATCGGGACGTTAAACAAGCCTTTGGCATTTTCGCGATAGAGGCCGTTATAGCAGGTTTTATTCAGATAAATGAAGCGAGCGGCTCTATGGACAGGGTCAGTTGGAAGCTGCGATCGCACCGCATAGTATTGCTGTTCACTGTGACCGCACTGATAGACTGCTAGCTGCTCGATCAAGGGCTCTACCTGGTCGCGCACGCACCTATATACATTTACCAGCTCTGGATTGAGATCGCTCAAAAAAGCGCGTTTGCCCTGACGCCGAAGCTGCGATGCTAGATAAAAAAACAGTGCGCCGCCGCCCAAAAAGGGCTCGTGGTAGCGGTCAAACTCGCCGGGCAAAAAGGGCTTGTACTGTTCGAGCAGACGTGACTTTCCACCCGCCCACTTAATAAATGGACGAGCAGTAGCTACCAGCGTATCTTCAGCGCTGGCCTGAGTAAGCGATGGAGAGATAGTCATAGATCAACTGTATTATACATTGACTGCCCGTACGCTAGAGTCCTAGCTTTCTTAAGACCTAGAATGGTGCGGTAGGATATATAGACGAGTTTGCCTTCGAAGACACCTGAAGACATCCATTAGGCACTATGCAAGAATTCTTTGACAACGTTTCCCGCTATCCCCGCTATTTGATTTCGGTTTCTTTTGGCATTTTCTACAACGCCATTGAGCCGTTAATTCCGCTGCTTAAGCGACCGTTGACGGCAATTCCCCTCATTGGCGCGGCGATTGCTGGCTTTGTCGGCCTAAGCTATATCCTGAGAGCGATGTTAGGCATTGCTTAGCGATGCCCTTGAGCTTCTCTCTTTGTTACTAAACACTTTCTAACCCTTATGGCTACTAGCAGACGAGTTGCGCGGGTATCAGCCTCTATCAAGCGCGAAGTGAGCCAGATGCTGATCAACGGCATCAAAGACGACCGGGTCGGTTCAGGCATAGTCAGCATTACCGATGTAGACGTTGCTGGAGACCTGCAGCACGCCAAAATATTTGTCAGCATTTACGGCACCGATGAAGCTAAAGCCGAAACAATGGCCGGTCTCAAGGCTGCTGAAGGCTACGTGCGCCATGAGCTAGGTCAGCGGATGAAGCTGCGTCGCACGCCCGAGGTTACCTTTAAAGAAGATCGCTCATTTGACCTGGCTAGCAACGTCATCAACGTGCTCAATCAGATCAACGCTGAGCGCCAGACAGGCGACTCAATCGAGGCTCAAGAATTGGGCGATGTAGAAGAGTCATAAGGGTTTACCTAGACATTCATACAGACAATATCTAGCCTCGCTGCACCGCCGTTGGAGTTCAATGCTAGCCTCTCGCTTACCTAGCCCCGAAACCCTGAGCTTGGCCGAACAGGTGGCTCAAATGGTAGTCGTGCGCACGACCGGTCATCTCTTTGACCACGAGCTGGCCTATCCGCAGTGGGAAGCGACGAATACCGAGCTAAAAGAATATTTAGCGATGGGCGTGGGTGGCGTGATTTTACTGGGTGGCAGCGCTGCTGAGGTAGGCGTGCGAACTCAGCAATTGCAGTCACTGGCCAAGTATCCGCTGCTCATAGCCGCTGATATTGAAGAAGGGGTAGGGCAGCGCTTTAGCGGCGCGACCTGGTTTGCCCCGCCCATGGCGCTAGGGGAGATTGCCCGACGTGATTTGCCGCTAGCAACCCGGCTCTCTGAGCAGATGGGAGCAGCGATCGCCCAAGAAGCAGCGGCCATTGGCCTCAACTGGCTACTGGGACCTGTCGTCGATGTGAATAATAACCCGGCGAATCCGGTGATTAACGTGCGGGCCTTTGGCGAAACGGCGGATACTGTCGCTCAGCTCACGAGCGCTTTTATCCGAGGGGCACAGGGCGCTGTTCTCACCACTGCCAAGCATTTTCCTGGTCACGGTGATACCGAGATTGACTCACACCTCACATTGCCGGTGGTCAATCACGATTTTGAACGGCTGCAGCAGCTAGAACTGGTGCCTTTTGAGCGGGCGATCGCCACTCAGGTAGACAGCATCATGACAGCTCATCTGCAGCTGCCGAAAATTGACGCCCAGCACCCGGCAACGCTGTCGAAGGTGACGCTGAGCGGGCTGCTGCGACAAGACTTAGGATTTGACGGACTGATTGTCACCGATGCCCTCGTAATGGGTGGCATTACGCAGCGATATGGCCCTTACGAAGCAGCGGTGCTGGCGGTTGAGGCGGGAGCCGATATTTTGCTGATGCCAGGCGATGTCGAAGGGGCGATCGCTGCCGTTTGCGAAGCGGTCAAAATCGGGCGAATTGCGCCTGAGGCCATTTTACGAACGGTGGAGCGGATCTGGCGAGCCAAGCACAAAATTGCCGACCTACTGGTGACCGATTCATCCTCTCGTCATGCCTGGCAGCAGCAGGCCGTGCCGCCAATTCAAGCTGAGCAGATTGCCACTGAGCCCACCAGAGCCCTGGCCGCAGAGATTTTACAAACGTCTCAGCAGGTGAGCCACGCGCCCAGTCAGTCACTTGCGCAGGCGATTAGCGCGCCGCTGATCGCCGGTCAAAATCTTATTCTGGTTGACGATCTGCTGCACTGCCCCTTTCTTAGTCGCACGGCTCCAGCGGTGACGCTGCCTGCCCGTCAAGGCTACAGTCTGACGCTGATCGACAGCCGCAGCGCCGAGATGACGACCTTCAATTCGGCGGTGACGACGCTGGTGCAGCTATTTATTCGCGGCAATCCGTTTCGCAGTGGTCAGGAGTTGGAGGCGATCGCTACCCGCTACATCCAGTCACTCGGCGAAAACGTACAAGCTATCGTAATCTACGGCAGTCCCTACGTCTGGCAGCAAATCCAAAAGCTATTGCCTACCGGGACGCCCTGCGTATTTACCTACGGGCAAATGAAAGAGGCACAGGCGATCGCCCTTCAACCCCTATTAAATCCGGCAGGACCTCAGACTGCTCAGACTATTGTTAGCCCAGTTCGCAGCAATCTAGACCGCGCTTTTACCGACTAGCCTTCTTAGCAGATCACATTCCCATAATCGCGTAGCCCGAATCGACATAGATCACCTGACCAGTAATACCGCTAGCCAGCTCACTACACAAGAACGCGGCAGTATTGCCCACTTCCGTTTGGGTTACCGTACGGCGCAGCGGAGCCGTCTCTTCTACATGGTGGATCATATCGAGAATGCCGCCTACGGCTGAAGAGGCCAGCGTGCGAATCGGGCCAGCCGAAATGCCGTTGACACGAATGTTTTGCGGCCCCAGGTCAGCGGCTAAATAGCGCACGTTCATCTCCAGTGCTGCCTTCGCTATCCCCATCACGTTGTAATTGGGTATTACCCGCGCTCCGCCCAGATAAGTGAGCGTGACAATATTGCCGCCGCTGGGCATCAGCGCTTTGGCCCCTTGCGCCAAACGTACTAGAGAGTAGGCACTGACGCTGAGCGCCAAGTCAAAGCCAGCGCGTGAGGTATCGCTAAAGTGACCCGTCAGATCATCACGGTTGGCAAACGCCAGACAGTGAATCAAGATATCAAAGCTGCCCCACTTGTCTTTAATCGTGCTGAACAGCGCGTCTACCTGGTCGTCGTCTTGTACGTTGCAGGGCAAAAACAGACTGGGCTGGAGCGATTCTGTGAGATCACGCACCTTCTTTTCAGCGCGGCCCTTTTCATCAGGCAGATAGGTCACCCCAATCTCTGAGCCCGCTGCGTGCAGCTGTTGAGCAATGCCCCAGGCAATCGAGCGATTGTTGGCAATGCCTGTCACAAGGGCTTTTTTTCCGGTCAGGTCTAGCATGAATCTCTGGGTTAGTACATTTTGACGCGCTCTAGGAGCATACTGAAAAATGGGGCCATCCTGCCGAGCGAGGCCGCTAAAGGCAGTAAGCTGTCGCTGGGCAAAACCGGCGCTGAGCCGACAGGTTGCAGAAAATACCCCGATGCTAATACTTCTGCCTGCAGGTAGGGGGAAACTTTAGTTAAAATAGCGGTCAACCTAGCAAAGCCCCTAAAAATCTTGTCCGCTGACGGTTTCAACTGTACTTTGGTATTAGGTAATACAAAACGCTGTTCTGACCATAGGGTTTAGTAGTACTAGCCTGAATGAGCATCTCATGACATTCAGTACCTGATATGGGCAGTCTGCTTAGATATCAAGATAAATATCTATCTAGATAAACATTCCGCTTTAGACATCAGTGAGCCCATCGCCCCCACCTTTTCGGTTTTCAGTATGGTCGCAACTTCTGCCACACCGCTTTCTAATATGTTCCGCTCGCTTGCTGGCGGCGGCTTTCCACCGGTAGTCGAATCTTACGAACGCAATAAGACTATTTTCTTTCCGGGTGATCCGGCAGAACGGGTTTACTTTTTGACCAAAGGAGCCGTGAAGCTTTCACGGGTGTACGAGGCTGGCGAAGAAATCACCGTTGCCCTGCTGCGAGAAAACAGTGTCTTTGGGGTGCTCTCTCTGATTACGGGCGACCGATCAGACAGGTTTTATCATGCGGTGGCCTTTACGCCAGTAGAGCTGCTGTCACTACAGGGCGACCAGGTGGCTCAGGCGCTAGAAGAACACCCTGAGCTTTCTGCCTTAATGCTGCGCGGTCTGTCGTCACGAATTTTGCAAACAGAGATGATGATCGAGACGCTGGCCCATCGAGATATGGGTTCGCGGCTGGTAAGCTTTTTACTGATCCTCTGCCGCGATTTTGGCGTACCCGGCTCAGCTGGCATCACGGTCGATCTCAAGCTTTCTCATCAGGCGATCGCCGAAGCTATCGGCTCCACTCGGGTAACGGTCACCCGGCTGCTGGGAGACCTGCGCGAAAAAGGCATGATCTCCATTCACAAAAAGAAAATCACGGTTCACGACCCGGTGACGCTCTCGCAGCAGTTTACTTAAGGGAAGGGGCAGTAGACAGGAGACAGAATGCAGTAGGCAGGAGCCAGGAGACGAAAAGTATCTACTGTCTACTGCATTCTGTCTCTCACAAAACTGACAGATTTGCCTGCCGTCTGGCTATCTTCTTTACCTCAGCCCCCATCTCAGTGCAGTACCCTGATACTTGTATTGCACGGCTATGGCAAGGCGTTCGCGGCAGCACATGACCACTGGATTTGTACTACTCTTTGCGGTTGCCTGTTTGGGGGGTGTGATTGCGACTGTTGGCGATCGCATTGGCATGAAGGTGGGCAAGTCTCGGCTTAGCCTGTTTAACCTGAGACCCCGGCAGACGGCAACGGTCGTGAGTGTCGCAACGGGTATGGTGGCGTCTTTTTCGACGCTGTTGCTGCTGATTGCGCTAGATGATCAGCTGCGCAAAGGGCTGTTTCAGCTCGACGATATTCAGGCAGAGCTAGCCGATGCCCAGTCTGACTTAGAATCGACCCAGGCTGAAAAAGATGAGGTTGAAAGCACTCTGCAAGCATCGACTGAGCTGCAGGCAGAAGCCCAATCACGACTGCTCGAAACCAATGAGTCTTTGCAGACGGCGATCGCCCGTGAAAAAGAAACCCTCAGCCGGTTGCTCGATACCCAGTCTCAGCTCGACAGCGTCTCAGAGCAGGCAGACAGTCTCCGTGATGAAATTGGCGACCTGCGCTCAGAGCGAGAGGCGCTGATTGCTGAGCAAGCCAAAGTGCGGGCCCAAATTGCCGAGCGCGACCAGCAGATTGCCCAGCGGAATCAGCAGCTCTCTCAACGCAACCAGCAGCTTTCTCAGCGCGATCAGGAACTGCAGCGCCGTAACGCTGAACTGAGCGATCGCGACGCCCAAATCGCCCAGCGTGACCAGGATATCGCCGAGCGCGAAAGCCGTCTGGAAGTCTTGCAAACCCAGCAAGCCTTTCTCTCCGAAGAAATCGCCCGCCTCGAAAACGAATTTCAAGGATTGCGATTGGGTAATGTCGCCATTGGCCGTAACGAAACCCTGTCTTTTACCATCGCCCGCCCCGACTCAGAAACCGCTGCCCGCACAGCCGTCGAAGATGCCCTAGCTCAGGCCAATCGGTTTGTCGCCCGGACTATCTTGCCAGGCATAGAAGAAGAAGACATCGACAGCTTTGCCATTCGTTTTGATCCCGACACCGTTCAGCGAATTGTGGCGTCAATCGCCGATCAGCAAAACTATGTGATCAGAGTATCCTCAGCAGCCAACTACGTCGTTGGTGAGCCCTGCGTTAACGAAGCCCTCACCCAAAACGGTGACCCCTGTTTGCTCGTTAATGTAGAAGCTGCCATTAACGAAATTCTCTTTCAGCCGGGCGAAGTGTTAGCGGCTGTGCGTATAGAAAGCGACGACGTTAGCAACGAAACGCTGATCGAGCGCTTTACCCTGCTGCGAGCCACCGCAGAATTTCAGGCGCGCAGAAATGGCATTATCCGCTACCAGCCCATTATTGCCAGCGGGCTCTCAGATCCGATCCTAGAGTTTTTGGGTCAGGTGCAGCGGTACGGTGAGCCGCTTGAAATTCAGGCTTTTGCCAGTCAGCCAATCTATACAACTGGCCCGGTTTACCTGGAGTTAGCTGCCGTACAAAACAACCAGGTACTCTTCCGCACCCGAGCGGATGCTCAGTAGGCGAGTGTAAACAATGCTAACCGGGCTATGCAAAACAATCTGCAGCCAATCTCCATCTCAACAATTAGCAACTATTAGACATCATTAGAAACAAAGCTTTAACTATTGTAAGAAAGTGCCTTTGGTCTACTGATCTGGCCTGATAGGGCGGGTGCTGGCCTGGCTGCAAAGCATTGACACTCTGGCAAAACTGACAAAACTTTTCAGATAGTTACCAGATTTAAAAAAGATGAGTGGATCTATTATTTAGTGGCTAGAATGAATCAGCCGTTCTGACTCACGGGGTTGTCAATGAAATGGTCAATTAAGATTGCCTATCGGGCAACCCGCTATCGACTCTCAAAGCACGAGCAGTTCTGATTTGCATCGGTTTGATTTGCATTCGCGATATTCAGCAAGTCGGTGGCTCCATCGCTAATCGCTGTTCCCTTACCCAAACGCTATCGGAGCTTCCTCATGAAGTTTGAAGATATCTATCAATTCTTTGAAGATCCGCCGCCGGTCTATCTCAATAAAGAGCTAGCCGTTTGCTATGTACTCTCAGTGCTGACTCGCCACGATTCCTACGGCACAGAGCTAATTCATGCGATTGAGCAAGACTACCCTAACTACCGGCTCTCAGATACCGTTCTCTATAGCGCCCTCAAGTTTTTAGAAAACCAGGCGGCGATTATGGGCTACTGGAAAAAGGTAGAAGGTAGGGGCCGCCCGCGCCGTATGTATTGCCTTAGGCCCGACTGGCAAATGAAGGCACGCGAACTCGCCGCGCTGTGGCAGCGCTATATGGTAGGTCAGCAAAGCCGACCGCTGCATGCTTCGTCAGTGCCGATGGCCGCTGAAATCAAATATGCCGGTTCGTAGGGCTAACCCAGCGTTAGCAGGGGGCTATTGGTCAACCGATTTAAAGCGCAGGCAGGACTGATAGACTGTTTATCGGGAGACCGTTTGCGATGGGCTGTCTAAACGGTAGATAGTCTGAGGGTGCTGTAGTAAAGCTGCTGCATCCAATCGCTGGCATCTGGTTTTCCTCTCAGCACATTCATCCCCTCAAAAAATTGTTTTTTGCAGACCCCTCTCGGGCTTCTACGCTGCTGTTGACCAGCCTTATGGTGATTGGGCTTGGCTTTTTTATTCGCGCCTCTACCAAAGATCGCGTTGAGGTCATGCAGTTTGGATCGCAGCAGTCGCCTGAGGCTCTACAGCAGGCCGTTATCAAATACTTTCGGCTCAGAGCCTACCAGCCTATGGCTGAATCGGCAGATGCCAGCATCTCGGGTGAGACCGCTAAAGATCTGACTGCTACAGACCCGGCTACCTCGAACCCAACTACTTTAGTCGGCATGGTTAGCCCAAGCATTTTTATGGCTATCTTTTTATCGCTCTTAGCGGCTGTAGGCTTTGCCTGTCTATCGCTGATTGCGGCGACCTTGTTTCCGAGTTGGGGCGGGCGACTGATTGGGCTGGTGGCAGCTTCTCCCTTAGCGGGTGTGTTCTACTGGCGCAAGTCTAGTCGCCCTGAGGTAGTGACCCTGAAGGTAGAGCCAGAGGCTAGCCAGGGCTGTCTTTCTAAGCTGACGGTGAAGGGACATAGAGATGAGATTGCTGAGCTGCAGAGTGCCTTTACCCGACCCGAATTAAACGCATGGGCAGGGCTAAAAAAATGGGAAGGTGCCGAGTAGCTCAGCCCTTCCCATTTAGATGAATTTCTAAGCATCGCGTTACCTGGATGCATTCGGGTAATGCGAATCACTTGACCTGTTGTTATGCAAAGGTTTTGCCTGTGTTGCTGCATTCAAGCCAAGTGACCAACGCTATAGAACCAACGCTATAGAACCAACGCTATAGAACCAACGCTATAGAACCAACGCTATAGAACCAACGCTACAGATCCTAGCTCACCCTTGCTAACGCTTTCTTTTCAAAGCGGCTGGCAGCTTAGCTAGAAACTGCGAGTTCCTCTTCTTCTTCACTCATCAGAAGGCGGAGGCTAGGAAAGAGAAAGTGATTCTCTTCCACATACTGCGCGCCAAATAAGCCCTTTTCGGCCCAGAAGTAGCGATCAGTGGTATGCTCATTGCGCTTGACGAGCAGCAGTGCGGGCGGGCAAATGCCTTGAGCGTGAATGTAGTTGCGAGCAGCGGTGACGGGCTTTTCTTCCCCGCTCTCAATGCTGAACTGAGGAACTGCCTCTAGAATGCGACGTCCTTCTAAACGTCGTCGGCTCTTGCGCTTACGTCTTCGTGCCAAATTTCTTACCTCCTGTACCTGTTGGCCAGATGTAGCGATAGCTACAAAAAAGCCTAGACCTTGCAAAATATAGCAGGTATAACTTAAAATTTCAAGTTGGTTTAAAATCTTTGATAAGGTCGATAGAATCGCCTGCATACGAGCTATCGGACGGATTTTCAGCACTTTTGCGGTACTTTTCTCTCTGTGGTGGCATCCAAAAAGTTAAAACCTCTTAACAAACTTAATACTACGGTCACACTATCGGCGTGTTGATTGAACCGAATCCGCCTTAATTTTTTTCTTTTTTGTTCCCTCTTTTGCGACAAAGGCTGCGCATGACGGCGATCGCTAGTCCCGAATTTGTTTCACTCTGCCGGACTCAGCTACGGCTGCTCACTCAGCAAATGGCAGAGTCTTCAGCGGCTCTGTACATTGCTGATGTGGCAGATATGGCGGAGCAGGCGACCCAGCGGAATCAGTCCAATTTTGTCCCGGTGGCCAGCTATCCGGAGCCGGTCGATAGCTGGGTTGCTAACTTTACGCGGGCGACCCCTTGGGCTAATAGCAGCTACAGCGGCCCGTTGGCTCTACCTGCTGCCGCAGAGGCTCCTGCGGCCAGCGACCAATCAGCCACAGAGACTGAACGGGAGACCCATCCTGAGACTGATCCGTCCGCCGACAGTGCTGAAACTCACGGTGCTGAAACTCACGGTGCTGAAACTTCTAGAGCGACGCCAAACGGGTTTTGCTGGCCAGACATCTTGCATCCAGAGCAGCAGATGGTGGTGCCGCTGGTGTATACCGAAGTGGTCGTCGGTCTGCTGGTGACGGTGCGCCCAGATCGCGCCTGGCTAAATGAAGAGCGTCGCCACATTGAAATGGTGGCCGAATCGTTAGCAGCAGGCTGTGTGCTAGAGCGGCATAATCATTGGCTACAGCATCAGCTATCGAAGAAGCGTAGCCTTCAAAGTCGTCAGTCAGAGATTTTTCATAATTTGCTGCATCAGTTTCGTAATCCGCTGACAGCGGTGAGCACCTTTGGCCAGCTGTTAGTGCGGCGGCTAGCGACCGAAGATCCCAATCAGGTTGTAGCTACTGGCATTGTCCGCGAAAGCAAGCGGTTGCGAGAGCTAGTCAGCCATTTTGACCAGGCGGTGGCTATTGGCGATGCAGATTTAACGGTGGAAGGCGCGATGTCTGCGCTTTTGCCAGCGGCGCAGCGACTGTTGGCACCTGGACGGTTAGTGCCTTCCGGCGCAGGGCAGGGCGAAGAAGGGCAGGAGAGCAGGAGACAGGCGGCAGGCGGCGAGATTGACGCTCAGCGGGCCGAGCAGACGGCGGCTGATCAGGTGATAGGTGGTGCTGGGCTAGGTCAGCCGCTGACGATGTCTGCTCAGTATCTGCCTGACATTGTGGAGCCTATTTTGGCGGTAGCTAATATTGTCGCTACCGAAAAGGGCGTTGACTTGCAGGCTCAGGTGGCAGCAGATACGCCGCCTGTGTGGGGAGAAGAGGAGGCGCTAGGAGAGGTGGTGAGCAACCTCGTAGATAATGCCATTAAGTATTCACCAGCGGGGGCTCAGGTCTGGGTACAAACAGGGGTAAGCCGGGTCGGTGAGAGAGGCCACTATCAGGGCATTGTGGTAGGCGACACAGGGCTGGGAATTCCGGCTAGTGACCAGGCGCATCTATTTGAACGGTATTATCGCGGCGTGCAGGCGCATAGTGATCTTCCGGGAACGGGGCTAGGGCTGGCGATCGCCCAGTCGCTAGTACAGGAGATGCAGGGCTTGATTGAGGTGATTAGCCCGGCTGTTGGCACGCCCTGGATGCCTAGAGACCGGCAGGAAAATCTTGGATTGGGGACGGTTTTTATTGTCTGGCTGCTGGAAGTAGATAGGCGGTAGACAGATGAGATGGAATGGCAATTGAGAGGTGATTATCCGCGCAGACTGCGATAGTGATTGGCACGAATTTTGGCCATCGTGATATCTAGGTGGTCATCGGTATCGCCGAGAGTGTTTAACAGGTGAGCGCTTAAGGCTAGGGCCGCTTCAAATTCTGGCTGGACAACTTCTTGGGCCCCGAGCTGACTGAGCAGATCGAGTTCTTGGGTGGTGTGGGCGCGGGCGATGATGTCTAACTGGGGGGCGATCGCCCGCGCCCGCTGAAGCAATAGCCGGGTACTGATCGGGTCGGGCAGGGCAATCACTAGCGCCTTGGCTGCCGGTAGGGCCGCTTTGGCTAAGATCAGCTCTGAATCGGCGTCTCCTAGCACGTATGGAATTTTCTCGCGCCGCAGTGACTGAGCGGCTGCTTCGCTATTTTCGAGCACTAAGACGGGGTAGCCACGCGATCGCAGCAAGTTCACAATCACCCTTCCCACCCGACCAAAGCCCGCTATCACCACATGATTATCCATGTCTTCATGGCCGCCCTGCCGCTGGGGAGACTCTCGCCGCCGCAAAATCGCCGCTAGCCTGGGCTGCTGATATAGCCACGCTGCCAAAGGATCTGCCAGCTCAAAAGACAGCGGCGTCAGCACCAGCGTGATCGCAGTGGTACCCAGCAGGAGTAGATAGGTATCTTGAGAAATCAGATCATTCTCTAAACCCACAACGGCCAGCACAAACGAAAATTCACCAATTTGATTAATACCGCAGCTCGTCAAGACGGCCGTTTTCAGCGAATAGCCAAACCACAGCACAATCGGCAGCACAATCAGCGCCTTCCCCACCATCACCAAACTCACCAGCCCTAGAATGCGATCAAAGTTGTCAATCAGCACTCGTGGGTCAATCAGCATACCAATAGAGACAAAAAACAGGCTGGCAAAGGTATCGCGCAGCGGCAGCACTTTTGCTAGCGCATGGTCGGCATAATCGATTTCGGAGATCATCAGCCCAGCCACAAAGGCCCCAATTTCAATCGACAGGCCCAGCCTCGCTGTCACCAGCGCTACGCCCAAACACAGCGAGATCAGCGTCAGCAAAAACAGCTCACTGCTCTCAGTCAGCGCGACTTGACGAATAATCACCGGAATCAGCCAGCGCCCAATTGCCAATGCCGCCAGCAAAAAGCCAATTACTTTTAGCAGGGCTAGCCCGATTACTTGCCAGAGCGGACCGGGCTGACCGATAGCAGGCAGTATGGCCAGCATCAGCCCCAGCGCCAGATCCTGCGCGATCAGTATGGCCAGCATAATCTGGCCGTGACGGGTATTAATTTCGCCGCGTTCGGTGAGCATTTTGAGCACAACTGCTGTAGAAGAAAGAGACAGCAATGCCCCCCAGAAAACGCCCTGAGAAAGGCTATCTACCCAGCCAAAAGAGAAGGCGATCGCTGTCACCAGCCCTATCGTCAGGCCAATTTGCAACAGGCTGCCCTGCAAGGCTATGTTGCGCACCCGGTTGAGTTCTTCTAAAGAAAATTGCACGCCCAGCGCAAACAACAAAAAAGCGACGCCGAGTTCTGCTAGCGCTTGAATATTGCCGGTATCTGTAATCAGCCTTAGCCCCAGCGGGCCAATTACCAAACCACTGGTCAGATAGCCGAGCAGCACCGGCTGCCGCAGCCGACTCACCGCATAGCCACCGATGGCAGCAGCCCCCAAAGCCAGCATTAGTTCAAACGTAAACCCTGACTCTGAAGCCATATTGGTAGCATCCCTTGCGCGCTATCCCTACCAAACTAGCGGATAGACAGCGCTAGAGCTAGTGCTCTACCACTCAAACGTCCTGCCTACAGACAGAGGATTTTCAACCGGCTTTGAAGTCTGATCTAAGATGAAAAATATGAATTCGAGCGATTAACCGATGGGCTTACTGATCGATGGCGTCTGGCGTGACCAGTGGTACGACACCGAAGACAATAAAGGACACTTTAAGCGCGAGACCTCTAGCTTTCGCAATTGGATAACCGCCGATGGCAGCGCTGGCCCAGGAGAAAAGGACGGCTTTAAGGCAGAGCCGGGCCGCTATCATCTATATGTCTCTTACGCTTGTCCTTGGGCACACCGGGCGCTGATCTTCAGAGCGCTGAAGGGATTAGACGAGATGATTGATATCTCGGTTGTCAACTGGTTTATGGGTGAAAACGGCTGGAGCTTTGAGCCAGGGCCAGGAGTTGTTTCTGACCCGATTAATCATGTTGATTTTTTGCGTGAAATCTATACCAAAGTAGATCCGAGCTACACGGGCCGGGTGACTGTGCCGGTGCTGTGGGATAAAGCAACGCATACGGTTGTCAACAACGAATCATCCGAGATTATCCGCATGTTCAACAGTGCTTTTGATCGGGTGGGTGCAGCGCCCGGAGACTACTACCCTGAGGGGCTGCGTGACCGGATCGATGAGATTAACGATCGCGTTTATCACACGGTTAATAACGGCGTTTACAAGGCGGGGTTTGCCACTACTCAGGCAGCTTACGAAGAAGCAGTTGTGCCTTTGTTTGAGAGCTTAGACTGGATTGAAGAGATTTTGGCAGATAACCGTTATTTGGCGGGCGATCGCGTTACCGAAGCCGACTGGCGCTTATTTACGACTCTCATCCGCTTCGACCCAGTCTACAACGGCCATTTCAAGTGCAATATTCGCCGCATTGTTGACTACCCCAATCTGTGGGGCTACACCCGCGAACTCTATCAAATTCCCAAAGTGGCCGATACCGTTCACTTTGACCACATCAAAGGCCACTACTACCAAAGCCACGACATGGTGAACCCGACTCGGATCGTGCCAGTTGGCCCCCAGATAGACTTTAACCAGCCACACGGTCGCGGCTAGCGCTTTGCAATTGACTTTTGAGGCGATCAGAGAGGCCAAGAAGCCCTAGTCAAGAAAACTGAAACGGTGCTGGAAACGGTGCTGGACTTAGGGCTTGCCAGATAGAAAGATCGAACTATTCGCAGCTGGTACCGCCGCCGTTCACACAAAAAGCAAACGCTAGGAAGCGGCTCCGGTCTTGAGCCGTTGCCTCAAGGATATTCTCCAGCTTGAAGAAAGTAGCGGCTACTTGCGACTGCTCTGCACTGGGCTTTTGCAAAAACCAGTCGCTGCTTGTCACAGTGGCAAAAGAAACGGCCTGACTGCGAGCGTGCTCCATGACCAACCAGGAGACCGTCTCTTTCTCCGACGCGGACAAGTCTTCGTACCAGAGTTGATAGACCTGCAAGACCTGGCCTGTTTCATCTGATTCGCTGATATCTTCGCCATCGCCCAGGTTGAGGCCCAGGGTATTGCTCAAGCTATTGACGGTGTGAGCTGTGCCGTTAATCGTACGGTCGAGGTAGTTGACGGTGCTATTGACACGGTTGATCGTATTTAGGAAATCCCCAAAAGGATTTGCCGAAGCAGACATCTGAGTGGCTAGCACAACACAAGTTGCCGAAATTAAACCTGTGAGCCCTTTATTTAATCTCATATCGTCGAAAAAGTTATGTTGACTGATTTTTGTCATGAGATGTTCACCCTAAGGGCATCAGAGTACAGTCTGCTCTTAGGGGGATGCAATAGGCTGCAACCCAGCTTCTTGCAAATCACATTTAAGGGCCAACAGGGGTGCGTTCTCATGAAGTTTGGGAGAAGCACTCAGAATTTATCCGACTATGGCTGCAGCTTGCTGGTTGCAGTTCTCGATGAGCGGCTCCAGCTCTATCGTCATTAGATGGCCCTGGTCGATTACTTTTTTTCCATGAATAAAGCTGTAGTCTACTGACGGTGGCTGACAAAATATCAGCGCGGCGACTACGTCGTGATGACTGCCAACCAGCGCAGGCGTGTCGATATTAAACGCAATAAAATCTGCTGACATGCCGGGTGCCAGATAGCCGATGTCGTCTCGACCTAGTACTCTGGCTCCCCCCCGAGTTGCCACCTCTAACGCTTCACGGGCTGTCATCGCTGCTGCATCGCAGTCTCTCACCCGAGCCACTAAAAAAGCCGTGCGAGTCTCTTGCAGCAGATTAGAGGCGTCGTTAGAAGCCGCACCATCTACGCCGATGCCGACCGGGACACCTTGCGTGAGCATTTTGCGAATAGGGGCAATGCCACTGGCCAGCCGCAGATTGCTACAGGGGCAGTGGGCCACACCAGTGCCGGTTTTAGCGAATTTTTGAATGGCGCGATCGCTGAGCTGTACGCAGTGGGCGTGCCAGACATCTTCACCCAGCCAACCAACCGATTCGGCGTAGTCGCCTGGCCGTAGACCAAACTTTTCCAGGCTATAGTCAACGTCGCTTTTGTTCTCTGCTAAATGGGTATGGAGCCGCACGCCCGAATAGGAGCGAGCCATTGCTGCTGACTCTCGCATCAGGTCGGGAGAGACGGTAAAAGGTGAGCAGGGCGCGAGGACGATGCGGGTCATGGCGTGGCGATCGCTGTCATGATATTGCTCAATCAATCGCAGCGAGTCTTTGAGAATATCCGGCTCTTTTTCTACCAGCGCATCCGGCGGCAACCCGCCTTGACTTTCCCCCATGCTCATACTGCCCCGGCTAGCGTGGAACCGCAGGCCAATGTCTTGCACAGCGCGAATTTCATCGTCGAGAGTACAGTCGTTAGGAAAGAGATAGAGATGATCGCTAGCGGTGGTGCAGCCAGACAGCATGAGCTCGGCAGCGGCCATTTGAGCGCTCGCGTATATGCCCTCGCTGGTCAGGTTGCTCCAGATCGGGTAGAGCGCTTTTAGCCAGTTAAAGAGATCGCAGTTTTGAGCAGCGGGTACAGCGCGGGTAAGCGTCTGGAAAAAGTGATGATGGGTGTTGACCAAACCGGGTAAAACAACATGCCGCCCCTGTAAGTCTAAAATCTCATCGGCGGTCGCTGGCAAGGCATCGGTTGTCCCCACCTGCTCGATAACATGATCTCGAACAAAGAGTGCCCCGTTACCTATCTCTCTGCGTTCGTCATCCATGGTTATTAGCGTATGGATGTTTTTGACTAAAAGGGTACTCATGGAATGCTCATGCTGTATACAGTTTGCTCAGGCCCAGCTCGGCTAACCCTTTGCGATAGGTGATAGAGGTTTGGTCTGCCTGAATATGAGTTTCTGCTCGCAGATCCAGTGGGAGATCTTCCGGGTATTGGGCTTCTACTATCTCTTTGTCTTCATTAAAAATCTGATAGTTAAATTCGTAGACAGGTTCTAGTGGTTGGTCTTTGTCAAAGTTGCGACAGAGGGGAGAGAAGACGCGGGTTTTGCGAGCAGAGATAGGAGAGGCGGCATTGAGAATGCACAAACGACCTTCGTTGGGAAAACTGACTCTGAGTAACGCACTGAAAGGCAAAAAGACTTCAAACACGCGCAGCCATTCAAAATCATCCGGGGCGCGGTGCTGTAGCGCCTTGGGAAAGTTGCTGACAGTGCTGAGATAGTTTGCCCGCAGACCGCGCGGGGTAGGTTCAACGTCGTAGCGGGGGACGATGGGGTTGCTGCGATCGCCAAACGACTCGGCATGAATCCAGGCAAAATGAGCCACATCTAAAAAGCCTTCCATTTGCCGGCCCGCAGCGGCCTCTAGGCTAATGCTATCGGGCACAATCTGCTGATAGTCGGCGTCTGTCCATTCGGGGAAAAAGGGCAGAGCATCTTCGTCATCAGCGCTGCCTGCTAGCGTTGTCCAGACCAAACCGTAGGCTTCTTTAACCGGATAGGTTTTTAGACAGAGCTTGCTAGGAATACTGGCCTGCGGATTGGCCGGAATCAGGCTGCACTGGCCGGTGGCATCGTAGTGAAAGCCGTGGTATTTGCAGATGATCTGGTCGTCTTTGAGATGGCCCATGCTCAGCGGCACGCCCCGGTGCAGGCAGATGTCGTTAGCAACGGAGACACCAGCGGCGGTGCGCCAGATGACGAGTCGCTGATCGAGCAGGGTAGCGGCAACGGGCTGGTCTTTGACCTCGTGGCTAAAGGCAACCGGGTACCAGAAGGGCGCGATCGCAGTCCAGTCAGTCGGAGAAAAGGTGCAGCCTTTGGGGTACACCGCGCTACCATTTTGATTTTTTCTATCTTGTGCGATCGCTGCTGACATGCATTACATCTCCATTAAAAAAACAATCATCCCAAAAGCGAGCTAACCGTTTGCCTGCTCAGGCAAACGTCATTTCATCGTGGCCGACCGGCTGCGCTTTGGCTGTTTCCTCTGTAACGCTTTTCTTAATTGCCTTTACCCAGACCGTTAGAATACGAGATAGCTGTGGCCGTAATGCCGCAGCCATGCAAAAATTATCTCCCAACATGACCTCAGATTCATCGCGATCGCCCACAGCTTCTGCAGAGCCACCTTCAGTACCCGATCAGTCTCTATTGCTAGGTGCCGGGCTGATTACGGTCGGCTTCTTAGCCAATACCATTCAAGGCGCACTGGGGAAAGTCGCGCAGGCGACCATTGGCCCGGGGCAGTTTTTGTGGCTGCTGCTGCTGCTGGCTTTGGGCGTATTGCTGCCGGTAGAAATCTGGCGGCGAGGTCGCGATTTGCAGGCGGGGCTCAATGCTCAGGTGCTGCCTTACTATTTGCTGCGAGCGGTGTTTGGGCTGAGCGGCTTTTATCTGTTTATCTGGGCGGCAGGGCTGGGCAGCCTCGTCAGTGCAAATGTGCTGCTGAATACAACGCCAATATTTATCCCAGTCATTGGCGTGATTGCCCTGAACAAGCAAATTTCGCTGAAGCTATGGGGAGCGATCGCCGTCGGATTTATTGGGCTACTGCTGGTGGTTCAGCCCAATGCTGACTTGCTGCGCAACCCGGCTAATTTGATTGGCCTCGGAGCCGGGCTCTCAGCCGCCGTCGAATTTCTCACCGTGCGCCGGATTAACCAAACTCAGTCGCCGCTAAGCCAGACGCTGTACTACTTGCTAATCGGCTCAGCTCTGATGGCACCCGTAGCGCTCTGGCAGTGGCAGCCGATTGATCGAGCGACTCTAGGCTATGTCGTCGCAGCGGCAGCGGCTTTTCTCACCTTTCAACTGCTGCTAGTGAAAGCCTATCGCTACGCTGAGCCCCATCAGATTGGCGTATTTCAGTACAGCAGCGTGATTTTTTCAGCCGTGATCGGCTGGCTGTTTTTTGATGAGATACCGAACGGTGTTTCGCTGATTGGTATGGTATTGATCACGCTCGGGGGCGCGCTGGCGATTTATCTGGAGCAAAAACCTCAGGCCGACTTTACCGAAGAACCGACAGGAACTTAAGCCCCCAGAGGCTTTGAGTGACACAGCATCGCAAGAAAAAACAACGCTTGCTTGAGACATAGAAGATTGGGCAGGGTCAGCAGGCGGAACTGTTTCGGGCAATTGACGAGTACGGTGCGATCTGCGCCGATGACCCCCGGCAGGGACTGGGCATAGAGCCGCGCCACAAAGCGACTAGCCTACAAAAGCAGGCTACAGAGGTAAACTACAGAGGCTCAGCTGATCAAAACCCTTCAATCGGGTTTGCTACCTATGATGCCTTTTGACGCGGCGGCTACGCAAAAGCGGGTGGATAATTTTTGGCAGCTGCCTGCTAGCTTTGGCATGGAGCGCAACGCCTATCACAATTATCTCAATGAGCTGGTCAGCGATCGCTATGCCCTGATCCACGGCTTACAGATCTTGCGAGACGAGCTGCAGTTTGCGGCCGCTAGCCCGACAGCGGTCAAGGCCTGTGGCGCAGATCTGAGTTTGCCCAGCGTGGTCACGACCCTGGGCTATACGAACTGCGGTGATCGCATCCACCAGGGCGAAGCGACCAAACGCTACCGAGACGTAGTCGCCTCTCGTTTTGCCACGCTTTCAGAAATTGGCGAACTCAAGCTAGAAGCTTTTTTCCCAGCCGGTGGCGGCACCGACAATGGGGCAACGCTGGCCCATGTCACCGTTGCCCACGAGCTAGACGAGCATCTCAAGCATCAACTCTATGCTGGCAACCCGCAGTCAATTTCCCTAGTTGCCATCGATCTCAAAACTCACGTAGGACGACTACGCGAAGGCGGCAAGCATGTGATCTACGGCAAAACTCGTGAATCGCCGTGGCGCGAACCCCGAGCGGCCTGCGGTGCGATCGTCGGGGCGCTGACTGACTACCATCCCCAAAACTTAATTCACCGCCGCATTCGCGATGACCTGGGAGAAAAAAACTTTCGCTACCTTTCAACTAACCATATTCTCACCGATGAAGGCGTAGACATCACTATGGCCGTCGCTGCCGTGATTGTAGCGATTCGCGGCATTCGCCATACGGCTCTGGCGCTCTCGCAGGAGATGGACGAGCGCGGACTGGGCCACCTGACTGCCAGCACCACAGTCAATCGACCCTCCCGCGACGATCTGGTGATTTATCTAGCACGCGCTACTGTATTTAATGGCAAAGTCCGTATCCAGAGCTTAGGCACTGGCGCAGAGCACTATGGCGGCAGGCTAGGAGAATACGCGGGAGAAAAGCGGTTGCAGCTCCGTTATGGCCACTGGGATAATGAGAACTTGCCGGTTGAAGAAATCGCCTACAAGGTTCGAGACTCAGGACTGTGAGCATTCAGCTGTAGTAACAGCAAGATACAGTAACAGCAAGATGACTTTGTTCTTGGTGGTCAAGCGATCGCATAGCCATCTTGCTGGCGCTAGTAGTGTGTTCTTCTAATACAGCTTAAGCGCGAGTTAGAAGGTACTGCCCATTCCCGTTATATTCACCGTCGCAGGTGGCAAAGATAGTGCCTAACAACAATAAGTAAAATCGCCATATACGTCGGAATTTAGCATAGTCCATGCCGTAGTCAAGGGTCTTGACAGTCTCTTGAGAAGCGTCAAATCGCTCTAGCCAGGCGGTCAGCGTTTTGTGATAGTTCATGCCGTTCATGTACCACCGATCTACTGTTTTCAGGTCGCGGTTATGGCTCGGCACTGCGTCGTGGTTCCAATAGCGACCGTGCGGAAAAATATATTTGTGCGTAAAGCCAGACGACATGTTGTTGGGAATGCGCACAGTGATGATGTGAATAAAGACCTTGCCATCATCCTTTAAAAGAGAGGCCAGCTTCTGAAAGGCGTTGGTTAAGTTGCCAACATGACAAAAAACACCAATTGAGAGAATTTTATCGAACTTTTCGGTAAACTGAGCCTCGTTCAGATCGCCCTCGTGCAGGGTAAATCGCTCTGAGCTGAGATAGCTTTCTGGATCTTGCATTTTGCGGCGCATATATTCGCACTGCTGATGGCTCAGATTGAGCCCGGTAAACCGCACGTTAGGGAACTTAGACATAATGTAGTTGGGCACGCAGCCCCAGCCACAGCCAAAATCCAAAATATTATCACCATCGACAATGCCCAACCGCTCAATCACCTGATCGATCATGTGCATTTGAGATTCTCTCAGGTCGGTTGCACCGCGCTCCCAAAATCCGGTGCTGTACTTAGGATAAATGACGGGCCAATCGCCTAACATCTGGTTGAGCAGCACTTGAGGCCGGTCGTACTGCACATCCATTAGCTCACGCGAAGATTCAGCGAGCTGATCAGACTCTTCGAGCACCCATTCATAGGGAGCCAACAAACCGGGAAAATGCTGGAACAATACCGGCATAATCGTATGCAAGGCTGCCCGAAAAGCCGCGTCTGGTATCTCTAATCCGTTCACATAGGCTTCGGCTAAGGCCATTTGAGCTACGTTGAGCGTTTCGGCCATGAGCCGCGTTGCGCCATAGGCACCTGAACTTTTTAGGGACATATCTCCGATGCCGGGGAGATATCGGGAGAGGTTTGGGGATTGGGTTGTAGAAGTCATTTCGGTTTTTCTCAGCTCACGCCCGCTAAACCATATTCCGGTTGAAAACCAGAAGTTTTTCATAGAAAAACTACGCAGTTCTGAAGGTAGGCCAGGTTTATAGGCCAAGCAAAGAGATCTCCTTGCTATCAACTGTAATCTTTGAGATGACTCAGTGTAGCAAGTGTTTTAGTGGGTGATGGTTAAGAATTTACCGAGTGTTAAGGGCGGCTGACAGGTTTGTATGGGGTGAGCCTTGAGGTCGGGCGCGGCTCAGGAGTTCTGGTTCGGTGGGCATTCTCAGCTTTGAGGCCAGCTTGAGCGACTCCAGCATTTTTATGAAGATAAATGTGGGATCGACCAGGTAAACGACCCGGTTGTTACGAATAGTAATACCGTGCCGACTCGAAGACTGAAAAGCATGATGGAGATTATGCCAACCTTCGCCCAGAGTGAGAAAAGCAACGAGTCCACTGTTGCGGCTGTGGTCATCGGTGATAAATGGCTGCTCGCCGAAGAGATGAGCCAGGGAATTGACAGTTTGGACGCCGTGAAAAAGCAAAGTAGTGCTCAGGAAAAAAGCGCCGAGGTATTCTAAACCGCCCATCGCGTATGACAAGGCTCCAAGCGCGATGGTGGGCACGAAGTGCAGGCGGTCAATGATTTGGAGAACGCGATCGCTCTCTACATCGGCAGGCAGCTTCTCTGGGAAAAACTGAGGCGCTAGCAGCCACCCGCCCTGCGACCAGTAAAACCCCTTCCAACCCTGAAACGGCGTATAGGGAGAATGCGGATCGAGGGGTTGCTCTACGTGGAGATGATGGGCCATGTGATGCGCTTTCCACCAGCTTGGCCCCATTTGCCCGGCTGATGCGCCAATGATGCAGCCGATCCATAGCAGGGGGGTAGGTGCCTGGTAGCTCTTGTGAGTGAGCAGTCGGTGATAGATGGCAGTGGTACCTAGCATCCGAATCAGGTACAGAAACACAATCCAGCTGATAGCACCTACCGAGAGGCCGGTGATGAAAACGAGGAGTGAACCTAAGTGGCTAGCGATGATCAGCGCTGGCCCCATTAAGTAAAAAATAATCGTGATTAGAGAATATTGCTTCATATATGAAAACTTTCTTTCCTACGGGGGATGATAAGTGGGCGAGAAATAGCCTGCCTGAGCGCTGCAAATAGCGGCTCAGGGCCATAGCCAGTCCCCTGTTAGTTTAATCCAAACAGACGGGCGCTGCCGCCTGCTGATCAAAAAAGCGGGCAGGCGTTCCTATGGGCAAATTGCTCACCTCACCTAGCGGTCAACCGATCCCATGATGATGTCGATGCTGCCGAGAATGACGATATCGGCAAATTTTATGCCTTTTAGTAGGTGGGGCAAAATCTGCAAATTATTGAAGTCAGCGGCGCGAGTTTTCTAGCGCTAGGGCCAGCGCCAGGGAAAGAAAAGATATGATCTTCGCCTGAAGGGGTGACCTATGCCATATGCCGCCAGTAGCGATCGCTCCCATTGTATCGAGTGATAGGGAGAGCGATCGCTACTCTTCATTTATCTCACGCTGCTTCATTTCTTCTCCAATTGCCCGAGCAGCCAAGTCAGGGCTATGAAGCAATTGATCTGAAACCGTTTGCTGATCGGTCTGATTACGATTTTGACTGAGCTTAAATTGGCCTTCTAAGCGAGTGACGGTCATCTCAAACCCGACTATGCCGCTCATCATGCCTGCCCGGTAGCTATCAGACAAGCTATGCCACTGTGACTGATAATCGGCCTCGTAGGTATCTACCATGTCGTCAATCATTTGATCCATACGCTCGGGCGAATCATCTGATGTGATGATTTTAGGGATGCCATAGGCATGAACAGCAATATAGTTCCAGGTGGGGACATTTTCGCGCTTTTCGTACAGGGTAGGAGAGATGTAGGCGTGTGCTCCAGTGAAGATAGCCAATGACTCAGCTGCTGAAAATGCCTGCCACTGAAGGTTTTGCTTAGCCAGATGGCCGGTCAGTTTGACGATGTCTCCTTGTTTTGTCACCACGAGGGGAATGTGTGAAGCGCAGGGCAACCCTTTCACCGTCGAGACTAAGGTGGCAAAACTGTTGGCTCTCATAAAAGCAATCAGCTTATCTGTGTCGTCTTCTCGAAAAGCGGCGGGCCTATACATGGATTCTATAGCCTGTTTGCTGTCACACCTTTTGAAAAGTGTAAAACAGCTTCAAAGAAAATATTCACGTCTGAGCGGACTTTGGCAATTTTCGTTTCTGCGCGTCTTGCCGAGGTCTCAGCAGCGTATCAATCTTTAGCTTGACGCTAGGGGAAAATACGCTTATCTTCAGATCCAGGGTGTCGATGCTGATCGCGCCTGTTCCACCAGAACTCGATTCTCTTAGCGCCATCGGCGGGTGTAAGCGCACCACACCGACGGCTCACCGCACAGGATTAACACGCAATCCCAGACGGCTAGGGTCACTTTAACCCTTAGCCACCCTGATTTGCACGTCATCTCTGCGGGTGGCTGAGCGTTATTGAGTTCTGGTTTCCTACCAAACCCGTTTGCGGAGACCAGACTCACATGTTTACCCTTTCTACTCAGGGCGCTGCGGCGTCCACTGTGCCTGCTGCTGAGCCGATTGCTGAAATGGGGCGATCTCCCATTCCCCCAGCCGGACTAAAACCCGAACCAGGGCAGGTTCGCCATCTGCTGTTTGGTACCCCAAGCATTGTGCAATCGACGATTCAGCACTTGTACAGCCTTGGCTACGCGGAGCCCAACGACTGGAGCCGCCCCCTATCTACCGGCAGACCCGGCGAAGTCATGGCCATTTTGACCAAGCGAATAGGCCCTGCGTAAGTGCTTCGCCCCCAATTGACTGACAAAAGTTGGGTCTAGCAGACATTTAACGGCGATCACCCCGAAGTCAAGGCTGGTAGAGGGTCACGAGGGGCGGTAAAACCAACCTGTTGTATCAATTCCGAGCTAAAGGCACCGCTCGTCTCCGATGCACCACCACCAGCCGAGTCGGGCAATATTCTCCCAAAACAACGAGGTGTCTCAACTGAGATCAAGACTTTCTTCTTCCCAGGACGCTAACGCTGCCTGGATTAGGGGTTTGTATAGGCGGTGGTTGGCTGCTCTCTCAGTAATGTAGGAAGATGGCTTTGTGTAGCCTTGCTTTAGAGCACTTTTGGAGGATGTGACTGCTGCTCCAAACCCTCTATAACTATAGACAGAGTATTAAGTATGGGCGGTGATTAGCCGTCTTTTTCATTTGCAAAGCACTATGCCGTTGACCAGTCCCCTTGAAGTTTCTCGCTGGATGTTGTTTTCCCTGGGCATTCAGATTAGAGTGCAGGGCGCAGAGAAACTGCCGCGATCGCCCTTTTTGATGATCGCTAACCATCGCAGCTTTCTCGATGCGCCACTGCTGATGGTGGCAGCAGCTAAGCCCGTTCACTTTGCCTGCCATCACTACATGGCTCAGGTACCCGTGATGCGCAATGTGGTCAATGCGCTCGGCTGCTTTCCGCTCGATCTGCCCAATCAGCGAGGCCGCACCTTTTTTAAACAGGCGACTGGTTTTTTGCGATCGCAAGAGTCGATTGGCGTCTTTCCAGAAGGCACCGGCCCGATGATTGAAATTCCAGCGGCTAGTCAAGTCGGCCCCTTTCAGCGGGGCTTTGCGCACCTGGCTTTGCGGGCACCGGTCGAAGATTTGCAAGTCGTACCGGTAGCGGTGGTGGCGCTAGAAGAAGATCAGCAAAATACCGTGCCGTTTAAGTTGCTAAGCTGGTTTGACCCGAGCGAACCGCTGTTTCAGCAGTCGGGCCTGCACCCGGCAGTGATTTACCGGCGCGTGCAAGTCGTGATTGGCGAGCCGATTGCGACCGATGCCCTGCGAGCCGACTATCGGGGCAAACAGGCCAGCCAGACGGCGGCTGAACTCAGTGAAATTTGCCATGAAAAAGTTCAAACCCTGCTGCAAGCAGGCTGCTATTAGTCGTGGTCAGCAACACCTCCTATCCCTCTACCAATCTCTCGGGTATGAAGAGCCTGGTACGGTTTCTGACGCCGAGACCCGTTCAGCCCAAAAAGCCGCTGTTTATCTTCTTGCCCGGCATGGATGGTACCGGGACGCTGCTGCGTACTCAAATCGACCGCCTGGTGCCCTGGTTTGATCTGCGCTGCGTCGAGATTTCGCCCAAAGACCTGTCTGAATGGCAGCCGCTGGCCCGCCAGGTGAGCCATTTGATCGCTCAAGAAGTGGGCGAACATCGCCGCCCTGTCTATCTCTGTGGCGAGTCGTTTGGCGGCTGCTTGGCCATGCAGGTGCTGACCGAGTCGCCCCATCTGTTTGACCGGCTGATTTTAGTCAACCCGGCCTCATCGTTTCGGCGGTTGCCCTGGATGCATCTGGGCTCATTGATTACCCGGCAGTTGCCTAGCCTGGCATATCGCTATAGCGCCTATGGGTTTGTGCCTTTTTTGATTGAGCCATTTCGGGTTAATCGGCGCGATCGCGAAGCGCTAGAAACCGCCATGAAGTCTGTCCCTGTTAAAACCGCTGCCTGGCGGATGGCGATGCTCAGTCGCTTTGAGGTAGAGCGCCTACCCTTAGAGCGAATGGCTCAACCGGTTTTGCTGATCGCCGGGGGCAATGATCGGCTGCTGCCCTCTACGCGAGAGGCCAAAAGTCTGCAAGATCGCTTTCCCGACGCGCAGCTGACAGTTTTGCCAGATAGCGGCCATGCCTGCCTGCTCGAAACCAGTACCAACCTGCAAAAAATACTGCGCCAGTACCAGTTTTTGGAGCCCTAGTGAGCGGCTTTCCGGTTTGCGCTGCGGCACCCTCCGATATCCCCTATTATTTAAACCAAGTTCTTATTCTCTCTAAGCCCATGTCAAATCCTTTTGGCTGGTTTCGTCAGCTGCTGGCTGTACTGGCGATCGCCCTGCTCTCTATCCAGTTGTGGGCGGCCCCAGCGCTGGCTACCGGCCTTTACAGCATGCCGCAAACCGCCAGCAGCGACACCTGGATAGTTGACGATGCGTCTCAGGTCTCGCGGCTCAATGAAGGCAAAATCACAGAAGCCTTGCGTCAGCTCGCGCAAGAGACGGGCAATGAAGTCCGCTTTGTCACCATTCACCGGCTAGACTACGGCGAAACCGCCCAATCATTTGCTGACCAGCTCCTAGAAAAATGGTTTCCTACACCCGCAGATCAGGCTAACCAAACCCTGATTGTGCTAGACGATTTGACCAATACCATCGGCATCAGCGTCGGCGACGAAACCGCTAATCTGCTACCGGCTGAAACGGCTCAAAGCGTCATCGACGAAACTATGAAAGTACCGCTGCTGCGCGGCAATCAGTACAATCAATCGTTTTTAGATGCGACTGACCGTCTGGTGGCAGTGATTTCGGGTGAGCCTGACCCCGGCCCGCCAACGTACGACAATACGGTTGATACCGATAGAAACTTTGCCACCGCAGAAGAAACCGAAGAGGCTCGCGGCTCCTCGACTATCCTGGTAGTAGTCCTGCTGATTGCAGCTACTGCCATTCCGATGCTGACTTACTACTGGTATGTGTCGGCGGGCGGCTAATCCTTTAGTTTGTTCGCTAGGCTAGAGGTATGGGGCTAGGTTAGAAAAAATTTTACAAAAGCCCTATTGATGAAAAAAGCCCACTGAACAACGAACGCTGATGGATTGGTTTAATCGACTGCCGCGCTGGATAACATGGGGACTGGCGCTGCCTATTTTGGCGCTAAATGGCTGGGTGGCGCTGCAGATTTTTGCCTATTTTCGCTCGCAGTTGACGATTTTTTTGACGGCGACGCTGCTATCTTTTCTTTTAAATTATCCGGTGCAGTGGCTGTCGCGCTTTCGGCTGCGGCGATCGCTGGCCATTCTGCTAGTGCTCTTAGGATCGATTTCGGTACTGGGCGTGATGGGCGTGCTGCTGGTACCGCCGCTAGTCGCGCAGATCAATGACCTGACCGGGCGCTTGCCCTCCTGGCTAGATTCGGGCATGGCTCAGATGAATGCTTTGCAGACCTGGGCAGTTGAGCTGAACCTGCCGATAGATCTGGCGAGCCTGGCCACTCAGCTGCAGACCAAGCTGACGACGCAGCTGCAGAGCGTGAGCGCCAGCGTTTTGGGGCTGCTGCCCGATGCGATTGGGAGCGTGGTGGACCTGGGCCTGACGGTAGTGCTGACTTTTTACTTGCTGCTACATGGCGAGCGCCTGTGGGACGGCATCTTTCAATGGCTCCCTCAGGAATGGAACACGCATGCCAGACCGCTAGTCCGGAAAAACTTTCAAAATTATTTTCTGGGGCAAATTACCGTAGCGCTGCTGATGGGCACGGCGATGACCCTGGCTTTTTTGCTGATTCGGGTGCCTTTTGGGCTGCTGTTTGGGATTGCGGTGGGCGTCATGGCGATTTTCCCCTTTGGCCCCGCTTTGAGCATCACCATCATTAGCTTTTTGACGGCGCTGAAGAGTATTTGGTTGGGGGTGCGGGTAGTTACTGTGGCAGCAGTGATTGATCAGGTAGTAGAAAATGCGATCGCCCCGCAGCTAATTGGCGGCTTTGTCGGCTTGAATCCGGTATGGATTTTGGTATCTCTGCTGCTGGGGACTAAAATTGCCGGGTTCTTAGGGCTGATAGTCGCGGTGCCCGTCGCTAGCTCAGTTAAAAGCATTTTTGAAGATCTGAGAGTTCCGCCCTCGCCGCCGGAGGCTGAACCTGAAAGTGAATCCGAAGCCGAGAGTGTTCCAGACAGTACAACGTTGGCCTCTGTCTGAAGCGAGCCCATCCTCTCAAACAGCGGACACCCCATCACTCATCAGCATCGGCTTTTGAAGCAATCGGCAGCATCAAGATAAACTCGGTGCCGCTGCTAGGCGTGGAGGCGACTTCAATTGTACCGCTGTGTTTCTCGACGATAATTTGATGCGTGATCGCCAGCCCGAGCCCGGTGCCTTTGCCAACGCCTTTGGTCGTAAACAAGTGGTCGAAGATGCGGGCTCTGACAGATTCGGGAATGCCAGGGCCATTGTCGGTGATCGCCACCTTTACCTGCTCGTTCTCAACGCGGGTGCGAAGGGTAATGCGACTAGGACTCGCCTCTCTCTCAGCCAGACTACGCCCCTGACTAGCGTCATCCAGCGCATCAATGGCATTCGCTAAAATATTCATAAACACCTGATTGAGCTGACCTGGAAAGCACTGAACCAGGGGCAGTTCGCCATAGTCAGTGACAATTTCTATATCGGGGCGGCTGCCATTGGCTTTGAGCCGGTGACGCAAAATCAGCAGCGTACTGTCGAGTCCTTCGTGCAGGTCAAAAGGCTGCGGTATATCGGTATCAGCGCGCGAGAAGTTGCGCAGGCTGCGGCTGATGGTTTTGATGCGATCGCCCCCATCTCTCATGGCTGTGATCATTTTAGGCAGGTCGTCGCGGATATAGTCCAGATCGATCTCTTCTATGGCCGCTTCTATGGCGGGGCCAGGCTGAGGAAAAGCGGCACTGTAGAGATCGATAATTTGCAGCAGATCGTCGAAATATGTCTGCACTGCGCTGATATTGCCGACCACACAGCCAACCGGATTGTTGATTTCGTGGGCAACGCCTGCCACAATCTCTCCTAACGCCGAAAGCTTCTCCCGCTGTACCAACTGTACCTGGGCCTGTTGTAGGGCCTGGGAGCGTTCGGCAACCTGCTGTTCGAGCGCTTCGGTAAGTTGCTTTAGCCGCCAGTGCACCCTCACTCGCGCGAGTACCTCCTCATATTCAAATGGCTTAGTGATGTAATCAACCGCGCCGAGAGAAAGTCCTTTCACTTTATTGCCAGCGTCAGAAAGGGCCGTCATAAAAATGACCGGAATCCCTTCTGTCTCGGGGTTTGCCTGCAGGCGACGACAGGTTTCAAATCCGTCTATCTTGGGCATTTGCACGTCGAGCAAAATCAGCTCGGGGCGGGCGCGCGCTACCTGAGATAGGGCATCTTCGCCATCGACCGCCATCCGAATCTTATAGCCCGCTGTCTTTAAGGTTTGAGAGAGTACCGATAGGTTGTTGGGGTTATCGTCTACCAGCAGTATGAAAGGTTGTAATGTACAGTACATGGCGCTTCTTTTAAGACTAGTTAGCAAATTGCTGAATAAAGGCGCGGAGCTTCACGACTTCGCAAGCCTCGGCAAGCCTTATGACTACTTGAGCAAAGCCTGCGGTGTTGCCTACTTGTAACTTTTGCGCAATGGCAACCATGTCATCTAGCTCACCGTCTTGGGCGAGTGCAGATAGCTGCTGCAAAATTTCCGGGTCAGGCGGTTCAACGGTAACGGGACCCTCATTGGAGGCAGAGGGCTGATAGATCCACTCAAGCGCTAGATGCTTTTGCATAATCTCTAAAAGCACATCAGCATGAACGGGCTTAGCTAAAAAGTCGTTGCCGCCCGCTTCGATACTCTTATGACGGTCAATTTCAAAAACGCTGGCAGAAGAGACCACTACGCTACAGTGAGCGGTGCTAGGCTGCGATCGCAGCTTTTGCATAAATTCAAAGCCATCCATCACCGGCATCATCAGGTCAGTAATAATCAGATCGGGATGGGTACTCACAGCTAGCTCAAAGCCTTCCGCGCCATTGCTAGCTTCAGCGATGGTAAAACCGATAGGCTCCAGCAAATTTTTCAGCACCGAGCGATTTTCCCAGCGATCGTCGATGACCAGTACTTGCTTACGCTCACCCTCGTAGCCAGTGATAGTCCCTTGACCCGTCGCTCTGGCCGTCTCGGCCCAGTTTTCGGCAGCAGGTAGCTCCACTTCAAAAGAAAACCGGCTGCCCTGCCCGGCGACGCTTTCGACTGCGACTTCACTCGCCATCAGCGCCACGATTTTGTGAGTAATGGCCAGCCCTAAGCCAGTGCCCTCAGACTGCTTTTTGGTATCGCCGACCTGCTCAAAGGGCAAAAAGATTTTTTCAACCTGTTCGGGTGTCATGCCCACGCCGGTATCGATAATCTCAAAGCGTACTTTGTCGTCGACAGGTTCTATTTTGAGCGTGACGCCGCCACGCTCAGTAAACTTAATCGCATTGCCTAGCAAATTGATCAGCACCTGGCGTAGCCGCTTCTCATCGGCATAAACGCCCTCTGGGAGCGCAGTATCGGCCTGAAACTCAAAGGCAATCCCCTTCTGTTCGGCGCGAATACGGTTGATTTCAACGACGCTCTGTAAAAAGGAGGGCAGATGAAAGGGGGCTGGCTGCAGCTCTAGCTTACGGGCTTCGATTTTTGAGAGATCGAGCACATCGTTGATCAAGGTCAGCAAGTGTGAGCCGCATTGCTGAATCACGTCTACACCCGTTCGGCCTGTGCTGGTAAGCGGTTCATTGCGCTGCAAAATCTGGGCATAGCCCAAAATGCCGTTGAGCGGCGTGCGCAATTCGTGGCTCATATTCGCCAAAAATTCGCTCTTGGCCTGGTTAGCGGTATCGGCTAGCTCTTTGGCCTGGTTGAGTTGGGCAGTGCGTTCGGTAACGCGATGCTCCAGGTCTTCATTAGCGCTTTTAAGTCGGCGTTCGGCTCGGCGGTTTTCGTTTAAGACGGCGAGCAGAAAATAGGTGGTGAGCGCAATCACACAGACAAAAGACTGCAGCAGCAGCAGCGATTCTGGGATGGTGGGTTTGACAAATGAGCCAAAGCCGAGCGCGGTGCTAACGACGGCGATCGCCGAAATCGTCACCACCAAAAAGGTAGCCTCCAGGGCGCTAAAGCGAAAAGCCACCCACAGCAGCAGCGGGAGCATCATGTACTCCACCGGGTTGCCCAAGAAGGCATATTTACTGATGATGACCAGGCACACAATCAGGCTGACAAATTCAATCGCGCTGCGGATCTTAAACCTGATCTGTGACCAGGGATAGTTGGCCCAAGCTAGAACAGCGGGCGTCACAATCAGCCTGCCGGTAATCACGCTAATAGACCAGGTTTGCCAGATCGGTACGTAATATTCCCAGGGTGCTTGACCGGTTGCGCAGAGCACGACAACTGCCAAACTGGTCGTCACTAAAGGGCTGGGGACGATCAGCATGAGAAACTTGAAAACGTACAGCGATCGCCCAAACAAATCGCGCTTACCGATAAATCGACTGATCAGCCAGGCAGTCACCAGTGGCTCGACGGTACTAATTGCAGAAATGCCAATGATTGTAGCCGGTGCGTTTGGGTAGAACAGCAGTGCATTAGCAAATAGTTCGCTCAGTAGAATAGGGAGCCACAGACGCGGGCCAAACAGCATGATTGCCCCCAGGTAGAAGCCTGAGGAAGGCCAGATGGCAGATGCCCCGCTTTCAAAGGAAACAGACTGAGCCAGCGTCGCTAACCCGTAGTGAATTGTCCCAATGACCAGCGTCATGATCGCGATGCTGCGAGCGCGGACAATCAGCGGCTGAGACTTAGACGGCGAGCTAAAGAAAGACGATGTAGAAAGAGTTTGCATAGCGCCTGCTTAACGTTATTCACTAGGCTTCCCCAGTAAAAAACAATCAAACTCAGCTGACGGCAGTTCCGTAAGCCCCCCGATGAAACACTCGGGATTTATAGCGTTACCCGGATGCATACTCGGAGAGAAGGCTGCGCCTACGGGTAACGCGAGTCACTTGGCCTGTGGTTATGCAAAGGTTTTGCCTGCGTTGCTGTATTCAAGCCAAGTGACCAACGCTATACATCTGCCTCCCGCTCTGTGTTGGAGCATACAAAGTTGGAGCATACAAACTGCCGGAAGCTATAGCTATTAGCGGTACCGTTGGGCCTCTATGAACGAGTCAAAACTCTCTCCCTTTCATACATCTCAACAGGAACCGGGACATATGTCCGAATCGAAACGGTCATAAATACAATCAGCCCAATAATCGGGCTAATCAGCGTGGGAAACCCGTCAAAGGTGTCCGCGAACAACCCATTAGGGATATAAAGCAGGGTGTTTTCGACGCCGAACATGACGGGCATTAGCGCAAACGGTAGTCCTATTTTATACACAGAAACATCTTTGTCAGGAAATTCGTATAGGCCGCGAGCGCCCGTATACCTCCAAGTACAACCCCATCGAACATCGATTGTTTCCGCATCTAACGCGGGCGACACAGGGTGTCATTTTCGATACCGTTGATACCGTCAAAGACTTGATGGCAACGGCTACCACAGCAACCGGATTGAGTGTCTTTACAACCGTCCTCGACCGAGTCTATGAGACCGGCAAGAAAGCCACCGATGAACTCAAAGCCAACATTCAAGTTGTTTTCGATGACGTCTTACCCCAATGGAATTACACCGCCTTGGCTAGTTCCTCTCAAATTGGACCAACTATTTAATCCTCGATCCTTAAGGTAGGCAGTGCATGTAGTTTTCGGCATCCCAGTTGCTGGTCGTTGCCAAAAATCTGATCCATTCGTCGCGCTTGTATTCGTCGAACAGCCGGTACATTTCTCCGGGCATCGCTGATTGAATCACGTCGTCATCAGCCAGCCGATCCAGCGCTTCTCCTAAAGACATCGGTAGCTTTTTCACTTCCTTGCCTTTTTCCATCGCTTCATAGATGTTGCGCTGCTCCGGCTCACCCGGATCGAGATCGCGGCTGAGTCCGTCGTCAAAAGCTTTAAGCATCGCTGCCGCCATCAGGTAAGGATTCACCATCGAATCGACGGCGCGATATTCAAATCGACCGGGCGCAGAGACTCTTAGTCCGCAGGTACGGTTTTGATAGCCCCAGTCGGAGTAAACCGGTGCCCAAAAGCCAGCATCCCACAGGCGGCGATATGAATTCACAGTGGAACAGCCTACAGCCGTCAGCGCGCCCAAGTGTTCGATCACGCCGCCAATGCAGTTCAGTCCCACCGGCCCGGGTATTCTCGGAGAGTCTCCTTTTACCGGCATAAAGGTATTTTCGCCGCCTTTATGATAGGTATAGTTACCTTCTAGACCGGGCAGGCTTTCCATGCCAAAAGATTTGACGGTGGTATCGCCGCCTTTCCACAAGGAGAGATTGTAGTGACAGCCTGAGGCCGACACGCCGAGGAAGGGTTTGGACATGAAGCAGGCGATCAGGTTGAACTCGCGGGCGACCTGGGCGCAGATTTGCCGGTAGGTGGTGAGGCGATCGCACGTCCGCAACGCATCGTCATACATAAAGTTCAGCTCTAGCTGACCGGGCGCGTCCTCATGGTCGCCCTGAATCATATCGAGCCCCATCGCCCGGCTGTATTCGATCACCCGCAAAAAGACAGGCCGCAACTCTTCAAACTGATCGATGTGATAGCAGTTGGGCTTAGTAACGCCGCCATCGGGCTTACCATCTGGCCCTTTTTTCAGCCACATCATTTCTGGTTCGCAGCCGTGACGAAGCTGAAGCCCATGCTTTTGCTGAAACTCCGCGTGAAGGCGCATGAGATTGCCGCGACAGTCTGAGGTGAGAAAAGCCCCCGGATTCTCTTCTTCTTCGCGGTTGCGAAAACACACACAGTAAACCCTGGCCACCCGCTTATCCCAGGGCAATTGACAGAAGGTATCCGGGTCGGGAATCGCCACCAGCTCAGCCGACTCCGGCCCATAGCCCAAATACTGCTGCTGACGGTTGATCGCCAGGTTTACCGTTGCTCCATACACAAGCTGAATGCCGCCCTCGGCCATGGTTTCCCAATGGTCAGCGGGCACCCCTTTACCCGTGATTTTGCCGGTAATAGAGATAAACTGATAGTAAATATATTGAACGCCCAGCTCGTCGATCTTGGCACGTACCTGCCTGACTAGCTCATCTCGCCCTGGCGCACGAACATAAGCCTCCAGATCTGTCGAGACGTTCGTTGAGGCGTCAGCTCGCGTGAGAACTCCAGTCACAGTTGGATCTCCGAATTGTTGAACAGTTCTCTCTCAGTAAAGCCAACCCGTTATAACAAGTTTGTATCCAAAGTTACGAGAATGGTTACGAGAATGGAAATGGTTTCCACGGAATCCACTTTGCCCAAAGCTGAGCGACAGACCCGTCAGCGATCAGCGTAGAAAGCGCGGTATCTAAGGCTGCTAATAGAGCCTGACGGTCTTTGGAGAGCCCCACCGCAAAGGGGACTTGAGTTGGCAGACTAAAGGCCAACCGCAAACTAGGATCTTCTGCTGCCGCCACTAGCAGCACTAATTCATCGTCTATTAGGGCGTCGATTTCTTCGGCCCTGAGCGCCATCAGCATTTCGGGCAGCACTTTATCGCTGCCCGGGTAAGGCACTGCTTCAGCGCCAGAAAAGCTTTCGACCAAGGCAATATTAGTGCTGTCGGCTAACCCGCCCACCCGTTTTCCAGCCAGATCCGCAGGTGAAGCAATGGGGCTGATATTTTTGACCAAAACGGCCTCATCGAAAAGTCCATAGGGCCTGGTGAAGGTCACCCGCTGCTGGCGCTCGGGGGTGATGGCCTGGTTAAACCAGACCGCGTCGTACTGGCCGGTCTCTAAGCAAGTGTAAAAATCGGCCATCGGCAAATTGTGCCAAACCGGAGTGAGACCGAGATGCTGGCAGATCAGACAGGCTAGCTCAGGCTCATAGCCGGTGCGGTATCCGTCGTTAGTGACGTAGCTCATGGGGCGGGCATCAAAGTCGCTTGCCACAATGTTGAGATGCCCTGACTGAACGGTTAATAATTCTTCAGATTGCACTAAGGGTAACGAAGAACACATTTTCTTATGGATAGAAACTTATTATGACAAGTAGAAGCGGTCAGCTCTGTTTTGTCAACTGAATGGCTCGCTCAGTAGGGCTCAAAAGAGGGATTGCATATCATGAACTATCAGCCAATTTGCCTTTCTCAAACGCAAATTCGGCAGTTTCAGACAGACGGGTTCTTAATCGTAGAAAACTTTGTCCCAGCCGATTTTGCTCAGCGGCTAGCAAGTCGGATGGAGCCGCTGTTTCGAGGAGAGACGGCGCGGTTTCACCCGACCAATCAGGCGGGCTACATCTACGGGCGCTACAAGCGTCTGGGCAGCACCGAAATGGATGAGAGCTTCTTCCCAATTCTCTGGCAGAAAGCGGGGGGTCGCAGTCCTCATTTAGCTGACTACTGCGCTGATCCCTTGGCTAGCTCAGCGGCTGTTCTTGCCTGAGCTTTCGACCAGCCACAATCTTCCTAATTTAGCCACTTATCTCCCTCAATGATGACAACGACAACTGACAGAATTAGCAGTGAATCTTTTGGTGGCTTAAGCGAAGACTTTGACCCGCAGTGGCTGCTGACGCCCTCGCAGAGAGAGCTTCAGGCCAGGTTAATTGACCTGTGTGCCAGAGTGCTGAGACCGAATGCGATCGCCTCCGACCGCAATCTCATTTACCCGCAAGAGAACTTTAAAGCCCTCGCCTCTATTGGCTTACTCGGCTTGCTCGTTCCCACAGAGTGGGGCGGCTTGGGCGAAAACCACGTCTGCGCCGCTATGGTCGTGGAAACGATCGCCCGCTATGGCTGTCCGAGCACGGCGATGTGCTACACCATGCACTTAGGGGCAGTCGCGGCGGCTCTGTTTCGGGCCCATGACAATGCAGAACTGCAAACGCTGTTACAGCGGCTGGATAAAGACGTTGCGATTGGTACCCTGTCTTACTCTGACCCGGAAACCGGCTCTCACTTCTGGTATCCGGTCTCCTCTCGGGCTGAAGAGACTGCCGAAGGCTGGCAGGTGTTTAAGCGGGCCTCTTGGACAACCTCAGCGGGCTTTGCGGACTGGTACATTGTGCAAACAACCAGCCCTGACTTCGACGGAGACTATTCCGATCTCTCCTGTTTTTTAATCTACAAAAGCGAAGTTCAGGCGGAGCCACATAAGTGGGACGCGCTGGGTCTGCGAGGCAATCAGTCAGGGACGCTGCTGGTCGATGGTGTCGTGATTCCGGCGCAGCGCATGGTTGGCCCCTCGGGCGACGGGACAGCTTCTAACGACGAGATTGTCGATCCGTTCTTTTTGTTATGTTCTTCAGCCTGTTGGAACGGCATTGCGATGGGCGCTGTGGACATTGCCAAAAAGCACGTCACCCGTAAAAAGCATGTAGATGTCGGCATGCGAGTCGCCGACTACCCCACCATTCAAGACTACTTCGGCGAAGCAATTATCGACACCAGCGCCTGCCGAATGTATACCTTTTCGATGGGGCAGCTGATGGATCAGCTAACAAATGGCTGCGACTGGTCTATTCATGCTGACACTGCAGCGCTACCGCGCTCGGCAAACTTGCACTGGTACTGGCAAATTAAGTTTTCAGCGGCAAAAAACGTGGCTCACGTATGCGACAAAATGCTGCACGCCTGCGGTGGCTCCGGCTTTAAAAAAGATATGGAAATAGAGCGCTACCTGCGAGATGGGAAGGCGGGCTGGGTGATGGGGCCGACCAACGAGATTCTGCGGCAGTTTGTCGGCAAATCGGCGCTGCTCGGGTTTGAGAGCCTTGACTATTGGAATCAGTCTGTCAATGAGCGGGTGCTGCACAATGAGCTGAAGAAAATGAGCGCTGAAGACAAGCGTAGGCTAGCTCAAACTCTTTTAGAAGAGATGGAAGAAGCTGAAGCCCCTGCGAAGCGACCCGCCATGGCTGGAACGACTGCTTAGGAAGACAGACTCAGGAAAACTAGACGATTTCTCTCGCAAGAGAGGTAAAAGATATCAGGAGAATGATTCATGACCCTTGCTAAAGAAAGAGTTGCACCAACCACGACCGTCAGCCATGCTTTAGAGCCACTGACGCCTAAAGAGATTACAGCGGCGGTTGCCATTGTGCGTGAGCAAAAGTCTCTAACTGCTAGTGTGCGGTTTGCGACGGTAACACTGAATGAACCGGCAAAAGAAACCGTGCTGAGCTTTATGCCGGGCGATCGCATAGAGAGAGAAGCCTTTATCGTGTTGCTTGATAACGCAACGGCGGAAACCTTTGAAGCGGTGGTCTCCCTGAGCGATCGCACTGTGAAATCTTGGGAGTACATTCCCGATGTGCAGCCGCCGATTATGCTCGATGAATTTATCGAGTGTGAGGCGGCGGTTAAGGCGAGTCCGGAGTTTCAGGCAGCGATCGCCAAGCGCGGCATCACCGACCCCGATCTGGTCATGGTCGATCCCTGGTCAGCCGGTCACTACGGCATTAGAGAAGACGAAGGCGTTCGGCTCTCTAGAGCTTTGTGCTGGGTCAGGGCAAACCCCACCGACCACGGCTATGCCCGGCCTATTGAGGGCGTGATTCCGGTGGTAGACCTGAACAAAATGGAGGTGATCCGGGTTGAAGACTATGGTGTGGTGCCGCTACCGCCCAAAGACGGCAACTACACCCCTGAATATGTGAAAAACTACCGGCAAGACCTGAAGCCGCTAGAGATTGTCCAGCCAGAAGGCCCGAGCTTTACCGTCAATGATCACGAGATTGCCTGGCAAAAGTGGAAGGTTCGCATTGGCTTTAACCCGCGTGAAGGGCTGGTGCTTTATAACGTTACCTATAGCGATCAGGGAGAAGACCGGCCCATTTTCTATCGGGCTTCGCTGGCGGAGATGACCGTGCCCTATGGCGATCCGCAGGCGCATCACTACCGTAAAAATGCCTTTGACGTGGGCGAATACGGCATTGGTTCACTGGCTAACTCTTTGACGCTAGGCTGCGACTGCCTGGGAGAGATTTATTATTTTGACGGCTTTATCACCGACTCTCGGGGCGAAGTCGTCAAAATCGAGAATGCCATCTGCCTGCATGAAGAAGACTTTGGCATTTTGTGGAAGCATATGGACTGGCGCACCGAGCAGACTGAAGTGAGGCGATCGCGTCGCTTGGTGATCTCTTTTATCGCCACCGTCGGCAACTATGAATACGGCTTTTACTGGTACTTCTATCAAGACGGCACCATTCAATACGAGGTGAAGCTGACCGGTGTCGTCAGCACCGCCGCTGTCATGCCTGGTGAAGTACCCAAGTACGGCACGCTAGTTGCCCCGCAGCTCAGCGCCCCGATTCACCAACACATTTTTAATGTGCGGATGGATATGTGCGTTGACGGTGCCAACAATTCTGTTTATGAAGTAGACATTGTGCCCGCAGAGGGCGACGACAACCCTTACGGCAATGCCTTCTACGCCAAATCTACTCTGCTGCCGACAGAGCAATCCGCTCAGCGGCTGATTGACCCGATGAAAGGGCGCTATTGGAAGATTGTCAACTCAGAGAAGACGAATGCGATGGGCTACCCCACTGCCTACAAGCTGATGCCAGGGGAGAATACGCTGCCACTCGCTCGCCCCGATGCCAGCATTACGAAAAGGGCAGCCTACATGACTAAACATCTCTGGGTGACGCCCTACAGCGCTGACGAAAGATATCCGGCGGGCGACTACCCCAACCAAAACCCGGGTGGGGCCGGTCTGCCCCACTGGACTCAAGACAACCGCTCGGTTGAAGAAACCGATGTCGTGGTGTGGTATACCTTTGCTCACAGTCACTCTCCCCGCGCTGAAGACTGGCCGGTGATGCCGGTCGCGACGATTGGCTTCATGCTAAAGCCGCTGAATTTCTTTGATGAAAACCCGGCCAACGACGTACCGCCCTCTGTGAATAAACATGCCTGTTGCGACTAGGGAGATAGAGATTCCGGCTGCCTTGGGGACGGTTGTCGCTGAGTATCGGATTGAGATTGATTCGGCCAACGGCTGGCAGCCGACGCCCATTCATATTCGCGTTTACGCAGCAGACCAGTCTTTTGAGCGGGCGATGGGCCGAAGGGTGGCAGCAGACTTACCGCTGCGGCTGACGCAAGATAGCGCGTTTACCCCGAGCATTCGTCAGCTCACAGACCATCTCAGTGATTACGGCAGCTTTTGGGTGCCCAGCAGCTTTGCCCATCAGGGCGATCAGGCCGAATATTGGGCGATCAGGCAGCGGGCGGCGCTGATGGATCTCTCGGCGCTGCGCAAGTTTGAGGTGACGGGTATCGACGCGCTGGCGCTGTTGCAGTATGCTTTTTCGCGCAATGTGGAGAAGCTGGCGGCGGGGCAATCGGCCTACGGCTGTCTGCTCAACCCGCACGGCGGCATTGTGGATGATGGAATTGTCTTTTGCTTTGGCCTGATGCACTATCGCGCACCGGCTACACGGGCGAACTGGGCTACGAGCTATTTGTTGATCCGGGCTATGGCGCTCAGCTTTGGGACTTATTGATGAAAGCAGGCAAACCTGCGGGTCTGCTGCCGCTGGGCATGGCCGCGCTAGACCGGGCGCGAATTGAGGTCAGGGCATATGATTGGCTGAGCGTTGTGGCGATCGCCCCCCATCAGCTACGCTCAGGTGGCAGATATCGCGATTATCATCTGGCGACATGCCCCTAGCGGTGTGCCCGTCGTAGACCTTCACCTGGCCCGCACAGATGTAGACAGGTTCATAAAAAAAGTCGGCCTTAAAGCAGCGCTTGCGTAATTAAACTGAAAAAATCTCGCCTCAGAATCACTTTTCAGTATTGATGAATACAGTTCATGCCCGCTAGGCATTGCATACTCTTGACATAACAAGCCAATCAGCGTCCAACAGGTTTTGAAGTTGATCAAAATCCTGTGATAACAAGGTTTTCACTAAAAAACATCACCTCGAAATAAGCAGCGTTCATCGCGGGTGTTTTTCGGCTGCTGAATTTGCAACAGGCATACTATATGCCTAACTGTTCTCCCTATCTCACCTACCGGAGCCGTCTATGACTCCCGAATCGCAAGAGTTTCTAGCAACTTTCGTCTCGGAATCCTACTACTACTGGGCTTCTGTTTTTATGCTGCTGATCCACGTGGGCTTTTTGGCCTACGAAGGCGGCGCATCTCGGGCCAAAAACGTTCTGGCCACTATGATCAAGAACTTATTGACCCTGTCAATCGTCGGTCTTACCTTCTTCTTCTTTGGCTGGTGGGTTTACAACGCTTTTCCGCTGTTTCCCCTGCAGGGCGGCATTGTCGGCCCCTGGACAGATCCTAATTCTGAAGGCGTCGTCGGTGAAGTGTTGGGTCTTGTTCAGGCTTCTTACCCCTGGTCTCCGGCGCTGGGGCCAAACGTCGCCGATAATCTCACAGGTGTCTTCTGGTTTGCCTTTGCCCTGTTTGCGATGACGACCGCCTCGATTCTCTCCGGTGCGGTGATTGAGCGGATCAAAGTCGGTGCCTATGCCATTCTGGCTGTTGTGTTGGGTTCCTTTACCTGGGTAGTTGCCGCTGCCTGGGGGTGGAATCCTTACGGCTGGTTCCTAACGCAGTTTGGCTATCACGACTTTGGTTGCTCAGCCGTTCTCCACGGCGTCGCGGGCTTCTTTGCACTGGGCGTTTTGATCAACCTGGGGCCACGCATTGGCAAGTTTGATGAGAATGGCCGGCCAAGGGCGATTTTGCCGCACAACCTGCCGCTGACTATGATCGGCCTGATGCTGATTTTTGTCGGGTTCTATGCTTTCCTGGCGGCCTGCGTGATTTTTGTACCGGGTCAAACGGGCGAGATCAGTATTTACGGCACGCCGATGACGCTCGCTTCTGTCGGCGTCAATACAACGCTCGCGCTGTGCGCCGGGATTATCGGGTCTTACATTTCTTCCAAGGCAGATCCCTTTTACACCATTTCGGGCGGGCTCGCAGGCATTATCTCGGTGGGCGCGGGGCTAGACCTCTACAGTCCGGCAATGATCATTCTGATTGCGTTTATCGGCGCTTACACCATGCCCTTTGTGGGTAACGCGGTTGAAAAGGCGGGCATTGATGACGCGGTTGGCGCTTTTGCGGTGCATGGTTACTGCGGGCTGTTCGGTGCGATGACTGTCGGGGTGATGGCTTCGGGCTATCCGCAGGGAGAGGGCATTCCGCTGACTGGCTTCTTGGGTCAGCTAGTGGGCACTGCCGTCTGCACGATTATCTTGGGTTTTATTCCCGGGTATGGCGTCAGCTTTGTGCTCAAGCAATTGGGGATGCTCAGGGTCTCTCCTGAAGAAGAGATTGGCGGACTCGATCTCACAGAGTTCGGCATAGGAGGCTATCCCGAATATCCGCTTATCTCTGAGAAAAACGGCGGCATTCCGACGATGCCTGCCACGCCGGTTCCACAAGCGAGCCCACAGCTATAAAGGAGGCACTATGACCAGTCCGTTTTCAACGATAGAAGAGTTTAATGCGGCAGCTGACGGCCCTACTGAGGGCGCAATTTACACGTTTGCTAATACGCCCATTGTCAACATCCTGGCGCTGTTGGTTGCGGTAGGCATCTTTGTTTGGTTTATTGTTGCAACTTACAGCACCCATGCCGCCGCCCCCGCTGCCAAGCTTGACAAGTCTCTCAATCACCTGAGTTCATTTATTGTGATCGGGCTATTGTCTCTTGTGGGTGGTGACTACCGGCAAGTGACTCCTGCTGAGCAGGCTGAGACGGCTCCTCAGACGAGACTTTCGCAAGTGTCGCGGCGGGCTCCGTTAGGGCTGCTAGGCATGGTCAGTATTGGCTTACCGACATTTCGCCGCACCACTAAGCGGCGCCAGCGGCTGGTGCGCAATCTAAAAGCTTCGAGGTCTAGACACTAAACGCTGATTAACTGTCTCTAGATCTGAAACCTCTGTCTTCTGATTCCTAGCACTGTGCTTCTGATTTATCGAAGCGCAGTGTTTTTGTATGGATAGAACAGCCGGATACCTCGGCTATTGTCAAATCCCTTTTGCAGGTGCTTGAACTGTGCCCAAGTTCTACCCTGCTGAATAGTGAGAACGTCGCCTCTGGCAATCTCGACCCGAGTAGAGGTTGATCTAGTAGCAGCTTTCATAATTTTACCTCAGGCAGTTAGGCAGCGGCTAAATCCAGGCTCAGAGCGCATTCATTAATCATAGCATTTTGACTTCTTGCCGCTACTTATCCCACTGTTTTTTGAGGCGTTCGATGCGATCGCGCAAGCTCTCATTGGTCAGCCGCGAACTCAGCCGCTCTACTAAGAGTGGAAAACCCAAAGGCGAAGGTCGCTTAATCTCCTGCCAAATTAGCTCTAGCGATCGCATTCGCTTCAGCGCCGCTGTCAATCTCGGCGTCTCCATCTGAAAATCAATCACCTCTCGCTCTGCCTGTTGCAGCAGCAAGTTCTCCGGCTCATACTTACTAAAGACCTCGTAGATCAGCGACGAACTAATCTGCACCTGATTGGCTGTCTTCTTTGAGCCCGGATACCCCTTAAAAACCAGTCCTGCTACCTGAGCAATCCCTCTAAACCGGCGCTGCGTTAGCTCAGAGATATTTAAGCTCTCTTTTATTTCCTCATACAGATTTCGCGTAGAGAAAAACTGTTGATCAAACAGCTTCGTAAACGGATAGTCCTTCGGCGCTAAAATCTCAAACCCATAGTCATTTACCGACACCGTGAAGGTCGCCTTTGCCAGCTGCGAAAATCGATATGCCCACAAAAAGCCCAGTCCCTCATGCACATTGCGCCCTTCAAACGGGTATACATACAGGTGCTGTCCCTCTCGCGTCTGACAGCACTCCACTAAAAACTGATCGGCTCCTGGCAAATGCGAAACCCGATCCTGCGCTGCCAAAATTGGCATGATGCACGCTATCTCAGGGCTTACATTCCCTTCCTTCGCCTGAGTGATTTCTTCTCGTATGTACTGGCTCAAACAATCTGAAATTGCAAGATGCCCGCCGCTCCAAACGGGCACCACGCTAGACTTTTTCTTCGCATTCTTCACATACAGGGTCATATCCTTCATCTGGAAATATTCTAGCTGTCGCCCTGCAAAAAAGAACACGTCTCCCTTTTTTAACCGCGATACAAAGTTCTCTTCTACTGTGCCGATTCGGCTGCCCTTGGCATAGGCAATCTTTACCTGCTGATTGCCCGTAATCGTACCAATGCTTAGCTTGTGCATTCGAGATATCTGCGGCGTAGAGATCGTATATAAGCCATCTTCTAAGATCAGCTTCTGATAGCGGGGATACGCCTTCAGGCATTTGCCGCCGTTCTGCAAAAAGTCTAGCATCCAGTCAAATTCTGCCTGCGATAGATCTCGGTAGGAGAACGTTTTTTTCACTGCCTCAAAAGTCTCTTTAGCGCCGAACCCATCGCCGCAGGCTAGCGTCACTAAATGTTGAATTAACACATCATAGGGCTTGTCTAAGGTATGACGAGACTCTATCTGACCGGCTGCTAGTCCCCGACGAAAGGCCGATATCTCCAAAAGTTCTAGCGCATTCGTCGGTAGAAAGAACACTTCAGAAGTGCCCCCCGGCAGATGAGCCGAGCGACCGGCTCGCTGCAAAAGCCGCGCCAGGTTTTTAGCGCTGCCGATTTGGACAATGCGCTCTACCGGCTGAAAATCTACGCCCAGGTCCAGAGAAGAGGTACAGACTACCCACTTAATACTGCCAGATTTAATCCCCGCTTCAATCGCCTGCCGGGTATCAAAATCAATTGAGCCGTGGTGCAGAGCAATCTGCTGCTCGTGGTCGGGCATCGAAAAGGTCAGGGCTTGAAACCACCGTTCGGCCTGCGATCGCGTATTCACAAAAATCAGCGTAGACTTCGCGATATCTAGCGCCGCTACCAGCGCCTCAAACATTCGCAGCCCCAAATGCCCTGCCCAAGGAAACGAATCTACTGACTCGGGCAGCACGCTGGTAATCACCGTCTGCCGCTGAATGTTTGACTGAATGATTGCCGGATGGCTGGTCGTTCCTGTCGCCGCCTCAGCTGCCTCCTGCAAATTTCCCAGCGTCGCTGAAATTGCCCAGGTCTGCACCGCCGGATTCAGCTGCCGTAAGCGCGACATACACAGCTCTGTCTGCGTTCCGCGCTTAGAAGACATCAGCTCGTGCCACTCGTCTAAGATCACGCAGCGCAGTGAGCTAAAGCGCTTAGCCGAATTTTTGTAAGAGAGCAATACCGCTAGTGATTCAGGTGTTGTGATCAAAATCTGCGGCATCTTCTTCACCTGCCGGTTCTTCACCGAAGACTTGGTGTCTCCCGTGCGCGACTCTACCGCAATTGGCCAGCCCATCTCTTCAATCGGTCGCCGAATTGACGCTTCGATGTCGCGGGAGAGCGATCGCAAAGGCGTAATATACAGCAGCCGTAACCCGCTAAGCGACTTACCCGCATTCACCTCAGCCAGCATTTGGGCCACTGGCCCCATCACCGCTCCGTAGGTTTTCCCCGACCCTGTCGGCACCTGAATAATGCCGTTCTTAGCAGTCAAATAGGCATCCCAGGTCTTTTGCTGAAAGGCAATTGGCTCCCAGTTTTGTCGGGCAAACCAATCGTGAATGGGGGTAAGAATAGGCACAGAGCAAGCTTGCGTACAGAGCTGCCCTTAGCCTAGCGAAAATTGAGCGCCTATTGGCTGACGCAGCCTATGTCCAAAGGCAAAGGGCAATCACGGGTTTGATAAAATGTTTTGGTAAGTGAGAGAGATTTCTTGAGCGATCACCCTCCAAGAATAGCGAGTCTTTGCTAAATTCAAACCATTTTGGCACAGTTTACGATGCAGCTCAGGCTGTGATATCACCTGGTAGAGAGCTTCAGAGAAGGCCATCTCATCAGCTTCGACCACAATGCCAGCCGCCGCCGCTGCAATCTCTGCCGAAATTTGAATGCCGGGTGTGATCACGACCGGCAGCTCTGCAATTAAGGCTTCTGCAACTGCAATCCCAAAGTTTTCAGAATGGGAAGGTAAAGCAAACACATCTGCACCCTGTAGCAGTAGTTGCTTGTCATCGCCAGCCACAAACCCTGCAAAAGTCACCTGTGTTTCAATTGAGAGTGTTTTAACTAGCGCTTTTAGCTTTTCTAGATACTGAGACTGACCGGTGCCTGCGAAGATAACATGACAGGGCTGTCTCTTTAATAAGTGGCTAATAGCCCTTATCAGCACCTCAGGCTGCTTTTTAGGGTGCAGACGTGAGAGAAAAAGGACAATCGGCACATCTTCAGGAATATCGTAGGCCCCGTGTAGCCTCTCCTTGGCATTCTGAATCTTCTCAGGAATAGCAACGCCCAACGGAATAGAGACAGCAGGCGTCCGAATACCGAACTGTGAGACATCTACCGTCTCTTCTGGAGAGGTACAGTGAATAGCAGCGGCATACTGCAAGTTACGGCGCTCAAGTAGCGCTGCATATAATTTCTTCTTTCGTACACTTTGAGATAGCGCCCAAGGCGTCAGCTGACCTAGTGGCCGCATAAGATAGGGAATCTTTCGCTGCCGCGCCGCGCGCGCTGTCCAGCTAGGCAGATAGGAGAAGAGATAGTGGGTATGCACCAGATCAAATTTCCCAAGATTCGCCCGATGCCAGCTATCTAGCGCCTTTGAATAGATAAATTCTTTAGCGCGAAGCGTACAGGGTAAAAAAGTGGTTGGAATATCCTGGTAAGCCACTAACTGATGAAGCGGTACGTCGAGAGGCTGATTGCCGTTGTCATTAGTCGTTAAGATCTGAATATCTGCGCCCATTGCCTGCAAACTCTGGCTGAGTCCTATCACTGCCTGAGTCGGTCCACCTAGCTGCGGGCTCAATGAGGGAATGACCTGAAGGATTTTCATAAGTGCCTTTGTGCCCTGCTGCTTTTAAGGAGGAATGCCTGCTGAGCTTATACGTGAACCTCTATTCCACAATCGGCAGCAAGCATCGTCATTTTTGAGAAACCGTCTTTTAGGGCGCTGTCTCTTAATACGCCGTCTGTGCCGTGTCGTTTTTGATGCCACTGCCAGGCATCGCTGAGAATCTTGTGCAAATCGCTATACTGCGGTTGCCAGCCCAAGACACGTCTTGCTTTTTCACTACCGCCTACCAAAATCGGTGGGTCGCCAAGGCGACGGCCACTTTCAATAACGGCCATGTCTTTTCCTGTTACTGAGCAGGCGGTGTCAATTACTTCTCGCACAGAAAAACCGCTGCCGTTGCCCAGATTAAAAAGGTTGGTTTCACCCCCGCTTAGGAGATGCTCCAACCCTAAAATATGAGCCTCAGCCAGATCGCTAACGTGTATATAGTCACGAATGCAGGTACCATCCGGCGTAGGATAATCAGTGCCGAGTATATTGATATAGTCGCGTTTTCCGAGAGCGGTGTAAAAAATTAAAGGAATGAGATGCGGCTCAGGCGTGTGATCTTCACCTATCCGACCTTCGGGGTCTGCGCCAGCAGCATTGAAATAGCGGAAGGTAACCGATTGAAACTGATAAGCCGTATAAAAGTCTTGAAGGATTCGCTCTACCGCGAGTTTACTAGCACCGTATGGATTGATCGGTCTTTGTAGCTGATCTTCAGAGATAGGGTTGCTATCAGGAATGCCATAGGTGGCACAGGTAGAAGAAAAGACAATCTTATTAACGCGGCAAGCAACCATCGCTTCTAAGAGTGTCAGAGTACCTACAACATTGTTTCGGTAATATCTTTGAGGATTTACAACCGATTCACCCACGTATGCATACGCGGCAAAGTGAATAACGGCTGAAATTGGATATTTTCTAAAAAGCTTAACAAGTAGAGGATAGTCATTGATATCACCGACAACCAACTCGACTCCAAGCACTGACTCAACCAGATCCCGGTGGCCATAGACAAGATTATCTAAGACAACAATGTTGTATCCTTTTTGTTTAAGCGCCAAGACAGTATGGGAGCCGATATAACCCGCACCGCCCGTCACTAAAACTGTAGGATTGAATAAGGGCATAGTCAGTTCTCTGAAGCAATATTTGAAATAACCTTACCTACCGCTCTTTAATCAGATGTGAGCAATCAGATGTGAGCGAGCAAGCCTCTTTTTTGGTAGTAAGCTCGCCTGATAGCCAGCATAAAAATCATCCAAAAGAGAAAAGAAAAGACATTGCCGGCAGATGTAATCGCGGGTTCAAAAATACACATCACTAGACCGCTCGCTAACACAGCCGCTAAAGTCACGAGCGCGTAGTTGCGCCAATACTTGACAAAGCAATAGGCGACAAATCCCCACATCAGGCCAAAAAAGCAGTAGGTTGCAGGCCAACCTAGCTGTACAGCGAGGCCATAATAGCTACTCATTACGCCATAGCCACGTAGCTGCAATTTGCTCAAAACTGTGCCGTAATAGTTATGAATGACATCGTCTGTTCCAAAGCCGTGCCCAAAGTCGGGGCGGTGGGCAATGTATGTCTTTGCTAGCTCCCAGAAGTAGGTGCGGTTTGACGCGGTTGATAAGGAAGTTTCTCTTAAAATATGGTTGGCAAATAAATCGGTCTGCGTGAATAGCGCCAACCCAATAACAACAAGTACTGAAACAGCGAGCGCTTGGCTAGAACGCTTAGCAAATAGTGATATTAAGATAGCCAGGGTTGCTACAGCTACCCCCAGCATGGCGGTACGGCTGCCGCAGGCAATCACGTTGAGAGAGAGTATGAGCGCGATCGCCAAAGGCAATTTTCGCCGAGTATAGAGCCACTGTGAGATTACCAAAGGAATCGCCAAACCCAAGATTAGGCCAATATGATTAGGATTGTTTAGAATCCCTCGAAATCTACCTACTAATAGCGCACCTGGCAGCACCAGCCCCGACAGCAGATTGATACTAAAGAAGATACCCAAAAAATTAGATAGCTTGCGCAGCAGCCATTGTTCTGAGAAATGGTCGGCATATTCCCACAGCGTCCAAAAAGAGCAGCCGTACAGTAGCAGCATGCTGATCGTTTTTTGCGCGGTGACCCAGGGCTCGATAGTCCATAGCTCGGAGGCCAAAAACAGCAGTAAAAAGGCGATAATTGCCCTATCTGCCCAGGTAAAGATTCTCCGTTTGAGCCCGGCTCTTCTAAAGCCTGACTGAACAGCCATTGCACAGCCAGCAAATAGCATAGCCCATCGCAGTATTTCACCGACTGCTGCTACCTGATTGAACCGTGATGCCGCTAGCAAAAAAGGCAATGTGTAGAATATTGGGAACTGCTTCCAAAAAAAGGCATACATAGGGTTAACCCGGTAGCGTCAGGACAAATGAGAACTTGGCTTGCGAGAAGCTGTTCATTACCGCCATCTGCTGTTATTAGCACTTTGAAGCTGGTGCAGACCCGTCAACAGAGTCTCACTCCAGAGCTGAGGAGTATATTGCTTAGACAGTTCGTAGCTCGCTTGGCCATAGGCAAATCGCCGCTGCTCGGTAAGTGAGTGCATTGCCTTGAGTGCAGCGGTCAGCTCTCGGACAGAGCCTGAGGTAAATCTAAAGCCGTTGTGATAAGGGCGCAGCAGATGTACGCCTGAGCCACAGGCATCGGAGAGAATCAGCGGTAGGCCACTAGCGGCGGCTTCTTGAGCCGCAACGCCCCAGGGTTCAAAGCGACTGGGCAGCACAAAGGCTGATGCCCCTTGCAGCAGTTGCGGTAGCGCTGCCGGTTGAACAAATCCTTTGTCTTCAGCGCCTGCTGCCACTAGCGTATCGCGCAATGGGCCTGCACCGGCACAGATGAGCGGCCACGGATCTTCTACTTGCTGACGATAAGCCTGGTAAGCCGCTGCGAGTGTATCTAATCCTTTTTCGGGGGCATAGCGCCCGACGTAAAGAAAGTGAGGCTTTGGCCGTTTTGCTAGTTGAGCGATGGGCTGAGCAAAGGTGTGCCAATCGCAGGCATAGTAGCCGTCCCAGCAGCGATCGCCCCCATAACCCAGCGATTCAGCCAAATGGCGCTGCCGCTCTCCGGTCACCCACAAGATATCAATAAACTTTTGCACATGCAAAGGCGCTATCCAGGTAGCAAGATGCTGACGCAGTGAGCCTTTCCACTGGGTATCACAACCTGCAATCACCGGAATTCCGCTGGTTTTGAGCTGGCGACAAATGCGACTATAGCCTCGATCTCGCCAACCGCTTACCAGAACCGCTGTGGGATGAAACGCTAGAATCTTGTTCAGAATCGATTGGTCGCTCTGCTTATAGCGGTTAAAAACTTCACCTAATTTTGCATAAGTAGAGGGGTCAAAAGGCGCGTCTGGCTGATTGGGCCAGGCATATATCAGAATTTCGGCGTTAGCTTGCTGCTTAAACTCGCGCAGACAGGCGGCCAAATAGCCCGACAGCCGGGTATGAAGCAGAACAAGTTTCATCTTGTGGCAACTCTCCTCTCGATAGCCTCTAATGTCTGCGCGGCAATGCGATCCCAGGTAAACGACTGTACCTGCTCTAGAGAAGCTTGCTTCATTGCGCTTAATGCTGCTTTATTCAGACTCAGTATGTGGTTAACTGCCTGAATGATGCCCAAAATACTAACCTCTGGTAAAAGCACCCCGTTTTTATCATTGACCAAGAGCCGAACTGCGCCTACATCTGTGCCCACTACCGCCAGGCCAGAGGCCATACCTTCTAAGATTACGTTGGGCATGCCTTCAGAGTGAGAAGGGCAGAGCAAAACATCGGCTTGATGTAGTTCGTGTTTGAGTAGGGTGTCATCGCTGATTGGGCCAGCGTAGCTGACATGGGGAAAGGCCAGACGCTGATCTATTGGAATAGGGCCGATGAAGCGAAACTCAGCATAGTTTTGCCAGTTGGGGTTAGCTGCGATCGCCGCCTGCAATTCCTCAATTCCCTTACGCCGTTCATAGCGCCCTACAAAGACAAACCGCACAGTCCTAATGGGAGCTTTTCTTTCTTCTACCAGCCACGAAGCGTCTATCCCGCCAGGAATCTCAATAATTTTTTGCTCAGAGATATTCAGCCGGTTCTGGATGAGTTCAGTGATGCGGCCACCATAGGAGAAAAGATAGTCAGCCTCATGAGCATGGCGGTAAAAACTCGGACGCAGCAGACAGTTTTCTAAACCGGCTCTGACATTAGCCGATGGCTGAAACATCTCAAACCCGTGCAGATTTACGCCCACAGCCGGAAGCCTGGTACCCCAGCGCTTCGCTTTCACAAAGGCCCAGGCAGTCAGGCTTTTTGCAATGACAAAGTCTGCAGCAGGTCTCTTTTGATACTGTTGGTAGGCTGCGATAGAAAACCGCTTCAAAGCACGGATATAGTGACCCGGCAGATGGTCGCTTCTGTGCCAGGGAATGGCAATGCTAAAAACGTTCTCTTTTTCTGCGGTTGTCATGCCGTCAAGCGCACTGATATGCTTCGCTTCGGCAAAATCTGTATGATAGAGGTCGACCTCTACACCTGAGCGAGCCAGACTTCTAACCAGGTTGAAACTATGGCGCTGCAGGCCGCCCATAACATAGGGGGTAATTCCTGTACTCAACAGAGAGATTTTCATAGAAGTTCTGCAGTCATTTCCGAAAGGTCAAGACTTACCGTTATTCGAAACCGGCCCTGAGAAGCGCTGCTTGATTAAGCCAACTGATAGCTGGTGTTTAGTCGGGCTGTAAAGTCTAAGAACTCCTTTTCGAGTTCATCAGCTGCGGGCACCTTGATGGAGTCCTTGTGGACAAAATCGTCAATGTGAACGCCAGATAAGAGGGGAATTTGAGCTAACGCTTTTGGCATATCTTGTCCATAGAGGATGGGGATACCGCCTAGCTCAGAAAACGATTGCAGTCCACATCGATAGTGTGACAGCATTTCTTGATCGGAATGACCAAACTTCTTCTTTGAGGAGAGCCACCATCCATGCGGCTCACGCGCTACAAAAACTTTCTCTACCGGTTTGCTGCCAAAGACCTCACTGAGAAAATCTACCTCCTGAGAAGTTCCGGTTGCTTGTTTGATGACAATATCGATACGGTTTCCGCCGCCGACATTCGCATTCTTCAGCAGGTTTTTTCTAAAGTCGGCAAACATTTTATCCATATTCAGACGCGATCGCTCGCGGCATTTAGCCCTTAGAAAGGGCTCGGCAAACTCATGCAGCATCCAGTCTCCGCAGCCCCGACGCGATATCTTCATAAATTGATTGAGCGTATAGCTGGTGCCCCCTCGATGATGACCATATATATATACCCAGGAGACCTTGCGGCCCATATCACCCTGATTGGTCAGCAGGTTTAGTAGCTGTCTAGATTTGTAATAAGGAGTGCTGTAGTAATTCATGGCAATACTGAAGCCGTCTATATTTTTAATCAGTCAATAAATAGCTAACGATGAGATCCGGCGATACAGGTCTGTCAATGCCGAGAGATGATGTTTAGGAGAAAACTGCTTTAGTGCGATCGCCCGCCCGGCCTTTCCCATCTGAGCCGCATATTCACTATCAGTACATAGTTTACCCAGCGCTGCGGCAAGTCTGGCACTATCTTTTGCCGGTACAATCGAGCCAGTGACGCCATCCTCTAACCACTCTCTCACTCCACCAACATCAAAAGCGACGACTGGGCGCTCGTGCATCATCGCCTCGATTCCCACGATGCCAAACGCCTCCGGATAAACTGAAGGGAAGGCAACGATGCTGCAGCTGTGAAAGCATCTTTGAATTTCATCCCGGCATAGCCATCCGTAAAACTTGCAGTGGTTGTTTAGCCCTAGCTCTTGAGCGTATTGTTCAAAAAACTCGCGTTCGTGACCGTCGCCTACAATCTCCAGGCGTGAGTCAATTCCTAAATCACAAGTTATCTTCAAAGCATCGAGCAGATGATGTAGCCCTTTTTCTCTGGTTAGCCTGCCGACAAACAAAACAATAGGCGTGCTATTTTCTGGCGGCGGACTAGGTTTTATTACTGAAGTAAAATAGGGAATGGTCTGAATCTTCTGCTCAGGAAACCCAGCTTCCATCGCCTGGCTAGCGGTCCAATGAGAATTTGCTATGAGCGCTGCATAGCGGTTTGCTGCCGTTTTACGCTCGTAAAACGTGTTTCGCAAAGCGGCAGATAAGCGCTTAGGATGCCGATTGCAGCAGCGCTTTTGGTAGGCGTGCCAGATACAGTGAAGCCCGCACGGCAGCAAACAAGGTGTCTCATCCGTTCGCCAAAATTTACCCTGTCCGGGACAAAATATTCGTGGCTCGTGAATTGTTCGCACAACTGGCCCCTGTGAAAACAAAAAATCTAGTAAAACAGGATCTGATAGACTATGGACGTGAAAAATTACGGGCTGGCCATCCTTCTCTTCTCTGAGAATTTTTCCAAGGTTTCGCAAATTGTCGCAAACCTCTCTCTCAGGAAATTTCGCATCAGCGACACATATGCGTTTTCCGTTTCGCCGAATACCTATCCAACGAGACTGCCAGCCGCTGGCCTCTAATAGGGGCTGTAGGGAAGATAAATATACTTCGACGCCGCCAGCGTTATGGACTTTATCGTTAATGTGAATAATACGAGTCATTAGTCTATTTAGCTGCCAGGCAGTTTTTTATTATTTTTGCTTTAGCTGCAAATATCTTATCCCAGGTAAAGTCCTGAGCAATTCGCTGGTGCAGGCGATCGCCCTTTTGAATAAATCTGCTAGGATCATTCGCCAAATCCGTTATAGTCCTAGACAAGCTCTTCGCATCTTCCGGTTCAAAAAACTCTATTTCTGATTCATTAAACCAGCGCTGAAAATTGTGGACTTTTGGGACTAATACCACACATTTAGCAGCGCCATAGTCAAACAGCTTCATCTGTGATTGATATTTTGGTACGCCAGGAATCAAACCCACGTGAATTTGCTTTAAGTTCTCAGCTAGCTCATCCCGGTTTAGGAATCCATGATCCACAACGTCCATACAGGTGTGTAATTCGTCTCTAATTGTCTCTAGCCCGCTGCCGATTAGATGTAAACAAAGTTTGGATCGAGTAGTTGGGTCTAGTTCTTTAATCGAATCAATGAGCAGCTGCGGCTGGTGATGAGCCATCAAGCGAGCAATCAAGGCAATATGGACTTTTCCACTGAATACCTTTTCGCATTCAGAAAAGCTTTTTAGAAAGTCAGACTCTACGCCATTTTCTACGTTACTCCAGTTTTTACTTTTGAGCTGCCAGTAGTCTCCGTAGCTACCTACGAAGAAGACGTGCTGAGCAATGGAATATGTAAGCCGCTCAATCCATCGATTGACTGGGACTAACAGAGAGGAATAGTATTTCTGCCTGCCCTCAAACTGGAGGCCGTTAGCCTCAATAAAGCAGGGAATCTTAAGAATATATAGAAAAAATGGAAGCGGATCGAGAAAAGCAGCTCTAACATAGACAAAGTCTACGTCTTCTCTCAAAATTTCTCGCAGTAGTATCAGTGCTTTGGCGATAGAGATCGTGAAAGCTTTAAGGTCTCGAAAACTGCCATAAAGATAGCTTTTATAGATATTTTTAGGTAGGGGGACTAAAGGTGATTTTCTATCTTTTGATGCATTAGACTGATGGCGCTGATGCGGTCGAGGCAGCATCTGCTGGAGTGCAAAGTATTTTCGAAGCTCTCGTATGCCAGTAGCTATATGGTGACAAGCACCCGAGGAGGAATCTAGACAACTCGCTTCCGTCACCACATATGCGCAGCTAAACTGCTTCGTCTTAGATAAGACATCACAGCCCGAGTGTTCAGCGAATGGTGGAGCGTCGTTATTCTGCACTTTATTGATTCTCTAGTGGTAAGTTCTAACTTTTTACCGATATGAGGATGATAAATGGTCAACTGTGGTACTTGCATAAAGATTTTCGAACGAATCTATCATGCTGTTTGCCGAAAACTTTGATTCAACAAATTTTCGCCCCTGTCTACCAAATCGAACAACAGCTTCACGATCTTCAAGAAAGAATCTGATAGCCCGCTTGATGGCTGAGACATCGCCTGGAGGACAAAGCAGACCTGTTTCACCATCAATTAGGCTATCAGGCATTCCACCAATGGAACTTGCGATGACAGGCAACCCGGTGGCCTGTGCTTCTGCAAATACCACTCCCTGAGCCTCAATCTCTCCGGAGAAACTCCTTACGCCAGTCAAGCAAAAAAGGTCTGCAGCCTGTAATTCACAAAGTACCTCATGGCTCGTTTTTGCCCCTACCAATTGAATCTTGGACGAATGCTTGCTATCGTGAACTTGTACATTGAGAAGCTGCTTCAAAGGACCGTATCCAACAATTTTGAGTTCAAGATTTTGTCCTTCATCAAGAAGTTCACTCACAGCCTGAATTAAGAACGCATGTCCTTTCACCTCAACCAAACGCCCAACTGAAACTATTCGCAGTGGCTGAGCCGTTGCGATAACCCGCTCCTTGTAGGTAAAGTAATTCGTATCGATTCCCATCGGAACTTTGGTAATTTGTTTGGACGCAGCACCTAGCGATTCCACTCGCTGCTGCATGAACGCGGACCCTACAGTATGGATGAGGGGAAGACCGAACAGTTCCTGATACATTAGTTTGCCTCGTACCTCAGGCATATGATTGGCATCAGGGCCATGCCATGTCACTACTGTTGGGCATTGAGGTAATCGGTACCGAACTAGCGCGCCAGCCCTTGAGCCAGAGTGAATATGCAAAACATCAGGTTCTATCTCGTCGATCACCTGCCAAATTTCGCGAGCCCAAAACATCTCACGACGAGTCCAGGGAGGAGATGTGGATAAGTATTTCAGCATCTTGGTATGCCGGATAGAAACCGTCAACACCCGATAAAGATTTTGGAATTGGCTTTGTCCAAAGCAGGGAACATTAATTCTTTTAACGCCAGCGCGATCTATTTCTTCAATTTCGCAGTACTGTATGTCCTTGCTGGATCCACAGCTAATCGCACTAACACAATACCCACGGTCAGCAAGACCCAGCACATGCTGTTTAATGAAGGTTTCCGATCTGACTGGAAAGCTTCCGGCAATGACAATAATCTTAGCAGGCTGAGTATAAGACCTCACTGTACTTGTGTCTCACCACCGATATAGACTGATATAAAGTTCTCATTTTTGTATATCTGACCAGAGCCTCTTTTCAGTCTCTTGGTCTTGAAACCTTTGCTCTTCAAGTAAAGAGCTAGCTCTGTATGTTCAAAGTTGCCTTCACTGTCTACAGGTGCTTCGAAAACGATTGCTTTCGGCGGCAGTTCACTTAGCAGCCTGTCGGCTCCCTTCAAGACATGAATTTCCCAGCCTTCAACATCTATTTTTATTAGAGTAGGTGGCTTGACATTGCCTTCAAATATCAGCGTGTCAACTGTTGTACATTGCACTTCAATACCTAAGCTAGCATCGTTTGATTCCTCAGAAGACTTCAGCGAAAAGGTTCCTGTATTATTCTGTTTTTCAGGATAAAGGATTTTAGACTTCATAGAGTCGCTAAGAGCTACATTAATAGGATTATAAGCATGATGGTTTAAGCGATTATTCATCTGAAGAGTGGCAAAATTGTCAGGATGTGCTTCAAATGAATATACTTTCTGGACCTTTGGGGATTCTGCTGCGCGAATTGAAAAGATACCAATGTGAGCACCGATATCCCAAACAACTTCCGATACAATAGCATACTCTTCCAGAGCGGCCCAGACTTCAGGTTCATAAGCGCCAACTTTAAGGATCCGGTTATCAGGCGTCTGCTTGACGTTTAAGCAAATTAGGCTCTTGTCGCAATACTTCAAGACTACTCTAGGGTTTCCTATCAGGTCCATCATCTTATACAATAATCGAAGCTTCATTGGATGGTCAAAGCCTCTGTAGTAAATAGCAAGCAGCGCAGATAGTGGTCTCGCAAGTGTCTTAGACATAGTTAAAAATCGTTAGTTACTTTTTTAGATTCAGACTGAGCTTAGAGACTTCAAAATTTAGCTCTAAAAAGCCTCTGTTCTTTTGTGCGTAGGGTGGAATATCCCCTTCTGATTGATTATTGGTCACAGTGAGATCTGCTAGATCCAGGAATTGTTTTCTCGTCACCTCGTTACTGACAAAGAGGCCAATCTTATATTCTCCCTCCACCAGGTTTAAGCCTTTCACAGAAACTCTGATTTCAAGGTCTTTGTTAGGCCAAACGATATACTCAGTATCCGATTTCCGCATATCTATCACACCTATACGAACACCCATCGCCGAGTATAGCAATAGGCAAAGATCGGAGAGGCGCGATCGCTGTACCGAAGAAAAAATCAAATGAACGATCAAATCTTCACCACTGCGCAAGATGCTGGGCTGTAGCTTCAATAAACTAAGACTTAAACCCTGATCAATCTTAAAAGCATTCTCACTTGAATCTATTGCTTGAGCACTGCTCTCGTTCAGGTATCGATAAATTTGCTCAGAAGTATTGCCCTGAGAGATTACTCTACCGCCCTTCAGAAAGATAGCCTGGTTGCACAAGGTTTGCAGAGCCGCCATATTATGGCTGACAAAGAGTACTGTTCTACCCTCACGGCTGACATCTTCCATCTTTCCCAGACATTTTTTTTGAAAAGACGCATCGCCAACAGCCAACACCTCATCTATTATCAAAACCTCTGGCTCTAGATGCGCTGCTACAGCAAACGCCAACCGCACATACATGCCAGAAGAGTAGCGCTTAACTGGCGTGTCGAGAAATTTCTCCACCTCAGCAAATGCCACAATCTCATCAAACTTACGCGTGATCTCTACCTTACTCATGCCTAAAATGGCACCGTTAAGATAGATATTCTCTCGGCCCGTTAGCTCTGGATGAAACCCCGTACCGACTTCTAGCAGACTTGCCACTCGACCCTTAATGCAAATTCGCCCGGTTGTTGGCTCCGTAATTCGGCTCAGCACCTTGAGTAAAGTAGACTTGCCCGCACCGTTACGACCAATAATGCCGACGCGATCGCCCTGCTTTATTTCAAAAGAAACATCTTGCAGCGCCCAAAAGTCTTCTGTTTTTAGGCTGTGGCCTTTCAGCTTTGAACGCTTTAAGCGCCCAGACCAGCCTTTTACGTTATTAGCAACAACATCGCGCAGAGCCATATACTGCTGACCCTCTTGTCGATGGTTCAGGATGTATCTTTTACCTAGGTTCTCAGCACGGATAGCGGTGTTAGACATAAACTCAACCTGACTGCTTAATAGAGATTTGACGACCGGCTTTCTCAAATCACATCGGCAAACGTGCGCTCTACCTTGCGAAAATACTGGATTCCAGTGATGCAGAGCAGCACTACTAGTCCTAGGGAGAGCGCAAAACCCGGCAAATAGATCTGTGATTCGCTTCCGAGTATTGCCCAGCGGAAGCCATCAATTACACCCACCATAGGATTGACCGAGTACAGCAGCCGCCACCGCTCGGGCACAATGCTACTACTGAAGCCGACAGGCGAGATATATAGGCCAAACTGCACCAGAAAGGGCACAATGTAGCGAAAATCTCGGTACTTTACGTTTAGCGAGCACAGCCACAGTCCGCAGCCCATTGAAGCTGCAAAAGCAATCAAAATAAATACCGGTAGCGTTATAATTCGCCAGCTCGGCACAAAGTTATACCAGGTCATAAGCCCCAGCAAAATTATGCCTGAGATCAAGAAATCTACGAAGCTGACGACTACAGCGCTAGTCGGAATGACTAGCCGAGGAAAATATACCTTAGAGATCAAATTGGCATTGCCAATTAGACTATTGCTACTCTCTGAAAGTGAGTTCGCAAAAAACTGCCAGGGCAGCATCGCTGAGAACACTAAAATAGGATAGGGTACCCCTTCCGAAGGTAGCTTAGCCAGACTGCCGAACACAACGGTAAAGACAATCATTGTTAGAAACGGACGAATAAGCGCCCAAGCTATACCAATAGACGTTTGCTTATAGCGAACTAAAATGTCTCGCCAGGCTAAAAAATAAAACAGCTCTCGATAGTGCCAAATATCTCGCCAGTATTGCTTTTCGGCGCGGCCTGCTTCAATGATAAGTTCTGACGTTTCCATCTTCATAGACCTCGCATCGCATTTGCGCGCTCCCTTTAAAGTGAGTCTATTGCCTGCAAAATGACTGTTTGGTATGAAAAGGACTTTCCATCGCTTGAACCGCTGTCAATAGTGACGCTTTCGCTCTATTCGCAGAAACTTCGGAAAGGCAGCTAGAAAATCACAGTTACAACAGTCATTCTTGATTATTAAACCGCAGCTTCTCTGATTAACCAACCGTAGATTCCTAAGCGTGGAAGATTTTTTTTGCGACTCGCTCACACGTAGGTATCCTCTCTAACACTTTCAGGTACTGCTGAGAAACCAGAGCAGACGTAAAGTGAGATTGTACATATCGACGGCCAGATTCGCCAAGGCGCTCTGCTTCATTGTGATTTTGAGAAAGATAGCGAATATAGTTTGCTAGCGCCTCAGCCTCACCATTATTAAAGGCGCGACCGCTCTGAGCAGCGGCTAATAGCGGTCCCAAATAGGAACTAGGCGGACAGATAGCTACGATGGGCCTACCAGTCGCCATCGCCGGATATAACTTACTAGGCGCAACCAAACTCTCCATACCTACGGCTACGCTGACCAGCGATAGGTCGCAGGCAGTGAGCGAATAAGGTAAAACTGCCTTCTCTTGATAGGGCAGAAATAGAAAATTGGTGAGGCTTGCGGCTGAGACGGCTTCTATTAAAGGCTGACGCTTTGCCCCACCGCCTACGCACACAAACAAGATAGGATCATCTTTCAGTTGCTGAGCTGCTGCCAGAATAGTCTCTACGTCGTGACAGCGACCCATATTACCGGAGTAAAGGACAACAAAAGCACTAGTCAACCTGTGTTCTCTAGCAAACCAATTGTCTTTCTTAGCAATGGGCACCATCTGCTCAGTGTTTGTCCAGCTGTGAATAACTGAAATCTTGTCCTTAACGGCTGGGCAGTGTTCCGCAATTCGCTGCTTCATAGAAGGGCTGAGCACAATGATGCCAGCCGATCTTTGCCAAATCTGACAGTTGATAAAGCGCCAGGCTCTGGCAATAGGGTGGTTGGCTTTAACAACTTCTAGCTCAATGGCAATGTCAGGGTAGAGGTCATAGAGTAAGCAGACGTAGGGTAACCCGAGGAAAACGTTGGCCAAGTAGCCAATAATAGGCAAAAAAGGGGGCGCGGTCGTGACCAGCAAGACCTGATAGTCTTTGTAGCGACGGATTAGATGGGTGATAGTACGGATGGCAAACAACAGACCATTAACCGCCTTACCCCGGATGCGGCTAGGGAAAAATTGGGTCATGCGCGATCGCTTCACCCAAACCCCCGCTGTCTGTTCGACCTGAGGAGCCTGATCTTTGGCAAAGGCATACGCAGGCTGACCGGTAAAGACACTCACGCTGACTTGCTGGCGACTTAGCTGCTTAGCCAACTCTTCGATCAGCTGCCCAGTGGCGGCAAAATCGGGCGGAAAAAACTGCGTTAAGATCAGCAGCCGTAACGGCTCAGAGGTGGTTGCCGACTGGTTTTTGTATACCGCACGCTTCGGTACGCGAGCGCGCCAATCTAAAGGTTTCTCGAATACCATATTTTTTCTCTTGCAGAACTAGCAGGGAGAACATCACCCGCTGAGTAGATCCGATAAATGGTCATAGCCATAGTCTTTCCGCTGCGGAAAGGTGAGCGATCGCTGAAACGCTCACATCAGGCAGATGCGATACCTGTGTAGTTAAACTTCCCTTCATGAAGAGAGAACTAAGCACTTACGGTCAAATAAAAGGTATAAAGTTTTCGTAATTGCCGCGCCTGCTGAGCCTGAGAGGGATCCACAGCTAGCAATACACCTGCCTATTCACCATTCGCATCAGGTCTATGAGCGATCGCTACACTGACAGGAGACTTAGGGGCGAAGTCATCATCGTACGCATAATAGGAATAGCCGCCACTAGCCCTGACGCCATTTGCAACAATTCCTAAGGTCGCAACCTGAGCTAGCTTCAGTGTTTCAATGGTCCGCTGGAGCACGGTGCGGTCAGTTTTGCCCATACGAGTCACCAGTACTAGCCCGTCGCTCTGCTGACCAATCAGGCTGACATCGGCTAAGCCAGCAGCAGGCGGCGCATCGTAAAGCACCAGATCAAAACAACGCTCAAAACTCTCCATTAGCTGCTTCATTTTTTGAGAAGCCAGCAGCTTAGTCGGGTCAGGGGGGATTTTTCCGGCAGTCAACGCAAATAGCTGCTCGGTAGGCGTAACCTGTTGCATCACCGATTTTAACGGCAGATCGTCAGCAATCAGATTAGAGAGCCCTAGCTCATTGGAGAGTTCTAATCGCTCGTGCATCCGAGGCCGGCGCAAGTCTACGTCTACTACCAATACGCGCTGGCCCATAGCGGCGGCGACTTTAGCTAAGTGAGCGCAGACGGTAGACTTGCCGTCACCCGGTAGAGCAGAGCTAATAATCACCGAGCGAATAGGCCGATCTGAGCTGATCATGCGAAGATTGGTATGTAAGACCCGCAGCGCTTCTAAAAAGCTTGATTCGCTGTCGCCGCCATAGCTGTAGTAGCTCGTCCTTTGTCTGCCTAGCTGAAGTTTAGAGAGTGCATCAGATAGTTTGGCGATCGCGCCCGCTCCCATGCCAGAACTCTCTCGCAGAGTTCTGTTAAAGGGTAACGTGCCTAATAGCGGCAGTTTTGTACCGGCCTTAAGTTCGTCTATGGAGTGATAGACATTGTCTAGTTTCTCCAGCAAGAGCGCCGCCCCTAAGCCAGCGAGCAAACTGGCCACCATGCTCAAGATGAGCGCGCGCTTGAGATCGGGTGAAATGGGCTCAGTCGGCTGCACCGGCACCTCGATCAGCTGCCAGGGAATCTCGGTCTGAGCCGCTTCAATCTCTAGCGTTTCACGGGTTAGCCGAAAGCGAGTCAGCGCCTCGGTAGAGACTGCTAGTTCCCGCTCCAAATCGGTATATCGACGGATTAGGGCGGGCAGCTGAGTTAGCCCCTGCGCTGTCTGCTGTTCGGCCTTAGCCAGGGTTTTGCTCTGCACTTCCATCACCTGCAAGTTGTTGAGCGCGATCGCTTGCTGCGCCCCCACAACCCGCTGCGCCTCCTGCTGTAACAGCGGCAAAATATTCTCTCGTCGCTCTTTCAGCACGCGAATGGCCAGACTATCGGGTGTAAACCGGGTCAGTTCCTCAGCGATAGTAGTTTCTACTGAACGCAGCTCACTGAGCAACTGCTGATAGACGGGCGCACCTTCTAGGGCAAGCAGGGCACCGTTTTTTGCCTGCAGGTTAGTCAACGCCTGCTGTGCCCCTGAGAGATCGCGGTCGAGGGCCAGGCGCTGTTCATCCAGGCTAGTTGTTTGCTGCGACAGCTGACCAGACTGCATGTCGGGCGTAATAAAATCGTACTGACGGCGAAAGGCTTCTAGCTGATCTTGAATACTGTCAACCTGAGACTGCAGGCCGGGTAGCTGGCTTTCAACAAAGTTAATGCCCTGCCTGAGATTGGTTTGTCTGGCTTCTAAAGAGTATGTGAGGTAGGCATCGGAGAGCTGATCGAGCACAACCTGGATTTTGACTGGATCGAAGCTGGCGTAGCGCACTTCTAAAATCTTAGTGTCGCCTAGTCGGTTGATGTTTAAGTCGCGCAGCAGTGTCAGATAGTCTAGCTCGGGGTAGGTTTGCCGGATCTGTTTGGCCACGGGTTCAACTAGCTCTGGGCTGCGCAGCACCTGCACTTGGGTTTCGTAATCTAAGCCAGATTTGCTCGGCAGTTGGTCGCCCAATACCGAGGATAGTTCTGAGAGATCATCTCTGGCATTGACCGGTTCTACCAACACTCGAAATCTACCCTCGTAGATCTTCGGCTGATGGAGTGTTTTAGCGCTCATCACCGCCATGACAACGGCGGCAACGCCGACAATTACCCAGGTGCGTCGCCGCAAAATGGCCAACAAATTGCGCAGATCGCTGTCTTCTTCTTGCAGGGCGTTGAGCTGCCAGGCGGTCAACATCGAGACCGGTTCAGGCGAGGGGGCAACGACGGGCTTAGGGGATGAGCCATTGCCGTTAGAGCCGTTGCCGTTAGAGCTAGCAGGCGATAGAGGAGGGGACTGATAGGTTTCCATGCGATCGCACAATTATATTTAAAGAAAGCCAGATTAAAGAAAGCCAGATTAAAGAAAGCCAAAAATGACTGAAAGCAGCAGGCTAGAAGAACAGTCTCATGGGCGAGACCAGCTGTAGCAACGGCCTGAAAATAGATTCAACCGTATCGCTAAATCGTGCCCTACCATTGCGACCGACAATCACCACATCATTGTTCAAAATCAGCGGATTCTTTTCTGAGTCGAGGCCTTCAGCCAAATTCACCTCAATCTGTCGCTGCGTAACGCTGCCACTGGGGTTAAGCCGAATCAGCTCGACAGTCTCCGTAGCCCGGTTGTTAAATCCACCGGCTGCGAGCACAGCTTGATTTAGCGTAGTATTGGGCGAAATCTGTAGCACCCCTGGGCTTTTTACTTCACCCACCACATTCACCTGCACTGTATCAGGAGAGAAATTAGCCGCCGTGAGCTGAGCCGTCTCGGCTGGCGTGGTTTCACTAGCCAGCGGAATAATCACTGTGTCGCCCTGCTGCAAAACCAGATCCTGACTGAGATCGCCTGCTTGCAGAAGCTGCCAAAAATCCAGGTCAATCAGCTGTTCAGCGCCGCTGCGGGCCAGTCGCCGCACCTGAATCCGCCGAATATCGGCAGATGGCTTAATCCCGCCCGCTGTCTGCACCACTTGGGTCACGGTCGTCCGCCCTTGAGTGGATTCTCCTTCAGCGCCAAACTCGTAGGCTCCGGGCCGGAAGACTTCACCCACCACGGCGACGACAATCGCCTGATCGACACTGGAAGCCAGATTAGAAGCCGATAGCTGATTCGTTTCAGCAATATTGACCGTATCAGTTGCACCGATGACAATGGCATCGCCGTCTCTCAGCGCTAGATCTTGGCGCACATCGCCATTGCTTAAAAGTTCCCACAGGTCGAGGGTGACAGTTTGGGAGGGCCTTTGGCCATTGGTTCGCCGCAGTTGCACGCTGTGCAAATTAGCGGCTTGGGTAACGCCGCCTGCCGTCTGGAGGGCTTGCGCCACTGTAGGAAACTGAGCGTTGTCGGGGCTGAGAGTATAGAGCCCAGGACGACTGACTTCGCCCGCGATCGCCACTCGTAGCGGTCTGGGCTGCTCTAAGACAACGGTGACCTGCGGGTAGCGTAGCTCTGATCGATAGGCAGCGCCGATCGCACTACCGGCTTCGCCCAGCGTGAGGCCACTGATATTTACCCGGCCCACTACCGGTAAGTTAAGCGAGCCATCGGCCAATATCTGCTGGGTGCCGCTATACTCTGGCACGTTAAAAATGTTGATGGCGATCGCATCGCCCGGACCCAGCACATAGGCATCATCTAGCTGAATCGCTGTTGTCTGCTGGGGTAGGTTAGCGACTCCAGGGAGATTTTGGGCGATCGCCGGTCGCGCGCCGACTATCAGCACAGCGCCTAGACCAATAGAAAATAATTGTCTCAAAGTTAGCTCAGCCATCATTGAATTACGGCCACTTACTACAGTTTCAGGTCGAGGTGTAGATTGCCTGATGTAGTGAGAATGTTATTACCTCTCCAGTAATTTCTTGTCAGTAAATCCTCTAGTTTTAAGCAATTTCTTTAAAGTCTCGCAGTTTATCTGAGGGTTTGTACGCTGCTAACGACAAATCTGGGCAAGGCTGACTAGCCCAATTGTTTTTTTAGTGAACAGTGGAGCGTATATTTGCTGATCTCTTTTCAATGCGAGCGCACATCCAAAGCGTCTCGTAATCCATCCCCCACATAGTTCACACTTAGCACCGTCAGAAAAATCGCCAGCCCCGGAAAAATCACCAGATGAGGCGCACTGGCAATATAGTTTTGCCCGTCGAACAGCATTCGCCCCCAGGTGGGCACATCTGGCGGAAAGCCGATGCCCAAAAAGCTAAGGGTAGATTCAGTGATAATCGCATTGCCAACGCCTAATGTCGCCGCTACAATTACCGGCCCAATCACATTGGGCAAAATGTGCCGCCAGATGATACGAACCGGGTGCGCCCCGAGCGATCGCGCCGCCTGCACAAATTCTCTTTCTTTGACCGCCAAAAAGCCCGCTCGCACCAGCCGCGCCGTTGACATCCAGGTAAGCCCGCCAATCACCAGAATGATCAGCATAAAAATGCCTTTTTCTGGCCCAGCAAACGCTCGCACCGAATCACGGAATAAATAAATAATCAGTAGCAACAGCGGCAGCTGCGGCAGTGAAAGAAACAAATCCGTCAGCCGCATGAGAATATTGTCTATTGCCCCGCCGCAATACCCCGCTACCGTACCCACCAGCGTTCCTAACGAAATGGATACCAGCATGGCCGTAATCCCGACCGCTATGCTTACCCGACCGCCCCACAGCATTCTCGCCAGCTGATCTTGGCCAAGGTCGTTAGTTCCTAGCGGATGCTGCCAGCTAGGGGGCGCGGTAGACTGGGCAAAGTCAATATCGCTGTAAGAGATTGGGTACAGCAGCGGCCCGACTGCCACGGCAATGATCAGCAGCAATAATACCAGCGCGCCCAGCATCGCCATCCGATCTCGCTGAAACTGCGACCAGGCTCTTCGCTTGTTACTGGTAGGGGGAGCCGAGCCGGTAGCAGACAGTGGTGAATCCTGGCGAAGGGCGGGCATAGAGCGATCGCATCCAATAGATAGATAGAGATAGACAGCACACGGACTTTGAGCGCCTTATGCCCTAAGACACCTTCAGACTTTCTAGAGAACTCGATTGAATATGAACGGTGCAGTCTAGGGCTTCTGCTAAAAGGTCGCGATCGCCCTCAGCCGCCCACATCTCCAGGGCCAAATCGCCGTCGCCGCCGACGTTAATCTCCATCATCTGATCTTCGATCTGGCAGGAAACAGACTTCACCAGCTGATTTTTCGTGCGATCTAGCCCGACGGCAATTCGCAGCAGTCCGGCCAGCACGCGCACAATCTGCTGCTGTGAGTCAGACAACCGCTTATATTTCTTGTGCTTTTTGGTGGGGTGAGCTTTGCGGTGATAGCGAATGACGTGACCAATCAGCAGCATTTCTTCATCGGTAAAGCCGCGCGGGTCGGCGCGTTTGAGAATGTAGCGTGAGTTTTTGTGATGGCCCCGGAAAGAAATGTATTGGCCAATGTCGTGCAGCAGCGCCGCGTACTCTAAAACGCTGCGCTCTAAGTCGCCTAGCGAGTGGCGTGTCTGCGTTTGGTCAAATAGCTGACAGGCCAGGGCCGCAATGTGAGTGTTGCCCTCCCAATCGGAGCCGTATTTATAGACGAGCTGAGCCGCTTTCCGGTGGCGCAGATCCTGATGGGGAATTAAAGTCACCACATTTTGAGAATGCCGCTCTAGGTAGTCTAAAATCAGCCCTTCTCGCAGCGAGGCGTCGCACAGGGTGATGGCGTTTGTCTCAGCCATCTCCAGCAGTTGTAAAAGTAAAATGCCGCCCAGATGAATGGCGTCGGTACGCTTTTCGCTGATGCCGTCAATGTCGGCGCGTTTGCTGGGCTTAAGGCTAATCAGCTGCTCGGTCAGATCTTGCAGGGCACTTAGCTGCACGACTTCGGCATTGACTGAGCGCAGCGACTTTTCTTGCTTGGCCCGGTAAGCCGCCTCGCCTAATGTCCGAATGGTGCCAGAGGTGCCGATTACCTGAGTAAACCCGATTTCTCTAGCCTCTGCTAGGGTCTGCTGCGCCAAAAAGCGAATATGTGATTCTAACACGCCTCTCGCTTCGTCACCCATCGGCCCCTGGTCGGCAACCATATCGAGCAGTCGCAGCACGCCCAGCTTCAGGCTAGTGCCCAAGCGGATCTGGTCTTGGTTACCAACCACGACTTCGGTGCTGCCGCCGCCGATATCCAAAACCAGCGCATTCTCGTCAGCAATAGCGATCGCATTCCTGACAGCCAAAAAAATCAGCCGAGCCTCTTCCTTCCCCGAAATCATGCGCGGCGCGATCTGGGTGCGGCGAACGACCTGGTTGAGAAACGCCTCCCCGTTTTGGGCCTCGCGAATGGCGCTGGTTGCGGCTGTGATAATCTCGTCTACGCCCAGCTGATCGGCTAGCTGCACATAGCGCTGAATAGTTTCTAAGCCGGTATCAAAAGCGCGATCGCTCAGTCGATTAGTCGCAAATACGCCCGCCCCGAGCTTGACCATTTCCTTTTCGCGGTCAACTATTTCAAAGTTGCGCCTTTGCAGCACATCAACCACAATCATGTGAATAGAATTGGTGCCAATGTCAATCGCGGCTAGCTTCATCGCGTCTACTCCCCTTTATTTGAGAATACCAAGCGGCGGGGGCGAGCTGAGGATAGATTGACTACAGAATCTGACTGTATATTTGCTGATACCAGATGGCCTGGCTGTTGGCGCTGATGCTGCCCCGAGGAGGAAAAGCGGCGTATTTTAACCGGCTGTCGAAGCGGATGTGTAGCCAGGGGACATCGTGACCGTGGGTATTGCACCAGATGGGAGTTCGCTGAGCGATCGCTCCCAGACACATCTCCCCAGTCTGCTGCCAGAGCGATCGCCACATCTCAGGCATCGCCGTTCGGCAAAAAGCGGCGATATGGCCATAGTTTCCCCTCTCTGCCGGAATCAAAAGCTGAGCGTCTCCCGAAAAGTTGGTAAACTTTGCCGTCAGGTCTTCTGGATTCAGATCCTTCAGATAGCGCTGAAAATCGCTTGGGTCAGCAGGGCGGAATTGGGCGGGAAAGGCGATCGCAAAAAACGGATGGGTCTCTGCTGTATACGGGTGAATCGGCACCGGCTTCCATTCAAAAGCAAACGGCAGATCGGCCCAAGTCTGGTTCCACAGATCGCAAAAGTCAGTGTCATCCACCAGCGCCTGGGCTATCTGCTGCCAGGTAAACGGCTGCCGCTGCTGATCTACAAAAGTGATGATTAGGGCACTGCGATCTGCCACTTCAATGCTTGCTTGCTGAGCCAGCGCATTCTGAAGCGTCTGTTGAGATACTGAATACATAGCGCTCTATTGGCTAACCCTGGCGATTGTAGCGCAATCATTATTTGCCAGGAATATCCAGGGATACAGTGGCATGCCCTCGTCTATTTATGGTTGAGGCTGGCTGCTTGTTCAAAACATTTTCAGCCGCATCCCGTCCGGTCAGCATGGCCCGATCCAGGTCATAGTCATAATGCAATCCCTTACGCCCCACCAGCTGTAAATTTTCGAAGCCTGCTAGATAGTCTTGTACTACGGCCAGATGATTTACGTAGCTACTATCGCCAATCGGGTAAGCCTGTCGCTGCCGAATCACTGTGCCGCCTGCTATCAGGGCGCGATCAGTGACTAGCTGAAGGTCTGACAGTTCTCGAATGGCCAGATCAATGAGCGCGGCATCGTCCATTTGCCAGAGGCGATCGCCCTCACTGCAAAAATATTCCATGCCCAAACAGATGCCCGAGTTAGCGGTGCCGCCCCAGTTCGCATAGTTTTGAATGCGGCCTACCTGAAATTCAGGGCTTTGAATATAGAGCCAGCTATCCGGGAAAAGAGCATTGACCTTGACAATAATGGGGACAATTATCGAATCGCGGTATTTCAGACACTTGACGGCTTCAATGATGGCGGGCGGAGCCGATGGGTGCAGCCGCTCAATCAGATCGGCGATCGCCAGACTACAAATGAAGCGATCGCCGGTAACTGTCGCAGATTTTTCATCTTGTTGGACGACGATCTGCTTTACACGATTACCAGTATGTTCAATTCGCAGCAGGCGCGCGTTCAGTTCTACTGTAGACCCCGCTCGTTCGATCAGCGCACGGCAGTTCTCCCAGACTGTGCTCAGACCAGCGGTGGGGTATAGGAATGTGGACGGGGCGAGGCGATCGCCTCGGCTAGTTAGAACCCCAGATAGCGCCTGGGACTGAAGTTGGTGGCCTGAAATCCCCCAAACTTTCTTGATGTAAGGCTCCAACAAGGCGCGATAGAAATAGCTTCCCCAGCGTTCGGCTGCCCAGTCTGCCAAGCTTTCGGCTTCTGCGAGCAGATTGGGCTGTAGCTGAGCGCTCAAATAGCTGAGTGCGACCCTCAACGTGTCAGCAGGGCCAATATTTTTGAAGGCGTTTGCAATCGAGAAAGGATAGTCAAGAAAGCGATTTCGGTAGCAGAAACGAGATTGGCCGGAGACCGTCACAAAATCGTCGCCCCAGATTTCTCGCCACCGCGCTTTCACCTCTGCGCTGCCCAAAAATATCTGGCCGCCCCTATCAAAGCGGTAGCCCTGGCGAGCTTCAGTCTGGAAGCGTCCCCCTATTCTGTCAGTTGGTTCAATGATGAGGCTTTTCTGGCCATTCCTCGCCAATTCGTAAGCGGCAGCTAGGCCTGCAGGCTCTGCCCCGATAATGACAGTACGAGGAATCATGTATAAAGTAACTGCCTTTTGATAGCGGCAACTCAGTAAAATTACCACTCAAGCATAGCAAGCGGATAAGCCCACGGGAAGACCCAGCGATCTGCGAAACGCTAACATAGACTCAAGTTCGACCGGAGGCAACTTTAGGATGGTTCAAACACCCACAAAGCCGCTCTCGCTAGAAGTATTTCTACAGTTACCAGAGACTAAGCCTGCCAGCGAGTATATTGACGGTCGCATCGCCCAAAAGCCGATGCCTCAGGGAAAACACAGCAAGCTTCGGTTGGAACTTGCGGCGCTCATCAATGCAGCCGCCAGACCTCAGAAAGTTGCTTGTACCTTCCTAGAACTGCGCTGCACGTTTGGCGGCAGCTCCATCGTCCCAGATCTCTCAGTTTTCAAGTGGGCGCGGATCCCGAAAGAGGATAGTGGGGAAGTCGCCAACATATTCCCCCTCGCACCAGACTGGACTATTGAGATTTTGTCACAGGGGCAGCGGCCAACGAGAGTGACTAAGAATATTCTCCGGTGCTTAAAACACGGCACCCAGATGGGATGGTTGATTGACCCCGAGGACAAATCTGTTTTTGTCTATCAGCCAAATCAAGAAACAGAAATCTTTGATGAGCCAGGGGCGGCCCTTCCGATGCCGCCCTTCATGAGTGAGCTTACCTTAAAGGTTGAAGATTTATTTGCGTTGCTGTTGCTTTAGAAACCGCCGTTGAGAGCAGCGACACAGCGATCGCAAATAGTCGGGTCTTCAGCCGATTCGCCCACGTGCGTGGAGTAGTTCCAACAGCGATCGCACTTCTCTCCCTCTGCTTCAACTACAGCAATGGTCAACCCTGCCGCTTCGCCGCTGTACTTAGCGCCCTTCAGTTCATCTACACTTTCTGTTAATTCCACCTGCGAGACCAGGAATAAATAGCGCAGCTCATCCACCCGATTTGAATCGGTGCTCACACTGTCTGCCGGGTTAATCGCCCTCAGCTGCGCTTGCAGATCTGTATCTGTGGTGAACAGCCGCAGCTTAGCCTGCAAGGAAGATCCAATCGCCTTATCCGTCCGCGCCTGCTCTAATACGGTGTTTGCCTCGTCTCGGATGGTGCGAAGCTGCTGCCAGGTCTGGGTCAATTCAGGTCGTCGCCACTTTTCTTCAATCGTTACCCAGCCGGACTCAAAGACGGATTCAGTCGGGGTTTTGTAGGGCAATGACTGCCAGATATCTTCGGCCATGTGGCAGAGGACGGGGGCGATCGCCTTGGCCAGGTTTTCAATGGCGACTGCCAGCACCGTCTGACAGCTCCGTCGCCGCGCTGACTCTGCCGCGCTGATATACAGCCGGTCTTTGGCTATATCCAGGTAAAAGTTCGAGAGATCCACCACGCAAAAATTCTGCACCGTCTGGAAAAACTGAAAGAACTGGTACGACTCAAACGCCGTCTCAACATCGGCAAAGACTTCCGTCATCCGATGCAGCATATATTGATCCAGCGCCGGCAGTTCCGCATACGGCACCGCATCCTTTTGCGGATCAAAATCGTACAGATTGCCCAGCAAAAACCGCGCCGTATTGCGAATCTTGCGGTACACATCCGACATTTGCTTCACGTTGCGCATGCCCAGCCGCATGTCGCCCGAGTAGTCTACCGAAGACACCCACAGCCGCAGTACATCCGCGCCATAGGGCGGCTCCTGCTTTTTGTTATTGCCACCTTCGATAATCACTTTCGGGTCAACGCCATTGCCCAGCGACTTACTCATTTTTCGCCCGTTTTCATCGAGCACATAACCGTGAGTGAGCACCTGCCGGTATGGCGCATGGCCGTTGCAGGCGACGCTGGTCAGCAGACTAGACTGAAACCAGCCCCGATGCTGGTCAGAGCCTTCTAAGTAAATCTCAGCCGGATATTTCAGCTGATCGCGCTGCTGCACGACCGCTGCCCAAGAGGAACCTGAGTCGAACCAGACATCCATGGTATCGGTGCCTTTGCGGTAGGTTTTGCCATCATGACGATATTGCTCAGGCAATAGCTCCTCTACGCTCAGCTCCCACCAGGCGTCGGCTCCCTTCTCCGCCACAATTGCCTGCACATAGGCGATCGTCTCCTGAGTCATCAGTGGCTCATCGGTTTCCTCATCGTAGAAAACCGGAATTGGCACGCCCCAGCTTCGCTGCCGGGAGATGCACCAGTCAGAGCGCTCAGAGACCATTGAGGTAATCCGGTTTTCACCCTGCGCTGGAATCCACTTCACCGTTGAAATCGCCTCTAGCGCTTCGCCGACAAAGCCTTTTACTGAGGCAAACCACTGCTCAGTCGCCCGGTAGATGACTGGCTTTTTCGTCCGCCAGTCATAAGGATATTTATGAGCATAAGGCTCATGCTTGAGCAACGCTTTCTCTTCACTCAGCGCTTCAATGATGGCGTCGTTCGCCGTTTTGAGCACATTTAGCCCTTCAAAGTTGCCCGCTTCGGCAGTGAAGTTGCCCCGCTCATCAACCGGACACAAAATCGGCAGATTCTCACGCTGACCGACCAAGAAGTCTTCTTGACCGTGGCCGGGTGCAGTGTGGACTAAGCCTGTACCCGATTCGGTCGTGACATAGTCACCGCCGATCACAATGGGGCTGATTCGATCAAAAGCGCTATCCCTTTGGGCGAGCGGGTGGCGATAAGTGGAGCCAGCGATCGCCGCTCCCTTAATCTCAGCGACCACCGTCAGCCCGCTGCCAAACACCCCAGACAGCTTTTCCGCTAGCTCCTTCGCCACGATCAGATATTGAAAAGGCTCGCCAGAGGCACTTTCTACCACTGCGTAAGTAAGTTCAGGATTCACCGAGACGGCGACGTTTGCCGGAATTGTCCAGGGCGTCGTCGTCCAGATAGCTACGCCCAGGCTGTCTAAGTAGGGATCGAGTGCTTCCTTGGCCGTAGCCGAGGCTTCTACCATCGGAAAAGCGACATAGATACTCGGAGAAACATGATCTTCTGGATACTCTAGCTCGGCTTCGGCCAGCGCCGTTTGCGATGAAGGGCTCCAGTGGACAGAGCGCAGCCCCCGGTAAATATGGCCATTTTCGACCATCTTGCCAAATACCCCGAGCTGAGCCGCCTCGTATTCTGGCGCAAGCGTCAGGTAAGGATGATCCCAGTCGCCCCAAACGCCATATCGCTGAAAGCCTGCGCTCTGCTTTTCGACGGTCTCCAGCGCAAATGCCTTGGCCTTTTGCCGTAGCGCAATCGGAGTCAGCTCACGCCGCTCAGCCGATTTGAGCTTTTGCAGCACCTTCAGCTCGATGGGCAAGCCATGACAGTCCCAACCGGGCACGTAGCGTACCTTCCGTCCCTGCAATATCTGATATTTGTTGATGATATCTTTGAGAATTTTATTCAGGGCATGGCCCATGTGCAGGTCGCCGTTGGCATAGGGCGGCCCGTCGTGCAGGATAAAAGGATCGCCCGGATTTTCTTCAGCTAGCCTTTCGTAGAGCGCCTTTTCCTGCCAGTAAGCCTGTAGTTCGGGCTCACGCTTAATCGCATTGGCCCGCATACTGAAGTCGGTCTGAGGCAGCAAAACCGTCTCTTTATAGCTTTTGGCTGTCTCGTTATTGGGGGCGCTTTTAGATTCACTCACAGGGGTCACAGTTGGACTTTTAGGACTCAGAAATATGGGGTAAGAACGGGGAGACTGGGAGGCAGATTAGGCTATTTTGCCTTGAAGTTTGGTTTGCTTCAAGTCAATCATCCCAATTGCTCTCTTCCCAGTCGTCTTCAGCTGGCTCGTCTGTTGGTTCGGCGGTCATCGGCGGCGGCGGCGGCGGCGGCGGCGCTTCAGGCAAAGGTGACTGGGAGGAAGGGGGAGCGGCAGGGGGCGATCGCCGGGGAATATCAATCACAGGCTTAGCAGGTTTGGGTTTGGTCAATGAAGTAATGACATCTCTAACCCACCCCACCAGGATTAGAGGCGCAGCTAGCAAACCGGGTTTTTCTCTAGCTTTCTGACCATCGGGTGAGCTAGAAATCACCTCGTCAGTCTCAAAGAGAGCGTCACCCCAATCTTCATCTAGGCCGGGCGATCGCGCCTCAACCCTCGCAGTCACTGCCTCATCCTCAGTCCTTTCAGGTCTATCTATAGTAAAGCCATCCGCTTCAGATTGACTGGCTGCAGCCTGCTGAACATCTGGCGGTTCAGCTACCGATTGATTCAAGGCAGCATCCGACTCAGCCACAGCAGAAGTGTCCTGCACTTCCTCTGAGACTTCCTCTGAGACTTCCTCTGAGACTTCCTCTGAGACTTCCTCTGAGACGACTTCCTCTAAAGCCTTCTCAAGCTCCGCTTCACTCCCGGCTTCTACACCTTTGTCTTCTGCACTCCTGTCTCCTGTCTCCTCCACCTCAGCCGTTTCCACCGAAAGAATCTCAGCCTCCGCTGAAGGGGGCGCAGTATAGTCTGGCTCTGTAGCCGGTTCGAGGGCAGCCGGTGGTTCTTCAATCAGCGCCTCTAGCGTCAGGGCGGCTGACGGCTCAGGCAGCGTCGCTAACACACCGTCCTCCACAAATTCGTATTCATAGACGGGCCGACGGCGGGGATCGAGCCGCTGGGTGAGTCGTTTTGCTGATGACTCGCCTAAAGTTCGTTTCTGCAGCCGGATCGGGCGGACCGAGTCATCAGGTACCAAGCGCAGCTGATTGAGCCGACTTTTTGCCCAGTCTGTGACCACTTCTGGCGTCAGAACAACCGGTGTCTGCTGGTAGACCGGTGTTTTCTCGCGGCGCACTGTCAGAGTTTGCCAGCCTAAGCCCAGCAGCAGGGTCACCGCCGTCAGTTGGCCTAGCAGCACTGCTCCTGTGATCTGCCCAGCGCAAAACCACAGCACCACGGCGTAAAACATGCCCAGCCCACTCCACAAAAAGTCAGAGCGGCGGTGCACCTCCGGATAAAAGAAGGCAGCCATATAAAAGATAAAGCTGGCTGAGCCGAGCAGCACAGCTAAAACATTTGCGAGCATTCGCCGACCGTTTGCGTCCGACTGGGTTTGCCTCCCTATTGTGGAGGATAAAGGCCGACTTGCGGTAGCTAGCCGTAAAACATCGCTGGGATCGCTACATCGCGCCCGACTTTTTGCTGAACAGTACCAGCACCGTTTTTACAATCAGCTGAATGTCATACAGCAGACTCCACTTACGCTGATACTCTAAATCGAGCTGAATCACTTCTTCAAAGGTGGTGACGGTCGAGCGGCCGTTGACCTGCCATTCGCCAGTCATGCCGGGCTTGACATTCAGGCGCTGCCACTGCGAGATCTCGTACTGGGCAATTTCATCCGGTGTCGGCGGGCGCGTCCCCACCAGGCTCATGTCGCCTTTGAGCACGTTCCAAAACTGAGGAAATTCATCCAGGCTGGTGCGCCGTAAAAATCGACCGATCTGGGTAATACGTGGGTCATTGTCGTTTTTGAATAGCGGCCCTTCTACTTTGTTGGCGACCTCGCGCTTGCGGGCTTCGGCATCGGTCACCATTGAGCGAAACTTCCAGATGGTGAAGCGTTTGCCCATCCAGGAGCAGCGGGTCTGAGCAAAGAAAATTGGGCCACCGTCTTCGCGTTTGATGGCGATCGCCACCACCACTGTCAAAACTGCCGTCAGCCCCAGCCCCACGAACGCCCCAATGATGTCCATCGCCCGCTTTGCTTTAGAACGGACTGATGGATGCGTCTCTGGCAGTTTTTCTAGAGCGGACTGCACTTGCGCTGGCGTCGTCGCTGAGGGATCTGTCGGTTTTGAAGCAGGCTCAATATGGAAAATCTGATCGAGTTCAGTCAGAGAAAGGGCCATTAGCACCTGATTAGGCACATTCACGAGCCGCAGCCTTGCGCCTTGTGACTCGCAAAGCTTGTGGCAAATGACCAGAGCGCCAATGCCGCTGCTGTCGATAAAGACCGTCTCACCAAAGTCTAAGACGACTTCTTTAAGATCAGGGTGATGGGCAAATGCCGTCTGACAGTCGCGCTTGAAGGCGACCGCCTCAACGACCGTAAATGCTTTTGCAAGTTGAATGGTACCCATTGACTCCCAGACGGCTGCTTTAGAACTGGCGGCTTTAGGACTGGCATTGGGTGCAGCGGTAAAGCTTTGGTGGGGGCTAGTCATGGCGTTAAATCGTCAGAGCAATTGCAGCTGCCTGGCCCTGCTTAGCTTCCCTAAAGTGGCTGCGCCCTCACAGTAGAAACACAGGTGCAGCGGTTAGCGCGGTAATTGTACAACGAGTGGAGACAGGCTTTGCTCGATCTTGGCTAAAAGGCAGACTCGCTCCATATCCATATATATAGGAGTGAATAGCCCTTTATCTGGTCAACTTATCGCAGAATAACCCGGCCTACCAGTACTTTTTACGGGCCTTTTGTCAGAACCTCATATCAGGTAGGGCTGCTTGTTGTTTTAATCAGGACGCTTGACAAAAGCCATTCGGGGGTTATCGGCAGTCTCTCATAGCAAGGGGCAAACGGCCCTGCGCCTTAGGACGTACCACCGAAGCGTCACTCAACCTCAAGCGGCTAAGCCCGTTAGCGACAGCAGTAGACCTGCCGCTGCACCCGCTAGTACCAGCCAGGCAGAATTCACCTTGAAGCAAAACACCATGATTGCACTCAAGACCGCCAGAATAACCGTCGGCCCATCAACCAGAGCCGCCTGCCCTAGGGTATAGGTGACGCCCGCCATCAGCCCTAGCGAAGCCGCATTGACGCCGTCTAAAAATCCGCGCGCCCAGGGCGATCGCCGCAGTTTGGGCACCCAAGGATTAACCAGGCCAACCAGCAGAAATGCCGGCAGAAAAATGCCGACGGTGCCAGCCAGCGCCCCGGCATGACCCGCTAGCAAGTAGCCGACAAACGTCGCGGTTGTAAAGACTGGCCCCGGCGTGAGCTGACCAATGGCAACGGCATCTAACAGCTGCTGTGAAGTCAGCCACTGATTTTGCTCGACCAGATCGCGCTGCAAAAAGGCTAGCAGCACGTAGCCGCTGCCGTAGAGGACACAGCCAATTTTAAGAAAGAATAAAAATACGCTGGCCCAGCCAATTGAGACGGCAGTCGCGGTGGTACTACCGACTTGAGCGATCGCACTAGAAAAAGGCAATAAAAAAGCGCCTGCGGTCGTCCCTCTAGACTGCCAGTTTTTAAACAGCATGACCGCCAGCCCGGCTAGCAGTAAGAGCGCCACCTCGTTGAGTCCGGCAAAGTAAGCAGCGATCGCCGCCATCCCAGCTAGCACTGTCGGCACGTCTTTAGCCGCCTTTCTCCCCAGCTTCACCAGCGCCTGTAGCACGACCGCGATAATCACCGGTTTAATGCCATACAGCAACCATTCCACCTGAGGCACGGTCTGGTAGCGCTCGTAAAGCGCAGCTAGCAGCCAGACCAAAACCATCGCCGGCAAAATAAAGCTGCCACCCGCGACAAACAACCCCGGCCACCGGGCTCTCTCATAGCCAATATGAATCGCTAGCTCAGTTGAATTTGGCCCCGGCAGCAAATTGGTCACCCCAATCAGGTCGAGCAGGTCTTCCCGGCTCATCCACTGCCGCCGCTTGACCACCTCATCATCCATCATCGCGACATGAGCAGCCGGGCCACCGAAGGCCACCGTCCCCAGGCGAAAGAAGACAGCCGCTAGTTCTTTCAACCGCTGCTGCTGCTGTTCGGGAGGCAGCGTCGCGTAGGCAGCAGTGGCTGGCGATATTGGACTGCTTGCTTTCTCTGAGTTCACGTCAGATCTCCTGACCAAGGCATCAAGTTGACATCTCAGACTATACAAAGCCTCAGGATAAAGCGCTGTATTTCAGAAGATAAAGCAGCTCATCTATTCCCGTTTAGAGGGGCACTACTCGTCTGTATTACCAGTTAGGACAGCAGCCGTTTTCTGCTCATCAAGTTTGAGCATAATCACGCTTAAGGGAGGTAGCGTTAGATCTAGCGAGTAAGGACGGTTGTGAAAAGTCCAGTCTTCTGACCATTTGCCACCCAGGTTGCCGATGTTTGCCCCGCCAAACTCACGAGCATCGCTATTGAAAATCTCCCGGTAGTAGCCCTTAGTCGGAATGCCGACCCGATAGTGGCTATGCGGCTGCGGTGTAAAATTACACACCGTTAAGATAAAGTCGTCGCTGTCTTTGTCGTAGCGAATAAATGACACCACGCTATGGCGATTGTCGCTACAGTCCACCCATTCAAAGCCTTCTTGAGAAAAGTCCTGCGTATACAGCGCAGGCTCGCGTCGATAGAGATGGTTGAGCCGCTCAATGCAGTGCTTGAGCTGCTTGTGGCCATCAAACTGCAATAGGTGCCACTCCAGGTCGCCCCATACATTCCACTCGCTCCACTGGCCAAACTCCATGCCCATAAACAGCGTCTTTTTGCCAGGATGAGCAAACATATAGGCGAAGAGCGATCGCAAATTCGCCATTTTTTGCCAGTCATCTCCCGGCATTTTGCCAATCATGTGGCTCTTGCCATGCACCACCTCATCATGTGAGAGCGCCAGCATAAAGTTTTCGCTAAAAGCGTACCAGATGCTGAACGTGACATTGTTTTGATGAAACTGTCGGAACCAGGGGTCCATCTCGAAATAATCGAGCATGTCGTTCATCCAGCCCATGTTCCACTTCAGGTTGAAGCCCAAACCACCGACATAGGTTGGCCAGGAAACCATCGGCCAGGAAGTCGATTCTTCAGCGATTGAAAGCGCGCCCGGATAGTAGCTAAAGATAGCGTGGTTCACCTGCTTGAGGCATTCCGCCGCTTCGATATTTTCCCGGCCACCGTAGTCGTTAGCGACCCACTCACCTGGCTTGCGGTTGTAGTCCAGATAAAGCATCGAGGCCACCGCATCAACTCGAATGCCATCAATATGGTACTTATCAAACCAAAACAGCGCATTTGCTACTAAGAAATTGCGCACCTCGTGGCGACCGTAGTTAAACACCAGGGTGCCCCACTCTTTATGCTCACCGCGTCGGGGGTCAGCATGCTCATACAGGTGCGTGCCGTCAAAGAAGGCTAAGCCGTGACCGTCTTTGGGAAAGTGGCCAGGCACCCAATCTACAATCACCCCAATGCCATGCTGATGACATTGATCAACAAGATACATAAAGTCTTCCGGGGTGCCATAGCGAGAGGTCGGCGCGTAGTATCCCGTCACCTGATAGCCCCAAGACCCGTCAAAAGGGTGCTCAGCCACCGGCAATACCTCAATGTGGGTAAAGCCCATTTCCTGCACGTAGGGAATTAGCTTGGCCGCTAGCTCTCGGTAGGTGAGAAACCGCGCCCCCGGTTTGAGCTCAGCCACCGTTACCACCGGGGCGTCACTGCCGTCGGCCATCTTTGCGGGCTCTGCCGAAGACGCATGTAACCAAGAGCCCAAATGCAGCTCATAGACCGAAATTGGCTGAGTCGTCGCGTCAGTCTGGCGGCGGTGCTCCATCCAGTCGCTATCTTGCCATGAGTGCTCCTCTAGATTGGTGACCACAGAGGCTGTCTTCGGTCTGACTTCCTGCTGAAATCCGTAGGGGTCTGACTTTTCGTAAATGTGCCCGTCGTAGTTTTTGATTTCGTACTTGTAAGAATCGCCCGCTTTGAGCTGCGGAACAAACAAGTCCCAAATACCGCTGTTGCCTTTACGCATCTGATACTGGCGACCGTCCCAGTTATTAAAATCGCCAATCACTGATACGTTGCGCGCGTTAGGGGCCCATACCGAAAAATAAACCCCCTTCACATCGCCGCTCACCGTGGGATGAGCGCCCATTTTTTCGTAAATGCGATGATGGTTGCCCTCAGCGAACAAATGCGCGTCAAAGTCGGTCAGTACCGGCGACTTAAATGCGTAAGGGTCGTAGACAACATGCTCATTAGCGCCTTCTTTGTAGCGAATCTGGTAGTTGGCTAGCTCCTGAGCGTCGATCACAACCTCAAAAAACTGAGGATGCTGATCATTTTGCATAGGGAACTCTTTACGCGCTTCGGGGATGACCACCCAGGCCGCATCTGCCTTGGGTAAATAGGTGCGCACAACCCAGACCTGCTGGCCGTCTTGCTCTATAGAATGCGGCCCTAAAACCTCAAAGGGGTTTTGGTGCTGATTCCAAACAATCCGCTCGATTTGTTCAAGAGCAATCGTTGACGACATATAAATCACCTGGTTCACGTAAGTTTTAAGTTAGAAGGGGCTGCTTTGCAGCTGATGTAGCTCCCTTTCGTTGGCCCTTGGCAACTAGCTGCACTTCCCAAGGCGCTAGATTGAAAAGACGGCTAAAGAATAGCTATATGGGCCTTTTAAGGACAAAGACCTATTTTGAGGACACTGCCCGCCCGCAGACTTTAGCAGCAATATTCGGGGCGTTTCTCAATCTATCAAAGACGACCTGCCCAATCGAACGCTGTCCCCAAATTCTGTGCCCTTGAAATAGCTATGTATAGCCAGCAACAGTCATTGAATGCGCGTTTGATATGCTTGCAAGCTTAACAAAACTTGATGACTTTAGGCGATTTTTCCAGGGAAAGCCCGGTTTTATAACCCGGCTAGATAGCCTAAGGCGAGAGCAATTGATATTTTCAACGCTCTTCCTTAAGTCTCTGCATACTCTGCATACCTGTTAGGTCTGACCTATCCTTTGCAGCTTAACTGTAGGTGGCAGCCCAGAAAACTACCTTATTACATAAATATTGACCGTCTGAATTGACAGACTGGGCGGAACAATTCGTGCGGGTCGTTAGGATAGCTATCGGCGCATGGCGGTAGCGAGATGCGCTACTGGATGAACGGCAAAATGGGCCGAACGGATCGCCGCAGTTGGAGAAGAAAAATCAGGTAGCGAACCTCTGTGCTGACTAAGGTATCGCCTGCAGGCGCTGCTAACACTTCCTGGATTTGAGCGTACTCGGCGGCGCTGAGGGGTTCTCCGGTGAGGGGCGATCGCGCCGCCGTAATCACTTCTGTCCGCAAAATTTCCTCAGGAATATCGGCAGCTGGCTCAAGCGCTGGATGCTCTGCAGAGATGGGCTCGGCGGGGGCGTTCTTCAGGTTAATTTCGGCAGCCGCTACCTGTACTGGCCCGATCCACAGTGCCACGCCTAGCCCCCAACCTAACTGGCCAAATGCTTTCAGCGCCATGGCAATCCTCCTTTAAGACAGCTACCATAGTGTCCCATAAGACATCGGTGTCGATCTTACCCGTGGCTTAAATTTGTAGAGTGCCAACGCTTAATGCAAAAGCTTTGGCACTGAGATGTTTGTGTATGCTTCTGTCCGAGGCTGGTCTATATAATGCTCTCGGGCCAGCGACGCGGATGAAGCAACTCACTGGTCTCACGGGCATCTGCTTGACGAATTCCCGCCTGCCGAACTCATTAGGAACCTATCTGAGCTATGAAATTTATCACAGGGAAACTCCCTAACACTGCGACCCGTCTGCTTACCCGAGGGCTGTTGGCAGCAGCTGTGATTACCGGCGTCGCGGGAGTCGCCCACCGAGCTGCGATCGCTCAAACCGTCTTGCAGCAGCAAGGGACCCTAGCCCCGATGGAAGATACCTATACCTTTGACGGGGAGATGGGCCAGAGTATGACCATCGAACTTCAGAGTGAAGAATTTGACACCATTTTGATGCTCAAAGGCCCGAATGGCGAAGTCTTAACCTCTAACGATGACTACGGCGGTACGCTCAACTCTACTATTGTGTTTGAGCTGCCTGAGAGCGGTACCTATAGCGCGGTGGCCAGCTCATTTTCAGGGCAGGGCGGCAGCTACCAGATCGAAATCCGTCCGGCCAGTGAGTATGAGCAGGTCTTTAGCCGGGCCTATAATCTCTCTATCTCAGAAGACTTTGCCGACTCGATTGAAGCCTATACAGCCGCGATCGCACTCGATGATACCAATCCGGGTGCTTACTTAGGCCGCGCTGAAGCCACCATCAACCGATCCTACCTTGACGCTGACAGCAGCATCAGCGGCCCGACCGACCTGCCTGAGCCCGTGATTGATGCTGTCGTCGCTGACTACCTCAAAGCCGCCGATTTGCTAGAGCAGCAGGGTCAGGCAGGCCCAGCCGCCTCCCTGCGCGAGCAAGCTCAGTACTTCACAGGGGAGCTTTCTGTTGAAGAACCGGCCCCCGTCCAACCTGAAGTCGCCCCGACGCCCCCAGCCGACAGCCCCATGCCTGTAGAGCCAGATGGCGGCATTGGCGACGGTGCGACCCCTCTACCTGACGCTGGGTAGCGTCTGATTTGAGCCACTCACCTCAGTGACTGATTAGCTCAGGTGAGTTTGGCTTTTGACATCTTCTTTGACATCTTCACTGAGCAGCGAGCGAAGTTAGGCCGTTATCGCTTGAGTCGTAGTTTGCCTAATAGTCGCCCGTCCAGTACCGCTAGACCGGCTAAAATCAGAGCCATGCCTGAGGCCGCTGTGAGACTTAGCCGCTCATGTAAAAAGACGGCGCTGAGCAGCAGGGCAGAAAATGGCACCAGAAAAGAGACTAGAGACGTTTTGACAACGCCCGCTTCCGCCAGCAGCCGGTAGTAAATCAGGTAGGCCAGGGCAGTTGGAAATATTCCTAGCGCCAGTACAGCGAGTCCGGCTGTCCACTGCCATTCCACGCTGAGTGGCCACTCTACTATCAGGGTGAGCGGCACCATAATCACCGCGCCCATTGTGACCGTCATGGTAGAAACGAGCTGAGCGGGAATCGCTTTAAACCGCCTTCCCCAAAACCCGGCTAGCGCGTAAGATAAAGCCGCCCCTAGAATTGCTAATTCGCCGAAACCTTGCAAGCTAAACCCCTGCAAAACGCCAGGGCCGATCAGCACTATTACACCGCTAAACCCCAGTAGCACGCCCAGTCCGCGAGTCAGCGTCAGCCGCTCTCCGACGATAAATACCGCCAGCACCACCGTAAAGATAGGCGCAGCCGCAATCAAGATAGAAGCCAAACTAGCGCTAATGTGCTGTTGCGCCCATACCACCAATCCAAACGGCAGTAGATTATTGAGTATGCTCAGTCCGGCGCACTGTACCCAGAGCCTCCGTTGCTGAGGCCAGCGCCGCCCCTGTCTTAAAATGACGAGATTAAGCATGACTGCGGCCACGCCCATACGCCCTAAAACGATCATCAGCGGAGAAAACGTCGGCAGCGCCAGTTCCATCAGAACAAAGGCGCTACCCCAAAAGCAGGCAAGCAAAGCCAGCCACAGCCACTGCCGTAACGACATATTTTTGCCAGATGAAAGTATTGCTTAAGTAAAATTCTTTATCTAGAGAATATACAAACAGAAGACAGTCTACTTCTGACTACTGTCTACTGTCTCCTGCCTCTTAATTCTCTACCAAGCCAAAGCATTCTAGCCCAAGCCAATACCTGACGCGATCGCCTTTAGCATCGGTAAATCTACAACAGGCAATGCTACTTAACCCACCTCGTGACCCGTCGCGGTGATAGCTTGCCGAACGGAAGATTCAGACATTTCTGAGTCTACTTCTACCGTCTTTTGCTCGATGTTAACTTTCACGTCTGCATTCTCATCGTGAACTTTGATCCCTTTGGTGATCGTATCGCCGCAGCCCGCGCACATAATGGACGGCACTTTGAAAGTCGTACTCATAGCTCAAAATCTCCTGGATAAAACCTTATGTATTAAGCATCACTGATCCTATCTGTTTAGGGGTAACCTGCCTGCCAAATAGCGGCTTGGCAGCCGATTTTTATGGCTATAGACAGGTCTTTAGTATGTCTGGGGAGATAAATGTAAGCGGATCTGCCGTAGCTTAGGAATGAATTATCTTCAGTAGAGGCTTATAACCCGCCGACAAATCGCCCGGGGCTAAGCAGCCGGTGGGGATCGAATTTTTGTTTGAGGGCGCTCATGACGCCTGAGGCATTGCCGCTGTAGCCCCAGATCTCTATCTTTTGCTTGAGCGCTTTGGGTGCTTGCAGGAGGGTCAAAAAGCCGCCGTTGATTTGGCAGTGCGATCGCAATTTTTCTAGTGCATTCACCAGCTCATCGGTCGTCTCGTTCACGCTCTCTAGCTGCACCCAGCCCAGCCCGCTACTGACCTGTAGCTTTGCCAGCGCGCTGGGCATGACGGTTCCTAAAAGCTTCAGCATTGCCGAAATAGCACTGGGTCGCAAACCCACCTTACAAATTAAGGTGCCAGACTGGAGCACATCTCCCAGTTGCTGCCAAAAGTCCTGATCGGCTTCACCATCGAGCGACTGGCAGGTCAGGCTGTGGTCTGTGGCAATCTTTTGTAGTCGTTCTATTTGCTCCTCGACGCCAGCCGGAATGCCTTGGAACCGTGCCACCAGACTTAGCGATGTCTCGCGGTCTAGCGAATCCATCAGGCTCGCAGACAAAATATCCAGTGCCACTGGTGTTAGCCCCGATAGCCGAATGGCCGCTGCTGCCTGCTCAATCGCGGCTGTTTCTCCAGAGAGAATGAGCGATCGCGACTCTGCCTGCACCGGATACAGCCGAAAAGTCAGCTCACTCAAGATGCCCAGACTGCCGTAAGCGCCTGTCATTAGCTTCATCAGGTCGTAGCCAGCCACGTTTTTAACCACGCGCCCACCGGCTCTCGCTAGCTTGCCGTCATAGCGGGCAAACTGCACGCCGATTAGCATGTCTCGCAGCCCGCCGTAGCGCTGTCGGAGCGAACCCGTATCGGCAGTTGCGACGACCCCGCCCACTGTGGCCTGATTGGCAAAAGCCGGATCAATCGCTAAGAACTGTTTTTGCTCAACCAATAGCTGCTTGAGTTCAGCCACTTTAAGCCCCGGTTCTACAGTGACCGTATAGTCCCCAACGGCGTGCTCCACGACCCGATTTAGCCGCGCCGTACTGATTACCAAGTCAATCTGCTGAGCCAGTCCGCCCCAGCTCAGTTTGCTGCCCTGACCCATGGGCAGCGATCGCCAACCGTTTTCAGCCGCTAAGGCCATGACTTTGCTCAGCTCGGCAGTCGTCTGGGGAAAAGCGATCGCCGCCGGGGGATGATCAGTGGCGATCGCGGCCATAATTTGCTGCTGCTGATCGGGCGCTACCTTTATCCACGGCAGGCTACCGGTCTCACCTAAGGCATCAGACAGTCGGGCTGCGATCGCACTCATATACACACCGATTACATGCAAAGCCATGCTTACCCTACCGGATAGCCAGTCCGGACAGCCAGGCCAAATAGCCAGGCCCGATAGTCGGGCAAGCTTCAATGATTTCAATCGATCCCAATCGCAACTGGCCCGGTGGTCGGCGCAGACGCTGTTGGCCCAACGCTGCGCTGACGGCGAAAATCGCGATATAGCTGATCGCGCCACGTCCAAAAGACGCTGAATGCCGGATCGTCAACCAGACCAGGCACCCCTTTATCGCAAATGCCCACAGGCAAATCGACGTAGATTGATGAGGGGAACTTGAGATACATCGACAGCCCAGCGACGGTTAAATCAGCCAGCGTCGGCTGGTCGCCACATAAATAGGGCTGCGTGCCCAAAATCAGACACAGCGCTTCCAAGTCTTGACGGAGAATCTCTGTCGCCGATTTTACCGCGCCCGGCCCGAAGCCAACGCCAGTGCCCAGCAGATTGAGAATATCGCCCGGCACCGCGCCTACTGCGGTTTTCACCAGATCAGGGGTAGAAATCGGTAGCAGCGCCGTCCGAAAGTTAGGGTGCTGATTAAACGCGCCAATCATCGCTTTGCGGCCATTTAAGCCAATCGACTCGTCCGCCCAGGCTTCCATCATCAGGCACAGGCCCTTTTGCTTGGGGTCAGTCGGAATGATTGGTCGCTCTGGATATCGAGTGTCTAGATAGCGGGCGATCGCCGTTGAATCTGAAATTACCTCGTTGCCGTCTTTAAGGACGGGCACCTGCCGCTGCCCAGACAACCTATAGAGATCTATCTGGCCAATACCTGGGGCAACTTCAATGGTTCGGTAGGGCAGCTGCTTGTAATCCAAGACCAGCCGCACCTTTTCGCAATAGTGAGACGCCTCAAACTGGTGTAGTTCTAACATACGAATTTCTCCTTGAATTAAGTCAGCTTCTCAGTAAAAACCGTAGGGCTGCATCGCTTTCGTAACCAGGGATTACCCCTGTTTACTTAGAAGCATCTGCCAGGGCCTTTAAAGGTCGTCTTCATCTTGACGCCTTTGGCCATAATCAGCATCTACCTAACTGCGAACAATTTATTCTCCGATTTTTTAGATAGACTGTCCTTTGTAAAAGCTTAATAAACTGTTAGCGAAAACTTCACTTAATTAAGCTCAAACATTGCAGCTACTCCCACTGTGCAGTCGGCAGACTTGATGTCCACTGCACTGAATCTTTAGGCCAGCGATCGCGTCATCGGCCTCGCGGGTGTAAGCGGACGACTGCAATCCATCAGGAAAAGCTCACACAGACTCAACTCAAGAGGTTCTATGCAAGTCAACAAGACCCCCCGCTTCGTCAGAAGCTTCGTAATTGGCTTAATTGCTAGCAGTGCAGGCGCTTTTGTCGCGCTTCCTAGCGTGGCCATGCCAGAAGCCGCAGAAGCTGCTTCCGCGACTGAAACACCCCTTTCAACAGAAGCAGCTCCCACAGCCGATGGGATGGAAGACGCTACAGCAGAGATCGAAGATGACCAGGCTACAGAATCTGCTGATGTCATGGAAATGGATGCTGACACCGTCGAGGCGGCTGACATTGAGGCGCTGAGTGATGAGGCGATAGAAGCTTCTGACACTATGGACGGAGAACCTGTAAACGCGGCTGAAGCTGACGACGCATCGGTTGAATCAGCTGATTTAATGATGGAAGACGAAGCCGAAACCGCCGATAGCATGGAGGAAGAAGATACCGTCGAAGCCGCTGACCCAATGGCAGAAGAGGACGCTGTTGAAGCAGAAGCCTCAGACGAAATGGGAGAAGAGACCGTTGAAGCCGAAACGCTTGAGTCAGAAAGCGAAAGTGCTGAAGCGGAGATGAATACCGAAGAGTACACTATTGCTGAATTAACAGGCAGCAGTGATTCCTTCGAGATCTTAGCGGCGGCGCTAGCGGCGGCTGATCTGACTGAAACATTGGGTCAGGAAGGTCCTTATACTATTTTCGCCCCGACAGATGACGCCTTTGAAGCACTGCCTGAAGGTGCCATCGAGCAGTTGCTGTTGCCCGAGAACAAAGATGTCCTCATCCAGATTCTCTCCTATCACGTAGTTCCGGGGGCACTGTTTTCTGACAGCTTAGAAACCGGCGACGTGACCTCAGTAGAAGGCAGCGACATTGCCGTCGAGGTCGGTGATGTGGTCACCGTCAACAACGCTAACGTTTTGGTTGCCGATGTAGAAGCTAGCAATGGCGTCATTCACATCATTGACCGGGTGATTTTGCCCCCTGCTCCCCTCTCTGACGCTGGCTCTGCAAGCGTCAGTACTGTTCAGTAGACCATTCTCAGGCGCTGCCTTCTAAATGACGATAAAACAACAGTCAGGCAGCGCTATCAAACGCTTGTGTAGTTAAACTTCTGTATATCTTGTGCTACTTCCCTCCTTGGCCCTAGCGGTTTGAGGGGGTTTCTTTTAGCATTTGACATGGGCGTTTGATTGGGCAGTTTAATACTCTCCTGATTCTTTAATACGCCGCACCAGATACTCTCGCATTTCGATAAAGTCTTTTGAAACCCGCAAGTCAGAAGGTGCTGTTGTTTCTAGCTTAGCTGAAAACGGATTGGGAATATCTTCTACAATCCGACCAGGATTGGCATACATAAGAATAATGCGGGTGGAGAGCAGCAGCGCTTCTTCAACATCGTGCGTGATAAAGAAAATAGTCTTGTTGGTTTTTCTCCAGATATTGTGTAAGCCCATCTGCATCGATTCGCGGGTGAAGGCGTCTAAGGCTCCGAAGGGTTCGTCCATCAGGATGACTTTAGGGTCGGCGGCTAGGGCGCGGGCGATCGCCGCTCGCTGCTTCATTCCTCCCGAGAGCTGATGCGGCAGCTTTTTTGCCGCTTCTATCAAACTCACCCGCTGATCCAGGCATGACTTAATTACCGCCATGACGCAGTCGCTGCAACCGGCCCATCAGATATTCTATCGTCATGAGCCACGCCGATAAATGAGTGTGCTAGACGACTGATCGGTGGGAACTACATAGAGTTCACTAATATTGACGTGAAGCGGACGGGTAGCAGCAAATAAGATCAGCTCAGCAATATCTTCAGCCGTGAGCGCTGTCATGCCTTTATAGACGCTTTTAGCGCGGTCGGTATCGCCACGAAAACGCACATCGCTAAACTCTGTTTCGACAAAGCCTGGCTCGATGTTGGTGACTCGAATAGGCGTTCCTAGCAAGTCCATTTTCAATCCTTCGGAGAGCACCTTAACAGCGGCTTTAGTTGCGCAGTAAATGCTGCCGCCCGGATAGGTGTAGTGAGCGGCAATGGAGCCGATATTGATCACGTGTCCCTGGCCGCGCTCGACCATGCCAGGGACTACCGCCCGAGTGACGTATAGCAGCCCTTTAATGTTGGTGTCGATCATCTCTTCGCAGTCTTGCAGCGACACTTCATACTGCTTGTCCAAGCCGCGACTGAGGCCCGCATTGTTGATCAGCACGTCGATCTTTTGCCAGTCGGCAGGCAGGGTATCAATCGCTGAGGTGACAGCATCAGACTGCTGCACATCTAAAGGGAGGAGTAGAGACTTGGCCTCATACGTTTTGCTCAGCTCGTCGGCTAGGGCCTGGAGCTTGTCTTTACGACGAGCAGACAAAATCAGCCGGGCTCCGGCCTCAGCAAAGAACCGGGCGCAGGCAGCCCCGATGCCGCTGCTAGCTCCGGTGATGAGAATGGTTTGGTTTTCAAGTGCGATCGCCATAAAGCTACAGAAAATGAGGACTAAAAACTGATTTAGATTGACACGCTAGACCGATTTTGGACGGGTACACAGCGATCCAGATAGTTTAGCAGCGCTGTTTTAAAAGGCAGTAAGTTTTTGTAAATCTGCATATCTGGGCTGAGAGACCGAACCGCCTGAGTGAGCTGAGCGGCGGTTTCAGCAGACTGTGTTACCTGCGCCAGCGGATAGATATGCGTGCGAATGGTAAACAAAATCCCCTGGCTGACAGTCAGCCGACAAAGCGTCTGACGCTCCCAGGAGTTCGGCTAGTGCTCCGCCTATAGCCGCAGGTTAGGGGGTGGTGAAAGCCAGGTGAGCGCTAGCGAGCAATCTTTGCAATAACTTCAGTCTTCTGCATAACTCGCATGGAGGTTAAAGAAGGCGATCGCTCGCCCCTCATCAAGCCAAATCTTGCTCAAATCTCTCCTGGTTAAACCAGTAGTCTCCGCCCAAAAAATCAATCAGCCGCTGGGTATCATCTTCTGCTGTCTTTAAGCAGGTAGAAGCCCCTGGCGAAGGTGTGATGTTGAAAAGAATGTTTTTACCTAAGATTTTGGCCTCGCCCATTTCCAGCTTGCGGCTGTTGAGATTGACAATTTGCGGTCGAATGCCACCATAGCCAGCAGCAAACTTAAGTTCACTCAGCTTGATCATAGGAACAATCTTTCTGACCTGATGAATAAAGAAGAACTTTCCGAAAACTGGAATGTCGTAGATGAAATTCAGGATCAGATATCGCAAAATGGTCAGCTCACTCAGAATTGCAAAAAAGCTTCTGAATGCAGCCAAGCTCAGCCCAGCGGTCTTAAAGTATTCATAGACCGTACCGTAGCGGTGGCGCTCTAGCATCGGCAGCACTTTGGCCGTCGGCCCAAATCGGGTCTGGCTGGCATCGTGAACTTCCGGGTCGCCGTGAATCGCCGCGAACGGTAGCTTAGCCATCTGCACCATATAGACCTTGCCATTTAGCAAGGCAGGCGCAAAATAAAAACTGCCCGCCGCACTCAGCAGCGCGTACTCTTTGCCGTAGCCCAGTTCTTTAGCAAACAGCAGACTGTGAGCCCCGCTGGTAACAGCTACTGTCTTAGCCAGAATAGTCTTACCGTTAGTTTTAACCAAGTAGCTGCCCGCACCCGGTTCGATAGCGGTCACCCGAGTATTCATCATCAGCTCAATCGACTTGTCGGTGGCTTGCGTGGCCTTATCGACAAACGACTGCGAGAGCTTTTGATAGTCCACCGCATAGCCATCGGGTGTAGAGAGAGCCAGCGTTTCTTCATCGGGCGATCGCCCCTTAATCACATTGGGCTCTAGCGCCGCAATTTCTTCTTGGTGAATCAGCTTGAGTGCCGGGAAAAGCGTCTTAAAACTTTCGTAGCGATCGCTTAAAAATACTGCCTCAGCCGCTCCTACCCCTAGCACCATCTTGTGATACTGGGTGTAAATCTCTTGGGCCGGGTCGTGCTTGAGCAGATAGTTCTTCACCATCGTGGCCGCACGGTTGACCTTTTTGGCCTTCTCTAGGGAATAGTTGGTCTCAATATCGCCAAAGTGCAGCGTCTGACTGTTGCTTGTCTGCTTAGAGTTGACCAGCGCAACAGCCGCATTTTTCTCGATTAGAGCAATCTTACCTACATTTGTGTAGTGACTCAGACTGTAGAGCAGCGCCGTGCCGCACACGCCGCCCCCAATGATAACAACGTCGTAAATCTCTTTTTCTTCAGTCATTCGTTTCTCTACCCTGAATTTCTCTATCCTTAAAAGAGCCCTTAAAAGAGCATTGAGTTAGTCATTGCAAAGTACTCGCAAAAACTGTAAATCTGCTGTGTTCGTCGATGCTTTTTCAGTATAGCGCTGACGCTTAGCACCCCGGATTAGCTTGGCCTGCCTAAATTTTGATCCCCCAGAGCGCTTTTGGTCACGCAAGCTTTCTCTGGGGTGGCATACTGAGAGCTGTAACTGCCAGAAGTTTTTGGAATCATGCCGATCAACCGTCGTCGCTTCGTTATTTTGGCCGGGCTTGCTGTCGGTAGCGCGGGCGCGGGTGCGATCGCCTGTACCAAATCCACCGTGCAAGCGGAAGACACCCCGCCAGCCGACCTGCTAACCAGCGAATCTGCCGCCGTCACGCCTGTTAGCTCAGCCGCTATTGGCCCAGCGGGTCTATACGCTCCCCAGCGCGGCGACGTTCGCCTGGCGGTGATCAGCGATCTAAACAGTGCCTACGGCTCTACTGACTACCGGGCAGAAGTGATCAAAGGGGTGGCTATGCTACCCGACTGGCAGCCCGATATCGTGGTCTGCGGCGGCGATATGGTCGCGGGCCAAAGCCTCAACCTGTCAGCGCGCGAAATCGAAGCGATGTGGACCGCCTTTGACGAAAAAATTCTTGCGCCAATTCGCACAGCCGGACTGCCGTTTGCCCTCACCATTGGCAACCACGATGCCTCTAGCTATCGCAACGGCGATCCCAATAGCGGCAACTATATCTACGTGCTCGACCGTCAGGAAACGGCTAGATACTGGGCAGGTCATCAGTCGGATACCGATCTCGAATTTGTAGAAGCCGGTGGCTTTCCCTTCTATTACAGCTTTAAGCAAAACGACATTTTCTATCTGACCTGGGATGCCTCTTCAGCTAATGTTCCGCCTGAGCAGGTAGCCTGGGCCGACCGTGCCCTCGCCAGCCCCGCTGCCCAGTCTGCCAAGCTGCGAATTGTGCTGGGTCACCTGCCGATGTATGCGGTTTCGCAAAGGCGCGATCGCCCCGGCGAATATCTCAACCAGGCCGATGCGCTGCGCCAACTGCTGGAGCGCCATCAGGTGCATACTTACATTAGCGGCCACCACCATGCGTATTTCCCTGGTAAAGCCGGTCAAATCAATATGCTTCATGCTGGTGCACTGGGCAGCGGCCCCAAATCTCTGCTAAATACCACCACAGCCGCTTTCCAGACGCTGACGATTATGGATGTCTTCTTAGAGACCGCTAGCACCGTCTACACTACTTACAATATGAACACACTGGAAGTTGTAGACGCCCAGTCTCTGCCCCGTCAGATCGTCGGACCCAATGGCCGAGAGTTCCGTCAAGACCTGACCTTAGCCGACTTCACGCCGACCGAGCAAGCCCAGCCCTACGTACCCAGCGAGAGCTAATTGACAAATCGGGAACCCAAACCCGGGATCACTACGTCTGATCTACTTAACTAGCACAGCTATAGCTTGTAGCCAACGAGGGGCCGCTGAGTAGTTGAGTAGACTGTCAATCAGGCTGTGGTGACTGCTGTCATCGCCAGCTAACCCCACACTTGCACGCCCCCTCAGGCGCGATAGAGTCATACAGGCTATGTCCGCCACTGACCGTCTAGTAGTTTGCCTCTCTCTCGGTTAGCCTCCATGAAATCAAAGGACTCCTTTACTCAAGAGATTGAGATCGATCTGCAAAAGTACTGGCTCGTCCTCAAACGACGCTGGCCAATTGTCGTTCTGACTTGTGCGTTGACGACGGGGCTAGCCGCTTTTGTGGCGAGTTCCCAGCAGGCGGTCTTCAGAGCCAGAGCTAAACTTCTCATTGAGTCCAATCAAGCCTCTTCGCTGATCGGCTTAGAGGGAGCCTCTAGAGAGCTGACCGCACTGACCAGCCAGGCAGACCCGATCGATACGCAGATCGAGGTATTTAAGTCGATCCCGATTGCGCAAGCAGTGATTGACGAGCTGCAGATGGAAGATGAGGCGGGCGAACCACTGGAGTCATCAACCTTTTTAAACTATTTAGACGTGAGGGCGATTCCAGGCACTGACGTACTTGAGATTGGCTATCGCGCGGCTGACCCGGAGCTGGCAACAGCGGTTGTCAATACCATTATGGGGGTCTACATTCAGAACGACATTCAGGTGAGCCGGGCAGCTGCCTCGTCAGCCCGAGAATTTATCAAAGCGCAGCTCCCTGAGAGTGAGCGAGAGGTAGACGTTGCCGAGTCAGCGCTGCGCCAGTTTAAAGAAACCAATCAGATCGTCGATCTCACTGAGGAGGCGTCAAATACCGTTCAGGTGCTCTCCGGGCTGGACGACTCGATTATTCAGATTCAAGCTGAGCTAGCCGATACGACGGCCAGAGCTAACGAGATTCAGCAGCGGCTCCGTCTTAGCTCGGCGTCAATCTATGCCGTGGGTCTAGTCAGCGAGTCGCCGGGTGTGCAGGAAGTCTTAGAAAAGCTACAGGTGGTGCAGTCTCAGCTAGCGGTTGAACGAGCCCGGTACGAAGAGGGTCATCCAGCGATCGCCACTCTACGACGCCAGGAAAGCTCCTTAACCGCGCTCGTACAGCAGCGCGTCGGCTCGGCGCTCGGTAGCAACAGTGCGGCTCTGCCCGACGACGATTTGCAGGCTGGTGAACTAGAGCTGTCTCTTATCTCAGAATTTTTGGCGCTAGAGGCTACCCGGTCGGGGTTAGCGCAGCGGCTAGCGGCCCTTGCGAATGCTCAGCAAGCCCAGGGTGTCCGGGCGCAGGTACTGCCCAGCCTCGAAAAGCGGCAGGGAGAGCTAGAGCGCAACCGCAGTGCCGCCCAGACGACCTATGAAACGCTGCTACAAAACCTGCAGCAGACGCAGGTGATTGAGAACCAGAACGTGGGGAATGCGCGGATCGTTTCTCCGGCACTGATTCCGGACGATCCGATGCCGGTACCTAGTAAGCTCTATATTGCTGCTGGTCTGATAGCTGGCGGGCTGTTGGGCCTGGCATTAGCTTTTCTGCTAGACCTGGTTGACCGCTCTATCAAAACCGTTCGTGAAGGGCAAGAGCTTTACGGCTATCCGTTAGTTGGGGTAATTCCGGCCTGGAAAAAGCTGCCAGGGCGTTCTAAAGATATAGAGCTGCCGTCTGTGCTGGTAGGAGAACCTCAACCTTTGCCAATTATTGAGTCTTACCAGGCATTGCAGGCAAATCTCAAATTCTCGTATTTGGATAAGCCGCTCAAAACCATTACGGTCACCAGCTCGGTTGCTGGCGAGGGTAAGTCAGAAGTCGCCGCTAACCTGGCGCTCACGCTGGCGCAGCTAGGGCATCTGGTCTTAGTGATTGACGCCGACATGCGCAATCCTGTGCAGCATCACATCTGGCAGGTTTCTAATTTGCAAGGATTGAGTAATGCGGTAGCGGGTCAGGTACCGCTTAAAGAGGCGATTGTTCGCCAAGAACCCAATCTTCACGTTTTGCCGGTGGGCGTGATTCCGCCCAATCCATTGGCCATTCTAGAATCTCAGCGAATGTCGGCGCTCTTACGAGAGTGTGAGACTATCTACGACTATATTATTGTCGATACACCGGCTGTTTCGGGCCGGGCAGATACCCTGACGGTGGGTAGAAGCACAGACGGTGTTTTGGTGGTGATGCAGGCCGGCCTCACCGATATAAACAGCATCAACGCGACTAAAGTCATCCTGTCGCAGTCTCAGCAGAGAGTTTTAGGGCTAGTCGCCAACGGCGTCAAGGTTAGCAGCCAGCCTGATCACTATTTCTACTACAACCAGGAGTATGTCATCAGGCAAAACCAGGAGAGTTCGCTGAGTCTCTCAAACCAGCTTAATCACGCGGGTCACACCCGCGAAAAAGTCTGAGCCTCTATTCATCATTCACGGCTTCCCTTCGGCTTACTTGCTATGTGCATATCTAACTTCAGACACTCTCATCGGCTTTTGATTATGCTGAGACTGCTTTGCTGCGCGCCGGCAGCTGCGATGCTAGTAGTTGTGGGAGGATCTGCGATCGCCCAAACACTACCAAATCTGTCAGATTCGCCAGTTGACGAGGCCCCTGGCGCAGAGACCCGTGGTGCAGAGACACCTGCTATAGACACGCCTGTAATTGACGCGCCTGTGATTAACAACCCCCCTCAAGCGCCAACTGTCTCGCCTGCCTACGCCGCCTCTGCCTACCTGCTAGGCCCCGGCGATCAAATTCAGGTCAGTGTGTACGGCTACGAAGAATACACCGGGCCGATGCTAGTCCTGCCCGACGGGACGATTACCTTGCCGGTAGTGGGCAGAGTACCCGTCGCTGGCCGCACGACCGATCAGCTTACGCAAGAACTGACGGTTGTATTAGACCGCGTTCTAGTCGATCCGTATGTTTCCGTTACCTTGGGTACGCTCCGGCCAGTGGTAGTCAATGTCTCAGGAGAAGTCTACCGGCCAGGGCCCACGCAGCTACGGGGCGCGACCAGCGCAGCGACCAATTCATTTTCTAACTCGTCAGACAATGAGCCGCCACCTTCTGTGAGTGCAGCGCTGATCGAGGCGGGCGGCGTCACCCAGACGGCTAACATTCGTGAAGTGGTCGTGCTGCGGGCGCTACCCAGCGGTGAAACGGTCAGAACTAAGGTCAACCTCTGGGACTCGCTGTGGGCTGAGTCGCTGCCAGAAAACATGCTGTTGCGCGATGGCGATCTGGTATTCGTCCCGCGTCTGGCAGAAGGCGATGTGCTCGATACTCGGCTGCTAGCGCGCTCTAGTCTATCGCCCAGCACTGTACGGGTCAGAGTCGTCGGCGAGGTAACCAGGCCAGGTGAAGTGCCCGTACCGCCCAATAGTTCGCTGTCGAGTGCGGTGGCGATCGCCGGTGGCCCCACAGACGACGCCAAACTCAGCGAAGTTGCCTTTATCCGCATGAACGATGCGGGTGAAGTAGAGCAAGAAGTTGTCAACTTAAGCAATCTGGTAGACGGCTATCAGGTGCAAGACGGCGATGTAATTGTTGTGCCTAAGACTAGTACCGGCTCAGTCTTAGACTTTGCGCAGCGCCTACTTGGCCCGCTCGGTTTCTTACTAAGGATTTTTGATTGAATAGGAAAGTATGACGCATATCAGCATTGGTATCCTTGCCTACAACGAGGCAGCCATTATTCAATCGACTTTGGATGCTTTACTCACTCAAAGCGTCTTTCAAGATCCTCATATCACATCAGAAATTGTGGTGGTGCCCAACGGCTGTACGGATGATACGGCAGCGATCGCTGAGGCTTATCTCAAGGGCACAGGCGATCGCCTAAACGCTAGCAAAGTTAGCTGGAAGGTATGCAACCTACCGCAAGCAGGCTTAGCCAATGCCTGGAACACTTTCATTCATGAGCTTTCTAGCCCGTCTGCAGACTACTTGTTCGTGATGTCTTCCGATATTCGACTGATAGAGCCCGAAACTTTTCGATCAATGGTTCGTATTTTAGAAGACCGCCCGGAAGCGTGGGTTTCTGTTGATCAACGAATCAAAGATGTCGCCTTTAAAGAGAACAAAACACCTGCCGACTGGCTATCGCTATGGATTTCAAAAATTTCTGGCGGACATTCTGTTGAAGGCGAGCCTGCTTGGATCTCAGGTCAGCTCTCCTGTACAAGAACTGCTATTTTAAGAAAGCTGTGGCTACCCCTCACACTGCCCACTGACGACTCTTTCTTTTATACGATGGTAGTCACCAATTTCTTGACAGAGCCTCCTAAACCCGAGCGGGTGCTCCTTGCGCCTGCTGCTGCGCATACCTTTGAAGCCTATACCAGTGTAAGAAAACTGTTCAAACATGAGAAGTGGCTGATCTTCGGCGCAGCTGTAAACGAGTTGCTCTACACACATTTGCAGCAGTTTCAGCCGGTTCACAATTCAGATATCTGTTCATCTATTCGGGAGAGCAATCAAAAAAATCCTGTTTGGCTGAATGAGATGGTTCGAAAAGTTACTTTAAACAGTCATGGATGGTTTATTCCTAAGTTTATTCTTATTCGGCGATTCCAAAGCCTGCGATCAACATCTCTGGCTAAAGCAGTCATAATGTTACCCCTATCAGTAGCGGCCTTTTTAGTCGATGCGACGCTGGCCTTTCAGGTCAATACAGAAATGAACAAAAGCGGCGGACTATCCACCTGGAAAGGCTCTGGCAGCTGGGGGAAGGAATAAAGTCGAGAGCGCTCTTGGCTCAGCACTAAAAGAGCTAATAGGTTATGCCTATCGAACTGTTGAGAAAAGAGTTATCTAACTTTCTCTTCAGTAACTCAGTATCTGCATGTACGTCATCAGTTCGATGGGTTATATGGGAGCTGTCACCTTTAGAATAGTCAACCAAACAGTCATACCGCAGCCCTAGCAGATGGGAGAGGTAGTAGAAAAACGGAGGACTATAGCTGCCGTTCATAAATTCAATCACCTGAGTGCCTGGGCTACACCACAGTAGGTTAGCAAGGGCAGCGCCATGAGGCGCAACAATCACTGCGGCCTGACGGAACAGCTGAATTTGCTCATCAACCGTCCGATAAGAATCTGGAATCACTTCAAAGCCGTATTGACTGACTAAGTCAATCACCTCATCTTGGTTTGAGAGGCGGCGCGTGTGCTTTCTCAGCAAAAGTAGCCGACGCTGCGGTGTTACAGGCTCAGGCGGCAAAAACCTCTGGCGCAGCAAAGCAACATTAGAGGGACTCACTCTACCAAAGCATTTTTGGTTATTCGACAGAAGCACACAGTCCGTCGTGATCCTGGTTTTGCTTTTGGTATCGACTAAAGCGTCGTGTCTTATGCCCAACTTGGTGAGATATTCACGCTCAAACTGAGTATTGAGGATGGGATAACAAAGCTTAGCCTCTGCTAATACATCAGAGCCTAGCGCCTTCTCTATGAGGCAAAATTTCGCCAGCATTACAAATAAAAAATCAAAGTATCCTAGTTTTGCCAGATGCGACCAGGGGGCAATCACGAGCGGAAAGTGAAGCCGTCTGAGCTTCACAGGAAAGTCTCGATAGCCAGAAGTCGCCCCAAAGTCTAAGTCTAGTAAGGTCTTGTTGTTAACTAAAACGCTGCCAGAGCTACAAAGGCTGAGTTGCTTTATCTTGCCGCCGCGCTGTAGCTTCCAAACATAGTCCGTCTCATAATCTATGCAGTTAGTATTCATATACTCAGGACTGCGGAAAGCATTGACGCTCAAGGAGTGCGATTCATCTATCGGGTAGGCAGGCAGCTCTATCGGCGCGTCTTGCGATTCATACACCACCGAGTCTTGAAGCAACGCGACGGTCTCCTCTCGGTTGAGGGCACGTCTCCAAAAAGTCAAAATGTATTCGACAACTGGTTTGGCGTAGCTTTTTGTGGCGTAGAGTAGAGCTTTCGTCCTATCTTTTAGACTAACTTTCATGAGAAGACCTACTTGGTTGCTACATCGAATAAGCAATCGGCCATTTTCAAGCGCCATCCCTATGGTAAAATTTCCTACGATTTGGCCGTCATTCTGTCACACAGTTGACAAGTATTTTATCTAACTTTTTCTTCAGCAGTTCAGTATCTGTATATATATCGTTAGCATGATACGCTCTGTAAGAGCTGTCACCTTTAGAATAGTCAACCAAACAGTCATACCGCAGCCCTAGCAGATGGGAGAGGTAGTAGAAAAACGGAGGACTATAGCTGCCGTTCATAAATTCAATCACCTGAGTGCCTGGGCTACACCACAGTAGGTTAGCAAGGGCAGCGCCATGAGGCGCAACAATCACTGCGGCCTGACGGAACAGCTGAATTTGCTCATCAACCGTCCGATAAGAATCTGGAATCACTTCAAAGCCGTATTGACTGACTAAGTCAATCACCTCATCTTGGTTTGAGAGGCGGCGCGTGTGCTTTCTCAGCAAAAGCAGCCGTCGCTGCTGCGTCACAGGTTCAGGCGGCAAAAACCTCTGACGCAGCAACGCAACATTAGAGGGGCTCACTCTACCAGAACGGCCCTGGTTATTTGATAGAAGCATGCAGTCTGCAGTGATTCTGGTTTTGCTTTTGGTATCGACTAAAGCGTCACACCCCACGCCCAGCTTGGTGAGATATTCACGCTCAAACTGAGTATTGAGGATGGGATAGCAAAGCTTAGCCTTTGCTAATACATCAGAGCCTAGCGCCTTCTCTACGAGGCAAAATTTTGTCAATATCTGTAGTAGAAAATCGAAATATCCAATGCTAGCGTTGTGTGACCAGGGGGCAATCACGAGCGGAAAGTGAAGCCGTCTGAGCTTCACAGGAAAATCTCGATAGCCAGAGGTCGCCCCAAAGTCTAAGTTTATTAAGATCTTGTTGTTAACTAAAACGCTGCCGGAGCTACAAAGGCTGAGCTGCTTTATCTTGCCGCCGCGCTGTAGCTTCCAAACATAGTCCGTCTCATAATCTATGCAGTTAGTATTCATATACTCAGGACTGCGAAAACCATTGACGCTCAAAGAGTTCGATTCATCTATCGGGTAGGCAGGCAGCTCTATCGGCGCGTCTTTCGATTCATACACCACTGAGTCTTGAAGCAACGCGACGGTCTCCTCTCGGTCAAGAGCACGTCTCCAAAAAGCTAAAATGTATTCGGCAACTGGTTTGGCGTAGCTTTTTGTGGCGTAGAGTAGAGCTTTCGTCCTATCTTTTAGACTAACTTTCATGAGAAAACCTGCTTGGTCGCCATAGTCCCAGAGACTTTTGACAAATAAAAAGCAAAGTTAAGACTCTTCGCTTTAGTGTCTATTCGAAGCATTGCTATTCAAAAGCGTTGCCTTCCAAAATATGGAAGATTGTACCATTTTTTAATAGGCTTTACGTTTCTAAGTCTGCTGAACTTGGATAGTCATGCAGTGATAGTCATGCAGTGGCTAATTACTCAGACGCATACCTGTAGAAAGTGTGCCTGACTGACTGCGTTTTTCCCAATGGTTTAAGCCTGGTTCCAGCTCAGTTTGTTTGAGGCGGTTTAGGTAGGGGTCTTCTACTGTTGAGTGATGAAGCAATCAGGAGATTGCGCAGGTTTTGCTTAAATAACGAATTCAGCATTTTGCCTATGCAATCTGATTCGTTATAAGCAAAGTACCAATGCTAATGGACAATCCTATTGCTTCGGGTTGGCACCGACGGGGCATCCTTTTGAGTTTGGCTTTCGCACTATTGATAGTCATAGCGTCTACCCGTTGCTTGTGAAGATATAAAAGCTGACTAGCAAATTTTCAAGAATCTAAGTGTTTATACGGTAGTTTTTAAGTATTTTATACTCTTCCTAACTTCCACAGCACATCAGAAATAATTGGCTGAATTGAGTATTTATTTTTGACAGATTCGAAAAGGAAACCAGACGGGCTATATAGAAAGATGTCGCTGTAGCTGTTTGGTATGTCCGGCGTGAGCTGCGTTAGATTATCTTTTGGCTCCAGTAAAGGTAGATACCTGGTTTCTGGCTGAAGATAGTGGCTGAGGGAGAAATAGTTGATAAAGTAAGCGTCGCTGATAACCAGGGGAGAAGCAGCTGAGTTTATGATCTTGGCCACTTCATGGTGAATGTTCTGCTTGTCTTTTATCCACCACTCTTCAGCGGCTGTGTACTGGTAGCAAGAAAGGGTTGCAACCACCAGTACCGCTATAGACCAACAAGCCCAAAACCTACGCGAGGCTGTTTGGGGGGTAAAAAGCTTGTTTGCCATGAAGCAGGCGACGGCTATATTGATGCCAATGTAGCTAGGAACGAGGTATCGCGCTTGTGTCGTCGCGATCGCCCCGAGCAAAGCGTCATGAATCCCCAGACAGAGCCAAGGAACGACCGACAGGCAGACAATAAAACTAGAGGTCTCTCTATCTACATTTTTGGCCACCCAGAACAAGATATAGATAACGGCGGCAGTAAAGGCCAGGCAGTACAAACCAAAAGCGGCCTTACCAAAGAAAGACATATTGTCATCACTACCAAAATCGACGACCAGCAGGCCGACGTTGCGCAGCAATGACTGAGGATAGATCAAAGGGCTAGGGGGCGATCGCTGCCCGCCTGCATTAGAAGGCGGATGAGTAATTAAAATTTGAATCCATGGCGAAAAAAGAATCAGGCTCGCGAATGAAGCCGCCGCGAAACAGAGCAGCTTTCGGTCTGGCCGCGATCTAGTCAGCAGGTACGCCGCATGAGCAACCATAGTCAAGACTGTAAACATGAAGGTATACAGCCCTAGCGCCATTGAAAGGCTGTAAGTCAGCCAGCCGATCAGCCGCCTGCTATTTACGGCACTGACTAGAGCAATGCACGAAAGCAAGGTGAGTGCTACCCAGAGACTGTAGGGACGGGCTTCCTGTGAGTAAATCAGATGAAACGGAGAAACCGCCATCATAGCTGTAGCGATCCAGGCAACTTGCCAGGTTTCAAATAGCAGCCAGCAAAGCCAAAACATCAAGGGCAGAGATAAAAGGCCAAAGAGCACCGAGAGGCTGCGCAAGACCCAGATAGAGTTGCCCAACCACTGAACCCAAGATCGCGCCATCAGAAAGTAGAGAGGCGTAAGCTGCGGCTCAAAGTTAATCAGTCCGTCAATCGTATCTTGAAAGGTCTTACCGCTAGAGATACTCGGATACTGATAACGGGCGATATCCTGAAAAGTAACGATTTCACCCGTAACAAGCTGTGCCTTGACCGCTTCTCTAGAAAAGCCTGAAATCTGTAGCCCAGTGTATACTTCGTCGAACCAGAAGACCTTTGAGTCAATGTTTGACGTTCTAAACACACAGCCTAAAGCTATCAGCAGAACCAACAACAGGCTCACCATTTTCTTACTCATAACAAAGTCCTCCCTAGTGAGGGCTAGTGATTTCATTTATCTTAAATCACTGACTCAAGTGATCGGCTGTTTGTGCCGTAGCAAAGACCAAAGCGCAGGTTTCTACACAGCATGTCAGCGGGCAACAGAGACGGGTTGTCGCGTTTTCAACCAAACAGATGCTGCTGGTATTCGTCTAAGATCCTGTCTAGACAAAAGCGCTGAGCCCGCTGTTTAAGCTCTTGTGACCGGGGCGGTTCGTTCAAAGTATCTAAAATCGCGCTAGCCATTTCTTTCCACGCTCCCACCGAGACTAACCTACCGTGTTTCCCATTCTCCAAAATTTCGGTGGGTCCGCTCGGGCAATCGGTTGAGACAACTGGCGTTCCGGCCCCCATAGACTCAACTAGCACATTGCCAAAGCCCTCCCAAGCCGATGAGAGTACGCAAACAGAAGACTGAGCCATATAGGCAAGCGGGTTTTCAACAAAACCTGGAAAGGTAACTTCAGCTTCACTCAAATTCAGCTCCTTGCAGAGCGCAAGCAGTTTTTGATGTTGGCTTCCCTGACCCAAAATCATCAGCCTAGCAGGCAGTTGCTGCCGTACTAGGCTATAGGCTCTAATCAGCGTTTCAAAATCTTTTTGCGGCTCTAGCCTACCCACACCTAAAATCAGGGGACAATCCGGGTCGGAGAACCACGGGTGTTCTGGGTAAGCCCTGGCCGTATCGTCAAAATCGGGTGTGATAATGGGATTGTAGATTACTCGAACTTTATCAGGATGAATGCCTAGCCTTGTCAAATCTTCAGCTACGCCATGAGAAACAGCGACAACCAGATCGGCGAAAGGATAAGTCCATCTAATCAGTTTTGGAACAAGCTTACGCTTTAAACTCTTTAAGCGCTTAGACTCTTGCGTCAGATTATTGTGAACTGTGACCACCATTCTTGTAGGCACGCGGGCCAAAAGATGAGCAAAAATAGCCGCTAAGTTAGTGTCTTCAAGCGCGGTTATTAAAACATCGGGCTGCGTTTGCTTGAGATAACTAACCAGCTCCGGAATGCTGCTTGATAATTTGCTGGCCTTAAAGCCGATGAGCTTGATATCTCGATGAAGCTTAGAGAGATAAGGCCCTTCCGAATTCACCAAAAGCAAATCGACCTCGAAGCCTCTAGCAATAAACCCATTGGCCAGGTTGAGCATGACCCGTTCGGCCCCGCCACCCCCTAGATCGGTTAGGAAAATTGCAATCTTTTTAGTAGATTTACTACACGCTTTTCTATCTTTGGCCATTACCTAACTTCCTGATTCCTTCAGACATCTCATTCAGATATTCTTAAACTTCAGCTGTAGGTAAATAAATACCGAAGTTTGGTATGTCGAGAATATTTGCCAATCATAATAGGCAGATAAATGCCAGCCAATGTTCCTGCAACAATATGAATAAACGGGTTGGCAATACCAAATATGCTTTGCAGAGCAATTCGTAGCCCCGCAATTACAATGACATGCACCAAAAATATTTCTAAGGAAAAATGTCCCCATAACCCAATAAATGCGTAGAAATCAAAACGAACTAGCAGACCAGCCAAACAAATAGAAGCAAACATACCCGGTGCAGCGGCTAAAGGTATCAGCTCAACTTGATTATTCCAACCCCAAAAAACGGCCAGGCTCAGGATCAAGTAGCTACCTATGCTGAAGACAAGCAGATGCAAGCTCTTAATTGATTTGAGCTTTAGCATCAGCTCAGAGCTCTGACCTACCACCGTTCCAACTGCTAGATAAATAGCGAAATGCCGGGCGATATTAAAAACGCCTACACCGGAGCTAACCTCCAAAATTAGAAGAAAGTATGCAGCGGTAGAGGCGACTAGAAATGAAAAAGAGGACAGACGCAATCGATGAAAGATGGCATATGCCAGGCTTATTACAAATAAAATATAAAGGAACCAGAACTGATCAGGAGGCTGGTAGAGGATCTTCCAAAAACTGTCTAACAAAAGCAAAAATCCGGCGCTACTGTCACCGCTACCATAGGTCAAAGACTGCAAACTCTCTTGAATCAGTGACCACACTAGATAAGGGTAGACCAGTATCGTTAATCGATTAATAACAAAAGCTTTAAATGGCCTAGATGTTGACCTATAGAGAAAAAGTCCCGACAGGAAAAAGAACAAAGGCATATGGAAGGCATAGATCCACTGGTCGAGATAGTCGAATAAGAATGATGTTGACAGAATGGCGTTATCGGCTAGTCCCCTGAGAACATGACCTAGCACCACTAGAAATATACCAAGCCCTTTTGCATAATCTACCCATAGCAGACGAGTGACAGGCTTTGAACTTGGTTGAGCATCTATCTGAGCTGTCATAAGGCATTGGGGTAACTTTGAGCGGGCTCTAGACTATCCGGTTTTATCAACGCTTTCTACGCCGCTGCCTCGGTCAGGGGATAGGTTCAAGCTGCATCTCTTCAAACTGCATCTCTTTAACCTGCAGCTTTTCAGACTGCGTCTTTTTGAACTGATGGTAGTCTGACAGGGTAAGGGCAACAAGAAGTACAAAGAAAATTGAATTGTGGAGAATGAGCGTCGCCTCAGTCTGGTTATATAAGATTAAAAAAGTCAAATATACTAGGGGCCAGTAAGCTGTTTGCACGCCCACCGGCATAGGCAACGCTGCTGCCCGCAGCAGGGTATGTAAGAAGCTTAGGCCAAACAAAGCAACGCCTACAAATCCGAAGGCCAGCGCCAGCTCTAGAAAGCCATTGTGCGCATCTTTAGGTAGATAGATATTGTTAAACACTTTGCCAACATAGGCCGAGCCGCCATAGATATCGCGCCAGAAGCCTAAGTAGCCATAGCCTAGCAGCGGACGTTCAGCAATCTTGTAGCTAACCGCGCTCCAAATCGTTGTTCGGCCCGTTAAGGTCAGGTCTTTGCCTGCACTATTAGCAATGTTTCCCAGGTTAGAGACCAGCAGCAATGACGAGCCTAAGAGTGTCACTAGGAATAAGCTCACACTAGGGATCAGTAGGGCAGAGCGATTTCTGATAAGTGAATATAGACCTCTATAGGCATATACCGATAGAAAGAGTAAGCTGACTACCAGCAAAGCGGTTTTAGAATCAGATAAGACAATCATTAACCCGGATAGAGAAACGATTGCTAGCCGGGTGACGTTCCAGAGGGCGCTCTTTGACTTGTATAAATAGGTAGAAATACAGCAGAGCACAATGATTTTCGCAAACTCATTTTTTTGGATGAAGGGGCCTCGCCAATCGCCCGCATGTCCTCCGGTTTCGATCGCACTGCCAGGCAGCGCGACTGAATATAGGAAAGAGGTCACGATGATGATGCTACTCGCGATCGCCAGCAGCTGCAGCTGTTTACCTAGACTAAACCGTGAGCCAAAGTAAACGCCAAAGGTGATCGTTTCAAAAAGTGCCACGGACTTCCTCATAGTGTCAGAAGGAAAATCCGACCATAGGAAAGAACCCATCATGAGCGCGACCAGCAGCCAGAAAATAGGAGCCCTCAGACTGGCAACTAAAGAAAGCTTCCATCTGAGCAATATCAGCAGTAAGGCTATCAGAAAAACGCCGTGCTGCAGCGCCTGTAACAACGGCGTTAGAGGATTATAGATGGCAACAGCGGACACCCCTAGACTATTGAATGAAGACCCGTTAAACAGACTAGAAAAAGCCAGCAAATTTGAGTAAAACAGCAGCGAAAAAACTGCGAAAAAATCTTCTGCAGAAGATAATGTTAGCCTCATGGTCATCTTTTTCTCCCCAAGTAATAGCGCTCTCTCAATTTGACCTTTATCCGCTCTAGGAAGGAGAGCGAGGCGTAATAATCTTTGACCAAACGGTGCAACTGCTGGTCATCTTTTTGAGACTGCTGTAAAAACTCGGCTGCTCCTAGAGAGAATAGGTTATTAGCATAGGCTTTGATCTCAGGAAAGTCTCTCCTTAAAAAGTAAGCCGTCTGCAGCAGGATTTTGGCGCGCAAGAGTGGTCTGTCGTCACGAAAGGTATAGGCGTTACTCGGATGTATTCTTTGCAGGGCTAAGTTTTCAAGTAAGATATAGCCCTTGCTGACGCCTAGTGCAGCGTATTTAATATAGTCATCGCTAGTAATTCTAATTTCTAGCGGCATCGGCAATATTTTTTCTAGCAGCTCTCTTCTAAAGCACATGCCCGAAGTAACGATGCTTTTAAAGGGCATGGCCTCGCCTAGCTTTCCCCTTCTCAATAGCTTACGCAGGTCATAGGGGCCAGGTGCGCCGCTATACTGCTCTGGCGCTAAGTATTGCTTAAGGTCATTGTCTACTCGTTCGAGCGGATGAAAGCACCACCCCACCTCACGGTAGCGGTCAAAGATATCGACTAGCTTTTGTAGCTTATCGGGCAAAAAGACATCGTCAGAATCTAAAAAGCAAACGATATCGCCCTGACTTTTTTCAAAGCCTGCATTAAAAGCAGATGCCTGCCCACCGTTTTTTTTGGCTATAGGCACAATGCGATCACCATAGCTTTTAATCACCTGCCAAGAGTTATCTGTCGAGCCATCATCGACGACGATTACCTCTATATTCTCATACGTTTGCCGTAGAGCGCTATCGACCGCTTGAGTTAAAAACGGCGCGTAGTTGTAGTTGTTGATGAGGATACTAACGAGAGGAGTGGCGTTCATTGGCGGCTGGGCGGCTAGGCACGTAAGCTTAGAAGTTGAGTTGGCTGCAGGGAACATGGCCGAAGCGTTCATCGAGCTGTTGTATCTAGCCATAGTGAGAGATCTTGCTGAATGAGGGCCTGCAGCTTGAGAATATCTGCTCGAAATAGCTGACTCAGGTAAGCCCTATCTGCTTCTGGAAGTTCAGGCTTTTGACTGTCGGCTACATTCCAGCGCTTGATCTGGTCAGCGATGCGGTGCCGTACGCTTAACGGCAATAGTCGCTTGGCCGTTTCTTTAAGCGGATTAGACTTTAGCAGCAGCCTGTTTAAAGCTAGGCTCTTTGGCATTTTAGAAACGTTGTATTTCGTAGACGTATCGGGGACAAAATCTTCATCGACGCCCAAGAATGTAAACATATCTCTAATGACTGCTTGAGGATTTTGCTTAAAGTCTTCATACATATAGACTTTGACTTGCTCTCGACCAAACAGCCGATAATAGCGCTCAACTTGAGCATAGTAGAATCCTCTTTGGGTGTGGTGCCAAATTGGATCCCAGTTCATTTCTACACGGCCTTTTTCGGCCTGAAGCGCCGCAGAAAAGCTCTTTTGCAGCTCATCGCCATCTCTGACCAGGTGTAGAAAGCTCGCGTAGGCGGCATCGACCGGGTTGCGCAAAATTGCGATAATTTTTGCGTTGGGAATACAGCGCTTGATCTGATCGGCAGCGGTGCGACTGCTGAGGTAAGTCGTCGAGGCTTCGCCAATGGCTATCTCGTCTTGCGCACCGTCAAACAACCTTTGATAGTCTTCCAACCGATGAACTGCCAATTTGAAGCGGTCTGAATCGCCCGGCCCCTGAAAATCAGCCTTTTGATTATTCAGCATAAAAAAGTGAGGTTCTTTAACAGGAGACATATAAACCTCGGGATGCTGTCTGAGATAGGCGTAAATCGAGCTGGTACCTGCTTTAGGCGCACCTATAATCAGGAAATTAGGCATTGTCATGGCTGATAACTCCTCAAGCGCCTTGCCTAAATCCATTTACCAAGCGCTGTAGAGCGAATCCCCAGCCTTTTATAGACTAAGAAAACCAGCAGTACATTCCAAGCGATACGGCTGGCTGTAGTTGCGATCGCTGCGCCCTCTAGCCCGCTCGATGGAATTAAAACAGCGTTTAAAATAACGTTCAGCACAGCGCTCGCCGTTACGCCAAAGGCGACATCGCGCTCATAGTGAGTCATGGTTAAAAGCAAAGCCACCGAACCGGTAGCGGCGTTAAAAAGCTGACCGACAATTAAGATGGTCAAAGCGCTTTTCCCTTGAACAAACTCCGCACCAAAAAGCGACAAGAAGAAACTGCTGAAGACGGTCAGCCCCAAACACATAGGCACCGTTGCCAATAAAATCATTCGAGAACTTTTAGTGACAATTTTCTGTAATCTGTTGAAATTTCCCTGAGCATACAGACTGGCGAAAGTAGGCGCTAGCGAAGTATTAAACGCGATCAAAACGAAAGAAAGCAGGCTCGAACCTTGAGAGGCAATGCTATAAATGCCCACCTCCGCCTGATCGCGCATCACGCCTAACATAATCGTATCGGTTCGATTATTGATGACGTACATGCCCCCAATCAGCAGCATCGGCAGGGCACTTCGCAGCCAAATTCTTGGGGCGTATTCAGCAGGGACTTCTTGGTAGACAGCAGGCAGAGACTTCGTTAGAAACCAGGTACCAAATAAAAAAGCAACGCCGTTAGCCGCCACATACAGGCCCATTGCCCAAGGGGCGGTAAAGTTTTTGCCAAAAGCTAAATAGCTCCCACCCAGCAAGCTGATAAATAATACAGGGCGGATTAAAAATTCGGGTAGCTGACCTAATACGATGCGGTTGAGCGCCTGCATCGTCGGCTGGCGAAGCTGTGTCAGGGTCATTAAAGGCAGGGCGATCGCAGCTATGCCTAAAATAGAAATTGTCTGAGGTGTGGCGTTTGTCAACCACCGCGTCATCCCTACAAACAGTAAAGCCAGGGCGAGAGACGTTAACAAAACAATTTTGTTTGCCCAAAGCAGTAGCCCCTTTGCCAGCCCCCAATTCGACTTTGACTGATAGATAGAGATCTCGCGCGTAATCAGTCCCGGTAGCCCTAAGAGCGCAGGAATGGTGAGCAAGTTAAGCCAGGCAAGCGCATAAGCATAGCTGCCATAGCCTTCAGCCCCTAAGAAACGGGCCAGCAAGAGGGTGCTGACGTAGGCAAACCCGGCGTTGGCTACCTGCAAGCCAAACGTGCCCGCAACTGCTTTAGCTAAGAAGCTGCGCAGACTATTTTCCTGTTCACCCAAAGATTTCATCAATAAGTCCGTAAGCCATCTGTGCGCTGTCAAAATCAAATTCTACTCAGCTCATCTGTTCCAGCCTCTATAAGGCTGTTGAGTCGAATAGACGGCTTCCTCTGACTCATTCAGATAGCTTGACGTATTTTTAGCGAGTTTAGTTTCTTGAACGACATCCGTACGCTGGCTATGGGTGAAGTGCGATCGCTCTCCAGCGATTCAGCAGGAACATTGCCTGATTCAAATTGACAGAATACTCACAAGTCTTCATCCCCCAGGATAGGGCCAATAGTTTACTATATTGAACTCACCCGTTTTCTACTGGTTCGGCGAACCGCGCAGCAGCTATGAGCACAGGCACCCTGTTTGACAAAGTTTGGGACGCACATACCGTCGGCATTTTGCCTTCTGGCCAAACTCAGCTATTCATTGGCCTGCACCTGATTCATGAAGTGACCAGCCCTCAAGCTTTTGCGATGCTAAATGAGCGCGGGCTCAAGGTGATGTATCCGCAGCGGACGATTGCCACAGTCGATCACATCGTGCCGACTGAGGATCAGTCTCGGCCCTTTGCCGACCCGATGGCCGAAAAGATGATAGCGGCGCTGGAGACCAACACGCAGGCGCACAATATCCGCTTTTTTAATGTGGGATCTGGCAGTCAAGGAATTGTGCATGTGATCGCCCCAGAGCAAGGGCTGACGCAGCCGGGCATGACGATTGCCTGTGGCGATAGCCATACTTCTACGCACGGGGCCTTCGGTGCGATCGCCTTCGGCATTGGGACCAGTCAGGTGCGCGATGTGCTTGCTTCTCAAACGCTAGCGCTGGCCAAGCTCAAGGTTCGCCGGATTGAAGTCAATGGCGAACTGCCACCTGGCGTTTTTGCCAAAGATATTATTCTGCACATCATTCGCAAACTCGGCGTTAAAGGCGGAGTGGGTTACGCCTATGAGTTTGCCGGAAGCGCCATTACTAGCCTCTTGATGGAAGGGCGTATGACCCTGTGCAATATGTCTATCGAGGGCGGCGCTCGCTGCGGCTATGTCAACCCTGACCAAACCACTTACGACTATTTACAAGGCCGTGACTTTGCGCCTACCGGCAGTCAGTGGGATGCCGCCGTTGCCTGGTGGGAAAGCCTGCGCAGCGATGCCAATGCCACCTATGACGATGTCGTCAGATTTGAAGCCGCCGACATTGCCCCTACTATTACTTGGGGAATCACTCCCGGACAGGGCATCGGTGTTGACGAAGCTATTCCTGCTCCGGAGGCTATGCCTGACGACGAGCGGCCTGTTGCGGAAGAAGCCTACCGCTATATGCAGCTTGCCCCTGGTCAGCAGATTGAAGGGACCAAGATTGATGTTTGCTTTATCGGTAGCTGCACCAATGGCCGGATCAGCGACTTGCGCGAGGCAGCTAAAGTAGCCAAAGGTCGGCACGTTGCTGGGGGCGTTAAAGCCTTTGTTGTGCCAGGCTCTGAGCGGGTTAAAGCGCAGGCCGAAGCTGAGGGCTTAGATAAAATATTTGTAGAGGCGGGCTTTGAATGGCGGGAGCCCGGCTGCTCTATGTGCCTGGCCATGAACCCAGACAAGCTAGAAGGCACTCAGATTAGCGCCTCCTCTTCTAATCGCAACTTTAAAGGGCGACAGGGCTCAGCTTCTGGCCGTACGCTGCTGATGAGCCCGGCGATGGTGGTCTCTGCTGCAGTCACCGGTCAGGTTAGCGACGTGCGTCAGCTCGCGCCGGTTGGGTAGAAGCTACTCAACGTCCTCACTAGGTGGCTCAATGTCTAGAGTCGGCACCTTAATGGTTCTCTCTTCTGTAGAGACATCTACCTCCGGCCCTTCGACATCGTAGGTAGGTGCTTCTCCGGCCTCAATGTCAACGTCGGGGAGTTCTCCTTCGCTGGTTTGCTCGACCCGGCAGCCGCTGACCGAAACCGTTAGTAATAGGGCCGCTGGGAGTAGCAGGAGTCGTCTCCAGCACAACTGATGGAGTACATTAGTCATTCTTTAAAACCTCTCGTGGTAACGGTTGCTTGAGGCTTGCCTAGTTGACGGAGCCATTTAAGGCACACAAGCGTCCACGCTCCGCAGCACCAGTGTGAATCATAAGTTGCATTTGGCCTATGGCTAATGACAGGCACCGGCGGGCTGCATAAAATCACCGTACATACTTTCTTAAGCGAAGCAATACTCCCATGCTACGTAAGAAGCTGGACAGGTTCATCTACCGGTAGGTGCGCTTAAATATTCTTTTCAGACTTAGATATCTTTCTTGTGCGGCGTCTTCGTTAGCCTCTGATAATTACTAACCAAATATTGTTCTTCCCTTAACCTTCTCTTTCCTTTGGGTTAACGCTTGTCACTAATGATGACCGTAAAGTCAGCAGGCGCTCGTTCAAGAGCAACAGGTACCTAAAGTTAGCAAATTGATCTAGCTGCTGTAAGTCTGCTAGCACACATTTCTCACTGCTTTTTTACTGCTGATCGCGAGGTTAATTCGTTTTGTCTTTAGCTATGTCTACTTCAGCTCAAGCAACTTCTCATCAGATCGTCACGCCGCTAGAGCAGCTCTATCAGGAGCGATCGCTCATCCCCTTTACCGCTGGCCGCAATATTCCCTTACAGCGTCAGTATCTCTACATCATCTGCCGGGGCATTGTGCAGCTCCACACCATTCACGCCGACGGGGGCGAAACTCTAGTCGGGCTATGCGGGCAGTCGATGGCCTTTGGCCGCGCCCTCAGCAGCGCTGATCCTTACTGGGCAACAGCCCTAACTGACGCCGATATTTTGCCTTTAGCCGTCAGCGAAGTCGAAGCTTCCCCCGCCCTGAGCGCCGCCCTGTATCCACAGATCGTTCGCCGTTTGCAGCAGGCAGAAGCCTGGCTGTCTATTTCAGGTAAGCGGCTAGTAGCCGACCGCCTGCAGTGCCTGCTGATTCAGCTCGCTCAAGACTTTGGCCATGTCGAACCTGGCGGCGTGCGGATCAAGCTGCGCCTGACTCACCATCAGCTCGCCACCATCATTGGCACAACCCGCGTTACCGTCACCCGGCTGCTGCGCGACTTTCGGAACGAGGGCTGGCTCAATATTCACCAGCGGCAGCTGATCTTGTCGCCTGAGGTGGTAGGGCTAGCGCATCAGGGCGATTCGGCTGATTAAACCTACGCACCTACAACCACACCGCCATTAGGATGAAGCACCTGTCCGGTCATGTATGACGAGTCTTCTGAGGCGAGAAATACGAAGCAGGTAGCCACTTCGACGGGCTGGCCAGGACGCTTCATCGGCACTTGTTTGCCAAAGCCTTCTACCTTTTCAGGTGGGAAAGCATCTGGGATAAAAGGCGTCCAGATCGGGCCGGGGGCGACGCCGTTGACGCGAATGCCTTTTTCGAGCAGGCGCTGAGAGAGCGATCGCAGAAAGGCTAGATTAGCGCCTTTGGTCGTCGAGTAGCTAAGCAGCGGGGCATTGCCTTTGTAGGCGTTGATCGAGGTAGTGATGATGATAGCGCTGCCTTCTTTCAGGTGGGGCAAAGCGGCCTTGGTGAAGTAGAACATCGGGAACACGTTGGTGCTGAAGATGCTGCCGAGCCTGGCCGAATCGATTTCTTCCCAGTCTTCTTCTAAATACTGCTCAGCGGCGTTGCTGACCAAAATATCCAGCTGGCCAAATTCATCAACGGTCTTTTGGACCACTTCTTGACAGAAGGTTTCGCTGCTAATGTCGCCAGGCAGCAGCAGGCATTTTTGCCCTAGCGCTTCGACTGCTTCTTTGGTTTTTTCAGCATCTTGAGTTTCGTCTAGGTAAGAAATAGCGACGTTTGCGCCCTCTTTGGCATACAAAACGGCCACCGAGCGCCCAATACCGCTATCGCCGCCGGTGATCAGGGCTACTTTGCCCTTGAGCTTTTCGCTGCCCTTGTAGCTATCGCGATCAAAGATGGGCGATGGCGTCATCTCATGTTCGTGAGCAGGCTGGCGATCTTGCCCCTGAGCGGGAATTTGATCAGCAGAAATTACCATGTGGAGTCTCCTTTCATAAAGATTACTCCGTCTATAAAAGCGGTTCTGCAGTCTTTTTTTCACCTTCTAAGAGCAGAATTTAGCAGGTTGCTTTCTGTAAATCTCTACGTCCTAAGAAGCAAGCTCGGGGGCCTTTGGGTACGATTTTGGGCGCGATCGCCTACTCTATATCTGTCGGCTCAGCTGCCCCATCGGTCGCTCCAATGATGGTACTTGCTAGCTGAACGGCCCAGCCGCCAACCGCGACAAAAAATAGCAGCGTCAGCGGCGCTAGCCCCGCAAAGGGAAAGGCAATCAGTAAAAGAATCGTCAGTAAAATAGTCAGTCGAATCCAATCGCTATTCATGGCATATCTCTGTAACAACGTGCCTTTAAAAATAACGGCTAGCGTCAAGGTCTGTCTTCAGCCAGAAGACTACTTGTTAGTAACTCTCTACGCTCAAGAGTGACGTTTTAGCTTTCATCCCAGTGATGAGCGTTAGTTTATGAATATTTTGAAGATTTCACGAGTGAGCCGGCTAATCAGCCTATCCAAGCTGCGCAGGTTGGCGATGGTGTTAGTAGCGGGCGTTTTGATGCTGGTGACTACGGCCTGCAGTCAGCCCGATATCACCGCTAGCCAGCCGCCAGTACCTGAGGCAACTGAAGCTGCCGTTGACCGAGCGCAGGATAATCTCAGCGATCAGGCCATTGATGAAGATGTCCTCTCCCGACAGGGAGAATCTCGGGCCCGGCAGAGTGGTGGCGCGGCAACGACCGAATAGCTACTCTAAAGCAACAAGCAAGCGTTAGGACTAGCTATGATTTCACTCGCGTGGCTGTCGGGCCTCATCGCCTTACTGCTAGCTTTGGTCCACATCTACGCTGGCACGTTCAAATCGCTCAAACCTACGCCCCGCAGCCGCTGGCTTTCACTAGGCAGCGGCGTCTCGGTGGCCTATGTCTTTGTCCATATCCTGCCGGACCTGGGCGCTGCTCAGGCTGACTTTCAAAGCAATGTAGAAATTTTCGACACGATTGAGCACCATATTTATCTGCTGTCGCTATTGGGGACGCTAGCGTTTTATGGGTTAGAGCGAGCGGCGAAGGTGTCGCGTCAGCGGAGCCGGCAAGAGGGGGAGGGCGATGCGACTCAGCCGGGGGTCTTCTGGCTGCACATGGCTTCGTTTTCTCTGTATAACGCGCTGATTGGCTATTTGTTGCTGCATCGGGAAGAGCCTGGCTTAGGTAATTTGGTGGTGTATGCGATCGCTATGGCGCTGCACTTTATGGTCAATGACTACAGCCTGAGTGAAGATCACAAGCAGGCATATGAGCACAGAGGCCGCTGGATTTTGTCAGCCGCTATCGTTTTTGGCTGGGTGATCGGCACCCAGACGACCGTTCATGAGGTGGCCACTGCCGTGCTCTTTGCCTTCTTAGCCGGTGGCATCATTCTCAACGTGCTCAAAGAAGAATTGCCCCAGGCGAGAGAAAGCCGCTTTTGGACGTTTGCCCTCGGCGCAGCTGGCTACTCAGTATTGCTGCTAGCCCTCTAAATTGGCTCAGCGATATTGGCTCGCGCAGTCACCGCTGCGGGTAATGTAACGCCCAGCGCTGTTGCCGCCGCTGGGTTGATGTGAAGCTGTAGATTTTCGGCGTACTCCACTGGCAATTCGCCCGGTCTGCTGCCTTTGATGACTTTGACAACCATTGCCCCAGTTTGGCGACCGATATCGTAGTAGCTAAAGCTAAAACCGGCGATCGCCCCCCGAGCTACCGCCTCTTCGCTGCCAGCAAACACAGGCACTCCGCTATTTTCACCGGCTTCGACGACGGCCTCTAGCGCTGCCATTACCGTCTTGTCAGGCGGCACATAAAGCGCATCGACCGATCCCGCTAGCGTACCGGCAGCCTCTGATACCTCATCTGAGGCGAAGACCGTCACACCCTTGACTTCGGTAAATCCCTGTTCGGCAGCTTCGGCTGTGATCGACTCGATCAGCCGGGCCGCGCTTTTTGTGCCTGCGTCATAGATAACGCCAATGGTTTTGGCCGCTGGCAATATTTCTTTAATCAAAGCAAGGTGGGGGCCAATGGGTGAGAGGTCGCTGACGCCGCTGATGTTTTGACCGGGTTTGGCGGTATCTTCGACCAGCGCACTGCCGACCGGATCGCTCACGGCTGAAAAAATGACGGGTGTTTTTTTGACCGCAGTGGCGATCGCTTGAGCGCTAGCAGGGGCGATCGCCACAATCACCGTGGGCCTGGCCGCCGCATACTTCCGAGCAATTTGCGCCGCTGTCACCGGATTGATCCGAGCGCTGCGCCACTCCCACCGCAGCGTCTCACCTTCTACATAGCCTGCCTCAGTCAGCTCGTCTTTAAGGCCATCGCGCACTGCGTTAAAAGCAGGCTGCTCAGCCATCTGTATCACCGCGACAAACGGCCGCTCATCAGCGCCGCCGACCGTCTGCGCTGCCTGGCTACAGCTGATGAGCAAAACATTTAGCAGAGCAGCTAGCCCCATCAACACAAAGGGCATCAGCTTAGCGCGACTCAAGAAAACCATAGCTTTACGGGAATTCATAAAGAGGGTTCACAGCGGCGATATCAGCCTACTTTTGCGCTGGTGACACCGTTGCCGCTGCCACACCTAGCGCGATATAGGTGCCGCCAGCAACGTACTTTTGCCGCCGCAGAAATAAGGGATTTTGCCGAAACCACTGCCGTAGTTGTCCAGCGATGACAAAATAAGTGCTGTCGCTCAACAGACCGAGGCTGATAAAAACCAGACACAGCGGTATAAGCTGCTGCCAGACTGGGCCGATAGCAGGGTTTATAAACTGTGGCAAAAACGCCAAGAAGAAAATAGCGGCTTTGGGATTTAATACGTTGACAACGACGGCCTGACGAAAGATGACAAAGAGGGGATCTTTGACGATCGCCTCATCAATTACCAGAGTTTCGTGCGATCGCAACTTCTGAAGACCCAGATAAATCAGATACAGTGCCCCCGCATATTTAACTACTGAAAAAGCCGCTGCCGACGTCATCAGAACCGCCGACAAGCCTAGTCCGGCTGCGACAAAGTGAACTATTGCCCCTACGGAAATTCCTAAAACAGAGGCGATTCCGGCCTGCTTTCCCTGATCCAAACTGCGCGTCACAATATACAGCGTTGCCGGTCCCGGCATCACGACTAGCGCTGCACTAGCCACACCAAACGAAATCAACGTTGCGCTATCTACCACAATCACTTCCCCTTCAGATACGGTAACGGTGCTGAATCCGCGATTATTTTAGACTGCCGTTCATAATTATGTCGGTGCTCTTTCCCATACTGATAGCTATGGGCAAACAGTCATGAGCTACTCACCGCCGTACTGAGCCTTTAGCTCGGCGACCCGGTCGTCGTCTATTTTTTGAAACAGCACGGGTGGCACTTCAAACGCTCGCCCTGCTTTAAGAATGGTCAAGTCAGTCGCGTCGGTCATGGTGCTCTGACGCTCTGCCCCTGTCAACTGCAAGGCATCGAATAGCCGCTCTGCAGTCTCTGGGATAAACGGCGCTGAGGCCACTGCATACAGCCGAATCAGGTTGACGCAGGTACGAATAACGACAGCAGCCTGATCTTTATCCTGCTTAAAGAGTGTCCAGGGAGCCCGCACGTCTATATATTGGTTGCCCGCTGACCAGAGGGCGTTGAGAGTTTCGGTGGCTTTGCGAAACTGCATGTTCTTGAGGTGCGATCGCAATTCCCCAACCAATTCCTGACACCGCGCCTCTAGCTCAGCCTCTGCTTCTCCGGGCTCACCGCCATCGGGTAGCTCATTGCCAAACCGCGACGCCGTAAACTTCAAAATCCGGTTGATAAAATTACCAAAGTTATCAGCTAACTCCTTATTCACCTTGGTCTGAAACTGCTCCCAGGTAAATGCCGAATCTGAAGACTCCGGCGCAGAGGCCATCAGCATATAGCGCCAGTAATCTGCCGGGGCAATCTCCAGCGCCTGATCTAAAAACACGCCGCGCTTAGAGCTGGTCGAAAACTTACCGCCGTAATAGTTCAGCCAGTTGAAGCCCTTGATATAGTCCGCCATTTTCCACGGCTCGCGCGTCCCTAAAATGGTCGCTGGCCACATAATTGTGTGAAAAGGCAAATTGTCCTTCGCCATAAACTGCGTATAGCGCACATCCTCAGCGTCATACCACCAGCTTTTCCAATCGCGGTCAGGGTTAGCTTCGCCCCAGCTTTTAGTCGCCGACACGTAGCCAATCGGCGCATCAAACCACACGTAAAATACTTTGTCTTCAAAGCCTGCTTTGGGCACGGGCACGCCCCACTTCAAGTCGCGAGTGATGCCCCGGCTTTGCAGCCCCTCATCTAGCCACTTTTTCGCAATCGATTTAGTCAAGCTCGGCCAGTCCTGCTGCGACTCTACCCAGCTGCGCACCTCATCGCTGAGTTTATCTAGCCGCAAAAATAGATGCCGGCTCGTGCGCACTTCTACAGCGGTACTGCCTGACACTGCCGATCTGGGGTTGATCAAATCAGTTGGATTCAGCATTTTTGTGCAGTTTTCGCACTGGTCGCCGCGAGCCTTTTCATAGCCACAGTTAGGGCAGGTGCCTTCGACATAGCGATCAGGCAAAAATCGCTCGTCTGTGATCGAGTAGACCTGGCTGATTTCACGCTCCTCAATAAAGCCATGCTGATCGAGGCTGCGATAGAAGTCTTGAGTCAGTTCGCGCTGCGCTTGAGACGACGTTCGACCGAAGTAGTCAAAAGAAAGGCCAAACTTTTGGTAGACCTCTGCCTGCCGCTCGTACTGCCGCTTGCAAAAATCAGCTACGTCCAGCCCTTCTTCCAGTGCTGCAATTTCAGCCGGTGTCCCATGCTCATCAGTACCGCAGATGTATAAGACTTCTTCGCCCTCCTGCCGCAAAAACCGGGCATAGACATCTGCTGGCAGCATGGAGCCCACCAGATTGCCAAGGTGCTTAATACCGTTGATATAGGGGAGGGCACTGGTGATGAGATGTCGCATATGGCCGGGAGGGTCAGTCAGTAAGTAACGGATTAAAAGATAACCTTAAACTAAGCCTAGCGGTTTGCGGTACGTGCTGACCAGTCTGCTGGAGCTGGATTCACTAAAATGTATGTGATTACTCCCGCATAGCGAATGTAGTAGCATAGAGGCCAGCAGACAGCGGTCAAAACAGATGATTTCTCTACCTATTGCTTGGCCTACTCGCGAAATGGATAGCTTCTGCGATCGCTGGCTCGTCTCAGAGCTGTCTCTCTTCGGCTCGGTTCTCCACGACGACTTTCATGCAGATAGCGACATCGATATCTTAATCGAATTCGCATCTAACACGCATTGGACGTTGTTTGACAAAGTTAAAATGCAGCAAGAACTTGCCACCGTTCTACATCGCAAAGTAGATCTAGTCAGAAAACAAGCTATTGAGCGCAGCCAAAATCCTATTCGCCGCAAGAATATTCTCTCGACGGCTCGTGTCATCTATAGAAAAGAATCTTATGTCAGCAAATAGAGATATTGAGTCGCTCACAGACATTCAGCGGGCGGCAAAGAACGTCCTAAGCTTTAAGCAAAAGATGAGCTATGAGGAGTTCTGCGCAGACGAAAAAACTCAGTCAGCCATTGTTTTTCAGTTACTTTGTTTTTCAGTTACTTGTCATTGGGGAAGCAACCAAAAGACTATCAATAACGCTACGAGAGCAGTATCCCAACATACCCTGGCTACTCATGGCCGGTATGCGAGATAATTTAATCCACGATTACCACGGTATTAGCATTGGAGAAGTTTGGGACACCTCCGAAATCAGTATGCCTACTTTGCTTCGCTCGCTAGAGGCTGTAGTAGCAGGCCCCGATCATCTAAGGCTGACCTTAGAAGACGAATCATAACTGACGGCGAAACTTTAGCGTTAATTCAAATGAAAAATGGAAACAGGGTCTAAAGCAGCATCGTTGAAAATTGAGGATGCCACCTTGATAGGGCGTAATGGGCGCTGGACAATCGCAGTTCAAAACGGCTTAATCGTCGAAGTCGCTCCCGCCATCACCACAGAGGCTTCCCAAATCATCAACGCCAACGGCAACCTTGTCATTCCAGGACTTGTAGACCCTCACTTGCATCTTGATAAGGCATTGCTTTTAGAACAATGTCCGGCAAAAGAAGGAGACTTTCAAGAAGCACTAGAAGAGACTTTCAGCCTCAAACGTAACTTCACTATTGAAGATATTCAGGCGCGGGCGCGGCGGGTGCTGGAAAGCGAGATCGCCTTTGGCACCACAGCCACCCGCAGCCATGTAGAAGTTGACCCGGTACTGAAGCTGACCTCTATAAAGGCGCTGTTGCCGCTAAAAAAGGAATATGCCTGGGGCCTAACCCTACAGCTCGCCGTATTTGCCCAAGAAGGGATTACCAATCAGCCTGGCACCGAAGCACTGCTGCGAGAGGCGATGGCGATGGGCGGCGATGTGATCGGCTCTGCGCCTTACACCGATTCTGATCCTGAGCAAAACATTTGGATTGTCTTCGACATTGCTCAAGAATTTGACTGCGATGTGGATTTTCACCTGGACTTTTTAGACGATGATGCGCCGCTGCTGCTGCCTTTTGTCGCGAGTGAAACGATCAAGCGAGGCTGGCAAAATCGCGTTTGCCTGGGCCACATGACCCGACTTGCCGGACTCTTCCCAGCCGATCTCAAGGCAATGGGCGCACTGCTAAGAGACGCGGGCATCTCGGTGCTAGCGCTGCCCGCATCAGATCTATATATGATAGCTCGTAAGGATACTCACAATATTCGGCGGGGGATTGCGCCGATTCAGCAGCTAATTGAGCTGGGGGTAAATGGGGCGATCGCCACCAACAATATCCAAAATCTCTTCACGCCCTTCGGCGACGGCGACCCGCTCAAAATCTGCACGCTAATTGCCCAAACTTTGCAGCTTGGCACCACTGCTAGCCACGAGCAATGTCTAGAAATGGCCACCACCCGCGCTATCGGCATTCACAATTATGGTATTGCGCCCGGGAAAGCGGCTGACCTGGTAATTGTCGAGGCTCGCTCAGCTTCTGAAGCCATTGGCGCAGCCCCGACCGGTCGCATGACGATTAAGCGCGGACGAGTCGTGTCGCAGACGAGCGTGCAGCGAACTTTGACTCGGGGCTAGGGCTTACGCCACTCGGGGCTGGGGCTTACGCCTCGTTCGAAACCGCTGCTTTAGGCGCTGCTTTATCTGAGGGAGAAGCCGCCGCCGACTCACTCAAAGGGCGAATGCTGACGATCTCTCCGCCCAGCTTGGTGACGCGCCGCATTTCTTCATTCATACGATGGAAGGGTACCTGCATAAACTGGCTTTGACTGCTGCGGATGGGCGAGCGAGAAAGGGCTGTTACCTCGTTTTGGCTGAGGCCAGCGACCTCGTATACAAAAACTCGGCTGTCAGTATTAGCGGCCTTGCTGGCTGCGTATTGTCCTAACATAGTTATCTCGGGATGAATGGTTGACTCTAGGTGGAGCGGCTTAAGCAGGGGTAATATTGGCTACCCGACCGCCTGATTTGTTGATTCGCTGTAGGGTCTGCGACAGTTCTTCGTAGGGCACCACTAGCGCCCGACTGCTGCGGCGGATGCTGGGATAACCAGGGAACCGCTGGCCTGACACTTCAATGCGATAGAGCTGACCGCGCTCTGTAGTACCGGTGGGTCTAGCAAAAGCGCGATTGGGAACATTGCCTTGCTTAGCGTCCCGGTAGGCCCAGCCGTTGCTGTCTGTGCCAGAGGGAGGCACCACTGCTGAGACGCTCCCTTGGGCTAGCTCGGCGGCGAGACGAGAGTCACTGCCTGCAATTTGAGCGCGATCGCTATTCGCATAGCCCCGATACAGGCTAAACATCCGCGTAAAGCCCGCAGTCTTTTGGCCAGTTTGCGTGTCGAACCCCCGGTAGTAAGGCACGATTCTATCGCCGAAGCTGCTCTCATACTCTGCTGTATCAATGTACGAGTCGATATCGGCATCGAAGCCCTCGTTTTGATAGCGATCAAGATGCTCAACCACTTCAGACTCGTCGTAGGGCGCTCGGCCTAGTAAGTGCTTAAAGTTCAGCTCAATCACGCGCGTTTGAAAGTTGGGGTACAAAAACTTCTCTTTGTACAGATCCGACTTAGCCACCGCGCGCACAAAGTCTCGAATGGTCAAAGCACTGTTGGTCACCAGAGACTCCAGCGTAGTAAGCCGCTGTGACTGCATGATATAGTCGTTGCCCAGCACCTGCCGGTAAACGGCATCAATCGCAGCTTGAACGTCGCCCGTAGAGAAATTGGGACGCAGTTCTACGGGACTTTGCTCAGTGAAGGCGGCGGTGCCCAACCGAGCGGACGCTGTTGTAATAGCCACAGATATAGATCTCCTTAGACGACGGGATGAAATGTTTTTACTTGCTTTGAAAGCGTGTTTGTTGGCGGGTTAAGCCGACGTAATGCTGACAATCTGGCTGCCGCGCTTATTCAGTCGCTGCAAGGTGGCCGAAAGCTGCTCGTAGGGCACTGTGTATTCTTGAACGCCTAGCCGCACCTGCGGGGCTCGTCCGCCTGCTACCCCACGAGCTTTTTGAGAAACGCGAACCCGGTATAGCTGTTCGCGAGCGCCACCAGTGACGCCTTGCAGCTCTTTACCGAGGGTCGATGTTCTAACTGGGCTGGCTGAGTTGCGGGCAAGTTCTGCGGTGAGGGTCGCTTTTTTGGAGTTGGCGCGATCGCTGCTTGCCCGGCCTCTATAGAGCTGAAACATCCGCGAGAAGCCAACGGTCTTTTGGTTTCTTTGGGTGGCAAAGCCGCGATAGTAGGGGACAATGCGATCGCCAAAGCTCTCCTGATACTCTAGCGAATCAATATAGCTGCTAATTTCAGCGTCATAGCCCTGCTGAATGTAGAGATCGACATGCTCAGAAATTTCGCTCTCATCGTAGGGCGCTCGGCCTAGCAAGTGCTTAAAATTCAGCTCAATAAAGCGCACCTGAGGGCTGTTGTAAAAAAACTTTTGTCTGTATAAATCCGACATCGCCAGCGCGCGAACAAAGTCAACCACTCGAATGGCACCCTGCCGCAGCAAAGATTCAGCGCTGGTCAGCCGCTCAGAACTCATCACATGGTCGTTGCCAAACACCTGGCGATACGCCGACCAAATAACCGACTGCACGTCGTCTTCAGATGCATGAGGCCGTAGCTCGGTAGGCGACGATTGGGCGGGTTCAAATCCTAAAAGTCTTGCAGAAGTTTCACTTGTCATCATGGAATCCTCAAAGCTGACGCTAAAACTGTGTTTAATATCTAGAGTATTGTCTGATTGCCCCCACCCCAGTTCTCTCTCCTAATTAGTAATAAGAGGAGGGTGAGGGGATGAGGGCACTTCATCGGCAGTCGCTACCGGCTTAGCTCAGGGCATTGATAGCGTAGTCAATGTAGGAGTTAGCTTCAGTCGCTGCGTCACCATCTAGGCCATGATTAGCGCGAATGTGCTTAAGCGCTTCTACATACCAACTAGGCGACAGTTCAAAGGTGCTGTTGATTGCGCCAATGCCAGAGAGCAGATACTCATCCATGGGGCCAGTGCCGCCGGCAATCAGGCAGTAGGTAACCATCCGCAGATAATAGCCAATGTCTCTAGCACACTTGGCTTTACCAGAAGAATTGGAGGCAAAATTGTTGCCTTCCATTTGGGTGGTGTAGGGAAACTTTTTGTAGACGGCTTGGGCGGCACCATCGACCAGGCTATCGGCGTTTTTGCTCAGGGATTGCGCGGCAGAGAGCCCGGCTTGAGCCTGACGGAAACGACCAAAGGCCACCTGAAGCTCTGAGCTACTGAGGAAACGGCCTTGCGAATCAGCGGTTGCAACCGCTTCTGTCATGGGAGTTTTCATGGATTAATCTCTCTAAAGGATGTAAAAAGAACGAAGATGAATGTGAAAGCGATTTTACACGCGAATGGCTAGCTAACGGCTGCGGCTGCTCGGTCAAAGTAACCGCCCAGTTCAGACATCAAAGAGCTGCAGTCGCCCTGAGTAATGCCGTCGCGGTTGTTGGCAATAGCTACAGCGGATTCTTTCATCTTGTTCACACCGGTAGCGACGGAGTTACCCGGTACGCCCAGGGCAGTGTAGGTTTCGCGGAGGCCGTTCAAGCAGCGGTCATCCATCACACTGACATCGCCGGTAAACATAGCGTAGGTGACATAGCGCAAAATGATTTCCATATCGCGCAGGCAAGCAGCCATGCGACGGTTGGTGTAAGCATTGCCACCCGGGGCAATTAGCTGAGGCTGCTCAGAGAACAAATCGCGCGCCGCACTGGCCACAATTTCAGAAGCGCTGCCGGTAATCCGGTTAACGGTATCAATGCGCTTGTTGCCTTCGGCCACCATTTTATTGAGGGCGTCGATCTTGTCGCCGCTGATGTACTCGCCCCGGGCATCCGCCTGAGAAATCACTTTGGTAAAAACGTCAAACATGTGAAAACATCTCCTGCTTTTGGAAAATGAGAATAAAACTGTCTCGATGCTGGTTCGTGGCTTGTGACCTTGGCTGCAGGTACGTTCTAAACCGGGCTGTATTACCTTGGCTCTGCCATAAATTCAGGCTTGCTGTGAAGAGAAGCGTATCCCCCAAACAGCAGGATGGCAAAAGTTAGAACATTACTTACAATCTGTCACACTCAGCTACAGACACCCTCACTAGGCTGTTCTGTTGGCTTCAGCGCTCAAAGTCGCGACGGGTTGACGGCGAGGACTCAGGCGGTTTGAACCAGTAACTTGATTAAATCAATTCAGTTGTGCAGATCCTGTGCACAACAGTGTTGCTGACTGGTTACAATCTCTCGAAAAAGCGCTAAAGCCTTGTCAAAAGCGCCTTTGAGGTGATTATGAAAGCGTTTTCACAAGTCTAATAAACTTCATATTCCGTAACAGAAGGGGGGGAATAGCGTTTATTGAAAGCTCGGATGCGGAAACATCACACAGTGCAAGATATCCAGATTGTTCCCCACTTTGGCCAGTTCGATATAGAGCTTGCGAAAGTGAGTCGTTTGATAGCAAACATTTTCGACTACCAGCCGTTCCCCTTCCAGGCTGCCTTCTACATAGCCTAAATCGGTCGGCATCACTTCCCGTGCAGGCATTGTGCAAAGCCCGTGCAGCTAGAGCGCCACCTGACGGCTCCGTTTTAGCCGATTCAGCACCCGGACTGCGAGATCTTTGCCCTGAATGGGCTTGGTGATGTAGTCGTCGGCCCCTAGCTCAAACGCCCGCTCCTGGGTTGACCGGTCGGCATGGACGCTCAAAAACACGATGGGCAAATACTGCCACTGCGGGTGGCCGCGCAGCACTTTGCACAGCTCAAACCCATTGATATGGGGCATTTCAATATCGAGAATGACCAGATCGGGCAGCACCTGATTAAACAGCGACCAAAAGCGCTGCGGGTTGGCCAGCGGCGTAATTTCTAAATTCCAGGGTTGCAGCAGTTGCATGACCTGCTTGAGATAGTGCGCGTCGTCATCGACGATCATAATTTTGCGCAGATGGGAGCCCAAGTGGGTGGCTTGAGAAATCGCCTCCAAAACCTCAGACGGCACCACCGGATACTCCAACACCATCGTGCCCCCTCGACGGGTCAGATCCAGGCGATTGCCAAAGTCGGCCTGCGGCGTAATCACCAGCACTGGGAGCTGCGGCCAGCGCTGGGAGACCTGCGTGATAAATTGCAGCAGCATTTGCAAAATTGGCTCGTCGAGAATCGAGTCAGTTTCATCGGCGACCAGATTGATCAGCACCAAATCTGGCAAATCATTGGGCGAGTCGGCCTCTGCCTCAGAAGCGGACGGCGCTGAGTCCAGGGCTAAGCGCTGGGAGGCTTTGCCTATCGACGCAGCTACGGTGGTTTCGAAGCCCTGGGCGATAGCTAAAGCCATGATTTGCTCAATGTAGGGCATCTCGTTGACATCGACGACGAAAACAGCGGGCGGACGGGGCGTGTCATCCGGCGGGCTAATTAGCTTAGGTGGGTCATCTAGGGCATGGCCCAGCGTTGTCACCAGCGTGAGAAACTGTGAGGCTTGAGCTGATAAGGTCTCGCTCTGCAAAAGCTCTTCTATGCGCCGGGCCAAGCGATAGCCTTCCGCCAGGCCAAAGGTGCCCAACGTACTGGCCAGGCTGTGGGCGATGTGCTTGGCTTGCGCCTGCTGCTGCTCGCTCAGGCTTTGCTCCTTGAGCGTGCGGGCAATGTGCAGCAGCGTATTCCAGCGCTCTACGCTTTCTCCCTTGTGAGCGTTCCAGGCTTGGGTGAGCCCTTCTAAGTAGCGGTGGCGATCGCGCTGAGCAGGCGAAGTCGGTTCGCGCTGTGAAGCCAGTGCCCCGGTCTTTAGCCGATAGCCCAACCCATGTACCGTCTCGATCAAATCGCTCGGGGTTCCCGCAGCTTTGAGCTTGTGGCGCAGTCCACGAATGTGCGATCGCACGGTAGACTCGCTCGGAAATTCTTCTGAAGACCAGACTCTATCGAGCAGCGCCTTGGCGTTAAAGACCTGATGGCTGTACCGCAGGAATAGTTCTAGCAGCGAATATTCCTTGGCGGTGAGGGCCACAAGCTGCCCGCGATAGGTGACTTCGCAGCTAATGGGATCGAGGCAGAGATCTCCCCAGGTTAAGACGGGGGTGGCTTCGGTCAGCGATCGCCGCAGCAAAACCCGAATTCGCGCCAGCAGTTCGCCAATGTCACAGGGCTTGACGACATAGTCATCGGCTCCGGCTTCAAGCCCTTTAATTTTGTCGGTTTGATCGTCTTTGGCGGTGAGCAGTAAGATCGGGACGCTGTAGCCCTGCGCCCGCAGCCGCTGGCAGAGCTGAATGCCGTTGAGCTTCGGCAGCATCCAGTCCAAAACAATCAAATCGTACTCAAAAGTAGACGCGTAGGCCCAGCCGGTTTCACCATCGGCCACCCGATCTACTACATAGTGCTGAGCAGAGAGGTGCCCGCTCAGCAGCGTAGCAAGGGCGTCATCATCGTCAATCAATAAAACTCTCATTAGCTACGCAATATCGTCCCAGTCCAACAGCTTTGAAATTTCGCTGGCCAAAGAAAGCGGATTGAATGGCTTAAGAATCATCCTGGCGACGCCCAGCTTTTGAAACAGTAGCCTGACGTTCTACCCAGATTTGACCGCCGTGTTGTTCTACAATTTTGCGACAGCTCGCAAGCCCCAATCCCGCCCCCCCTTTTTTGCGTGAATCAGAAGTATCGATCTGCTGAAACCGCTCGAAAATACTGTCTAGCTTGCCAGCAGGGATGCCCTGACCGTTTTCTTGAACGTAGAAAAGGGCCATAGCCGGGGGAATGCTCTGGTGATTTTGCGACAGGCGATCGCTCCCCCGAACCGTTTTGCCGGGGCTTGAACACTTAATGGCCACACTCGCGAGGACTTCGGGCAGCGAAGTCTCACCAGAGGCGGTGAGGAGATGGGTCTCCATAGCGACATTTCCCGCAGCAAGCTTGGTAGAAACTTCAGCGGAAAGTTCAAATGCCTGATCGGTTGGAGACATCAGCAGCGGGTTCTAAATTGACGCATAGACTGCTCCTAATCTATGCGCAATCGGGCCAGACCACCGCACAATTGTTTTTATTCTTTAAGTTTCTAGATTGCTTTAGTTACCTAAGTTTACACCCGTCTTCGGGCCTTTCTACACCGCTCGCCGTTGCCTTCTCTACAGGCGATTGATCGCAAGGTCACTCTGCAACCGCCCCCATACGCCGCGACTCCTGCCTCATCAGTAAAAAACCAACCCCCAGCCAAAACACCAGCAGCCCCGCTGTGATTAATAGCGTTACCCACAGCCCTAGCTGGGCAATCAAAGCCGGAGCCGCTGCGGTAAATAACCCGCCGCCGACAATCGGTTCAAAAAAGAGCTGCTTATAGGCGAAGCTCTCAAACGCGCCCGATTTGTTCTCCGGGTCAACCATTGTCAGCAGCAAAATGCCGGTCGCTGTCACTCCCATTGACTGCCCCAAGTCGCCAATGCCTTTCTCCAGCCAGTAGTCAGGGAAAATGCGCGGCGCATAGTATATAAAAAAGCAAATATTCCAGGCAATTCCAGCAATGCTCAGCACCAGGAATATACCTAAATTACCGCCAATTACCTGCAGGGAAATTGAGGCTAGGGCGGTGACGATCACGACATCGAGCGCCATGCCCGCGATGTTTTTAGTTAGCCTCGGAATAATCAGCGCGTCTAGTCCTAAGCGAACCATGCCAATTTGCACGAGAATGCCGCCAATCAGCGCCATTGGAAACAGCGGCACGTATTCCATCATTGTGAAGCCGGTTTGCCCCCAGGTGAGCGTTTCGATCAGTACCAGACCCTGCTGAATTAGCCAGCCAAAGATCACGGCAATGCCGACAAAGCCAAAGTTGAGCGAGAGCGGATCGACCAATAAGCCTCTAGAGAGCTGCCGCCGCCGCGCTCTCACCTCTGGGTTATCAGAGTGAGTCAGCTCAGGAATGCCCTCTGAATCTTCTACTTCAGCTCGTTCTGTTTGGACATATCCTTTGCGGCGACCCCAGTCGGCGATAAACGTACCGGTGATAATGCCAGAGACAATGCCGACAGTTGCAAGTCCTAAGGCTAAGTCAGCGCCTTCTTCAAAACCTAATTCGCCCAGTGTCCCGGCCATACCACCTGCGGTTCCGTGGCCGCCTTCAAAGCCAATTTCAATCAGCGCCGCCGAAATCGGGTTGGCATCAAACAGCGGGATCAAAATAATCAGCGTGACTAGAATGCCGACGACGTACTGCCCCCAAGCCAAAGATTGGCCAAAGACCACCTGAGGCGCAGCCTTTCGCCAAATCGCGCCAGGGCTTGGAATGATTTCTCCTAAGAAGAGCGCGGCAAAAACGATATTGATAAAGATGCCAGGTGACTGAGACCACACATCGCGAATCGCTTCAGTGAAGAGGCCACCGGAGAGCAGCGTGCCTTCTCCGCCTATGGACGTGGCGATCGCCCCCAATATCTGCGGCCCTAGAATTAGCGCGATCGCTCCAGCGACAATCGACTCCGGCAAATAGAGCCGCTGAATCCAGCGCACTCGCTGCTTGACAAGCCGCCCCGCCAAAATCAGCAGTGCAATCCAGATAAAGGCAAAGAAAACTTCTTTTAACATGGTAGTAATGCAGCAGTAGCTTTTAGACGAAGGCGGTTGGTTAAGACTAAGGATGCGTCTTTGATGCGTATTTACGCTTAAATTAGCTGCGCTTGCTGTAGTAATGCTTACCGTTAAATGGACTGAAGCTGCCGGTAGAGATCGAGGTGCATCTGCGCTGAGGTTTGCCAGCTATAGCGCTGGGTGATGGTCTCAGGGCTGATCGGGCGCGGTCTGGGCTGTGTGATAGAGAGCATTCCAGCGGCGATCGCCTCTACATTTTCTGGCTCTACCAAACAAGCCTCCTCAGATGAGAGAAATTCGGTAAAGGGCGCTCGGTTAGCAGTTAAGACAGGGAGACCGGAGGCGATCGCTTCCAGTACCACCAGTCCCCACCCTTCTTTAACTGAGGGAAAGACAAACGCATCCGCCAGCCGGTACAACGCTGGCAGCATCTCATCTGGAACCACGCCTGGTAAAACCAAAGCCTCTTTGAGGTCATCGACTTGAGCGATGGCCATAAACGCATCTCGATAGTCCTGATAGTCGAACAACGTTGCCCCGCCCGCGATCACCAGTTGAGCCAATGGCTGGGTCGCTCGAACCTGTTCAAACGCCTGTAGCAGCCGAATCGAATTTTTGCGGGGCTCAATTCCGCCTACCGTCAGATAAACCGGCTGTCTGTTAATCCCGTAGGTTTCAGCGACCAGATTTTCTAATCCATCGGGCTCAGTGGAGAAGCGATCGCTCACGCCATTGATCACCCGATGCGCTGCTATCCCATACTCAGTTTTCAACACCTGTTGCCATAGGTCGCTCACACACAGACAGCGATCCGGCTGATAGATAGACTTTTCCTGACAGTCTTGCAGGTAAGGACTGCGAAAACTCTCAATATGGTGAACTGTCCGTAAAAAGTGAGGTATGTCCCCCTTCTCTCTCAGCAGCGCCAACGCATTTGCACTCAAACAATCCTGCGCATGATAAACATCAAACCGCTGCAAAAGCCCTTCAAAAAATAGAACAAACTCACCAATTCGCTGTTTGATCAAACCATCAATATCTCCCTCGTAAGGGTCAGCTGGCACCGCGCACGTCTGAAAATCGACCTGGCGGTGAAATCCTTGACCGTCCTTATCTAGCGCAAACACACAGGGCTGATGACCCAGCTTACACAGGGCGTCTGCTAGCTCCAGCGTATGTATAACGCTGCCGCGAGGTTTTGTAGAATAGGTTAATAATGCGATCCGAAGAGACATATTAGGAGCATTATGGAGTGCGGTCGTTGCCATTTTTAGCGCGATCGCCAAACCCCGTAAATGGCCAAGCCAGATCCCAAAACAGCTGCTGCTCTCCCTCGTGTTGCCAGTAGACCTGACTGCCGGACGTTACCATCCCAATCGACTCGCAGGCTAGCCCCTGAGCAACAAACATCTCTCGCACCTGAGCCACATTTTCAGGCGGTACGCTCAGCAAAAAACCAAAGCTAGGAAAGCTAATCAGCCACTTATGCCAGGTAGCTTCTACCGGATGTGGCACCTGATCAAGATTGAGACTTGCGCCACAGCCCGACGCCTCAGTCAGCATCAACAGCGTTCCGGCTAGGCCGCCCATGCTGATATCTTTTCCCGCGTGAACTAACCCAGTCTCAGCCAGTTGCGGCAACAGGTCTAACTGCGCTCTAAGCTGGCCAGGATCAGCCTCAGTCGCCGCATTCCAAAAGGGATAATCGCCGTAATACTGACCGGCCAAATTTACCACCATCACCAGCTGATCACCCGGCTGCGCGTCAAAGCTGGTGATGAGGGAGCGCGATCGCCCCAAAATCGAAACCGCTAGGCCGGTGTAGGAACTATGGCAGTTGGTATGTCCGCCAACAATTGGCACGCCGTAAGCTTGAGCTGCTGCCTGCATTCCTTCCCACAGCAGTTTGCTCTTGCTGGGCGATTTACTCCACAGCGCATCAACGACTGCAATCGGTACCCCGCCCATCGCAGCGACATCCGAGATATTCACCATGATTGCGCACCAGCCCGCAAACCACGGATCTTGTTCCACTAGCTGCGGCCAAATGCCCTCCGCCGCCAGCAGCAGATAGCCCTCGCCATCAGGAATCGCCGCGCAGTCGTCACCCAGGCGAATCGGCGCAGCATCTCGACCCTGCACATATTGACCAATAGCCTTTGCTGCCGTTTGAATATCTTGCTTTTGTAAAATGCTCAAGGAAGTCTGCAGAGAGGCAATCAAGTCAGAAAGGACGGCAGCCTTAGGCATGTTAGTCATGACCATCAGGCTACTAACCCAATGGGTAGTGCCGGACGCTGCTGATCGCTAGGAGGATAGTAGTCTAGGTCGGCCTGCATCAGGTGATGGGGTCGCTCTAGGATGTCTATTTCCTCAAGACTATCCCAGTGAAGTCGGGTAAAAAAGCGAACGTTTTGCAGCTGAACTGTAGCGAGAAATCGGTCGCATCCCCAAGTATTCGCCGTGGTCACCGCTTTTTGAATCAGCCCTTTGCCAATCCGCCAGCCGCGCCGAAAGTCAGGATGTACACCCAGGCGTCCGCCATACCAGAGCCGGGGGGCTTGTTCGTAAATTCTCACGACGCCGACGACTCGGCCTGGCTGATTGGGTTCGTGAGCGATCGCCACAATCGGATAAGAGCGCTCATCAATCAAGTCTCGATCATGCTGTTCAAACAAACCCTGCTCTTCACAAAAGATCTGTTGTCTAAGCGTAAAATAATCAGTGATGTCCGCTTCTGAGAGCGCTAGCTGAAAGCTATAGGTTCGTTTAGGCGTTGTCATAGCAAAATTCGTAATTAAGCCTCAAAACTGGAGAGAGCCGAACAAGCCCCGCACTTAGCGCAGCCCGCTTTGATGTCAGCAGACAGCAGATTAGCCTGCTTTAGCCGTGCGCCAATGGTTTGGTACAGGTCGAACATAAACGCACTATCGGGGGGTGATTGCCCTGCCAGCGGCGTGCCGACAATGGGCACAAACGGCACCACAAAGGGGTAAACGCCGATATCGATCAGGCGATCGCTGATCTCCAAAAGCGTCTCTTTACTATCGCCCAGCCCCGCCAATAGATAGGTGCTCACTTGCCCCCGACCAAACACTTTTACTGCCGCTGCAAACGCTGCAAAGTAATAGCTCAGCGGCACTTTCGCCTTACCGGGCATAATTCGCGCCCTGACTGTCGGATCTGCCGCCTCCAGGTGCATGCCTAAGCTATCAACGCCCGCCGTCCGCAGCCGCTCAAACCAGCGAAAGTCATTGGGCGGCTCACACTGTGCTTGAATTGGCAAGTCTCTCACCCGAGCGCGAATTGCTCGCGCACAGTCCGTCAAATACGCGGCACCCCGATCTGTCGTATTCGGCGTGCCAGTAGTCATAATCATATTCTCAACGCCGTCTAGCCGCACCGCTGCTTCAGCGACTTCGGCGAGCTGCTCCGGCGTCTTCTGGGCAATGGTTTTTCCGGCGTCAAGCGATTGGCCAATGGCGCAAAACTGGCAGGCAGTTTTTCTATTTTCGTAGCGAATGCAGGTTTGTAAGACGGTGGTTGCCAGCACATTGTGGCTATGCAGCAGCGCGATCTGCCAGTAAGGAATGCCCTCGGTCGTTTGCAGGCTGTAAAATTGGGGCTGCTTGGGAAAGTCGATGGAGGCAACCGTTTTGCCATCGTGGGTCAGGGTGGATTTACCGGTGGTGCGATCGCGCCCAACCGCATAGGGAGAACTCGCCGCTCCATCTGTATATACCGGCACCATCACCGTCGTCCCGCCCACTGTCACCGCTTTGTGGTCAGAAGGGCCAGCGCCCCCTTGACGACCCAATGCGCCAACGGTGTCAACAACCAGGTTAAGTCCTTGCGTTTGTAGTTCAGTGATGACCTGTTGTTGATTCATAGATTAAGAGAGAAGAGAGGGAAGCTCTTGATCGGGCTGAGGGATGAGATCGGGCGGGGAAGAGGCGACTACAGCTTCTTCAAAACCGGCTCCAAGAGCAGTTTCGGCGGGGAGCTTGTCGCTGGCAGACATTATTGTCGTATAGGCACGATTATTGACCTGAAGCTGAAATAAATCGGGGCGAGCGTAGTGACCGACTGAGTCCATCATGCGCTTGCGCTTGGTGATGAGAGAGAAGTCAAGATCGGCGATCGCCATGCCCTCCCCCTCACAGATCGGCTCACATAAATGCACGCTCTCAGGGCTAATAATTGCCGTATAGCACCCGCCCTGCAGCACCTTTTGCAAGCCTTCATTCGGCGCAATCTGAGCGATCTGTTCCGCCGTTAGCCAACCGGTTGCACTGACGACAAAACATCCCGACTCCAGAGCGTGATGGCGCAACGTTACCTCTGTTTGTTCAGAGAAGATATTGCCAACCATAGAGCCCGGAAACTGAGCGCAGTGAATCTGCTCATGCGCTGCCATCAGGCTGTAGCGGGCCAGCGGGTTGTAATGCTCCCAGCAGGCCAGTGCCCCTACCCTGCCCACAGCCGTATCACAAGCCTTTAGCCCCGCGCCATCCCCCTGACCCCAAACCATCCGCTCATGGTAGGTGGGTGTCACCTTACGACGCTTGAGCAGGCAGCTACCGTCAGCATCAAAGATTAACTGGGTATTGTAAAGAGAGCCATGGTCTCGCTCATTCACGCCCAGCACAATCACCATTTGGTGCGTCTTAGCCGCCCGGCTAACCGCTTCAGTCACCGGGCCAGGGACGGTCACGGCTTCCTCATAGAGCTTCATATGCTCTTTTCCCATAAGCACCGCTGGCAGCACAAAAGAGAAATAAGGGTAGTAAGGCACAAACGTCTCTGGAAAAACAACCAGCTCCGCACCTGCTTTTGCCGCGTCCTCAATCGCCTGCAACACTTTTTCCATCGTGCCCGACTGACTGTGTAGCACAGGCGCAATTTGTACAGCGGCAGCTCTTACCGTTCGAGCATAGTCCATGAGAAAGCCTCTCTCCCCAGCTTGTTCTGCCCCCAGATTGTTCTACATAGTCCAGGTATCGAGAATAAAGGCATTCTCTTTACGGTGCATAAGAACAATGTCCAGCACGTCTAGCGGGCTGATGGGCTTAATGCCAGGAATCAGAGAGGGCTCGCCGTGGCCATAGAGTGCCTGCAAAGCAAACCGGCAGGCATAGACCTTGCCCCCATCTTCGATGATTTTAACCAATCGATTGTTCATCGCCAGATGGCCAGGAAAAGCTTCGTCATTCAGCTTGGGGAAGCCTCGCTGTACGCCTAATGTTACGCCAGGACCATAGAGCAGCACCGACGTGTCAAATCCTTTGCTCATCAGGCGGCTCACCTGCAAAAGATTGACCAGACCAATCGATCCTTCAAAGGCGACTGTATGGAAAGTAACAAGGGCTTTCTCTCCCGGGTCGGCCTGAACATCAGGAAATACTTTCTCTTCGTAATCTACAAAAAAATCGCCTGCCTTGTGCGCGGCGGTGGTTACTTCAGGCATCTAAATTCACTCCCAAGTGATGAGCTGAGTACAGGTTATGAGGTCAACAATTGACTGCTTGTATCTGTTGTTACAAAGCCATAAAGCCTGACGGTTGGGACAGCGCGGTTCATATCGGCACCTGTACAAAAAGTCAGGTCGGTCGCTGTCAGGCGAAGCTATTCTGCCATCAAACCGGCAGCTATCCCTGTCCATAAAGCGAGACTTAGCGCTCTAGTAACAGCGTATACAAGCGGCTTTAGATCTCCCGCTTATCGTGAAGACCATGAAGGATCAATCTGTTTGCACCAGTAGCACTATGCAGTCACATTTTCCGGTTGTTATTGTCGGGGGTGGCCAGGCGGGGCTATCTGTCAGCTACTGCTTAAAGCAAAAAAATATTGACAGCATTATCTTTGAGAAAGACAGTGTCGCTCACTCGTGGCGTTCTAAACGATGGGATTCGTTTTGTTTGGTGACGCCTAACTGGCAGTGTATGCTGCCGGGCCATCCCTATGCTGGCGGCGACCCTCACGGCTTTATGCAGCGGGACGAGATTGTTCACTATGTGGAGAGCTATGCTGAGTCTTTTCAGCCCAAGCTCAAGACCGGGGTAGCGGTTTTAAAGGTGCGCAGGCGTGACGCTGAGAGAGTGTTTGAAGTGGTTACGTCGGCTGGCACCTATACAGCCAATCAAGTCGTGATTGCTACCGGTGGCTACCATACGCCCAAGGTGCCGAGAATGGCTGAGCGGTTGCCTAAAAGCGTGGTTCAGCTGCATTCTTCGGCGTATAAGAATCCGGAGTCGCTGGGCGACCGGGCCGTGATGATCGTCGGCACAGGGCAGTCGGGCTGTCAGATTGCTGAAGATTTGCACTTGGCAGGTAAGCAGGTGCATTTGTGTGTGGGCGGGGCCCCGCGATCGCCGCGCACCTATCGCGGCAAAGACGTGGTCGATTGGCTAGATCAGATGGGTTACTACGACATGCCCATTGACGAACATCCGCAAAAAGAGTCGGTCAGGAGTAAGCGAAATCACTATGTCACCGGTCGCGGCGGTGGGCGCGAGATTGACCTACGACAGTTTCACCTAGAGGGTATGCAGCTCTACGGCAAACTCAAAACTATTAACGGCAACCAGCTCGAATTTCAAACCGATCTGAAGCAAAATCTTGACCAGGCTGACGATGTGGCCGAAAGCATTAAGCGCACCATCGATGGCTATATCCAAAAGCATCAGATAGATGCGCCGACAGAGCCGCCTTACCATCCTGTTTGGGAGCCGGAGACTGAGCCCTCAACTCTGGATTTGGAAGCGGCCAATATTGGAGCAGTAATCTGGTCTACGGGCTATCACACAGACTTTAGCTGGATAGAAATTCCGGCCTTTGATGGCAAGGGTTATCCGGGTCATGAGCGGGGGGTGAGCGCGATCGCCGGTCTTTACTTCTTGGGGTTGCCCTGGCTCTACACTTGGGGATCTGCTCGCTTTTCGGGCATTGCCCGCGATGCTAATCACATAGCAGACTGCATTGCGCTCAAACATAAGCTGCTGCCTGACCATGCGGCTAAAGCCGTCAACGCAGTAGCACTGGGTTCATAGCCGCCAGCCTAATCACAGTCAGCCAATAATAGTCAGCCAATAACAGCAAGTGAGTTAAGCGATACAGCCACTGCGCTTAGAAAGCGTTAGGGTCAGGAGAGATCGAGAAATCGCTTACTGAGGCGGCGTATGGATGTTTCTGTCATTGGGGCTAGCGGTGACTGCGGACGGGAGATTGTCTCGCGGCTGATTGCGCTAAGGGCACTGATGCCAACGGAGCGCCTACAGCTCGTCGGGCGGGCCAGCGGGCGCAGCAGCCAGATTCTCTACGGGCTGTGCAGTGACCTGAGCGATGCCTACGCCGAAAAAGCGCCGATGCTCGATGTGGCGCTGGCCCCCGAAGATATTGTGGCAGATGTCATTGTCATGGCGGCAGGTGCGACCGTAGGCGGCGAAACAGTCTCGCGCAAACAGCTTTCGGCGACTAATCTGCCGATTTTTGAAACCTACGCGCGGGCGATCGCTCAGCATGGCTACGGCCACGAAGTCGTCATTATTGTCACCAACCCAGTGGAGCTAGCGGTAGAAGTTTTTAGCCGTCATCTAGGGCGGCATCGCGTGATTGGCGTCGGGGCTTACTCCGACTCACTGCGCTTTCGGCGAGAGATTGCTGCCGATTTAGGCGTGCGCCGTCAGCTCGTGCAGGGCTTTATCGTCGGTGAACATGGTGAAGGCATGGTGCCCCTGTGGAGCAGCGTCAAAATTCATGGGATGACGGCAAACGAGCTGACTAACGCTCGCAGGCAGCTACAGCGCGATCGCACTGTCAGCCGGTTCCCTGAGGAAGTCGCCGCCGCCAAGGAAGTCGTGGTGGGCCATCTCAAGCAGGAAAAAATTCAGGAAGCCTACCACTATGTCGATAGCCTGCCGCCGGATCTGCGGGTGGTCGTAAAACCTTTTGTTACCCATGTATCAGGCGCTAAGACCATTTACGCCACAGCGAATGTCACCACCGATCTGGTGCAAAACCTGCTAGAAGGGCGAGAGATGGTGGTCTCCGGGCAGGTACAGCTAGACGGTGAATTTTATGGGATTCGATCGCCCTTTGGCGTCCCCATTGTGGTCACCCCCTTTGGCTGGACGCAAGTAGTCCCATTACAGCTATGGGCTGAAGAAGCCGATCTGCTGCAAAAGATGGCTGATCAACTCAACTCGCGACTCAAAGAGGACTTACACAGTGGCTGAGAAGACAGATGAGAAGACGACTCCCCCCAATGAGACTGTCCCCAGTGAGACTGTCCCCAGTGAGACTGCTCGGCGCTGGATTTTTGTTGTGCGCGTCTTAGACAAGCCCGGCACGTTAACCGCCGCTGCCGCCGTTTTTTCTAATCGGGGCGTCTCTCTAGAGAGCATTTTGGGCAGCGGCATTGGCGCGACGGCCATCGAAGACGGTCGGCTAATTCTCAACTTTCAGGCGACTGCGCCCAAGCAAGCGCTGCTGCACCGGGCGCTAGAGCGACTACCCTATACTTTTCGGGTCGATGCCTATGCCTATGACGACCCCAAGCTCAGAGCGATCGCCATTGCCAGACTCAGCACCAGCACTAAGTTACTCAGCGACGACGACAGCTACTCAGTCGAAACCATTGCCCAAAACGGCAGTGAACGCACCGTCATGTTCAATGGGACGCCGCTGGCGGTGGAGGCGGCGATCGCTCAGTTCCGCCAGCACAATCAGCTCAACGATGTCGTCATGTCCTACATCGCCATCTAAGACCAGGCTTCATCTACATTCATATTGGCTTCTTCATGAATATAGTCTGGCTTGCGCTGACGCGGCAGTTGACCCGAGAGGACTAAATGAGCCATCGCATCGCAAATGACCCGAGTAGCCATCAGCGCGGTCATATCGCTGACATCATAAGGCGGCGACACTTCGACCACTTCTATGCCGCAGACCGGCGCTTTAGCGACAATCTTCCCCAGCAAATAGAGCGCTTCACGCGGCAGCAGTCCGCCCGGCTCAGGCCAACCCGTTCCCGGCACAAATCCCGCATCTATACAGTCAATATCAAAGCTAATCCAAACGCAGTCGGTGCCATCTAAAGCTCGATCCAGGGCAAAGTCCACCGCCGCGTCCATGCCCATATCCATAATGTCGGTCACCGTCAGGATATTGGTCGCCCGCTCCCGGCAAACCTTAACGCCCGGACGAGGCACCTGCCAACCGCCGATGCCCAACTGCACCAAATTTTTAGCAGGCGCATTGGCCATATTCGTCGCATGAAACCAGGGACAGGTGTGCATCCGCTCATCTAGATCGGTTTCTTGCGTATCAACGTGGCGGTCGAAGTGAATGATGCCGACTTTTTTGTCTCCTAAATGGCGGCAGATGCCGCGCACCGTGGGAAAGCCAATGGAGTGATCGCCGCCTAAGAGAATCGGGAAAGCGCCTGAGCTAAAGACATGGGCGACGCCCTTAGAAATCTGGTCGAATGACTTTTCGTTGTTACCCGGAATTGTAAAAATGTCACCCACATCACACAGCTTAATCTGCTCCCTGAGGTCAACACCCAGCTCAAAGTTATAGGGCGTGTACAGCGCCGAAATTTTGCGAATGCCCTGGGGGCCGAAGCGAGTGCCGGGGCGGTAGGTCGTGCCAGAGTCATGAGGCACGCCCACAATAGCCACATCGTAGTTACCGACCAACCGAACGTCCTCTACGTAGGGAGCCTTCATAAAGGTGTTGATGCCTGCATAGTGAGGCAATTCTCCTCGGGAGAAGGTAGAGATAGTGCGATCGCGAATACTCGCCGCCGCCTCTAATCCATAGGTCAATCCCTGATCGACTTCCTGCTGCCACCCGGTCAAGGGCAAATGGCTCTCTAGCTCCAGCGCTCGCTGGGCTTCGGATTGAGCATCTAAAGAGCCATCCGGGTTCTGGAATACAGGATCATTAGAAGAGTCAGCTGTCATGGAAAAGCCTCAAGTGTCACGGAGTCAAGTAGAGATGTTAAGGGAGATGTTCAAAAAAATATTAAATAAACCGTTACCTATCAAAGCCTGATTATCTATGAAAAGAGCCCATTAAAAAAGCCAGAGAGAAACTAGAAGTGAGCGCCACTCCTAAAATTTCTCCCGGGCTTTTTTCCCGCCGTGTAAGTTAGCCATAAAAGCTAACTCGACCTCTCTCGGACCAGACATCGCACGGATAAGCCCGACCGGAACCCTAGAAGTCTTATGTTGTAATGGGCACTACTATAGAGTAAAGCCTTTTGATCGGTCAAGCCGTCATTTCCAGCACCTTGCCAAAGTGAGGGTATCGTAACAAGCCACAGAAAGGACGCTAATTCGTATCGGGCGACACTTTTATCCTTCAGACCTGTTGCTAAGTTTCAATCACGAGCAAAAGAAAACAGTTTTCCCTCTCAAAGGGATATCGCTCAAGCAGCGGTAGACTTTCGCTTTTTATTTGTCTTCTATAAGAGGATCGCGTCGGAACAGCTTATTAATTTGTTCAATTAACATAATTTGTTTCTAGGGTTCCGATCTTTTTCAATAAGATGTCTGGTCCGAGAGAGGCAGCCTGTGCGGTTTTTAGCCGCTGGGTTCACGGCGGGATAAAAGCCCGGGAGGAGCTACACCACTTTTGGTAAGTGGAGGTTCCCTCTCGGGCTTTTGTCATTTTTCGCTGTTGTTGTCTAACCCACTCCAACAGCACAACGTATACAGCTATCGAGTTTGAAACAGGAGATTCAATAGATGGAAAATCCGATTTTGTTTTGGGGAATTATTATATTCCTCCTGGGTACCTTAGCTCGACTTTATCCATTTTGCCAAATAGGAAAGCAGCAAGCACAATAGATTTGTCATAACCGGCTGGCTGCGAAATGGAAATACTAGTGGAGCGTCAGAGCTTAATTTGAGGATAAATGGAAATCAGTTTACACCGAGCATCCTCAACTTTCATTTGCCAGTCAACCCCTCGTTGAGTGTTGTTGATATCCGTTGACCAAGCCGCAATTTCGCTGCGGATGGTTTCGATATCCTCGAATCGTCTACCGTCAACACATTGACGGGTCATCGCGCTCAGCTCGTTCTCTGCGACATTCAGCCAACTGCCATGCTTCGGGGTGTAGCAAAACTCAATGCGCCG
>NZ_NRTA01000002.1 GCF_002286735.1 Leptolyngbya sp. BC1307
CCACGTTTTGCACAAACGAGCGGGTCACTTGACGACCATGATTCTCCTTCAGATCGCTCACCACCCGAGGCCCGCTCATTTCGGCATACTTATGACTAATCTGTTTGGCAAACCGGGGCGTTGAGGTCAATACGATGCGACTATTTACCTCTAGCGGGCAAAACGTGGCCCCGCCTTTAGCACTTTGGTAGACATGACGCTCTATCGATACCTTGCCATACGGGCTCTGGTAGCTCTTTGGTTGCTGTCCTTTGCTCGTCCAACGTACACCTTCAATCTCTAGCGGCGAACCATCGGTATCGAACTGCTCTAGGGCTTTGCCACTCGCTAGCACGCCTGCTTCATTCAGCTCCGATTGAATGCTCTCTTCGGTCGATAGCATTGTGCTCTCGTAGGGAATCGTGATTTGAATAGTGACTGAATTCGCATCACTCTCTACTATCAATGCACCCATATTCGCTACACTCCAATAAAATAAAGCTTTACAGTCTCTCGATTCTCCTGAGAATATAACATCATATTTAGGTCACACCCCCGTATAGTCGCAAAAAGTCCGCAATCCCAGCTTTAGCACCCACAGTACGGCAATGGTGGCGATCACAGGATTAATCGGCAGCGTCACCAAATTAATTAAGTACACGATCAACCCAGTCACCAGCGCCGCCTTTCCTAGATTTTTATTGTATTCCTCCACCTTCGCTCGAAAGCTGTCATCCCCGCAGACCTCGCGCCGCAGATTCTTCAAAAATACCTGCCCCAGACTTCTCTGCGCATCGCCATAGACGGCAGTTCCCGCCTCGGCAGCGACTAGCACGCTCAGGCTAGCTTCCAGGTCGCCGTCATATTTGTGGAGGAGTGTAGAGATCGCCCTTTCAGCAGGTTCATACGTTTGCAAAAGCGCATCAGCCTCTCGCAGTTCAGCAGGCGATAGCTGAGCAGTCATGGCAATATCCACCGAACAAGTGACCTCAGCAGTGTAGCGCGATCGCTCATCCACCCACTGCATTTGATACCGACCCCACAACCTTCCGCAACCTTCCACAACCACGCTGCAACCCCTCACGACCACACTGCGATCGCAAAGGCATCACGAATTAAGCTGCCAATCACTATCGCTCTCGTCTATTGAATCGCAACGCTCTATCAAAACGGGCCAACTATCAGGCATGTCGCCTTTCTCTAGGAGCTTGGCAAACACAACGTAAGGATCTCGCTTGCTACCCGCTGTTCTAAGTTGCTTTAGCCCATTGATCCAAACGTAGACAATAGCTCTACTCTGAGCGTCATAGCGAAAAAATAGTCGATGGCGGTTGGCAGGTTTGGCTCTAAACCAATGTCTGTAAGCCTTTCCCAACGTATTTCCCTGACGATATCGACTATCCGATGGATCATTGGGTATCTCCACCAGGCAACAGCGAGCGATCGCTTTATACAGCGAGACAATATTATTGCGCTCCCAGCTCTCGGGGTTGCGCTCTTTTATCTTTCTGACAGCGATCGCCAGCTTTCGCATATATTCTTTGAAAGCCGAATGCGTATAAAGATTCCAGCCGTTAACAACGATGGGCCTGGGCTTCACGTGCCTGCCTCTTCAGCTTCTATCTCAGCAAACAAATCGGAGAGTTCAGCCGCATCATCATCAGTAAAATCAAAGCTGTTAGGGTCAAACTCGACGAGATTTTGCCAACTGCCCGCGATCGCGATCGCCACCGCTACAAAATCAGACGCCATCGGCTCAAGTCGCGTAGGACTTTGCTCAATATCCTGCTCCAGCAAGGACAGAAAAGGTCGCAAAGCAGGATCGGCCTCATCGCTAACAGGAACAGCAGCTTCAGGCTTTGGCCTGATAACTACCTGGCCCGCTTCGTCAATTTCGTACTCTATTTTTCCGCCGCCTTCTAAACCCAGATGCTTGCGAATACTGCTAGGGATTGCCGTCTGACCGCGATCGCTCAAAGTAGACTCTGCTCTATATCGATCAGCCATTTGAAAGAAAGCCTCAGCAACCCCAGCATCATAACGGCATTACAAGGTAAATACAAGTCATTTGCAGGTCAAATACAAGTCATGAGCCTTTACAATTATGTTGCACAGCTACAGAAAATTTACACCAGACTCCACCGAATGGTGAACAGCCTCTCCAGCTCGCTCTTCTGCTCTAACTGCTTTTCCATATCGTCAATAATATTGTCCCTGCGTGCATCCACATCGTCCTGCGCCTCAAAGAGCGACCTTCGCCTCTGAGTGCGCGATCGCTCTAACTCCCTCACCCGCTTTTGTCCCACCAGCTTTGCCTGCAAATCCAGTGCCCCCGTCGCCGCCCGCTTCGCCTCCCGAATTTGCCGATCAAAGTCTTTAATATTGTCCCGCTGCAAATAATCCGAAACCAGCTCGTACAGCACCTCTTTAGAATCATCTGGATCAAACTTTTCCAACAGCGGCAGCCGCGCCGTAAAAGACACATAAGCATCCACCTGGCGGCGCAGCGTCCGATGGCAAATAGGCTTCAGCCGACGCTTCAGCGTTTCAAACACATCGCTCGAACCTTGCCGACCCGTAAACTGCTCTTTGAAGCTCTTCACATCCCCAAACGTCAGCTCATCGATAAAGCTCACTAAGCCATACAGCTCCAGCAGCGAATTTTGTAGCGGCGTCGCCGTCAGCAGCAGCTTATTCCGCTTCTGCAAAATTTCTCTCAGCTTCTTAGCAATCTTATTAGAAGACTTATACACGTTGCGAAGCCGGTGAGCCTCATCAATCACTACCAAATCCCACTGTGTGCTTTCTACCTCTCCTGCTTTGTTGCGGGCAAACTGATAAGAGCAAAAGATAATGTGCTCCGTATCGTCGAAAGGATTGTACGAGCCATCCTTTTTTGCCTTGTTATAAGACTTTGTTTCTAAAATTTTCCCTGGCAAAAAGAACTTATCTTTTAGCTCCAGCAGCCACTGCTTGCGCAAGCTAGCAGGCGTAACCACTAAAATTCGCCTTTTTCTTTCTGCCCACTTCTGGGCAATTACAAGCCCCGCTTCAATCGTCTTTCCTAAGCCCACCTCGTCAGCCAGCAAAGCGCCCTTCGACAGAGGTGAACGAAACGCAAACAGCGCCGCCTCTACCTGATGCGGATTGAGATCAACTCGCGCCCCGGCAAACGTACTCGCCAGCTTCTCTAACTTGTCCGAAGAGCACCGCTTAGTCAGCTCATGAGCAAAATATTGAGCGTGATAATCAGTTAGCGGCATAGGTCGCCAGTCAAAAGCTAATAGCAGTATGGCTTATCTTACCGTTCCTGACTTCCACTGGAGCGAAGATAGCCTGTGACCCACCGCTATACCAAATTTTGCTCGCAGAATCCGAAGAAGGCTCTCAATATCCCTAGTAGCGTGGGCATCCCGCCAGTGCTGTATAAAGGCGACTCACTTACCTTGCCGTTGATCGTCAGACGGTAAAATTGCCAGCCATCACCATTCGTGACAATGCCATAAATATCAATCACCTTGCCTAGCTGCTGATTTATCCACTGGCAAGCCTGCATTTCCACTAAACATTGAGCGGCTCCCTGCTCGAAGTCATCCTTTTTCGCTTCGATGACGCATACAAAAGGGGCTTCTAAGTAACCTCTCCGCTCAGCGACGAGATAGTCTGCATTCCCACAGACATCTTCACCCTCTAAATAAGCGCCTTTCCACACTTTCAGCCGTTGAAATCCTTCCAAGCCTTCTTCGCAGATGGCGTCGATCAGTAGCGTCTTTGAAACCTCAAAGCTTCTTAAGTCAAACCGCTGTAGCCGCGCTAGCCTCTGCCGAAAAAAATCGCTGATAGGAACCGGCTCTGCCGCTAATGTCCAAAGTTCCAGCTCTTCGATACCCAAATACTTAAAAGCCTCTTTGAGAGTAAAGCTAGAGAAGCTTTTCTTCCGTTCTTTCGTAGCTTGTACCATAGCTTTCAACCCAAAGAATCAAGTCTATAAGCCAATTTTAGGGCACATATCAACTAGCGGGCAGCTTGTACACTGCGGATACTGCCCCTTACACACATTCTTGCCAAACGGCATCAGCAGCCGGTTTGTCTCTACCCAATAGTCCTTGGGCAGCTTGTCCTCTAACGCCTTTGTCGTTTTCTCAGGTGTCTTCGTCTCTACATAGCCCCAGCGGTTGATCACCCGGTGCACATGCACATCGACGCTGATGTAGGGCTGCTTGCAGGCAATGCCCAGCGCTAAGTGGGCGCACTTGGGGCCGATGCCTTTGAAACCCAGCATCACCGCCTCGTCGCAGGGGAGTTCGCCATTGTGCTCTTGAACGATGGTTTGCGCGATCACCCAAATCTGCCCCGCCTTCCGCTCCGCATACGTGCTTTTCGCAATCAACTGCTCAATTTCCGCTACTGACAGCTCGCTCATGGCCTGCGGCGTATTCGCCCTGGCAAACAGCCGCCGCGACACTGGCAAACTCACCTCGTCGTAAGTGCGAATCGAAATCATGCAGGACACGAGCTGCTCAAACGGTGAGCGGTAGCCTTCTTCAGCGAGCTGAAACATCGCCGCACGCGGATAGCCCGGCATAAAACTGGTCAGGCGGGCAAAGGCCACGTCAATATCAAAAGGCATAGCGGATTGGGAGTTTTCAGCATTGCTAGCGTAAACAGCATCGCTAGTGCCGACATCGCTCTGAAGCTTAATTTTGGGCGATCGCTGAGGTGAAAAGGCCCGAAGAACCCTGCACAAAATTTGTCCTAAATATTCTGTAAAGCAACCCCTGCCCACCCGTGCGCATCGTATGCTACATTTTATAAGCCGTAGATGGCGGGGGTCAGTGCCCGAGTGGTTAATGGGGGTGGACTGTAAATCCACTAGCTATGCTTACGCTGGTTCGAATCCAGCCTGGCCCACCATCTTCGCATTCAATCTTTTGCCCATGTGGCTCAGTGGTAGAGCACACCCTTGGTAAGGGTGAGGTCACGAGTTCAATCCTCGTCATGGGCTTTTTGATCAAGGTTGGGGAAACGGGCGATCGCCGCCCAGCAACCACCTGATAGCAAAAAGGCCGCCGCCTTTAGAGAAGACCCAGGATCCTCCCTAAAAGCTAACGGCCCAGCGATCGCCTGGAGCCCCCGCCCCCGACTTATTCCTCAGAGGCGGGCAATAATTCAGCCGCTACACAGCCGCCAATTCAGGCGCAGGCCGCTTGCTGTTACGAATATCGCTAATCGCCTCAGCGTAGTCGTCTGCCTTAAAGACGGCAGAACCTGCCACGATCGCATTGGCACCCGCTTCTAGCACCTGCCACGCATTGTGCGATTTCAAGCCGCCATCGACTTCGATCCAGGGATCGAGGCCACGCTCGTCGCACATTGCTCTGAGCTTGCGAATTTTGGGGATGACACCGGGGATGAAGCTCTGCCCGCCAAAGCCGGGGTTCACACTCATAATCAGCACCAGATCGCACAGATCGAGAGAGTATTCGATTAGGTCCAGGCTGGTGCCAGGGTTGAGCACGACGCCCGCCTGCTTGCCGCACTCTTTAATCTGCCCCAGGGTGCGGTGGAGGTGGGGCGACGCATTGTGCTCGCAATGGACAGAGATAATATCAGCGCCTGCTTTGGCAAAGTCTTCGACGTACTTTTCCGGCTCTACAATCATCAGGTGAACGTCGAGCGGCTTATCGGTCAGCGGGCGCACCGCCTCTACGATCATCGGGCCAATGGTGATATTGGGCACAAAGCGGCCATCCATCACATCGATATGAATCCAGTCGGCACCGGCTTTGTCTACCGCGCGAATTTCCTCACCCAAACGGCTAAAGTCAGCGGACAAAATCGACGGTGAGATAACAACAGATTTATTGGACTGAGTCGTTGCCATAGGGGAGTGGCCTCTCGCTAAGGGATATTTGCTATAGAGAAAGATCTATATAGGTGTGTCTATTGTAACAAAATATTTATCCGGCTCATAGCGCTAAAGCTCTATCAAGATTTCTGAGTTGCAGCATTCGCTGACAGGTCGCTGCTGTAACCCTACCGTCGCCTCTGCAATTGAGTTAAAGTTGCTCTGTCGTCTCGTATCCAGCTTGGTCGTTATATGGGCAGCTTTTTTTGGCATTGGCAGCGGCGTTCGGTTAAGCGATCGCTCGGCAGTTTGGGTTTGGGTTTGGGTGCGCTAGCCGCCGTGGGTGTGCCAGCCGTAGCGCTGACCAGCTCTATTGGCGCTGATGGCATCGATGCTCGCCGCTTGCAAGAAGCGCCCTACAATTTGACCGGTCGAAAGATTGCGATTGGGCAGGTAGAAATTGGTCGCCCGAGTCAGTTTGGCATTGATAAAATTGCCACTGAAAATCCGCCTGTGCAGGTGGGTCGAATTTTTGAGCTAGATGCACCAGCGATCGCCAATGAGTCAGTCGATCCGCACGCGGCCAACGTCGCCAGCGTCATGATCAGCCGTGACAAGATGCTCAGAGGCGTCGCCCCCAACGCCTTTCTTTACTCAGCGGCGATCGGCACCCTGACCGAATTTATTGGTCAGCAGGAAGAATGCCTGGCCTCTCAGCATGTTGCCCTACAAAATAGCGGTGACGTAAGAGCCACCAACTTCAGCTTTGGTGAACCTCTCAGCCGTGACGTACGGCCCAATGCCAGTTTGGACGGCAATGCCCTGCTTACCCAATGCATCGACTGGTCGGCGCGAGTGCATAAGCTGCTTTATGTGGTTGCGGGCAACCAGGGGCGGGGCGGCATTCCCATTCCTACCGATAATTTCAACGGCATCAATGTGGCCTACTCCACCCGGGTCGATGGCAGATTTATGCGGGTAGACAGTGCTAACTTAGGCAGCGAGCCCACGTTCAACGCCCCCAATAGCTCGCGCCCTGAGGCTAATGAGGGCCGCCGCCGCTCGATTAATCTGGTAGCGCCAGGCAGTGAAATTGAGATGTTTCAGCCCAATGGGGCGCGCACAGTCAGCAGCGGCACTAGCTTTGCTGCGCCGCATGTGGTGGCGACGATCGCGCTCTTGCAGGAATTTGGCGATCGCCAGCTACGCGCCGGGGCCAACCACTGGAGCCTCGACTCTAGAGAGCCCCAGGTGATGAAATCAGTCATTCTCAACGCCGCCGATAAGATAGAAGACCCCGGCGATGGCTCGCTGTTGGGCATGAGCCGCACCTTACTAGATGAAAGCGGACGCAACTGGATCGAATCCGATGCGTATACCAATCAGCAAATTCCGCTCAATGCCGAACTGGGCACCGGGCACCTTAATGCCTTTAGAGCTTACGAGCAGCTCGCAGGCGGACAGTGGACACCGGGCAACATTCCAGCTATCGGCTGGAGCTATAGCAGCCTGGCAGAGACTGGCAGCGCTGAAGACTACCTCTTTGAGCAGCCGTTGAAAGGCGGTAGCTATGTCAGTGCGACCCTTGCCTGGGAACGCCTGGTCAAGCTAAATTCAGCCGACGAATACTACGACATTGGCGAAGACTTTACCGGTCAGCCCTTAAGCGACCTGGATCTGTATCTGATGCCCGCCGATACCGATGACATCAGCCAAAGCGTATGGTCATCGGTCAGCCGGGAAGACAGCCTGGAGCACGTATTTATTCCAGTTCCGGCAGACGGTCGCTATAAGCTGAGAGTCGTGCAGCAGCAGGCCAACAGCGGCGAAGCTCAGCCCTATGCCCTCGCCTGGTGGTCACAGACTGTCCAATAATGGAGGCATTTAGACAGACGTATTTCGACCTGTGTCTCCTCATGGGCAGATTAGAGAGAAACAATTCAGCCTAATCTGCCCATGAATTGGATTTTCTGTAACAACAAGTTAGGCCTATATTTCTAAAATAATGAAACGTGAAACTGGAGAACTTTCGGCAGGAAGCCTTACTGGGAATAAGCGCTATGAACAGCGTGCTCGTAAAGCATTGCCAATTCTTGTTCGGCAAGCAACTGCTGGAAATACGATGTTGTATAGTGCTCTTGCTGAAGAATTAGGAAGGCCTAATCCAAGGAAGTAGGGCTGTCCGCGCTTTTTCTGGCTGGTTTTGCCAGTGATGAGGGGGGTGTAGCGGGTCTCGGATGCATTCGGGAATCGCGAGTCGCTTTGCCCGTTTCAGCACCAGGCTTTCAGCCGGTGTGATATACCGCAGCAAAGCGACCAACGCGATAAATCTACCTGTTGGGCGATCAGATTTGCTTTGTTCCTAAAATCTTACGACGTTTTCTCTTGCCTCTGCTCAAACTCGACCGCCTCGTATAAATCAGCCAACGTAATCTCGACCCCAACAGAAGACAACGTCAAGATTGCTTCCAACCCGCTGTACTCCGTAAACAACCATTGGTTCGCTGCCTGCTTTTCGTAACGCTCCACATGGGGCCGATACTGATCGATCAGCACATATTCCTAAAACGTCTCAATTGTTCGGAAGTGTTCAAACTTCTTATTGCGGTCGTAGGCTTCTGTAGACTCAGAAAGCACCTCCGCAATCAAAATAGGGTTTGTGACGGTATCTTTGCGTCCTGGTTTTAGCTCCACTGGATCAGCCATGATCATAAGATCCGGATATGTGTAGAGATCCATCGCGAAACTCGCTACGAGTATCCGATTTTATCTCTAGCGCCAGATATTCCTCAACCGTGTAGGTCGCCGTATGAGTTTTGTTGTTTACTGCCGCTGCTGTCATACACTGATTCCTCCAAGCTGCCTTAATTCTATCGCTGATCGCATTGGCTGTTTGTCACTGTTGCTTTCTTCCTCGTTTATTTCTCATTTGGAGTATACGATTGGAGCCCCAGGCATCAATCGTCCCACTGCTGGATGTGATAGCGGTAGCCTTGTTCTGTCAAAAACAACTGGCGGTGCTGGGCAAACTCTTCCTCACAGGTGCGCAATGACACCAGCGTATAGAACTGAGCGCTATGGCCATCTTTTTTAGGCCGGAGAATGCGACCTAACCGCTGGGCTTCTTCCTGGCGCGAGCCATATTTCCCAGAGACCTGAATTAGTACGTCGGCATCGGGGAGATCGAGAGCAAAGTTGCCTACCCGAGAGAGAATGAGACCTGCAACTTCGCCGCTGCGAAAGTCAGTATAGAGCTGGTCGCGCTTTTTCTGGCTGGTTTTGCCGGTAATAAGGGGTAAATCTACCTGTTGGGCGATCGCACTCAACTGATCCAAATACTCCCCAATAATCAACACCCGATGCCCCGCTTCTTTCTTCAGTAAATTTTGAACGACATGTAGCTTGAGCGGATTCTCCGCTGCAATCCGAAACTGATAGCGGCGCGCAGCCGTGGCGTATTCCATCTGCCTCTCTTCAGTTTGTAGCACCCGAATTTCCGTGCAGTGGGCAGCCGCGATAAAGCCTTCTCCTTCTAGCTCGCGCCAGGGCACGTCATACCGCTTTGGGCCAATTAGGGTAAACACATCCCCTTCGCGGCCATCTTCTCGGATCAGCGTAGCGGTAAGCCCCAGACGCCGCCGGGCCTGGAGTTGCGCGGTGATGCGAAAGACGGGGGCCGGTAACAGATGAACTTCGTCGTAAATAATTAGCCCCCACCCCTGCGCGTCAAATAGCCCGAGATGGAGAAAGTCATCATCCTGGCTGGGTCGGTAGGTGAGAATTTGGTAGGTGGCCAGCGTCACCGGGCCAGTAGCCTTTTGTTTGCCGCTGTATTCCGCAAGTTGTGCTTCGGTGAGGTTGGTTTTATCCAACAACTCTCGCTGCCATTGGCGCACGGAGGTTAAGCTGCTGGTGAGAATGAGAGTTTTCTGTTGGACTTGGGCCATCGCTGCCATGCCGACCATGGTTTTACCCGCCCCACAAGGAAGCACAATCACGCCGCTGCCACCTTTGGCCTGCCCCGATTGGTAAAACAGATCAGCCGCCGTTTGTTGATAAGGGCGCAGGTGAAACGGCTCGCCGCTAACAGCTGTGACTCGTAGCGCTACCGGCAGTTCATCCCCTTTCAGGTAGCCTGCGAGATCTTCGGCAGGATAGCCTGCGGCGAGGAGTGCTTGCTTAAGGAGGCCGCGATCGCCCAAAGCAATCGCAAAGGTTGTTGGAGAAAGGCGATTCCCCTCCGGAGAGGCTTCGCCAACGCCCAAAAGCGGCCCCACCTGCTCATGACGTTTCAACAGTTCTGCTAAGGGTTTGTCTTCTACCTGCAACAGCAAGCCAGAAAGATGATCAGAAAGCGAGCCGCCATCATCCTGATCGGCTTTTGGGGTATCTGCTTTGATTGTTGTGAGACCATAGCGATCGCCCAGGGCAACCAGTTCCTGAGCCACAGATTCGGGCATAGGATATTTGGCATTTTCTTGTAGGGCCGTGACCATGTCAGCAACGGGCATTCCCGCAGCGCGAGCGTTCCAAATGCTCAACGGACTGAGGCGGTAGGTGTGGATATGTTCGGGGCTTTTGATCAGTTCGGCAAAGGGAGCGATCGCACTCTGCGCGTCCTCAGCTTTGGGGGCATGGACATCGAGTAAAACGGTGCGATCGCTTTGAATAATCAGCGCGTTGTCAGGAGAATAGCTCATCGGTAGTTAGCTGAATCTTGTACTTATTACTGAGCTACTGCTGGCTGAGCGGCAGGCTATAGCCAAGTTTGCGCAGACCATTGCGAAAGCGAGTTTCTTGATCGAGCAACACGACCAAATGTTTCTCTCCGGCTAGCTGACAATATTTTTTCGTCCGCGAGTCGTGGGCAATGAGTGCCGCCAAGGTGGCATCTGCGCATTCAATCAATCGAGCGATGCCTTTATCCTGCAAGCTCTCTGAGCGACTGCGACAGTCTTTAAAGAACTGTTCTACGGTTTTGGGAAAGGCCTCAGCGCTAGCCCGACTCAGAAAGTCTTGAAACTCTGATAGGGCATGGCCAGCTTCTGCTGCCTTCAGGGCCGTTTCTCGATCTAGTTTCCAGACGGCATCAGAAGTTTGGCTGGTAAAGGTCTCCATCATCAACGCTTCTGCTGGGCTGAGCGGTGGCCCCGTCATCACAATATCCAGATTGGGCAACACGCGCAGGGTACTCTCCACGGTTACAGGCGCGGCGGTATAGCTATCGGCAAGGCCCATGCAAAAGGCACCCAGTGGGTTAATCCGAAAGGCCAGCAACCCATCATAGCGGCTGAGAAAACTATAGTCGTCTGCGCCCCAAAGCTGATGAAATTCACTCTGAGGCACTTCATAGGGGGCAGCATACGCCACATCAATCAGGCCCAGCGTAGCCGCATATTCAAACAGAAAGCATCTGAGGTAGGCATCTTGCAAAATACTCCAACTGCTGGTGTCGTAAAGATAGCCATAGCCCGGTTCACTAATGTATAGATTTTCGGGAGAACGGCTTATCTCGAAGCCTTGCCCGCTGGCAATCAAGTACTGCTTAAGATCTTCGTATGTAATCCATCGTTCTGTCGGGCATTGGCTGAGGACATCCACAATGTGCTTACGTCGTCCGCCCACGGCGGTGAGTCCCCGTTTCCCTTTCCCGGTTTGCCCTTTAATGGTCTCAGTGCGGCGCAGCTCATCGAGCAGTGTGGTTTTGAGCCACTTTTTCCAAATGACCTGGATGGTTTTAGCGGGGTCTGCGCCCATGGCTTTTTGGCCAGCTCTGGTGAGCTCCAGCTTTTTGCCCTTGAGCTGAGCTAGCCCACCGCCCTGCAAGAGCATCACCCAGGCAAAGGGTTTGATATCGCCAATGGCATCGGTATCTTTGGGTTGATCGGTTTCACTATAGTAATCGCCGCCTTGGAGCAGGGGTGCGATCGCCTTCAGGGCAGCCTTCCCCGGCATGAGCGTTTTATCACTGACGCTCACTTTACCCAAGTGCACCAACCGTAAAACGGCCAGCAAATCCTGCTGAGCAGCTTGTTCGGTAGGGCAGCGCACAACAGAAACCGCTTCTACGGTCCTAACCCGTTTGCGTGTTGGGTAGTCATAGGACAAGTATTTGACCTGAATGCTCTCAGGCGGCTGGTCGGTACTCTTTAAGGTCAACGCTTGGGGCTCTGGCACAAAGGCTTTGAGCTTGAGCCGCAGATCTTCTGGGAGAACATCACCCACGCCGTAATAATTGCTGAGGGGATAGAAAAACAAATCGAGGAGTTCAGCCGAGCGACCGTACCGATAGAAAGACGAGCGGGTATCCCATTCGGGCAGTTGGCCATATTTTGCCTGAAACTGCTCAGGCAAATAGCGCCCTCCGGTCACATAGACGGCTTCGGCAACGGCGGACTGCTGAAGTTCGTTGAGGTCTTTCCACAGTTTTTTCAGGTTGGGCGATCGCAGATATTGAGCGATCGCATCGACTAGCTCTGCCTTGCGCGTAGGCTTGTCCCTGATAGGCAAGCGTTGGAGCAGTTTTTTTAGCTCGTCTACGGTGTGAAAGGTCAGACCTTCTTCAAGAGTTTTGAGAGCGGGGTGTTGAGGGGCTGTCATTTATGAACCTACTTCTGCAATCGCTTTCCACAAGTTACTCCGACGATGGTGCTTAGTTTTTCACTGCGCCCACTATGGTTAACTATTGCAAATACACCGATGAGGTCTCAAACGCTTCTTCTGGCGTGCCGAAAAAAGTGCCGTTTTTAAACACAGAAGGCTCGTACTTTTCGTTGCTGTAGGTATAAAACGCCATTGCCCACTTGTCCGCATCGCCGCTGTAGCGCAATCGGCACAGATGGGTCGGCACCGTTCTTAAAAACTCAATCCGCTCTTCCCGCGTGCAGCCGTAGAGTTCTTTATTAAAATTTTTCTCTGGCACATAGGGCTCTATGTAAGCATCGATATAGCAAAACTTATCCCGAAAGCGCACATCGATCCGATTAAATTTGCCCGCATAATGCGCCTCGGCATAGGTCAATATGCGCTGTGTAATCGGCTCTTTTAGCCGCGCAGGAATTTTAATGCCGCCCGAGTGAGGATCGTAAACCCAAGGTGCCATCGTCAAAACTCCGTAACATAGGTACCTAAAGATATAGGATATCGCTTCTAGCGTTACGCCCGGAAATGATCCCACTTACGAAGCTAGAGACTAAGCTAACCACTTTGAAAATTGCTGATTGAAAATTGCTGAAAGAAGGGCGAACGACGGGACTTGAACCCGCGAATGGTGGAATCACAATCCACTGCCTTAACCACTTGGCCACGCTCGCCATATCGAGTAACTAGTATAGCACCGCTGTTTTACTGAATGCTAATTCTTCAGTGATTTTTCAGCTAAAAATGATCCTATTGAGCCCCTTTAGGCTCGCGGATTACCTTTATTGCTTAGGGCTGATGAGTTAATAGCTCTCTCGGGTTTACTGAGACAAGTGCATCTTGCTGGGTTTCTATGAACCTTATTGAGATTAATTGATGATTAGCCACAACCTGATGTCAGAGGCTGGTCACAGAGCAAGGGCAAACTGCAACTTCCGATACAGCCTTTTGTTGATGAAATCTTGAATAATGAAAATTAATATTCCAAAGTTTTTGAGATCCGCTATCAATAGAAGCAGTGCTCTTACCGTTCATACAAGAGGTATCCTTTGAAACCCGTGGTCGCTTCAACTGCCTATTTACTGATTTCGCACGGTAGCCGAGACCCTCGCCCTCAGGTGGCTATGGACCGACTCGCAGACCTGGTGCGCAAACATTTAGAAGCTACGCCACAGCAGGCAGCAGCGGGCAACGACACGCCCCGCTCCCAGACCCGACCGCTAACTGAGCGCACTTTTTTTAACAGCGCCATTCCCCATAGAGCAGCCGAGCGACATAAAGCAGCCGACCGAACCGCCTTACTTGCCAAGCCCCACTTAGAGAAAGCTCCTACTGCTAGCTCGAAGGTGATCGTCGGCACAGCCTGCCTGGAGCTTTCACCTATCGCCTTGAGTGAGCAGATCTACGAGTTTGGGCGACGGCTACAGGCGGCAGGCGTGCGTGAGCTGAAGCTACTGCCCGTATTTTTGATGCCGGGCGTTCACGTTACCGAAGACATTCCCGACGAGGTCGAGGTAGCCAGAGCGCTACTAGGCGACTCACTCCAGCTAACGCTGTGTCCGCATTTGGGCAGTCATACCAAAATTAGTGAGGTGTTGGCCAGTCGGCTGGCGGCTGTGCCCGCTGAAGGGTCGCTTTTGGTAGCGCACGGTAGCCGCAAACCCCGAGGCAATCAGGCGATTAAGGGTCTGGCCAAACGGCTTGATACGGCGGTGGCCTACTGGTCCACTCCGCCAGATATTGAAACGCAAGTGATTGACCTGATGCAGCAGGGCTGCCAACGGCTAGCCATTTTGCCCTATTTCTTATTCGCCGGGGGCATTACCGATGCGATTACTCACCGCACCGAAGAGCTAGCTGAGCGCTTCCCTAAAGTTAGCTTTCGGCTACTGCCTACCCTGGGGGCAACTGACGAAATTGCTAGCCTCGCGGTAGAGCTGGTAAATGAGTGAGCTGTCAAGGTGACGCCTGCGCCGTATCGTAGTTGGCAAATTGTCTGCGGTGGTTTTGCTTGAATTAAGTTAGCTGCTTCACATTTAGCTTTGTAACAATTTAGCTGATGACCTGGCTATAGTTTATGGGAGTGGTTACTTGTTCTGATGACCCTGTCATTTACTTATGCCGTCTAACTTTTCTGTGGATGATGTGTCGCGCTCACCAGAGTCGCTGTCGGGGCTTGCTGCTATGGGCAAGGTCTATCTGGTAGGGGCCGGGCCAGGAGATCCTGGACTGCTGACTGTAAAGGCGAAAGCGCTGATAGAGTCGGCTGATCTGGTCGTGTTCGACGCGCTGGTGAGCGATCCGATTTTGAGCCTGATTAACGTGCGAGCCGAGCAGATTCATGCGGGTAAGCGGCGGGGCAGGCATTCGATGTCTCAAGAGGAGATCACCCGGCTACTGTGTCAGAAAGCACATGAGCATGCGGTCGTTGTTCGACTGAAGGGCGGTGACCCGTTCGTTTTTGGCCGGGGCGGAGAGGAGATGAGCGGGCTGATGGCAGCGGGGATAGCGGTCGAGGTGGTGCCAGGGATTACGGCGGGCATTGCGGCTCCGGCTTATGCAGGGATTCCGGTTACGCATCGGGGCTACAGCTCTTCGGTTATCTTCGTCACAGGGCACGAGTCAGCAGGTAAGTACCGGCCTCAGGTAAACTGGAAGGCTGTCGCCCAGGCTGCGGAGACTATCGTGGTCTATATGGGCGTGCATAATTTACCCAACATTACGCAGTCGCTGATGGCAGCTGGGCTACCGGCGACTACGCCAGTGGCGCTGATTCGCTGGGGCACCCGACCTGAGCAGTCGGAACTGTTAGGAACGTTGGGGACGATTGTAGATCAGGTCGCAGTGACTGGCTTTACAGCACCCGCGATCGCCGTCATTGGCCAAGTGGTTGATCTGCGATCGCAGCTAGCACTAGCATCACCGGTATATGGTGAGCATTGGGCGGCTGTCAGTGGGCTAGGGAGCGAAGGAGCAGGGGACACAACGGATTGACGCAGGCGGCTGAGCAGACAGTTAAGCAGACGGTGGAAACGCTGAGGCCAGTGCGATTAGACCGCTGGCTAGCGGAGCATGTAGAAACGCTTTCTCGCAATCGGGCGCAGCAGCTCATAGAGCAGGGCGCGGTGCAGGTAAATGGGGCAGTCTGCGACAGCAAAAAAGAGCAGGTGAGTCAGGGCGATCGCATTGAAATTACTATTCCTGAAGCCAGCCCCTACGAGCTTCAGCCTGAAAATATACCGCTCGATGTCTTGTACGAAGACGACCAGCTCCTGATGGTGAATAAACCGGCAGGCATGGTGGTGCATCCGGCTCCCGGCCACGATACGGGCACTCTAGTTCACGCGCTGCTGTTTCACTGCGGCACTCAGCTTACCGGAGTAGGCGGCGTTCAGCGCCCCGGCATCGTCCACCGACTCGACAAAAATACGACTGGCGTCATGGTCGTCGCCAAAACCGAAACGGCGTTGCGCAGACTGCAACAGCAAATCCAAGCCAAAACTGCCCGGCGCGAATACATCGGCTTGGTCAACGGCGTTCCTAAAGGGGAGCAGGGCACCATCGATCAGCCCATCGGTCGTCACCCCAAGCATCGCAAAAAAATGGCCATCGTCCCGGTTGATCAGGGCGGACGCGAAGCCGTCACCCACTGGAAAACCCTGGAACGACTCGGTAACTACACCCTGGTTCAGTTTCAGCTACAGACCGGACGCACCCATCAGATTAGAGTCCACAGTACCTATTTGGGGCATCCCATTGTCGGCGACCCGGAGTACGGCTCGGGCCGGTCACCGGGGATAAAGCTGCCCGGACAGGCACTCCATGCCTTTCGCCTAACGCTAGAGCATCCGGTCACTCAGGTCACCATTACCGGAGAAGCACCGCTGCCCGAGCGGATGGCAAAGTTGTTAGATAGACTGCGATCGCAGCATCACTAGGCAGATGTCGTATCTTCCGATAGCGTCACAGCATGAAGATCAACCGGCGGTATAAGTCCGAGGCATCCCTAATCATTACGGGAGATAGGCAGAATGATGATCAGTAAAACTGATCGCAAAAAAGCCGGGATAGAAAACTACCCCGGCGATAACCTTTTGAGGAAAGAACAAATCAGTCGTTAGCCGTTGCCGTTGATCGGCACGTTCAGCTTACGGAAGGGCACAGATGCACCAATGTTGATATTGGCGGTGCTTACCCGAGGCGCTGCAGCCGGACGAGCGGCGACGCTGCGAGCCATATCGAGGTAGAGCGAGGGATTGCCTGCAGTTGCGTTCTGCTCTTGTGGCTTGAAGCGACGGACCTCTTCCTGCCAGCTGATTTGAGGGAAGCCCAAGATAGAGCGATAGTACTCGTCGTAGCGAGGTGACTTGATATTGACAGGACGCTCGCCAATCTCACGACCCGGTAAAACCCGACGACGCTGGAAGGGTACGATGTCGTAGCCAAAGTTCTTCATGTACTCGTCGGTATCGAGCAACTCATCAATGAAGCCCTGCAGCCCCTTAGTCGCAATCTTAATTGACCAGGCAATTTTTTCGCGCTCATTGTAAGGATCGCGGCCTAGCGCTCGCTGAATGCACTGCTCAACAAAGCGATAGTTGCTATTTTTGTCGTAAAAGCTGCTGCGATACGTCTCTGAAAGCAACAGACCCCGAATGAAGTCACGCACGGTGATCTGGTTGTTGCGCAGCTGAGATTCTAAAAAGATCTCACGGTCGGCCTTAAAGGCATAAAAGAAAATTTGACGGTAGGCTGCGTCAATCAGCTCAGTCATTTCGCTGGGCTCTAGAAGAGACTCAGCGCTATAAATTCTGGGCTGGTCGTCGCCCTGTATGGTGTACCCCTCAACCCGTTGGTTCTGGCTTTTGGGCGGGTAATTCAACAACGGAAGAGCCACGCTTGAATCTCCAACACTTGTGTAAACATCTGCAATTAATATCTTCCAATCATAGAGGAGGCTGGTCGCTCAACCTGGAGAATCTGAGGAAATCATTACACAGCTTAACATTACATACAAGTGCTATGGATTAAGGCTTTAGCTATTGAGCACTGCGGCTAAACAGGCACAGATTGACCAGGCTGACCAGCGGCAATGACCCAAAAACTCATATTTTGCAACATATGGCCATCGTCGGATGCACTCATGCGACGGCTAGCCATTTAGCCCTCAGTACATAACGGTTCTAGCGATCGCTAATGCAGGTCAAAGCTATAGTTTTTACCTGACAGCGCGGCGTCAGTTGAGGCTGCCATCGCCCTGTTGGACCGCCTGCCAGTCACTGGGCGTATTGCAATTAAACAGCATGGAACGCGGGACAGCGCTGTAGGCTGCGATGGGCACCGTGGTTAGCCAGGATTGAAAAGAGCGATCGCCGCTAGCCAACCGCCGCAATAGCCCCGGCAAACAGCGACGATGGTAGTAGCCACAAAGCGGCTCCCAGCCTTTGATGCCAGGCGTTAATGAAGCCACCGGAAGAGGGGCAGGCGGTTCGGCAAGGCGTTGCCAATGCTCAGTCTGCGCCAGTAGCCAACGCCACCAGCGCTGCAAGATAGCACTCTCTAGATACGGCAGGTCACAGGCCAGCAGCAAACACCAGTCCGAGCTGATATGCGTCCATCCCTGGGCAAATCCGCTCAACGGTCCGAGAGGAGAATCGCCCCTTGCCTGATCTTCTGGCAATAGCCGCACCGTCGGTGGTACGACCTGTTGGTAGCGCTCGGGCCAGGGCGTCACGACGACGACCTCGGCAGTCAACTGCTGGGCAATCTGGGCGGTTTGAGCCAGTAGAGGCTGGCCGCTGGGAGTCGTCAGCAGCGCTTTATCTTGGCCCATGCGACGGCTACGACCGCCTGCCAAAATAACTGCCGATAGAGCCGGAGATACGGTCATCATCCCGGTTTGCGCTGAGATGAACCCGCCTCGCTGGCCTGGCGCTGCCGCTCGGCCCACTCGTGCCCCTTGAAGTAATAGATCAGCGCTGTCAGTGCCGCCAGCGCCATATACATTAGCCGCATCAGCCAGCCTACCCGTTCAAATACATAGGCGATCGCATCTGCTCTAGGGTCGTCATAACTAGCTAGCTCTTCACTCAGCGCCTGAGTAGGATTCGTCAGCCGTTGACCTTCTAACTCTTCACGGCGAGTCGGCAGATCGGTAAATTGCGTGCTGAAAGGATAAAAGCCAAAAAAGCCGCCGCTATCCCCCTCTCGCCTGAGAAAGTCATTAGTCAGATCGCGGGCTTCGCCATAGGAAAGGCTGCTTTGGTTAGCAACTTCTCGAATCCACAGATTCTGCTGCATCATGTAGCTAGCGCTAAAGACAAAGGGGCTGACGACGACCAGCAGCGCCATTTTAGCCGGGTGTTTCCAGCGGCGAGGCAGCAAAACTGTAGCCGCGCCAATGCCTGCACCCAAAATCGCAAACACCACCAGATTGAATAGCTCAATGAGTTCGATGCTCTTAAGAAAACCGCCGATCCAGGGCACTGAGTAGAGAAACACATCAGCCAACCAGGCCGCGATCGCCTTCAGCGCTGCCAATAGCAAACTCAGCCCAATACCGATGGCAAAGAATACGGGAATGCGCGATCGCTTTGAATCAATGGGCATGAGAGAGGCAAGAAGTGGAGGCGCTACACCTCTTCATTAAAGCCTGTGATTGCGAAATGCAAAATAGGGTTTGAGTTTTACGGGGTTCTCTAGTACATTTGAACCAGTCTTTGTGTTTAGCCGTAACCCTCTCTGCTTATGAGTATCGAACAGACTAACCAGCTCATTTTGCTCATTCTAAATTCGGTGCTAATGACTCTGCTGTCAGCAGCTTTACTGGGGGGAGCCTGGCTGCGGCAAAACATGCTCTCTCAGCAGCTTAGCCAGGTGCAGCGGCGCTACCAGCAAATGACCCATCGCCCGGCTATTGGCACAGCCGAAGCCCAACCAATACTGGAGAAGGCTCAGCTCAGAGCTAATCTCAAGCGGATGCGAGACCAAAGGCAGCGACTGAGAAATCAGTACCTCTGGAGCCATCTGGGAATGCTGACACTGCATATCGCACTGCTGATCTTTGGCGTCAGTCTGTTTGCGCTAGCGCTGCGATCGCTCCTATCGTTTGACGGGCTAATTTCTGCCGCTCTGTTTCTATTTACCCTGGGTTCAGCCGGGCTGCTAGCGGGCGCAGGCTGTATTTTGATCGATTTGGTACAGGGTAACAGCGGCGGCGATTCGCTTGGGCAGTCTCTCGGTAAAGTAATAGCCCAATTTGCCCGCTGGTGGCAGCGTCGCAAAAGCGTCCCCTTGATCGAGCCCGTGGGAGAGAGCCGGTAAGAGAAGACAGAAGTCGGCCCGCTTACTGTCTCCTGTCTCCTGTCTCCTGCCTCCCGTCTTCCCCTCCAACCAGCTCCCCTCAGCTCAATCGCCCGACAAACTACCGCTGCTCAGCCAACTCACGGCTAGTTTCCCTCAAGTCAAACCGTTTGAGAATGCGCTCAGCCATCTGCGCCGGCATCAGCCCTAGCGCAGCCTTTGACTGATCTGGAGAGGCATGATCTACTAGCTGGTCGGGCACGCCTAAGCGCAACAGCGTTGGTGAGAACCCGCGATCGCTCAATTCCTCAGCCAGAGCCGAACCAAAGCCACCCATTAAGCAGCCGTCTTCTAGAGTCACGACCCGGCTAATCTTATTTGCCAGCGGCAGCATCAACTCAGTATCTAACGGCTTGGCAAAGCGGGCGTTAACCACCGTTGCCTCTACCCCGTGCTCACTGAGAATTTCAGCAGTTTGCATAGCCGGATAGACCATCGCCCCGTAGCCTATGAGCAAAACGTCGTCGCCCTGGCGCAGCACTTCCGCCTTGCCAATCGGTAGCGCCTCCCAGCCTTCTTCCATCAGCGGCACGCCATAGCCATCGCCACGCGGGTAGCGCACGGCAATTGGCCCATCGTATTCAATACCAGTAACGACCATGCGCTGTAGCTCGGCTTCGTCTTTGGGAGCCATCAGCACCATATTCGGAATGCAGCGCATATAGGCAATGTCATACATGCCCTGGTGAGTAGGGCCATCGACCCCGACAATGCCCGCCCGGTCTAACGCAAAGAAAACCGGCAGCTTTTGGATGCAAACGTCATGAATAATCTGGTCAAAGGCTCGCTGTAAGAAAGTGGAGTAGATCACCGGTACGGGCTTCATGCCCTCGCAAGCTAGGCCCGCCGCTAGGGTTACCGCGTGCTGCTCGGCAATACCCACGTCAATATACTGCTTGGGTAGTTTGGCTTGGAGCAAGTCTAGCCGGGTGCCCGTCGCCATCGCAGCGGTAATCCCGATGATGGTGGGATCGTTTTCAGCCAGGCTGACCAGCGTCTCGGCAAAGACTTTAGAGTAGCCGGGCGGCTTGGGCTTACCGCTGGGATTTTTTTTGCCGGTTTCCAGGTTAAAGGGTGACTGAGCGTGGTAGCCTACCTGATCTTTTTCGGCGATTTCGTAGCCTTTGCCTTTGACGGTCGCGACATGCACTAGCACCGGGCCGCCGTGCTTATGGGCTTCTTTAAAGGCGCTGATTAGCTCTGAGATATTATGCCCGTCTACCGGCCCCATATAGGTGAAGCCGAGTTCTTCAAAGACCGCACCGACTTTAGAAACAGCTAGCCGTTTCATGCCTTCTTTAACGCGGCTCAGCTCAGGCGTGAGCGACTCGCTAAAAGGTAGCTGCTTAAGCTGCTCTTCGAGGTTGTCAGTGAGGAACTGCACGGGCGGGCTCAGGCGCATTTTGTTGAGATAGCGCGGAATCGCCCCGACGTTGGGGGAAATCGACATTTCGTTGTCATTGAGCACTACGACCAGGTTGGTTTTGGGCAGGTGACCGGCGTGGTTAATGGCTTCTAGCGCCATACCGCCCGTGAGCGCACCGTCGCCGATGACGGCGGCGACTTTGTGCTTTTCACCTTTGAGATCACGGGCGATCGCCATTCCTAAAGCTGCCGAAATACTGGTAGAAGCATGGCCCGCGCCAAAGTGGTCAAACCGGCTCTCGGAGCGCTTCAGGTATCCGGCTACGCCATTTTGCTGACGTAAAGTGTGAAAGTCTGGGTAGCGTCCGGTGATCAGTTTGTGGGGATAAGCCTGGTGACCTACGTCCCAAACGATTTTGTCATAGTCAAGGTCGAGGGTTTGATAGAGCCCTAGTGTCAGTTCGACCACCCCTAGTCCGGGGCCTAAGTGCCCGCCACTGGCGGCAATCGTCTGCAAATGTTTATCGCGAATCTGCTGAGCAATTTGCTCTAGCTGCTTAACTGAAAGACCATGCAACTGGTTAGGGTGGGTGATTTCACTCAGATGCATATCAAATCCTCTCTTAATCGGCGTATACGTATCGTTATCGTCACTCTATTCACTGTAGATTAGATCAGAGCGCAAGCAAGCAATGAGGCTCCTATGAAAATGTTCACGACTCTTGAGCTACCCGTCACCCGCCTGACAGCCAGTGTAAAAAACCATCTCCGTAGAGGGTCTCGGCTATCGGCTGGGGCCGCGTTTGGAGCGGTTTCGCTAGGTACAGTTGGCCTCAGTGCCTTAGGGGCAACAGCGGCAGCAGCGGCGAATCCGGATTATTTTGGTTGCGCCACAGGCATGACTAACTCAGGCATTTCAGAGACAGCGGCGATCGCCGCCTGCGCTGCGGCCCGCTATCCAGAAGAATTGGGGGCCTGCGTAGTCGATGTTAACGAATTTACCGGGCTAACGGCTGACAATGCGCTGCTGGTTTGTCAGCGATCACGCCGCCCTATAGAGGTCGCCAACTGCACCATCGACATCCATACCTCCTTGCTCGACAGCCCTTCGACCAAGGTATTGGAAAACTGTGGCCGCAGCCTATTGCCTGCCCGCTATGGCACCTGCGTCATTGACCTGGTCGATGCTACCGAGGTGGCTGTAGACGAAGCACTCACCCAGTGCATTCGCACAGGCTATCGCCCCTGGAGAATTCAACCGCGTCTGTAGGGTTAAATCGCCTTAGGTTCCTGCCCAAGACAAATCCCCCGTAGACGCTTTAAACCTTGTCTGCGGGGAATCAATTTGAACGGAACTGATTTCAGATTGCTCTAGCTCAGTACCTCTAAATAGTCGCGGACCCGGTTGCGTCGCTTCGGCTGGCGCAGTTTCTGCAGTGCCTTGGATTCAATCTGTCGCACTCGCTCACGAGAAAGCTCCAGCGTCCGGCCAATTTCGGCTAGGGAGTAGGGCACCCCGTCACCCAGGCCAAAGCGCAGAGTGATCACCTCCTGCTCGCGGGTCGTCAGGTCAGTGAGCAACTGCTGTAGGTCGCGCTTGAGCGATTCGCGCATCAGCAGCTCTTCGGGCGAAATATCGTCGGTTTCTAATAGGTCGCCCAGCTCAGTATCGCGATCTTTGCCAACCTTGGTATCTAAAGACACCGAGCGAGGCACCTTCAGCAGCACTTCGCGAATTTGGGCAACGGTCATGTCTAGCTCGCGAGCAATGTCTTCGACTTTGGCGGTGCGGCCTTCAGACTGAGAGATTTTGCGCTGGGCTTTTTTAATTTTGTTGAGCTTCTCGGTAATGTGAACCGGCAGGCGAATGGTGCGGCTTTGGGTGGCGATCGCCCGCGTAATCCCCTGACGAATCCACCAATAGGCATACGTACTAAAACGATAGCCCTTAGTCGGGTCAAACTTCTCGACCGCCCGCTCTAGACCCAATGTGCCTTCTTGAATCAAGTCCAGCAGCTCTAGCCCCCGGTTTTGATACTTCTTCGCCACCGATACCACCAGGCGCAAATTGGCTTTGATCATGTGCTCTTTGGCCCGGATACCTTCGGTCTGTACCGCTTTTAGCTCGTCTATACTGAGCCCAGCTAGCTCTGCCCAGAGACGCTTACCCTCTATCAAAGTTGGTTTGAGGTCAGCCGCCAGAATACCGGCAACGGTCGCCCAACGCTCTAATGAAGGCCGATGGCTGAGCTGCGCGGTTAGCTGATCGCGAGTGTGCAAAAGATTTACATAGGTTGCCAGCGTTCCGCCCACCTGCTCAGCCGCCTGGTCGCGCAGTGCTAGCAGTTCCATATGCTGCTGCACTCGCTGAGCTTCTGCCACCTCTTCATCGCGCTCTAGCAGGCTCACCCGGCCAATTTCTTGTAGGTATAGCCGCACCAAGTCAGTCGTGCGCTGAACTCGGGGCTTGCTATGCGTTTCCACATCCAGCCCTTCGACATGCACATCGGCACTTTCATCAGAAGCCGCTAGCGAAAGATCGTAGTCAGACGGCTCGCGCAGGTCGTCTACTCTGTCATCACTATCATCTAGTGAATTGCTAGCGGTGCGCTGGTCAACGTAGTCAGACGTAGCTTTCATGATGGTAGGAAGTAGCGGGACAAAGTTGAGAATCGGCGTAGCTCACCTCTTGAAAAATAGTGTGCCCAGCCGATGGGGGCCGCACAGCAAAAGCCGCTTTTAGCAGAGGTGCGCCTCAGTAGAGCTATCAGGCCTAGATATTTTTTTTTGCCAAACAGTTTGAGCCAGTTGCTATTTATTGGGTGTTGACCTGATTGCATTAGTAGAGCAATCAATAGAGAAAAAATCGGGATCTCGATACTTCAGTATTCACAGATAGCAAGGCCCATTCCCGGAACCCTTCAAAAAACGTCTCTAAAAAAATTGTCTTAGAGACAGTGCCCAGCTGTGTGAATCAGCCAAACTGCTTTAATAAAGAAATATCAGCTCAGCTTGTTCTCTTCATACGGAGCTAGTACAGGTTCGCCAGTGGCACAAAGGCCGCATCTGCCGGCAGGGAGCAATCGGACGACGGCAGGCAGGCTATGGCGAGGGCTAGCGCATGCCTTGCAGACAGCGCTAAAACCCTTGACAGCTATGAGGTTTAGCATTCTCAAGCTAGCTGACACGCCGATCTATTTGTGGTTCCATCGGTAAAACCAAATAGCAAAACCACTTCTTTTTCTAGCTAAATAGCCGCATATTAAGGAACCACTATGAGCCACTGGCACAAAGGGCTGGTACTGAAAGCAGACATCGGTTTTGTTAGGTAGGATCTTGCTGCTTCATAGGCATGTCTTGAAGCTCCTCGGCGCTGTGAGGCTCTTTGCGATGCGCTACAGCGTGGCAATTTAGACAAAATCTATCAGCTGACCGCACTCAGTTCGTAATGTAGTGCCAAGATTTCATCTATCTGTAGTATTGCCATTGCGTACTCACGACCCTGTAAATCTGCAAATTCAATCAAATAGCGGCGAACAGCTCCCTCGTAGATCTCCACAATAGTTCCTACTTAACGCTAGCTCTCATCAATCACAGCATCACGGTCTAGTAACAACAAATTACGCAGCTGATCGGTATCGAGTTCGGTGAGCCACTGTTCGCCCGCGCCGACGACTTGCTCAGCCAGGGCTTTTTTACTGTTGATCATGTCGTTGATGCGCTCTTCTAAGGTGCCGGTGGTCACAAACTTATGCACCTGCACGTTTTTAGTTTGGCCGATGCGGAAGGCGCGGTCTGTAGCCTGGTTTTCGACGGCAGGATTCCACCAGCGGTCGAAGTGGAAAACGTGATTGGCGCGAGTAAGGTTGAGGCCGACACCGCCTGCTTTGAGCGAGAGAATGAAGATTTTGGGGCCGTTGGGATCGAGCTGGAAGCGATCTACCATTTCTTCTCGTTTGGCTTGGGAGGTGCTGCCGTAGAGAAACTGGGTGTCTGTGCCTAAGCGGTGCTCTAAGTGGCGGCTGAGGAGTTTGCCCCATTCGGCAAACTGGGTGAAAATGAGGGCGCGATCGCCTTCTGCAATCACCTCTTCTAACATCTCATCTAGTCGCTGCAACTTACCGGATCGCCGATATTTACCCAGACTGTCCTGCTTGAGGAACTGAGCGGGATGGTTGCAAATTTGCTTGAGCTTTACTAACAATCCCAAGATCATGCCGCGTCGCTTGACGCCTGTAGCCTCATCGATCTCTCCTAGCGTCTCATCTACCAGCTTCTGATAGAGGCGGGCCTGCTCAGCGGTGAGGCCGCAAAAGACGGTCATTTCTTGCTTGTCGGGCAGGTCTTGAATGATCGAACGGTCGGTTTTGAGACGGCGGAGGATAAAGGGTTGAACAAGCGATCGCAATGTCTTTAAAGAATCGGTATCGCCATACCGCTCAATCGGCGTCGCAAATCTACGCTTAAAGAAATTCAGCGGGCCCAAATATCCCGGATTGAGAAAGTCCATGATTGCCCACAGCTCAGAGAGTCGGTTCTCAACGGGCGTACCGGTCAGCGCAATCCGAAACTCACTTTCGACCTCTCGCACAGCTAGCGACTGCTTCGCCGCCGGATTTTTGATATTCTGCGCTTCATCGAGCACCATGCCTCGCCACTCAACTTTCTTGAGATCTTTGAGGTCTCGCTGCACTAGCGTATAGCTCGTGATAATCAGATCCAGCTTTCCAGCCGCCTTCACCAGCGCTGCGCCCCTAGGCCGTTTATCACCGTGGTAAATCAAAGTTTTTAGCTCCGGCCCAAACTTTTGTGTCTCACGCTGCCAGTTGGTCAGCACCGAAGTTGGGCACACCAGCAACACCGGCCCGCCTAGCGCCTGTTCCTGCTTAAGATAGAGCAAAAAGGCAATCAGTTGAATGGTCTTGCCCAGACCCATGTCATCAGCCAGGCAGGCTCCTAGGCCCCACTGCTCTAAGAAAGAGAGCCACGAAACGCCCTTGGCCTGATAAGGTCGCAGTTGCCCTTCAAAGCCATCCGGCTCTGTCATGGGTTCCAGACTCTGATTACCTGTCGTCATCGTGGTAATCAGCTCATCGAGCTTGCCCGAAGCGTCAAATTTTACGACAGGCAGCTTGTCAATCAGCTGATTGTCGCCAGTGCTAATGCGCAGCGCTTCTTCTACCGAAAGCTTGGTCTGGCCCTTACGCTTTTCAAAAAACTCTTTAGCGGCCCGTACATCTTGAGGGCGCAGCTCTATCCACTGGCCGTTGATTTCTACCAGGGGCGTACCCTGCGTAATCAGTTCGTCAAATTCTGCTTTAGAAAGCACCTGACCACCGACAGAGAGATCCCATTTGAAATTCAGCAGGCTTTGCAGCCCAAGGCGTTGCTGCTTGGGCGGAGCGGTGGCACTAATTTGCAGACCCAAGCGACTGGCCCCGACCTTATTGGGGTCTACCAGATTGTCGGGCATGATTACCCCAAAGCCGCTGTCTTGCAGTCGCCAGGCTGCTGCCTTAATAAACTGATAAGCCTCAATCGGGTCGAGCGTGCACTGGCTGGGGCTCTGCTCGCTCAGGGTCTGCTTAATCGGCTCATACAGCCGAGTAGATCGGCCTAAGCCGCCGAGCAGCGTTTCTTGCGGAGCTTCTATCGTTCTCCCCTGGTAGGTCAGCTGGTCGGTAGGATGCTGCCAGATGGTCTCCGCATCGATTTTGTAGTCGCCGTTGTCAATGGCTTGCAGACCATAGCGCAGCGTCCAGTCGAGGGTGCCAGTGGCCGGGGGCGTCAGAGAAAAGCAGGTGCGAAAGCCGCTAGCGGTATCGGTCAGGTTTTGCAGCGGCGAGGTCCAGGTATTGAGCGCATCGTTCAGGCGGACGACGCCGACAGGCGTTGATTCAAAGTGAGGATCGGGCATGCCGAGGGCATCGATCCACTCGCGCAGGGGTAGGTCTTTACTGAGGGGCGCACTAGCGGGCAGTCCATTGTCTTGGGCAACGCGGCGCACCTGGGCATCTAGCAGCGTTTCTAGAAAGTGGCGCACCATCGGATCGGCGGCGGCAGGCAGATCGATTCGGAGGGGGGAGGCTTTTTTGGGCAGCGGGGCCAGATAGCTGCGGCAGCTAAGGGGGGCGCGATCGCAAAATTCCTTTAGCCGGTTCTGGTCTACGGCGCTGTCGAGCAGCAGTTGCCAGGTGGCGATCGCCCCTTTCTTATCAGCGCTAACCACCGGCACAAACTTACCTCGGGCTAGCAGATCCAAACACCAGCGAGTGAGGTGCGACCAGTAGCGTAAGTCGGCTCCGACAAAAGCGCTGGCCTCTGAATGACCCAAAGGGAGGGCGCTGAGAAATTTGACGGTAGTCGTCGCCTCCAAGAGAGCACCTGAGACTTGCCAGGGATAAAGCTCTGTAGCGTCTTGAGCCTCTGCTGAAAGCGCTGGCAGCAGACCGTCGGCTTCTCGCTTGGTTGGCAGGACAACGACCCGCGACTGCCAATTGCTGGATTTAGCTTTGGATTTTTTATGAGTGGCAGTCGGTGCCACCAGCGGCTGCATCCAAGAGAGATCGAGATCCGGGTCGGCTGGCTGAAATACAGCGACTAAGGCTGACTGGCTAAGCTGATAGGGCTGATCGGCCAGGGTAGGGGGTGAATCAGTCTTTTGCAGATCGAGCGGGGCGATTACCTCTACTTTTCGCCAGGTTTCACCCCATAAGAAAAAACGCTGGAGGTCGGGTAACCAGTTTCCATGTAAAGTCGCCATGGGGCAAAAAAGCTCGTAACCGAACGGCTAAATGTTATCTCAGATCGAAATCAATTAACTCAAGTATCAGGTAGACTCTACGCTGGCACCTATGCCTCAAACTGCTCATAGGCAGCGACAATTCTCTGCACCAGCGCGTGACGCACGACATCGGCCTTAGTCAGCTCACAAAACGTAATGCCTTCTACTTTGGCCAGTATCTTGGTGGCGATCGCCAGCCCAGACTCCTGATAGCGAGGCAGGTCAGTTTGCGTGACATCGCCTGTGACCACCATGCGCGAGTTAAAGCCCAGTCGGGTCAGCATCATCTTCATCTGTGCTGGCGTCGTATTTTGCGCTTCGTCCAAAATCACAAAGGCATTGCTCAGCGTACGGCCACGCATATAGGCTAGCGGCGCTACCTCAATCACCCCCCGCTCCATCAGATGGGGAATGCGCTCCGGATCGAGTAGTTCGTGCAGAGCGTCGTACAGGGGCCGCAGGTAAGGGTTCACCTTTTGCTGCAGGTCACCCGGCAAAAAGCCGAGGCGCTCCCCAGCTTCTACGGCTGGGCGGGTAAGAATCAGCCGCTCGTACTCCTCGTTCATCAGCGCCTTGACAGCGACCATCGCCGCCAAAAAGGTTTTACCCGTTCCGGCAGGGCCCGTACAAAAGGTCAGATCGCTGGTGCGCAGGGCCTTGACGTACTGCTGCTGGCGAAAGGTTTTGGCCCGGATGACCTGCCCCCGGCGGGTGCGCGCCACCACATCTTTTTGAATGGCCTGTAGCTCGTCTTCACGATGCGTATCCAGAGCCTGAATGGCAGTCATCACGTCGGTAATGGCGATCGCCTGACCCTGGCTCCAGGTTGGCTCTAGCGTCTGCACAATCCGCCGAGTGCGATCCACCTGACTTTCAGTGCCCGCAATGCTCAGCTCACTGCCTCGCAAGACAACAGTAGCCCCTGTCTGCTGGGCAATACGCTTGATATTCTCCTCATGCGGACCGGCCAGGGCCATGGCATTTTCAGAACTCATCAAGCCTAGTTTGTAATGATTTCCCATGCAGTTATCAGTACACCTTGGTTGGCAGGGTGCCGACAGATACCTTTAATCTAACTTTTCTTTTTAGGTGGGGCTGGGTTTGTGCTGGGCCGAGACGGTCTTCTATCGCCGCCGCGGTCGCTCTCTCGCCCGCCAGAACGACCCCGCGTGCGATCATCGCCGCCCCGGTCACCCCGGTCTTCTCGTTCTGGCACAGGTTCGCCAAACACGCTGAGGTTGACGACTTTGCCAGCCATTTGAGCGGCTGCCCCAATCACCTGGCGCATTGCTTTAATATTGCGCCCGCCCCGGCCAAATATCCGGCCTTTATCTTCGGCCTCGTCAAAGGCAGCCCGCAACCACAGCTTTTTGCCACCTGCCAGCGTTTCAGCATGAAACTTGAGCGCTTCGGGCCGGTCTAAAAACGGCTCGAACAAAAAGCGAGCGATCGCCTCAAAATCAGTTGAAGACTCAGTGGAGCCATCAGCCTGATTGGCCATCTCTGGGTTAGTCGGGTCGGGACTCATAGCTAGCTACTCAGCTGGTCGTACACATTCGCTTTCTTCAACATGTGCTCAACCGTCTTAGTCGGCTGGGCACCTTCTTTTAGCCATTTAACGATAGCAGGCACGTTCAAGCGAGTTTCGTCCGTTCTCGGATTGTAGAAGCCCACTTCTTCGAGCGGACGGCCATCGCGGCGGTCTTGGGAACGCATCGCGACGATACGGTAGCTAACTTCGCGCTTTTTACCGAAGCGCTTGAGTCGAATCTTGATCATGGGCAGTAGTAATGACGGCTAAGCCGAATAGAGAATAAAGGTCATGGTGCTATAAAGCCAGGCTAAAAAATAGCTAGCTACGCAAGAGCTTCTGATTCTAACACTCGCTGCGAAGGTCAGGCAAAGCGTCAGGCGATGCCAGAGGGTCTAATGGCTGTTTGATGGCTGAATCAGGAGCGCGAACCTGCCCAAAAATGAGCAGACCCGGCAGGGAATTTTAGTCTTCGTGGTCTTCAAACGGATCGCTGAGCTGCTTTCCCGGGGGGCCAAACGCTGTATACACCGCATAGCCAGTAAAAGCGAAGACAATCGCCGCCACCGAAACAATAAGAACTGTTGCAGAATCGAAATTTTCCATAGAGCTTTGACCGTTAATTACCCTATGATATTACAGAATATAAAGTAAATTAATCCCCCTATCTCTCCATGGCACAGCGCACGAAGTTAGGCAACCTCCTACGGCCCCTAAATTCCGAGTACGGAAAGGTCTCGCCCGGCTGGGGAACCACCCCAGTAATGGGTGTGTTTATGGTTCTTTTTCTTGTGTTCTTGCTGATCATTCTTCAGCTTTACAACTCGTCTCTCATTATCAATAATGTCGATGTGGACTGGCGTAGCCTGGGTAGTTAGCTTCTAAGAAATAGGGGGTGGGTGTGTTTGCGCCTGCCCCTTATACTCTTAAACAGCGTTGCTGGATATTACAGATGAACATCTTTGGAATTGGCCTGCCCGAGATGGGCTTAATCATGATTGTGGCCTTGCTAGTGTTTGGGCCCAAGAAGCTGCCCGAGATTGGCCGCAGCATGGGCAAAGCGCTCAAAGGCTTCCAAGATGCCTCTAAAGAATTTGAAACCGAGTTTAAAAAAGAAGCCGACCGCATTGAAAAGTCAGTTGCTGAGCCGATGAAGGCCACGCTAGAAAAGCCACGGGCCTTAGCGCCTGATGCCGACAGCGCGCCTACCGAAGCAAAGGTGGTCAAGACGACGACCAACGGTGAGGCCGCTCAGGGTGAGACGGATGAGAAGGTCAGCCCTGAAGCCAGTGCTGAGACCGAAAGCAGCAGCGAACAAGCGGCTTGACGATGGCAGGGACACCGCTGGCCGAGACGCCTGTAGGATGGGTGCTGCCACGCCTGATCGTAGGCTTGGGCAATCCGGGAGCAAAGTATGATCGCACCCGTCACAATATCGGCTTTGAAGTTATTGATGCCTTAGCGAAAAGCTATCCGGACATTTCGCTAGTCGAAAACAAGCGGTTCCAAGGCGTAGCCGGAGAATTTCGCAGTGCAGGAGAACGCACCATCCTGCTCAAGCCCACTACGTTTATGAACATATCCGGACAGGCAGTGCGGGCCGTCTTGGACTGGTACAAGCTAGATCCCGCTTCAGTGCTAGTGGTCTACGACGATATGGACTTGCCTACTGGCAAGCTGCGCCTGCGATTATCGGGCGGCGCGGGCGGTCACAACGGCATGAAGTCGATTATTGCTCACCTGGGCACCCAAGAGTTTCCTCGGCTGCGCATCGGCATTGGTAGCACAGATAAATCAGGCGATAAAGACAGCGCGGTCGTCTCACACGTATTAGGCCGCTTCGCTCCAGGGGATAGAAAGATTGTAGATGCGGTGATTCCGATGGCTGTAGATGCCATTGATTTGAGTCTGCGCAAAGGCGTCGAGCGCTCAATGAGCCTCTACAACGGGCGAGAAGTAGAGCTTTAGGCATCCGTCTCTAAATGCTCTGACTTTCGCTGGTAGAAAGGTATGCCGACTCGACGAATATGGGCTAATACATCGGAATTGTCAATGTAACTAAGTATGGAGATGTCAAATAGATAAGGGAGCAGCAGGTCGTCAATCTCATCTTCAATCCGAGCCACAGTCCTGTAGGTGAGACCTTCTCCAGTCAGCGTGAGGTCAATATCTGAACCCTTTCGATAGTTCCCTTTCGCCCGAGAGCCGTAGAGAATGGCAGACTCGACTGCAGGATGACTAGAGAAGACACCCGTAATTTGTTCGATGGTGGTTTCCTTGAGACCAAACCGCAAAGGCGTCTCATTGTTCATCCTCTATGGCCTGCATCTTAGTTTGCAGAGCAGTAAATAGATCAAAAAAGTGCTTAGTAATATTGGCAGCAATTTCCTTAGCTACGTCTCGATTGTAGGTGTCGCTAGTTCGGTTGCGGTCTTTGATCATATTCATCCAGCTTTCACCATCTTCAATCAATCCTAGGCCAAAAGCCATACGGGTAGCGTCTCTAGAGCCATAGATATCTTGAGTCCCTTGATAGCTGAGGAACTCCTTCAGTAGTTTCCAGGCCAGCTCGTGAGTGTATTCAAATGCCTGAATTAGGCCCTGCTCCTCTAACTCGTTTAAATCGCCTTTCTCAATGAATTTAGTGAGCTGCGCTAGCGCTCTTTTGTAGCTAGAAAACCGCTGTTTCCAGCGAATATCCAAATTATCCATGTGTTTATTGTCGCGTGCTCTAGCCGATCCTAGCGAAGCAGTACAAACCCGGCCTGGTTGAGCAGACGCTGCGCTTCGTCGGTTTGCAGGAGCCGGGCGTAGGCTGTGCTTGCCTGCTGAGACGGCTGGCCATTTTCAGCACTGGTGAGAAGGATGTACCGATGATCAAAACTATCAAACGTTAAGAAATGGGGCAGGGGGTAGGGTAAATCTGAGGAGGTAAAGGCGATCGCTCAAACAAGCAATCTAGGCAGCAAAAAAATCGAGCAGCGCTTGAACGGTTTCAGTCGGCGCTTCTTCAGGCAGAAAGTGTCCACAAGGCAGCGCTTTACCCCAAATCTGAACGGCGTAATCGCGCCAGACCTGCAAAACATCGTAGTGTTTCTCCATCGCCCCTTTTTTGCCCCAGAGCACTAACAGCGGGCATTCTACTTTTTGATTCAGACTAGCGCTATCGGTTTCCAGATCGATGCTGGCAGCGGCGCGGTAGTCTTCGCAGGTGCCGTGAATTACTGCCGGGCGACGAAAGCAGCGCAGATATTCGGCCATAGCCGCCGGGGTAAAAGCAGAGGGATCAGCACTCCAACGATGCAGCTTGGTCTTGAGGTAATAGTCAGAATCGTTACCAATCAGGCGCTCGGGAAACCCGTCTGGCTGAATCAAAAAGAACCAGTGCTCGTAGATCGTCGCCATCTGTTGATTGATCGTCTCAAAAATATGACGAGTAGGCACAATGTCTAGCACCGCCGCGCGGCTAACCCGGTCAGGATGATCGAGCAAAAGACGATGCAGCACGCGGCCACCGCGATCGTGGCCAGCCGCCATAAAATTATCAAACCCCAATTGACCCATCAGCGCGACCAGCTCTTGAGCGACCGTGCGCTTGGCATAGGGCAGGTGCAGCGAATCCGAAGCGGGCGCGTCGCTATCGCCGTAGCCTCGCATATCTGGGCAGACCACGGTAAAGTGTGACGCCAGATCGGGGGCAACTTTGTGCCACATCACATGGGTTTGGGGGTAGCCATGCAGTAATAGCAGCGGTGGCCCACTGCCGCCAATGCGGGTATGAAGGGCGACATCGGCCAGTTTTATTTTTTGAGCAATGAAGTTTGGAAACATCGTAAACCACCGTAAAGCGCTAGATCGAGTAAAACAGAGATAGTGAAGTTTGAGAGGTCTCAGGTGGACGCAGCAACTATTCGCCAGGGTGAGCTAGTGGGCCGAGAGGTGATGGCCTACGAGACGGCTGAAGCCGTCGGCACCGTAGAGCACCTGCTGGTTGATGTTAAGCAGTCTCAGGTCGTGGGCCTGATGTGCAAAACGGCTGGTTTGCTCGGTCGCAAACAGTCTCTTAGCTGGTCTCAGCTGGTGAATATCGGGCGCGACTGTCTGGTCATTCACAGTGAAATAAGTGCAGAATTTGCCGCTGCCGAAGATCGGCTAGCCGCCGCCCAGGATATGACGGGTCTGGAAGTCTGGACGGATGGCGGTGACCAGCTTGGCCAGGTGGTAGACCTCTGCCTGGACTTGGAGACGGGCGTAGTGCAGCAATACCTTTTCACGCTTAATCATAGCGATCAGCCAGCCGAGGCCGATTTAGACGATGACTTTGAGGCTGACGAGCCAGCCGTTGCGACTGTCAGCACTTATGCGATCGCTCCCCAAGCCATTATCAGTGCCGGTCGCAGACGGATGATGGTCGCAGAAGAAGACGCTCGGCGCGCTCAGCCCTATGAGCAGCCGCTAAATTTGAGGGCAGCGGCCAACAGTCGTTCAACAGACTGGCGACCAGAGCCGCTTGAGATGCCCGCCGATCTGGGCGAGCTTTTGCAAAAGGGACAGTCCTTTGCTGAGAAGATGACCGAGCGAGTAAAGCAGCAGGCCAAACGGTTTAATGATGATCGGGTGGCTCACCAAGACCGGCCCGATGCAGACGCGCTACCCGAGATTACAGAGCAACTGCAGGCCAAGACAGATCAGGTTAGGCAGCAGATGCAGCAGCGATTTACTAAAGCTAAGGGCCAGCTAGACCACCAGCTCGAAGATCGCCTGAGCAAGACGCCTCTAGGCCGATCGCTGAGTGAAAGGCTCAACAAATTAGGTCGATCTCAAGAGACACCCACGGATCCGATTGATGTGGAAGCGTTTGAAGTTTGGGAAGACGATGACTGAGCCAGGGCGAATCGAGCAGGTCTTGGGTAAAGCTCCCCTCAGTTTGCAGCTCAGAAAAGTCAGCAGCATTAGCGGCAAGTGAAACAAATAGTGACACCTTAGTCAAAGTCTGCTCACCGCCAGGTTATCTGTATTAAAGAGTATTCGATATCAGTGTGAGTCTGCTGTGAGTCAAGTTAGTCAGCGCAATGGCATTTTTGCCGAGAATGTATTTATCCGACCTCGTGATGGTAGTACCCTCAGCTGCTCAATATTGGTCGCAGGCGGTTCTACAGCGGCGTATTCAGCCACGCTCGCGGCCCTACGAATGAATGTGGATGTCTGCCTGGTTCAGCCTTTGAAGATGGTTGGCGGACAGTTTACCGCTCAAGGGCTACCCGCTTCAGACGATGGCGATCTGCTGAAGCAGGAAGTGAGCTTTAGCACGGTAGACGGTGAGCGGCTTGCGATTTCGAAAAGCCAGCGATGGTTTCGCCAGCGCCAGCGCCAGTTACAGCCGGTGGCGGGCAGGTTTCAGCAAAATCCGGGTGGAGCCTGGGTGTGCCCAATGACGGCAACGCCTGTGGTCGCGGCGATCGCCCTGAATGAGCCGCTAATCCCCTATTTAGAATCTGGCAAACTACGGCTGGTACCAGATAGCGACCCGATTGAGGTGATACTGGCGGCAGCAGAAACGAGCGGCGGGCGGCAGCGGGTGAGCGGGGTCAAGTTTCGCGATCGCACCACCGGCAACCAGTTCACCGTAACCGCGCCAGTCACCTTAGAAGCGACCGACTTTGGCGATTTGCTAGAGCTGGCAAATCTGCCCTCGCGAGTGGGGCAGGAGTCACGCCTCGACACGGGCGAGGCGATTTTGCCAGACCAGGCTATTCCGGCCTGTCAGCAGTCATTTACCTTCAATGTGGCGGTAGAGTACACCGCGCCGGGTCAGGGGCGGCTGGTGTCAAAGCCCGCTGGCTATGGCCGTGATTTTTGGCTAAACCCTTACGAATTTACTGGCGACTTTTGGATCCGAAAAGACCAGCAGTGGAGCAAGAAAAACTTCTTTGAGCCCTTCGGCATTTTTCGCTATCGGCGGGTGATGCGACAGGCAATCAGCGAAAAGGCGGTCAGCATTGGCGATGTGTCAGTTATTAACTGGGGCACCTCTGACCATCCTGATAAGGGTCAGTGCTGTGGCAATGACTTTCGCTGGGGGCAGCTGATTGGCAACAGCCGGGCAGAGCGAGCGACCTTGATTAATCGGGCACGCGATCGCGCTCAAGCCTACATCTATTACTTACAAACCCACGGCACTGCCGACCTCAAGCCCCGAGGCGACCTCACCTGGAGCGCGGACGGTATTGCCCTAGAGCCCTACGTCCGCGAAGCTCGCCGGGGGATTGCTGTGACCACTATCCGCCACGAAGATGTCGCCGAAAGCTTTTTCCCAGGTCAGGCCCGCGCCCGCTGCTTCGACGACAGCGTCGGCATTGGTCAATATCACTACTTAGATCTGCATGGCAACCTGGTACCTGGCCATGTGTCACCCAAAGGAAAAGATGTCGCCGCCCTGCCCTTCTCTCTGCCAGCTAAGTCACTCGTCCCGATGACGACAGACGGTTTGGTGCTTTCGGCCAAAAGCCTGGGTACCACCCACATTACCAATGCCGCCTACCGCATGCATCCAATGGAGTGGGCAATCGGCGAAGCCAGCGGATTTTTGGCGGTGTTTGCTATCTGGACTGGCGAAAGCCCCCGTCGCATCGTCGAAGCAGTTCCTCTCCTACGAAAGCTTCAGGGCTTTATGGCGCGCAACGGCGTTCCCATTTTCTGGTTTGACGATGTGCCCCACGACGATCCAGATTTTGAGGCCATTCAGGTGATGGCGGCGACCGGTATCATCCGCAGTGAAAATGCCGATAATCTACATTTTCGGCCCTATGCCAATGTCTCCAGGGCAGTAGTTTCAACGGCCTTAGTGAGCTTGCTGGCACTGGAGAAAATCAGCCCCCCTCGACCTAGCTTTTCGGACGTGCAGCCGGGTAAACACTGGGCCTATAGCAATATCGAAACGCTCAAAGCCCAGGGGATAATTGCCGGGATTGGCGGCGATCGCTTTGCACCCGATGCCATGATCACCCGCCGGCAGCTTTCCTATTTGATTAAGGCAGCGATGCCTCAAGCCTACGGTCAAGCCTTTGAGCGCATTTCCCCAGACAATACGCCGCTCACCCGGCGCGAGCTGTCCCGGGCATTTTACGCTTTGCTAAAAGCTCAACTGGCGATCTAAATCTTTCAACAGCCGGGCCTTCACAATCGCAAACGCATCGCTAGCAGGCGAGTCACGAGTCCGTGATGTTGCGCCTTGTGCTGGCACAAGCCTGCTGACAATCTATGAAGTAATGGGTGCATTCACCCACGAAATTTTGCTGGTAGATTATCTCTAAAATGCTGTCAATCGTACCGTCAATCTTCAAATCTGCGCTGCCGCTGACTGTGACAGTAGCGCCGCTGCTGCTGGCTGCTGCTGCGCCACCCACTTTTGATGCCGTTGGCGCATGTGGCTTAGATGAAACCAGCAGTTTGGCAACTGGCGTTCAGCCTCTGGTAGATTTCAGTGCGATTCCGATTGTTCAGCCTGTCGATACGGTCACTCGCGTGCTGGTCACTTCTGAGCAAGAGATGGCGCCTTTTTTGAGCGATCGCCAGCCTACTAGGTCTCAGATCAGGCTAGACAATGCTTACGAGCCGAACCCGGTCAGCGGCGATCGCTCAGCCACAGCCCAGCAGCGCTGTAGTGCCGAGAAAATCGCCCCCCCGCTAGAAGTAACCCAGCGATCAGTAACACTATCTCAAGCAGAGATTGCTCAGATGACAGACGAGGAAGCTGAGGCGGCTCCCCCGGTTAACCCCGTCCCACCTGAACTCTCACTCCCTAATATCGATGCTGGGCCAGCACTAGCTACTTTGCCCGATGGGAACTATCGCTATGTCTCTGGAGAAACCGAAGACAGCGTCTATACAGATCAAGAACTACGCCAGCGCGGTATTAGATCTCTCTAATTTTTCGAGGATCAACGCGGGAACTAGCCTGCCACCGTCTCGCTGTGGCGCAAGTCGCACGGGTTTTAGAGATCAGCGTTGATGTCAGCACCACCGTGAAATCAGATTTGTGGCACATGCTCAAAGCCCCGATCAGGTCGGGAACGATAAAGAACAGCACGGCGGCTAAAGAAAAGACGGACAAGAACGTTCTCACGTCAAGAGACTTTCGCAGGCTGTAAAACCGTTCGCAGCCCTAGTAAAATCAGCCCCATACTGACAATCATCCAGGGCGTCACTGGCTCTGCGAAAAACAACCAGGCCAGCAGCGCCACCCAAACGGGCACCCCGCTATGGACAATACTCGTAGACTTGGTCGGCCCAATCCGCTGCGTGCTGAGCGTAAACAACAAATAGCCAATCCCCGAAGCCCCAATCCCCATATAAAACACGCCCGCAACCGATTCCCACGATAGGCTCGGCCACCCTGTTTGCGATAGCTCAGGCACCACCAACAGCAAGAGCTGAGCCACTCCAAACAACGCGCCATAATAGCTCATCGCCAATCCGCTGTAGCGCCGACCCAAATAGCGCAGCAAAATAGAGTAGCAGGCCCAGCACAGCACCGCGCACAGCATCAGCAAATCGCCCTGGTTAAACTGAAGCTGCAATAGAGCCGCCAGATTGCCGTTAGTGAGTAAAACCAGTACGCCGAAGACGGCGATCGCGCCTCCTGCATAATTTCGCAGCGCCAGTTTCTCCTTCAGCAGCACCGCCGCCAAAAAGCCCGTCACCACCGGATTAAACGCATTGATAATGGCCGAATTTGCCACTGCCGTATAGCGCAGACTAGAGAAGAAAAAGAAGTGATAGCCCACCACCCCGAAAGTACCCAGCAGAAAGAAACATACTTTGTCCGAGCGAGAAGCCTCCCCAATACGCAGGCCAATGTCTTGCCGCTGCCATACTAAAATTCCTAAGAAAGCAGCCGCAATAATGTATCGCAGCAAAGTAATCAGCAGCGGCCCCATTTCGCCCGTTGTATACTTACCTGCGACGAAGCTCCCCGCAAATAGTAAGCTAGTCAGCACAGCCAGCAGGCTTTGACGCCAAATGTTGCTCTGATTCGTCATAAGGCTGTCCGTCCTTGCGATGGATCTTGTGTTGTTTAGTCATCTTAGAAGAATGAATCCGATTGCCATAGCTGTGTTTGATATCGATGGAGTGGTGCGAGATGTGGGGGGGTCTTACCGCAGGGCGATCGCTGACACCGTAGAGCACTATACCAATGGCAGCTATCGGCCTACCGTAGAGGATATTGACCAGCTTAAAAGCGAAGGCATTTGGAACAACGATTGGAAAGCATCTGAGGAAATGATTTTCCGGTATTACAACACTTCGGCTCAGAGCGAGCAAACTCAAAGCCAAGTACCTTATGGAGAGATCGTTGATTTTTTTCAAAAGCGCTACCGTGGCCCCGATACTGAAGATCCTGATCAGTGGACAGGCTACATTTCGAGTGAGCCGCTGCTATTAGATGAGCTATATTTACAAACTCTGGATCGATCAGGTGTTCCCTATGCTTTTTTTAGCGGGGCAACTCGTGGCTCTGCCGGCTTTGTTCTACAGCGGCGAATTGGTTTACAAGAACCAGTGCTGATCGCGATGGAAGATGCGCCGGGCAAACCTGACCCTAGCGGTTTGATGCTAGCAGTCCGACAGATTGAAGAGCGACAGGGCGTGGCTCAAAACCTGCCGGTGATTTATGCAGGTGATACTGCTGCCGACATGAAAACGATTACCGCTGCCAGGGCTCAGTTTCCGCAGCGACAGTGGCTAGCCGTCGGAATTTTACCGCCTCACGCTCAGCAAACGGCAACCTACCAACTTCAGTACGCCGACAGGCTCAAAACTGCTGGAGCCACCCTTGTCCTAGAGAACGTTCGACAGTTGACTGCAGCCTTGATTGCACAGTTGCTATAGCTCAGCTTTGCAGAAGGCTAAGAGATTTTACCGATAGATACATAGCAAGCACAAGTGATAAACCAATGCTATCTACCCTATCGGAAAAGAAAATGCACGTCGTGCGCTGGGGCGTTTTCCTGGCCTGGTGCCTACTGATTGTCTCTTTGTTTTACGATCCGGTTTCGGCGGTGTTGACTCAGCCTGAGAATGATTGGAGCTGGCTAGCCGATCCGACGCTTGCTGTGGCCACTGACCCCGCTCAATGTGTTAGCGCCCAGGGTTACTGTGTTTCGCTCAAACCCTACGCTATTGGCACCCGGGTATTTTGGGGAATGGTGGTGCCCAGCGCAATCTTTGTAGTGCTGGTGTTTGGCCACGAGTTTTGGCGGCGGATTTGTCCGCTGTATTTTTTCTCTCAGTTGCCGAGAGCGCTGGGTATGAAGCCGCTGTTGAATATTGAGCGTAACACCTGGCTGCAGAACAATCACTTTTATGTCCAGTTTGTTCTATTTTTTCTAGGGATCACCGCGCGAATTTTGCTGATAAATTCGGTAAGATCTGCTGTCGGCGTGTTTTTTATCCTAACGCTGCTGTCGGCAGCGGGCGTGGTGGCGCTTTACGGCGGTAGAAGCTGGTGTCACTATGTATGCCCGTTTGGCATGGTGCAAACTGTTTTCACCGGACCGCGCGGTCTGTTAGATAGTCAGGCTCATCAGGCGGCACCCTACAGCCTGACTCAGTCAATGTGTCGTTCTGTCGATAGTCAACAACAAGAGCAAAGCGCCTGTATCTCTTGCAAGTCGGCCTGTATGGATATTGACTCAGAGCGGGCCTACTGGGAGCAATTGCGTAAACCAGGACGGAGACTGGTGCAGTATGGCTATCTAGGACTGGTGATTGGCTATTTCTGTTACTACGCTCTATATGCGGGCAACTTTGACTACTACTTTTCGGGCGTATGGAGCCACGAATCGCGGACGGTAGCGGCGCTGATAGATCCTGGGTTTTACGTGCTAGGGCCGTTGAATGCCATTCCTAAGCTCATTGCTGCGCCGCTAACCCTGGCTGCTTTTGCCGCTGCTAGCTGCTGGCTATGTACTCGCTTTGAGCGCCACTATCGGGGCTATCTCAAAAAGAAACAGTCGCTTGCTGCTACTGAACTTAGCCTGCACCGCATGTTTTCGGTTTGTACCTTTCTGGCTTTCAACATCTTCTTTATCTACGGCGGTCGTCCTGAAATTAATCATTGGCCAGTGGCCGCTCAGTTTGGCTTTCAGGCGCTAATAGCGATCGTCAGCAGTCTATGGCTATATCGCACCTGGGGCCGCAGTCAGCGCCAGTATCAAAAAGAGAGTTTGGCTGACAAGCTGCGCCGCCAGTTGAAAAAGCTACCGGTCAATGTAGCTGAACTGCTGGGCAACCGGCCATTAGAGCAGCTTAGCCCCGAAGAACTCGACATTTTGGCTCAAATTCTGCCCCAGGTAACCGCCGTTTCTGAAACACCCGCCTATAGTCATCAGTCTTTGCCTCGAACCGTCTTGAAGCGTCGCCCACCTGACACTACGCTGCGTAAGACAACCCTGCCATCGACTCAAATTCGCCAGCGCTGAAGGCTGTGCAATCTCTCTTTCGATCTAGTTCTCTTTGATTTCGACTGTTACGCTACAGCCCTTGCCTTTCTTAAAAAGACAAACCAATCAACCTGGAAATCTCTTAGACTATGCTAAAAACAAAAGTCATAAACTACAACAACAACGACGTTTATGAGGCCGAGATAGCGCCTCGTTCAGCTCAGCAGGCTGAATGTTTGATCGGTCGCCATCCCAATTGCGATCTGGTGTTAGAAGGGCCAGCCGTGAGCCGGGTACATGGACGCGTGTTGTTTGAATCGGGACAGTGTTTTTTCACCGATTTGGGCAGTACCGATGGCTCCCGGCTAAACAACGAAGAGGCCCGGGTGAATCAGGCTTATGAGATTGTCCCTGACGACGTGATCCGCATTGGCGAATTTGCACTGATTGTCGAAGCCCTGACGCCTTTACAGAGTGCGATCGCCCCCCAAACCTGGTCAGGAGAAATCACCGCCCGCTGCGTACAGATTATTCAAGAGACGTGCGATGTCAAAACGTTTCGCTTTGTTGCCGAGCCCGAGCAACTGTTTGACTTCAAACCCGGCCAATTTGTCACCCTCAAGTTACCAATCGAGAGCGCCAAAAGCGCTTTCGTCATGCGCTCTTACTCCATTTCATCCAGTCCGTCGCGCCCTCACACGCTAGACATCACCGTAAAAAGAGTCGCCGCCGCCAGCCCCGACCTGCCGCCGGGTATAGCCTCTAACTGGCTGCACGGCAACCTGATAGTAGGCCAAACGCTTCAAGTACAAGGACCATTTGGCCAATTTAACTGTGTCGATCATCCCGCTGACAAGCTGCTGCTAATTTCGGCAGGCAGCGGCATTACACCCATGATGTCCATCGCCCAGTGGCTCAGCGACCGCGCCGCCAACACCGACATCACCTTCATTCACGCTGCCCGCACCCCGCACGACATCATCTTCCGTCAGCGACTAGAGCTGCTTGCCGCCCAGCACCCTCATTTCAACCTGGCCTTCACCCTGACCAAAAATACGCCCGCCGTTCCCTGGTCGGGCTACCGGGGCCGGCTCAACCTGGCTCTACTAACCGCTATCTGCCCTGACTTCGCCGAACGCACCGCCTTTACCTGCGGGCCCGCAGGCTTCATGAGCAGCACCAAAGCCCTTCTCACCGCCGCCGGTTTCCCTATGGCAAACTACTTCGAAGAAAGCTTCGGCGGCCTAAAATCCTCCCCTTCTCCCGTTCTTTCTTTCCCCGTTCTTCCTTTCCCCGTTCTTTCTTTCCCCGTTTCCCCTTCCCCCGTTTCCCCTTCCACAACAGATGAACCCTCTGTAGAATTCTCCGCCTCCGGCAAAGCGATCGCCTGCGACTCAGCCGACACCCTCTTAGACGCCGCTGAACAAGCCGGCCTCTCGCTCACCAGCGGCTGTCGCATGGGCAGTTGCGGGGTCTGCAAGCAGCAGCTAGCAGCAGGTGAAGTCTGCTACGACGTTGAGCCGAGGGGGTTGAGTGAGGGCGATCGCGCTACCGGACAGGTACTAGCCTGCGTTGCTAAGCCCGTCGGTCGAGTGGTATTGGCCCTCTAGAAGAAAAAATCACTTCTAAAAAGTTGTGTATAGAAAGCTACATCTTTATCGGGTGGGCGTTGGCGTAGCCTTTCAGGGTGAAAATCGCTAAACCTTAGGAAGTCGTGAGACACTTAAAGGCAGTGATAGAAGCCTAGGGCTGCTCTACCCAATGCAACATCTCCCCAAGATAACTAACCGAATTCACTTTAGAAACGTTCGTGGTGATTTGTTTGGTGGCCTCACAGCGGCGGTGATTGCCCTGCCGATGGCGCTAGCTTTTGGGATTGCTTCTGGCGCAGGCCCAACTGCCGGGCTCTACGGTGCGATTATCGTCGGCTTTTTTGCGGCTTTGTTTGGTGGCACCCCCACGCTGATTTCTGAACCGACTGGCCCGATGACCGTGGTGATTACCGGCGTCATTGCCACTCTGGTCGCAGCCGATCCTGAAAACGGGATGGCGATGGCCTTTACCGTGGTGATGATGGCGGGCCTGTTACAGATCGCCATTGGGATGCTCAAGTTGGGCAAATATGTCACGCTGATGCCCTACAACGTCGTCTCTGGCTTTATGTCAGGCATCGGCCTCATTTTAATTATTCTACAAATTGGCCCGGCGCTGGGCCAGATCAGTCCTAAAGGCGGCGTCTTGGGCACCCTGCAAAATCTGCCAGGGCTGCTGTCTAACATCCAGCTCAGCGACGCTGTTCTAGCGCTGCTGACGGTACTGATGATTGTCTACTTTCCCAAAAACTTAAGACGCTTTGCGCCGCCGCAGCTAGTCGCTATGGTAATCGGCACGGTGATCTCGCTAACCGTGTTTGGCAGCGTCGATATGCGCCGCATTGGAGAAATTCCGCTGGCGATACCCACTTTGCATCTGCCGGTGTTTAGCAGCTCTCAGATGCGGAATATGCTAGTCGATTCGATTGTGCTGGGCATATTGGGCTGTATTGACGCGCTGCTCACCTCGGTAGTAGCCGATAGCCTGACTCGCAGCGAGCACGATTCTAATAAGGAGCTGATTGGTCAGGGCATTGGCAACATCGCCTCGGGGCTGTTTGGCGGACTGCCAGGGGCGGGGGCGACGATGGGCACCGTCGTCAATATTAAGGCGGGCGGACGCACGGCGCTGTCGGGGCTGTTTCGAGCGGCAATTTTATTGGTTGTGGTGCTGGGGGCTAGCGGTCTGACGCAAAGCATTCCGCTATCGGTGCTAGCAGGCATCATCATCAAAGTCGGTATTGACATTATTGACTGGGGCTTTTTGAAGCGGGCTCACTACATTTCGCGCAAGTCAGCGGCGATTATGTACGGGGTGATTTTTCTCACTGTTTTTGTCGATCTGGTGGTGGCGGTTGGCGTCGGCATCTTCGTGGCGAATATTCTCACTATTGATAAGCTCAGTCAGCTGCGCTCAGAGAAAGGGGTGACTGCGATTACCGATGATGACGACACGATTTTCCTGAGCCCCGAAGAAAAATCACTGCTGGAGCAGGGGCAAGATCAAATTTTGCTCTTTAGCTTGAGCGGGCCCATGATTTTTGGGGTAGCGAAGGCGATCGCTCGTCAGCGTGAGGCCGTACAAAACTGCAAAGCAATGATTTTAGACCTGAGCGAAGTGCCGCATTTGGGCGTGACCACTTCACTGTCGATTGAAAACGCTGTGCAAGAAGCTGTAGAGGGCGGTCGCGATGTCTACATCGTCGGCGCAAAAGACCAGACCTACAAACGATTGACCAAGCTAGGCCTACTCAACACTGTCCCCGCCGAGCGTTTTCTAGACAGTCGCACCGAAGCCCTCAGGCAGGCACTAGTGGCTGTGAATATGCGAGAAACCAGCAGTCAGGCCGAAGCGGCTACAGCCATGCCTCGCCTGGACAATGCGCTAGAAGTCGGTGTCGAGCCCAGCTAGTTTAAGCCGTTAGCGCTGATGCGATTTGACCCGTCAACGCTGGCGCGATCGCACAAACCCGCCCAGTCGATCCATACCGCGCTCAATCGTATCGAGATCAGTCGCGTAAGAAATACGAATCGTGCCCTCCGTGCCAAAGGCTGCACCCGGGATAATCGCGACGTGCTTTTCATCTAGCAGCTTTTCGCAAAACTCAGCAGAGCCCAGGCCCAGTTGAGAAATATCAACTAGCAGATAAAACGCACCGTCCGGCTTGACGCAGCTCAGTCCGTCAATGCCATTCACCATGTCCATGATAGCCAGGCGGCGCTTGGCAAAGGCTTGTAGCATTGTGCCGATGCTGTCGGTAGGGCCAGTGAGGGCAGCGATCGCCCCATACTGAGCAAATGTACACACGTTAGAAGTACTGTGGCTTTGCAAGATATTGGCCGCTGCGATCAGTTCTACCGGCGCAGCCAAATAGCCTAACCGCCAGCCGGTCATCGCATAGGCTTTGGCAAATCCGTTGCTGATAATCGTGCGCTTAAAGATCTCTGGCCCGACCGCACCAATGCTCAAATGCTCGGCCCCGTCGTAGAGAATTTTTTCGTAAATTTCATCAGAAACCACCCAGATATCGGCCTCAACCACCACTGCTGCCAGCGCCCGGATTTCGTCGGGGGTATACACCATGCCCGTCGGATTAGAGGGTGAATTGAGCACAAATAGGCGGGTGTTAGGCGTGATCGCCTGGCGTAGCTGCTCAGCAGTGATTTTGTAGCTGGTTTCCGCCGTGGTTGGCACAATGACCGGGGTGCCCCCCGCCAATTTGACCATTTCTGGGTAGCTCACCCAGTAGGGCGACGGAATAATCACCTCGTCGCCCGGCTCAATCATCGCCATGATCAGGTTAAATAGCGATTGTTTGCCGCCGTTGGTCACCATCACATTTTCGGGGCCAAAGGGAAGCTGGTTGTCTTGCTGCAGCTTTTGGGCGATCGCTTCTCTCAGAGCCGGTTCACCTGCCGCTGGGCCGTAGCGAGTCTTGCCCTGGTCGAGCGCGGTTTTAGCAGCTTCGCAGATGTGCGCGGGCGTATCGAAGTCGGGCTCGCCTGCGCTAAAACTACAGACATCTAGCCCGTCCGCTTTCATAGCCTTGGCCTTGGCAGAAATTACCAGGGTCATAGAGGGGTCGACCTGACGGATACGGGAGGCGAGCTTCATGGCGATCGCAGGAACCTGTGGCCTGCACAAAATATCGAATAGGACTACTAAAGTAGATCGATTTCGAGGTGTCTTAACAGCTAAGTTGCTAGATAAGTCAAACTTTTCGGATATTTCATAGAGTGCTTACCGAGCGACTGCCCAGGGATCAAGCTGACAGCTTGGCAATGGTGACGCCTGTGCCCCCATCAGCCTGTTCTGCCGCTTCAAAGCTTTTAACTTGCGGATGCTGCTTGAGATATTCCTGCACGCCGCGCCGCAGTTTACCAGTGCCATGACCGTGAATCAGCCAAAGCGGGCCGTAGGCTTCGGCGATCGCGGCGTCTAAAGCGATCTCTGCCTCTGCCACCCGCATACCGCGCAAATCTACCGTATTGCTTTCCGTCCTGATCTCTGGCGCTACGGGCTGCGCCACAACTACGGGCTGCGCTTGAACTTTCGGTGGCTTCTCAATCGGCTCGGCTTTCTCTCCTTTGAGCGACTCAATATCCGCCAGGTCAACGGTCATCTTCATCATGCCAAAGCGCACAGCTACTTTGCTGTCGTCATCGGCTTCTTCGAGCACTTCAGCAATTTGCCCGCCCAGGTTGGGGAGCCGCACGCGCTCGCTGACCTTAGGCCGGTAACCAGTGGATTTCACCTTGGCTGGATGGGTGCCTGTCGGCAGCCGTTTTTCGGCGATCTGGTCGAGCGTTTCAGTGGCTTTTTGAGCGTCTTTAGCAGTGCCGCCCTGCTGCAGGTCGCGGATTACCTTAGCAATCTCAGCGCGGGCATGGAGCAAAGCTGTCTCTACGTCTTTCTCCTGCTGACGTTTCATGGTTTGCTCGCGATCGCGCAGTCGTTTAGCCCGCTCTTCTACCTCCTGGTAAAACTTTTCCGCCTGCGCCACCAGCTTTTCGGCCTCTTCAGCCCGCTTTTCCTGCCGCCGCCGCTGCGCCTCTAGCCCTTCAATCACCTGATTGACATCTTCATTAGCGTCGCCCATGCGCGCTCTAGCCTGCTCCAGCACGCTTTTTCTCAGACCCAATCGCTGCGCAATGGAGAGCGCATTGGAGCGGCCCGGGATGCCCCACAGCAGGCGATAGGTGGGCGCAAGCTGCACGTCGTCAAATTCTACTGAGGCGTTTTCAAAGCGCTCGTCTTCATACTTAAGCGATTTGAGTTCGCCATAGTGGGTGGTGGCAACCGTGAGCCGGGCGTGGTCAGCTAAGTATTTGAGCAGGGCGATCGCCAGCGCACTTCCTTCTGAGGGATCAGTGCCCGCCCCGACTTCATCAAGTAATACCAGCGCGTTTGCGAAGTCGTCTTCTGTCTCTATTTCATCTAAAATTCGGCCAATTCGCTTGACATGTCCCGAAAAAGTCGAAAGGCTCTGCTCAATCGACTGCTCATCGCCAATATCGGCCAATACAGCGTCAAACCAGGGTAGCTCTACGGGCTCGCGGGCCGGAATAAACATGCCCGCTTTGGCCATCAGCGCAGTCAGTCCCAGCGTTTTTAGCGCGACCGTTTTGCCGCCCGTATTGGGGCCAGTAATCGCCACCACCCGCAGATCGGGCCGCATCACTAAGTCAGTAGGGACGACTGCCGCCCCCTGTTCTTTTTTTTGCTGCCACAGCAGCAGCGGATGCTTGAGTTGACGCAGCGTAATCTGCTCGTCGTCGACAAATCGCGGGGCATTGCCCGCCATCCACAGGCCATAGCGAGCCCGCGCCGTTGCCAGGTCTAGCTTGACGACTGTGATCACCAAATGCTCCAGCTCAGGCAGCACTTCTGCTACCTGGTAGGTGAGCTTTTGGCGAATGGCTTCTTCTTCAATTTCTTCTTCTTTGCGCAGGGCACGGCGCTTGTTGCCATTGTCTACTACGCTGTGCGGCTCCACGTACAGGGTGGCTCCACTGGTCGAAACGTCGTGAACAATGCCTGGAATAGCGTCTTTTTGAGCTGCTTTGACCGGGATGACGAAGCGATCGCTCCTTTGCGTAATCAAAGTCTCCTGCACGGCCCCGCTCTGCCGCTGAATAATCTGCTGCAGTTTTGAATAAATGCGATCGCGCACCACTTTAAGCTGCCGACGTACGCCCGCTAGCCGGTCACTCGCCCGATCTGCCACCTGACCGCGATCATCAATACAGCGGTGAATTTCCTGCTCTAGCTCTGGAAACGTCCGTAGATCCGCCACGAGCACCTGAAGGACTGGCAAATCCTCGTTTGCATCAATTTGCCTGCGCAGGCGGCGAGCCCCCGCTAGCGTGGTGGCAATATCGAGCAGTTCATCACCTGAAAGGATGCCCTGCACCTGCGCCCGCTCTAGCGCCACGCCAATATCGCGAATGCCGCCAAACTGAAGTCCGCCCACGGTAGATTCCAACTGGGCTGCTTCTACCGTTTGGGCTAGCAACGCCTCACTTTCAGCGCGGCGGGTCGGTAATTGAAGCTGTTGAGCGGCGACGGTGCCGATATTAGTTGCAGTAAAGGTCGCCAAATGACGGCACAGCCGGGGCCATTCCAGCAGATTTAGAGTTTCAGCTTGGATCAAAGGGAAATAGACAAATTCTAAGTTTATTCCTCTTTATTATAGAGAAGAGAACCTGGCCCACGCACGCTATTCGGAGGAACTGGCCACGCTACCTTCACCCCTGCTGATTCACAAATACAGCGGCGACTCGCTGGTGCCTAAAAAGCTGGCAATTAAGCCTCAAAATCTATCCGCTGCTCAAACGCTGATTGATATTTTTCAGAACGCTGTCGGTCAAACTCAAGGCAATCTTGATCGGCAGTTGCAGGCGCTCGAAGGTGAAGACACCGACTATCGGGTGAAGCGCGGACTCGCCCATATTTTGCGCAATAGCTTCGGCAATTTTGAAATTGTCAGCCCTTTGGAGCCTGAGTTATTGCGCGATCGCATCTTCACCCTCGCCGCCACCGCCATTCCCAGCCCGACCGCTGCCCAGCGTCACCGTGCCACCCTGGCCGCTCAGCTCACCCAAGAACTCGACCGCGAGGTAGAGCCCGTTCACATCCAACAAGGGCTCTACGCCGATCTCAAAGAAAACCGCATTCTCACCAGCTTCGATGCGCCCACTCCAGAAGCGCTGCTGCATCGCTACAACCTCTCTCAGGTGCAGGGCATTTTTTACAAAGCTAGCCACGTCGTCCTCAATCTGCACCGCAACGATCCGGGCGAATATAAGCTGATGTTCCGCTACCTGAAGCTGTTCCGCCTGATGACCTACATTGAGGGCGAAGCCGACCAGGGCTTTACCGTCACCATCGATGGCCCGGCCAGCTTGTTTAAAGCTAGCACTCGCTACGGCGTCGATATTGCCAAGCTAGTCCCCGCCATTTTGCACGTCACCCGCTGGCAGCTCACCGCCACCCTACAGTGGAAAAATCCCTATACCAAAACCGCCCAAGAAAAGCATTTTAGCCTGGGCGATACGTGCGATTTGGTCAGCCACTATCCGCCGGGCAAACCCTACGACAGTATGCTAGAGCAGGCATTTGCCGAAAAATGGGCGAAGACTAAAACCGAATGGCAGCTAGAGCGCGAAGTCGATCTGGTGCCGATTCCTGGTAGCGTCATGATTCCAGACTTTCGCCTGGTGCACCCAGACGGTCGCACTTATCTGCTAGAAATTGTTGGCTACTGGCGACCCGAATACCTGCGTAAAAAGTTTTATCAAGTACGACAGGCAAGTCACGAAAACTTGATTTTAGCGATCTCAGAGCGCCTGAACCTAGAAAAAGCAGGCGTCGACACCCGAAACACGCCCGCAACGCTCGTCTGGTTTAAAGATAAATTGCAGCCTAAAGCCGTTCTCAAAGCCATAGAGGGGAATGCTTAAAACGTTGGGCTTATTTTTATCTTTACTATAAGTTCCGATTCCTTAAACAGGCTCAGGGCATTCTATTAAGCATGCCGCGTAGCTGCCCAGCCGTTGAATCGACCGAAATTATGAGCACAGTACTCGTCGTAGATGATAGCCCCATGCTTCGAGAGATGATCGCCAGTCTTTTGAATAAAACGGGCCTGACTATTTCAGTGGCTCAAGATGGTCAAGAAGCTAAAGCCCTCATTGCCGCCAATCCGCCCGACCTGGTCGTGCTTGATGTGGTGATGCCCAATATGAACGGCTATGAGCTGTGCCGCTGGGTAAAAAATAACGCCGAAACTCAAGACGTGCTGGTGGTGCTGTGCTCATCTAAGGGCGAAGAATTTGACCGCTATTGGGGCATTAAGCAAGGGGCTGATGCCTACGTAATTAAGCCCTTTCGCCCGGGTGAGCTGCTGGGTACGGTCAAAACGCTGCTAGCCAGTAAGTGCCCCTGAGCGACGAGCCTACGCACAACCGTAGCACCCACGGTCTAACATTTAGGCTGTGGGCTTTTTTATGGCCCTACTTTTGCTCGGCCTTTTTGCCCCCGGTTTTCTATGCCTACCAAACGCGCTACCCTGCCCCCTGGCCTGATTGTTCGCACTGGCAAATTTGTGTGGAATACGCTGTGGCACACCATGATGTCGCAAATGGCTCCTCGCAGTCAGTCAGGAGCCTATGTGCGGCCCCAAAGCGAATTTCGGGGAAGAGAAATTAGCGCAGAGCCTGACCGTTATCGGCTGATTGTGGGCATGAGCTGCCCCTGGGCTCACCGAACATTGGTAACGCGAGTACTCAAAGGGCTAGAAGATGCGGTAGGGGTGACGACGGTCTACCCTTCGACGAACGAGGGCCGATGGCTGTTTGAGGGTCATCAGTCAGAAATTCCTGCGGACTGCCGATCGCTGCCCGACTTCTACAGCCACTGTCACCCTGGCTACAAGGGCCGAGCAACGGTGCCGGTACTCTGGGACAGCCAGACTCAGACCATTGTCAATAACGAAAGCGCCGAAATTATTGAGCTGCTCAACAGCGAGTTTGATCACCTGGCGACGGGGCCAGATCTCTACCCAGAGGCGCTGCGCCCTCAGATCGACCAGCTCAATGACAGAATCTATGCGACTGTCAACAATGGGGTGTATCGCTGCGGCTTTGCCCAAACTCAACCGGCTTACGATCAGGCCGTAGGTAAGCTGTTTGCCACCCTCGATCAGCTAGATGACGCTTTGGCCAATCAGCGGTATCTATGCGGTCGCGATTTGACCCTGGCTGATGTACGTCTGTTTACCACGCTGATCCGGTTTGATGTGGCCTATCACGGCATTTTTAAGTGCGATCGCCGCCGCATAGCCGACTACCCCCACCTCAGCGGCTACCTGCGCGACCTCTACCAGCTTCCAGGCATTGCCGATACCTGCGACATCGATGCTGTCAAGCGCGACTATTACGGCAATCTATTTCCGCTGAATCCGGGCGGTATCATTCCCACTGGGCCAGGATGGGAACGTCTGAAAGAGCCGCACAATAGAGAAAATCTGTAGTTGGGTTAAAGCAGTTGGCTTGAGGAGATCGCCTAGTCACCCGGCTGACAGCAGATGCCAAACACCGACGTAAATCCGTGCAAAAAAGTAGTCGCCCCGACCTGCCCAATTTCACCATTACAAAAGAAGCCGCCAATCGGCAAAGGCCCCAGGTACTTTTCAAACAGGTCTGAGTCAAAGTTTGGTTCGTCATAGAGCCCTTGCCCCCGACCCGTACAGGCAAACAGCAGCGCCCCCATCGGCGAAGACCCCTGACTGTCTAGCTTGTCTTCTAAGCGCTCTACCCGGTAGCGGCGCAGCCTATTCTCTAGGTCTTCAGCAGAAGTCTGAGCGTCGCGCATATGAAACTGAATGCGCATGCCTGGGCGAATTTTGTCGGCTACGGCGATCGCCCCATTGCGCGGATCTACCCCTACCAGGTTGCGGATCAAAAAATCTCGCTGGGTCAGGCTGGGCTTAAAGCCGCTCTGGGCAACGCCAATAAACAGCGCGCTTTGAGCCAGTTCGCGGTCAGCTTCATCCAGTCCCTGAAAAATATCTTGCAGCACTTCTAAAGGCGTTTGCGAGGGGCCGTTGTCCGCTAGCTCATCTGGCGATAGCTTCAGCATGATGTTGCGATCGCCCTCACTCACCCGGTACAGATCGCCAATCGGCCGACAGCCCTGCGCCACAATCGATTCCAACACAATCTCACCGGACAGCGCTACCCCGACAATACCCTCCCGATGCAGGCTGCCATCACAAAACAAGCCACTGCTGCGGCTAAAGCTCTCAACCCCAGCGAGCCCGCCCACTTTCGCCGCCCCCGGATAGGCAAAATCCATCCCTTGAAGCAGCTCACTGGTGCCTGACGAAAAAGGGTCAGCCATCAAGATAAAGCTCGGATTGCGTTCAGGAGCTACCCCAATCAGATCGCTCCACTGAGCGGGCGGACTGTCAAGATCAGGCAGGTCAAGCTCGGTGAAGTGAAAGCTCTGAATCTCTACATTGGGTAAGTAGGCCAGGGTCAAACTGAGCGCTGGCCCTTTCTCGACTTCCTCTGGGAAGCCGTCCGCCATGCCAATCACCCCGCTACCGCTACAGCCGACAATCCGGGCAGTCGGCAGCTCTTCTTTGAGCAAAGGCAGCAGCCGCGCATACTCACTGGCAAACGCCGTCGAGACAAAGACCAAAGCCAGATCGGGCGCTTTTCCGAGCTGCTCCGTAGCCTGCTGAGCCACCTCTTTGACCGCAGTTTCTAGCGAGGCCCTGGTCGAAATTGCGCTAGCCCACTTCATAACTTGTCCTGCCTTATAACTTGGAGATTCCTTAAGACAATTCTACGGGTAGAGCATTTTTCTAGGGCGCTCTGGCATACTATTGACAGCAATAAGCTTAAGCTTGAATGGCTAGAAACGTTAAGCACCTGAGGCAGAGCGATCGCGCTTGCTTTCTGCTGCCTGCTCAGTTGAAGCCTTTTGCCAATGCCCCTTGTGGCTCCTCTATTCTAAGCAGCTGTCAAACTGACATCTATGATACGGCAGTTTGACTTTTATCCAGGCTAGAATGAGGGAGAATCATACCTCATCACAATTTACTTAATTACGGTTTGCTATGAGCGATATCAAAGAAAAAATTCAGAGCGAAATCGAAGCGGCCCGCGAAGCTTGCTCCACCGATGGCAGCAACTCCGATACTTGCGCTGCTGCTTGGGACGCCGTTGAAGAACTTCAGGCCGAAGCTTCTCATCAGCGCGAGAAAACGTCTGTGAAGTCTTCTTTTGACAAGTACTGCGACGATAATCCCGAAGCGGATGAGTGCCGGGTCTACGACAACTAGGCCGTAGAGATAGGCTCCGCCGTAGGGATAGACCCTAGGAAGGCCGCGCTACAAATATAGATAGGCTCGTAATCAGGTCATTATCAAGACTGGTTCAAGGCACTATCTCAATCAGTATGGGGAGGGAGCTGCCTGAAAGGGCATGGTTCTTCCCCGACTTAGCGTTTGGCCACCTTCTCGCATCGACCTTGTCAGTTAGCGAAGCGGCTCTTCGGGCTTGACAAAATGGCTCTACATCGCGCGGTAGGTGCTACATTAATGAATGCTCATTTATCTTTCGGTGCTACGTGCTAATAGATTCATTAGCGGTGCGTCCCCTGGTTTGGACAGACTACCGACTGGCGCTGCTGTTTGCCGTGTTTATTCCGCTGACGCTGCTGGTCTGGTCATGGATGCAAAAGTCTGAGCCGATCAGTCTGCTGCTGACGATTTACTGGCGGGTTGCGAGCTTACTAGCGATCACTGTCTACTTGCTGATTGGTGGGTTGCCCATCGGCTTTATCACCGCTCTTTTGGCTAAAGTACTGATTCCGATAGGGCTATGGTTTTGGGTAGATCTCAATGAAGAGATTAGAGAGCAGCCCAAGCGATCGCTCAATCTAGGCTTTAATGCCTGGCGCTGGGCAATCAGTGTCTACTGCGCTGTAGGCGTAATCGTGCAGCTACTGTTTATCCGCTGCGCTTTTTCGAGCGTTCTCTTTAATAGCGATGCTTGTCAGCCCTGGTTAGAGCCTTCGCTGATGTTTAAAGACTATTTCCATGCCGGTCTCACCAGAGGCTTTTTGGGCTTTTGGGGAATTGTGGGCCTGGTGATCTATGCCGCTTATCTCGGCTACTTCTTATTTGTTAAGCTAGGTCGCCGAGGCCGCTCAGCGCTTCATCAGTAGGTTTAAGCAGATAGGTTTAAGCAGATAGATTTGAGCATAGACGTTAAGTGACGATGAGCGATTCGGCAATATTGGCCACTCGGCTAGAAAACTACACGATCAAGCATCCTGAAGAAGTGCTGTTGGTACATGCTCAAATTGAGGGCGAAGCCGATCAGGTGATTGTCTTTAGAGGATTTTCCAGTTCTCTGGTACGCCCCACCGCGTTCGATCCAGAAGTGCCGGCCCTACCCGCAGATGCGGTTATTCAGCAGATTGACCGGATGAAAAGTCCCTATCAGCCGCAGTCACCGCAGTATTTGGAGCAGGGTCTCACCCCGGCAGACTTTATCGCTAAGCTAGAAGCGCAGGGTTTTTAGCGTCTAGTCTTAATAAAAGATGATATGGAGGGCTATACCCTGACCAAAGGGGCACACTCTAAATTTATCTATCAGAATCTGGATACCCCTGTTCCACATTTAGCCAGTGACCTGTCACAATGATGAGGTCTTCATCTGTATTGGTAGACACCTCAGCTATAGCTATGTATAAGACTCAAGACCTTCACGTGGTCGAAAACCGCCCCTTGCTTGCTCCTAATCAGATCCTCGAAAGGTTGCCTCTCACCGAAACTGCCGCTGCTCTTGTAGCGCAGACGCGCGATCACATTCGCAATATTATGCACAACGAAGATCGCCGCTTGCTGGTGATCGTCGGCCCTTGCTCTGTGCATGATGTGAAGGCTGCTTACGAATACGCTAAGCAGCTAGTCAAGCTAAGAGAGCGATTTGCCGACCAGATCGAGGTGGTGATGCGGGTGTATTTTGAGAAACCTCGTACTAGCATTGGCTGGAAAGGATTGATCAACGATCCTCATCTGGACGGTAGCTATGACATTAACGAAGGGCTACAGCTAGCCCGTAAGCTACTGCTCGACTTAGCTGAATTAGGTCTGCCAGCGGCAACTGAGCTGCTCGATCCGATTACGCCTCAGTACATTGCCGATGTCATCGCCTGGACGGCCATTGGCGCTCGCACGACTGAAAGTCAGACCCACCGGGAGATGGCTTCAGGGCTGTCGATGCCGATAGGCTTCAAAAACAATACCAATGGCAACCTGCAGGCTGCGACTAATGCCATGCTGGCCGCTAGTCAGCCTCACCATTTCTTAGGGATTAATACCAGCGGTCACGCCAGCATCGTTTCTACAACGGGTAATGCTGACGGTCACTTGGTGCTGCGAGGCGGTAAGCAGGGGCCAAACTATGAGGCTGCACACGTCGAGAGCGCTGCTAAAGTGCTGGCGGCTGAAAATCTCAATCCTCGGATCATGGTGGACTGTAGCCACGCGAATGCCAACAAAGACCACAGCCGTCAGGTGGCGGTAGCCGAAAACATTGCTGAGCAGATCGCTGGCGGGTCGCAACACCTGATGGGCATTATGATTGAGAGCCATCTGGTAGCTGGGAAGCAGCCCATTCCTAAGCAGCTAGGTGACTTGGTATACGGCCAGAGCATTACCGATGCCTGTGTAGACATTGACACGACGGCTACTATGCTCGAAAAGCTATCGGCTGCGGTAAAACAGTCCGGTGCTACCAAAGTCGGTCGTCTCTAGAAGAGCGGCACGCTGACATTGAGCCCTGCGCCGTAAAAGGTGTCGTCTAAACTGACACCCGGACTGGACGAGCGACCAAACCGGGTGCCGCCGAACACACTAATGCGGCTCTCGGGCGTGATGCCGTAGCTAACGATGCCCAGCACCTGCTGATAGGTATCGAATCGAGATACCTGAGTGTAGTCGTCAAAATCTAGCTGATAGAGCAGGCCAGTGCGTAGGCTGCGGCTGATGCCATAGTTGAGCGACAGGGTCAGGGTTTGACGAAAGCGGCTGGCTGAATCAGGGTTGGCAAATCCTAGTCGAACCTGATAAAAACTGTCTAGCCACATTCTTGAATTTAGGATGCTGCGGTGACTAATCAGCGTATCGATGGCGTTGACGCTGAAGAGTTTGTCTCCAAATCCGGGAGAGTAGAGCCGCTGGTTTCGCCAGCCGATTTGGGCAAAAGTGCGCGGTAGCAGACGCTGGCGTATACCTAGCTGTAGCTCTAACTCGTTGTAATTAACGCTGTCAAAGTTTTCGTAGCGGGCCAGGTTGGTTTCGGCGATCGCATACAAATTAGTATTGCTCGACAGCTTAGGAAAGAAATACAGCGACAGCCCCGACTGGTAAATCTGCTCATCTAGTCTGGGATTAGAGCGGAAGGCATTCTCAGAGTCGAACAGACCCAGGCGACCCGTGAGAAAAACCGTTGGCTGTCTGGGCGGCGGCGGTGGCGATGGCGGTGTGGCCTGGGCCGTTTGCAGCAGGCGGAGAATGCCAAGCTCTTCGTTAGCGCGCGATCGCAGCGGGCGAACTCGTAAGATACCGAGTTCCTCATCTAGCTTCTCACCGCTGCTTTGCTCTATGTCAGCTTGGGCGAGTACCTCAGAAAGCAAATCCGGTATTTCACTGTCAACCGTCGCTTGAGCTTCTATCAGGTCTTTTCCAGTCTTTGCTTGAGTTCTGCCAGAAATAACCTCATCTGAGTTATCTGCAGCCGATGCGCTGATCACCACTGGCTGCTCTAGATGAGCAAAAGCCATATCGGCAGCACTATAGAGCAAGCCAAAATCGGCTGCAGTGGCCTCGTTATTTAGACTGCCCTTAGAGTAGTAGCCAGAGTAGTAGCCAGGCGCGTTCGTATCAAAACGACTGTTCAGCGCTGTACCTGGCTCAGCGGCAACTAAGGCAGGCGCTGCGACCGGCTCTTGATTATGAAGATCGAGTGCTGACAAACAGCTCTGAAAGTCGCAGAGCATCAGTAAGGAGGGATGGCTTTGGCCCGCTATGGTAGCGCGGCCCGACCTAGCTTCTTCTAGAGCAGCCGGACTGCGGTCAAATCTGGGCAAATGAGCGTCGCTGAACGCCCCTGCAGACGGCGGATTTGCAGACGTTGGGTTCGCCAGGGCAGGAGCGCTAAAAGCATGAAAGAGACCGCTGAGCCCTAGCCCTAATGGGAGCAACCGTCGCCAAACAGAGGCAGGTGGCAGTGTGAGTAGAGCTGACTGTGTGGATAGCAGCAGCGCTGTTTCTTTGGTTGGAGGCAGGAACATGAAAAACCACATGGGCCAATGCTATCTATATCAAGTCGTCTCAACGCCAATCTAGGGGACGGCCAGGTAGCCGGGTTGCCAGGCACCCTGATCGCTCTAACAAGCTAGTCAATGGAGTACTGAGTCAATGGAGTACTGCTGCATGCCGTACTGAAATTAGCCCTTTTGAGCCGCTTTTGGCGTCTTATACTGAGCGCTGTTTTCACTGGAATAGTGAGAGGCTTGACAACGAAGCCTTAGACGAAGCCTTGAAGTTAAGTAAATATGAGTAAGCCAACACCAGACTAGGCTATTACCGCTGGTTTTGGCTTGCTTCATGCCCGCTTTAATTACCGGCCTCAATTTGTCAGTTTTGTTTTTATTGCCGTTGTGAAAGGCTAAAATATGGCAGAGAACAGTCGCATAGACCGGTATGTCACGGTGTATCGCTCCAGCTATCTTCGCATCTGCTCTCTGCAATCAGGGGAAATCCGGCAAAATTAGGCAGATCAGCCTGAGAATACAGAACACACTTATCTAACGCTAGTCAGACGTTAATTCTTAAGGTGCAGTTATCCTATCTGATAAGTACACCTCTCTAGCTAAACTTTTTTACGTACGGGACTTATGAACGGGTATCATTCCAAACGAACACGCTCTCTACGAGCGCTGTCGGCCGTATTTGGTTTAGTAGGCGTTCTCCTGCTGCCTCGCTCAGCAAGTGCCCAAGAGGTCTTATCTTGGGCGCGGATAGATTTCTTGAGCAATCGGGTGCAGCTAGTCCCCCGCGCCGCAGACGCGCGCCGCGCTAGCATTAACGATGTATTGGGAATTGGAGACGCACTGAGAACCGCCCGGTCGTCTCGGGCTGAGCTACGCTTCAATGACGGTTCGCTCGCGCGAATTGGTGAGCGGGCGACCTTTCGCTTTACACCTGATACTCGTAATTTTCAGCTAAATAATGGCACCGTGCTGCTGCTAATTCCACCGGGCAGAGGCCGTAGCACTATTCAAACACCCAACGCTGTCACTGGGATTCAGGGGTCCGCGCTGTTTGTCCGTTACATTCCTGAGACGGACACCACGATCGTAGGCGCACTGACTAATAATCCCGATGGCCCAATGGTTTTATTCAATCGGGATGGAACTGAGCAGCAGGCTCTTCGCGCTAACGAAATTGGGGTGATTGAGGGCGGGCAAATCACTCAGATCTACCAGTTTGACGGGGCGCTTTTCTGGCAGAGCAGCGGCCTAGCAGAAGGGTTTAACTATCTGACTGACTCTCCTTCAACCGGATCTGACGCACTAGATGCGGTGCGCCAGGAAATTAGAGAGGCGATCGCCGGTCAAAAACCACTCAATGGCGAAGGCGTCATTGAGAATCCTGACTCTTTTCGTCGGCCTGCGCCGGATGAATCAGCCACCCCGCCTGTGACAGCTGCGCCTGCGCCAGCTACGGGCATTCAGGTAGACAGTCAGGTAGAGAGTGGTGATGTAGAAGCTGCCGCTGAAAATGTTCCTGAACTTGACCAGCCCGATGAAATCGATGGCGTCGAGGAGGAAATCAGTGTTCCCGAGTTTCAGGGCTCTCCTGCTGAGTCTTACTTGAGCGGCTCAGCGGCAGAGAGACAGCCGGCAACCGGTAGAAACAACTCACTGACGCCGACGGTATCACCAGAAGACTCAGAAGGAGAGGAAAGTGAAACACCAGCGGCTGTAAGACCGACTGAGACAGAGAAGTTTCGGCCCTCTAACGATGTTCCAGCTACGCCGTCTCGGCAATCTACCGGCGCTGGCGGTGGCGATTCGGATGCGACTGCTTCGGGTTCAGGTGATGAGCCAACTAATTCCATCGATCCGCTACGGCCTTCTGCACTAACAGCGCCTCCTGACGGAACTGAGACTGAAGACAATCCATCACAAGGAGAGGGAGAAACCGGCAACGTGGATAGTGGTGCAGTCGGTTCAGGGACAACAGGCGGTGCTAACGGCAGCAGCGGCGGCGCTGGTCATGGTGCCGGCAGCAGCGGCGGCGCTGGTGATGGTGCCGGCGGTACGGACGGCGGTGTTGGCGCTGGTACTGACACTCCGATTGTAGATATGGAAGTGATTATTCCTGTCGAAGACACAGCCCCTGAGGGCTCCGTAGTAGTTCCGCCTCCTAATACAGCTGTCGTAGTGCCCCCGCCTAGCGAGGCTATTGTTGTCGAGCCTCCGGCTGACGAAGGTTTTATCGCCCCAGTATCGCCAACAGAGGTAGCGCCAATTACCGATGAGCTGCTCATCGATGAATCGGCAGCCCCTATTATCTCTGAAGAGATGGCTCCGCCTGTTATGCCTGAAGAGATGGCCCCGCCTGTTATGCCTGAAGAGACGACACCACCTGAAGTCGTCGAGCCAGCTCCCGCTGAGGGTGGCCCATCGGGTTTGTTGCTGTAACCAGCCGGAAGACTGGCAGCAGTAGGCTTAACGGAGCCCCCTAAGGCTTGGCCCTATAAGCTTAGAGCCGATTGCCCTGGCTACCGCCCTAGTCACTGCTAGCCTCTGGGCTAGAATCAGGTTCTGCAGATTCCTCTGCTTTGTTTGGCCAGTCAGTAGGCCAGATTTGTGTCTCTTCTAGCTCCGAATTGGTATCAATTACGCCGGGGCGCGTGCCCTGATTGTGGGTTGCCTCGGGATCAGGCCAAAACTCTGGAGCGGTGACAGTCAGGTCATCGGTTAACTGCTCATAGTCAAGCTGCTCAAGGTCATGCAGTACACTCTGCACTGAGTCGTAACGCTGATTAAAGTCGTAGCGCACCATTTTGTTGATAATGCTACAGAGCGCTGGCGAAATATCTTTGACTGTGTGAGACCAGATAATCTCGCCGTTTTCACTCCGCTTGAACGCATGGGGTGATTTACCGGTCAAAGATTCGATGGCGGTAACGCCCAGGGCGTAAATATCGCTGCGAACAGTCGGCATACCCGCAGATTGCTCGCTAGGCATGTACCCTTGAGTGCCAATACCCACGGTCGATGTCACCTGTGCGCCAGCATCCGCTAGCTTGTTTGAAATGGTTTTGACCGCGCCAAAATCAATAAGGACATAGTGGCCGTCGGACTGACGATGAATGATGTTTGACGGCTTAATGTCGCGGTGGATAACGCCGCGTGAATGAACAAAGCTGATGACGGGCAGCAGGTCGCGCAGCAGCCTGACAACAGCGCGTTGGGAGAGCGGCTGACGGCGAGACAAGAGATCGCGCAGTAATTTCCCCTCTACCATTTCTTGAACGAGATAAAAGCATTCTTGCAACTCAAAGTAGGCCAGCAGACGAGGAATCTGACTGTGTTCGCCTAGCTCTCCAAGCACGGTGGCTTCGGCTTCAAATAGCCGCTGCGCTAGCTGGTGGGCCTTAGGATTGTCGCTGATGATCTTGAGCTGTTTGACGACACAGACGGGGCTGCCCGGACGGAGCGTGTCTTCAGCTCTGTAGGTTTCACCAAAGCCGCCTGCGCCTAAGACTTCTATAATGCGATAGCGATCGCTCAGCAAGCTACCAATCAGGTCTGTCCGGTTGATCGCCAGCAGATCTTGAAAATCGTCTTGCTGACTGATAATTTCTTGAACCAGAGGTGAGGTCGCATAGCGAGCCAGCGTCGTGCGCAGCCGCTTACGCTTCAGCCGGTCGGCTGTAAACCCAGCGCCAAAATCTAACAAGCCGATAGCGGCGATCATAATCATCGGCGTGCCGGCAGTCAAAATGCTGCCTGCTGCTACAAATGCGCTATAGCCAATCGCTGTCCACAGGCTGAGTGCGCCTCCGGCAATGAGAACTCGTCTCAATGGTCTTTGCGTGCGGTTCATGAGCGCGGCGACTGTCAGCCCTAAAGCTAAGACAACCAGCGCGTTTAAAGCTGGCTGCCGAATCAATCGGACAGGCGATCGATCTTGTTTTAAGGTCGCGACCGTATTGGCGAGCACTTCTACTCCCGCCATCGGCTGCGGATAAAGCAGGCTCTCAGAAAAAGGCGTTTTATGAAAGTCCTGATGCACAGCTGCGGTCGTCCCAATGATGACGATTTTGCCTTCGAAGAAGCTGCCTGAACCGAGCTGATTTCGCCAGGGGTCATCATCTAGCACGTACCAAAATGGCGTTTGCTCAAATGTGCCACCAGGGCCGTAAAAAAAGATGTTTTCCTGACGGTCAGTAGGATAGCTCTCTCTAGCCGCTTGCAGAGTCGCTTGGGCAAAGCTCAAAGGCCGGGACTCACCGGCCTCAGCCCAATCTTGAAACACATCGGGGTCAGTGATTTCCAGCTCAGCTAGAAACTCTTGACCCAGGCGGTGAATTTGGCCGTTGTTCTCTTTACGAAAATTGATAGTACCCACTTCGGCCCCAGCGTCGCGAAACTGGCTGAGTGGCAGAAAAGGCTGATACAAATTGCCCTGTCGGATATCGATGTTGTCATAGTTAGCGGCGAGGACGATGCGATCGCCGTATCGCTTCAACACATCCGTAAAGGCATCATCATCGGCCTGGCCGTAGGTACTCGGGCCGGTAAACAGCACGTCTAGAGCCACTGCTTTAGCACCAGCATCCATCAATCGGGTAATCACCTGAGCGTAGGCTTGCCTTTGCCATGGCCAAGACTCAATCGGCTGTAGCGCAGCATACCGCGCCGGGTCTTCTGAGTAGTACTGCCCTTGAGAGAGCGAATCTTGGTCAATCGCCAAAATTACGATGTCTGCTGGAGGGTCTACCGGGCCTCTAAGCTCAAAAAATAAACCCTGTATCTGCCGCTCCCAAAGATTGACAATGCCTAGATTAAGACCCACTGCGCCAGCGGCGATCGCCGTGCAAGCCGCAGATAGCGTAAATCGCCAGTGCTTAGAAATGGCCTGATGCGGCCAGGCCATTAAGCGATCTTTGGCATTGAGCGCTGCTGTCGCCTCATTGGCAGAGGGCGGATAGGTGGATCGCAATTGAGCAGGTTTGGACATGTCTATATCAGGGTTTTGTCTGCCAACTATCATCTTCTACAGCCAAGCGCCGTTACCCCAAAAGCGTTGTGCCACTAAAAGTTTCACGCTGCGATCACCGGGCATGAGCGGAAGGTCGGTATCAAAACGTACCTGCTTCTAAAAAAGAGCCTATAATATTCAAGTATACAAATGATTTATACCGCTTAATTCTAATCATTGCTTCTACCTTGATCTACCTGTATCCTTACTTCGCCAGCACATTTTATTTACAGATAATCCTTTAAACGCCCCCCTAATATTTGGCCCTAATATTTGGCCCTAATATTTGGCCCTAATATTTGGCCCTAATATTTGGCTATGGCTGCCGGCATATCAGTTGCCCTGAGCCCGATTGCAAACCGGTCTCGCTCCAAAGTCCTCATTCCACAGACAAGCGCCAATCGCTAAGACTTTGGGACGGGCGATTGTTCTTAGCGAGTAGCAGGCGAGCGATCGCGCTAGCTTCAATGCCGGGTCTTCAACTAAACCGGACTTAGGGCAATTCAATAAGCCCCGATAGTTTCCTTATCAGATTGGGGGTTACCCCTTTAATCAAGCACGTATCTTACTATCTTATTTAACTGCTATGGTCTCAACTCCACTAAATCGAATTTCTATTTTTGTAGATGGCAATAACATGTTTTATGCCCAGCAGAAAAACGGCTGGTTTTTTGATCCTAAGCGGGTACTAGAACATTTTGTTAGCGAGACAGACGGGCTATCTTTAGTCAATGCCTTTTGGTACACCGGTCTAAAAGATCCGCAGGATCAGCGCGGATTTCGAGATGCGCTGATCAGCCTGGGCTACACCGTGCGCACTAAGGTGCTTAAAGAATATTACGACGACACCTCAGGCCGCTATTCTCAAAAAGCCAATTTGGATATTGAAATCGTTGTAGACATGTTTAACACGGTTGAGCAGTATGACCGGGTGGTTTTGCTGAGTGGCGACGGTGATTTCGAGCGCGCCATTGAGCTGCTGCGCTCGAAAAATACCCACATCACCGTGGTCTCAACAGAAGGCATGATCGCCCGCGAACTGCGTAACGTCACTGACCGCTATATCGATCTCAATAAGATTCGTCAGGCCATCGAAAAATCGGAATGATAGCCTGCACTCAGGTGTCTACTGCCTACTGTCTATTCCCAATAGGCGATGAGCGCCGACCGGCACGCAGCGCCCGTCGGATTTTATTTTGCGCTTGATACTGCTGCTGTATCTGCGCATCGGACGATAGCCACTGCTCTACCAGACAGCGCTCTTGCTCAGAAACTTCGTCGTCAAGATAGGCGCTGAGGAGATTAAATTTTTCGTCGGCTGCAAGGCTGTCCCCATTAGAGTGCTGTTGCACAGGGGCAGACGATGGCGGTGTGAGCTGCCAAACATTTTCTGAGCTAGGCGTGTAACCCGGCTTAATAGCGAGATCCGGCTGGTAGGATCTGCCGGCGGCGGCATGGGCAGGTTGGCTGGCTCTGGCCGCCGCTAAAGGTTGCAAAGCCGAAGCTTGCAAATCGAGGTTTAAATTAGATGTCATGATATGCGTAAAACTGTTGCGGTACTTGAAAGAAATTAGAAGTGACGCTTCAGGCGATCGCAGTAGAAAACACTAAAGACTGCGGAAACGTAGCTGCAGCAGCACCTTGATAAGCTTCATAGTCTTTGTATGGCAACCTGTACCGTAGGCAGTTCGAACTGTCTACAGCAAAGGTAAGCAAAAGCAGCTGGTAAAAGCGATCTTGTTAAGCCTGAGCATCCTCGGTCGTCTGTTCCCTTAGACGAGCAAACCTCAAAATAGGTTCGCCACCTTCAGGAAGCATCAATACTACCGATAACAGGGTGGTCACTTCAGAGGTAGTATTTTTACAATATTTTTTAGAGACGGCAGGCTTTTAACAGCGTCTCATCACATTTCTCACTGACCATAGAGTTCTCTTTGGGTTGCAACTCAAGGCATCTAAGGCAATTTTTCTAACGGCGAGACGAAGCTCTTGGGGGATTGGCTCAGGTGATTCGTGGTTTTTGAGGGATAATAAAATTAGGCGGTCGGGTGCTATCTGCTTCTGAGACAGTTTGCTTCTAGGACGGTTTGATTCTAGGACGGTTTGCTTTTAGGACGGTAGACATGCCCGGTGCTACTAAGCACCGAGATCAAGTGCCATAGAGAGATGGGCTGGGCAATTTTGGCGTCTGGCCAAGCTACTTAAACCGAAGTTTAAAGAGTCAAGGAGCAAGCGAACCATTTATAGGTTTCTTGTGCTAGGCAAGGTATCTTGATAAACAAGCGACTGTCTCAGGGTTTTCGCTACTTCGCGCATCTCTCATGCCTCTTTAAATATCTCTATACCTATGCAATATCTAGCAAAGGTTTACGCCAAGTCTTCATTGGGCAGTACCCAGCTCCAGCTATTGGCTGTAAATACGGCTGAATGTACCTGGGAACCGATTACGCCGCCCAAGCTAGTTGCCACCACGCGGGAGATCCCCTTCAATGAGCAGGTCTTGGTGCTGCTAGAGCTGAGTAATGAGGAGAGCGTAGCGGCTGTCAAAGATGCAACTGAATGGGTGGTTGACTTTGTCTCTGAATATTTGGCGTCGGGCCTGACGCCCAAAAGTATGAAAGAAGAGGTAGAACGAGCCGAGCAGTGGCGACAGTCGCTGACGCTGCAGACTCAGGAAGTACGCCGAAGAGCACTGGAAACGGCTGCCCGACGCGATGAGATTCAAAACCTGGAAAAACGGTTGAAGCTAGAGCGCGAAACATTGGAAACTCGTGATTAGTAAGCGCTATTAGCGGCTACTAGGCAGGATTTTCCTGCGGCAGCACGTCTTGCAGCAGGGGGGCAAGTTCGTCTTTAAGCTGTCCGGCTCGAATGAATTCGGCGTAGGTGTCTGATTCTATCGCTAGCAGCTCGTTTCGGACTTGCTCAGCGGCGAAGTTGAGAATTTCGGGATTGGAGCGCTGCAGCTTGGTGAGGTCTTCTTGCAGCTCTTCTAGCTGACCTTCTACTAAGGCAATCTGATATCTGGCGAACTCTTTGTCTACTTCCTGACGCTCTATAAGTTCTCTAAGCCGATCAAGCACGCGGTTGAGCGCAACCCGGTGGGCAACTAGCTGAGTGTATCTTTGACGGGTGGGCTGGTCACCTAGCAAATTGAGCCAGGAGAGCAGCGGCTGAGTGGTCAATCCCTGTACCAGCAGCGTAAAGAGCATGACACCAAAGACTACCGCAATAATTTCCTGTCTGTCGGCCAGCGATTCGGGTACGCTCAGGGCTAGCGCGACTGAGACAGAGCCTCTCAATCCTCCCCACCAGAGAACGGTCTGACCAGGGATGGAGATGTTCTCACTTTTGGTCACGGCATTGCTGAAAGCACCCAAAGAATAAATGCTGAAGGCGCGAGCGGTGAGGATGATGGCGATCGCCCACAAAATAGTGTCGGCATAGTCGATCAAATACTCAAAGCGCACCTGGTCGCCAATCAGCAAAAATACGATGGAGTTGACAAAAAAGGCCAGAAACTCCCAGAATTCCGACACTACTAGCCGCGTACGAGGATTCATCCCGATCCGGGAGCCAAAATTGCCCAAAATTAGCCCGGTGGTGACCACAGCGATGACGCCTGAGCCGCCTAGCTCCTCCGCCACGATATAGGTGCCATAAGCTGACACCAGAGTAAGCGACTGCTCTACCAGCGGAATATCGAACCGCTGAGTGAGAAATGAAATGCCAAAGCCGATCAGACCGCCCAAGCTAATGCCCAAGCCTACAAAAATCCCGAAGCGAGCGATAGTCAAGGTGACATCAAATTGCTCAATGCCCAAAGCGATGCCCAGCAGCAAATTGAAGGCGACGACTGCGACCCCGTCGTTAAACAGGCTTTCGCCCTCCATCAGGGTAGTCAGCCGCTTATCTACACCAAGTTCGCGAAAGAGCGCCGTGACAGAGACCGGATCGGTTGCCGATAGGCTAGCCCCGACCAGGAGCGCGGTTGCCAGCGAAGCGCCCGCCAACTGCTGCAGGCCAAAGACCAAACCCATGATGCAAATGATGACGCCCAGCACGGCATAGAGCAAAATGGGCACAAAATCGCTCTTTAACCGGCTCCACTGAATATTCCAGGCGGCTTCAAACAGCAGCGGCGGCAGGAAAATAAACAGGATTAGCTCTGGGGAAAGGTTAACGAGCCGGACATCAACAACTGCCAGCCCCAACCCGACTAGCAGCAGCAGCAGGGTATAGGGAATATTGCGCAGAATGCTAAGGACCCGTGACAGCGTGGCTACGCCCAAAGAAACTGACAGCACCAGCAAAAATTGGCGCAGATTGGCCTCAATCGAGGGATCTTTTAGCTCGGGCTCTACAACTACGGCTAGCCAGTGCATACTGTCTGCAATTGCAGAGGCGGTCAGAAGGGAGTCAGGCAAGGCGATCACGGGGATAAAGTGAGAGCTGCTGATTAAAGCGCTTCTATAGTAAAGCTTAGTGGGCAGCGCATCACCCTGCCTGACGAATCGTTTCGGCTTGTACCAGCAGAGAGTCGGCAAAGGCGATCGCCTCGCTATGCGATCTGCCCCCGGCCAACTGCGCCAGTTCGTCTCGCCGGGACTGCGCATCGAGCGGGGTGACTTTGACTATGGTGCGCTCGGCTTCGGTCGCCTTGTCTGTTTTACCCGCTTTGCCCGTTTTGGCAGACTGGTCGGCGATTTTAGCGCGCGCTTTGGCTTCTTCGGTGGCAGTAGGCGACTGGCCTTTGGTAGCGATCACCGCTAACGGCTGAGTGACGATGTGTTTGCCAACGTGAAAGTGAGCATCGGCCATGGCAGCAACCAGCGGCTGGTGAGTAACGCACAGCACCTGATGAGTGCGACCCAGTTGATAGAGCTTTTCGGCGATCGCCTGCGCCACCCGCCCGGATACGCCGACATCGATTTCGTCAAATACCATGGTGCCAATCGGATCGACCCGTGAAAAGCACGCCTTCAGCGCCAGCAAAAACCGGCTCATTTCGCCGCCTGAAGCAATTTCAACCAGCGGCTGCAAAGGTTCACCCGGGTTGGGGCTAAACAAAAAAGAAATCAGGTCTGCCCCTTCCGCTGCGGGCGCTTGTGACTGAATATCAACTTTGAATTTTACTCGCTCCATTGCCAGGGGTTTGAGCTGCGCGACCAGCGATCGCTCTAGCGTTTTCGCCGCCGCCTGGCGCAGTTGAGTGAGCTGCTGACAGTTCTCCCTCAGTGTCTTTTGTTTGCTTTGGTAAGCAGCTTCTAAGGCTTCGATAGACTGGCCTTCGCCATGCAGAGCCGCCAGTGAAGCCTGGATGCTCTGATAGTACTCAATCAGCGCTGGCAAATCCCGATTGTACTTGCGGCAAAGCTGTTTGAGCTGTGCCATCCGCTGATCAATTTCTTCTAGCCGCTCTGGATCGGTCTCAATGCTCTCTCCGTAAGCATTAATCTGACGGCCTGCCTCCTGAATCTGAGCCAGCGCGTCGCTGACCATATCTAAAATCGGGTTAACCTCCGGGTCAAAGCGCAGCATATCGCTTAAGGTGCTTTCGGCCTGACCCAGCATATCGGCGCAGGCTTCGCCGCCGTCGTTTTCATAGAGAATCTGATAGACCTGATAGCTCTGCTGCTGCAGTTCGACGCTGTGACTCAGACGCTGATGCTCTATCTGCAGCGCTTCTAGCTCATCGGGGGCCTCTAGTTCGGCTGCGCTTAGCTCTTTGCTCTGGTATTCGAACATCTCTAGCTGATCGGTGCGCTGCTGCTCCGCCCGGCGGCGAGTGTCTAAGGCTTTTTTGGCAGCGGTGGCCACTGCATAGTCTATCGCGACCTGCTGGCGCTGCTGCAGTAATGTTTTGTCACCAAAGCCATCTAGCCAGTCGCGCTGCAGATCAGGAGAGCCGAGCTGTAGGGTCTGGCCCTGCGCTGTAATTTCGATCAGCAGGTGGCGCAGCTCTTCCATCTGCGGCTTTTTGACCACCGTGCCGTTCAGCCGAGAGCGACTGCGTACAGAGCCTTTGCCAGCGGTCAGTTCGCGGCGACAGATGAGCATATCTCCCTCAGAGGGAATTTCATTGACGCTTAGCCAGTCAGCAACGCGCGGATCTAGATCGAAGCTGGCCTCAATTAGCGCTTTTTCAGTGCCGGTTCTTACCCATCTGTTGGTGGCTTTCCCCCCTAGCACGGCGTCAATGGCATCTAGGATAATAGACTTGCCTGCGCCGGTTTCGCCCGTTAAAACGTTGAGCCCGGGCTGCAGCTTCAGATCGAGCTGGTCGATGAGGGCAAAATTCTCAATTTTTAAGGAAGCCAGCATAGCCCTCTACGTCGCCACCGCAATTGTTGACAGATTTCATAGGCAGAATGTGCGCGATCAGTGAAGGGGCTGAGAAAAAAGTTTTATAGCTAGAGGCGGACGACAGCCTTCACCGAGTTGATACAATAGTTTACATATGTTGATTCTATAGCGACTCCTATTTACATCATCATCCCTGCCCGGCGATTTTTTGAGTGATTATCTGAGCCTGCTCTGTCTGAGCTTATTCTATCGCTGTGGATCGAGGGCTTGTCCCGGACGACTACATTTTCTGAAATATTTTATGAGCGTAGCTTCTCCTGATCTTGGCCGTCCATCTGAACTTGATACTTCGACAGCTGCCTCAACCGTGATTCTCGATGCGGCAGGTCGCCCCGTTGACATGCCCATCGCTGCCGTTGAAGACCAGCCGACTGTAACGGCGGCAAAGGCCCCGGCGGCAGCGACTCGACCGCCTCAGTCTTTAGAAGATATTTTGGTTTATGACCCCGAGGCGATCGCCGCCTTCTATCGCCGCCGTCCTCTTCGTATTTTGTTCCGCTTGGTCGAAATTTTTTGGCTCGCGGCGGGCTACGTGATCGGACTGCTCTCAGATCGGCTCACAGGTCGCCAAAAGATTAACGAGAAAAAGCGGGCCGCGGGACTGCGGATAATGCTAACTCGCCTCGGCCCAGCCTATATCAAGGTGGGGCAGGCGCTCTCGACGCGGCCAGACCTGGTTTCGCCGATGACCATGACCGAGATGGTAAAGCTACAAGATCAGCTGCCGCCTTTCTCTAATGAAATTGCCATGCGTTTCATCGAAGAAGAAATTGGTCAGCCACCGGAGAACGTCTATGCAAATCTATCGGCGATGCCAGTAGCCGCAGCGTCTTTAGGACAGGTCTATAAGGGGCAACTACAAACCGGTGAAACGGTAGCTGTCAAAGTGCAGCGCCCCGGCCTAGCCGAACAAATCGCCAAAGACATTTACATCCTGCGAATTTTGGCGAACTGGGCGACTAATAACATCAGTCAGATCCGCAGCGATCTGGTGAGCATTGTCGACGAATTTGGTACGCGCATCTTTGAAGAGATGGACTACACCCATGAGGGTGAAAATGCGGAGCGCTTCGCTGACCTGTACGGCTGCCTGCCAGAAATTTTGGTGCCAGGCATTTACCCGCAGTACACCGGGCGGCGAGTGCTGACGATGGAGTGGATCGAGGGGGTTAAACTCACCGAAATTGAACGATTGCGTGCTCAGGGCATTGACCCGACTCATGTGATTGAGGTGGGCGTGCAGTGCTCACTTCGGCAACTGCTAGAGCACGGCTTTTTCCACGCTGACCCGCACCCGGGCAACTTGCTGGTTACAAAAGACGGCAAGCTGGCCTACCTGGATTTTGGCATGATGTGCCAGGTAGAGCCCTACCAGCGCTATGGCCTGATCGAAGCGATTGTGCATATGGTCAACCGCGATTTTGAAGGGCTTGCTCAAGACTATGTCAACCTGGAATTTTTGACGCCGGAGACAGATTTGAGCCCGATTGTGCCAGCGCTGGCAGGGGTTTTTAACAATGCTCTGGGGGCTAGCGTCGCCGAGCTGAATCTGAAGAGCATCACGGACGAATTTTCGGCACTGATGTACGAGTACCCATTTCGCGTGCCAGCTTATTACGCGCTGATCATTCGCTCATTGGTGACGCTAGACGGTATTGCCATTAGCGTCGATCCTGACTTTAAGGTGCTCAGTAAGGCGTATCCCTACGTCGCCCGGCGACTGCTGACCGACCCTGCCCCGCAGCTGCGAGGCTCTTTGCAAGCACTGCTGTTTCAAGACGGCAGCTTCCGGTGGAATCGTTTAGAAAACTTGCTTAAAAATGCCGGCAACAGTGACGACTACGATCTCGATCAGGTGCTCGACCAGACATTTGAATTTTTATTCTCAGAGCGAGGCCGGTTTTTGCGCGATCGCGTTGCTGATGAGCTAGCCAAAGAAATCGACAAAGCGGGCTACGGATTGGTTCAGCAAGTGGCTCGTACGCTGCGGCTCCAGGGACCCAGTAAAACGACGCTAACATCGCTTGACCGATCAGATTCACCCGTAACCAGTAGCTGGGAGCAAGCTGCGCGGATCTTGCGTATTTTGCGAGACACACCTGGCGTTAATGCCACGATGCTGGCTAACTTGCTGCCCAAGCTAATCGCTCAGCCAGAGGCGCGAAATATCGGTCGCCGGGTCGTGAATGGTGTGGTGCAGCGATTGATCGCTCGGCTGATCCGCGAGTTTTTAGTGACTAAGCCAGTGACTAATCCGGCTGTTCTGCCACCCGCTTTGCCGCCCGCGAGAGCGGCTTGAGATCATTCGTTGGCTTTCTCCGCCCGGTCTAGCAGTCGTCAATTAGCGCAAGGCGGACCGGCAGCTGTTCGTTCAACGTCTGGATCAAGCGAGCGGCCTGGTAGTCATAGAGTTGAATATCCATTGCCGCTGGCAACTGTTCGACAAAGCTGCGGGCGCGCTCAGGGCTACAGTCAGTGAGTTTGGTCAGCAGGTCGGCTACCTGCTGCTGCGGTTCGGCGTTTGGCCGGACATGGGGTAGCGCCTCTACCGACAGCCGCCAGCGACGGGGTGGGGTCATTTCACCGCGTTCAATGCGACGCAGGCCGTTGATAGAAGACAGGACAAAGAGGCGATCGCCCGTCAGCAGCCGCTGATCATCGGTGGGCATCAAAATGCTGCAAAGCTTGCCTTTGTGATCGCAGGTTTCTCTGAGGATAGGCACGACGCCATAGCCATAGGCAATCTGCGCTAGCTGCTTACCGGCTAGCGTATCACCTGAGCCGATCACATATTCTGTGATCAAAATTGTCTGGCCGCTGAGCCGAAACAGGCCCAAGATGTTCTCTCCAAAAGCCGCTCCAGCAAACGCTTCAGCCGAGAGCGCGTAGGGGCACAAAACCTGAGCCTGGGGCATCAGCGCCGCCAGATTGTCACTAAATGCCTGGCTGCGGGTGCGGACGACTGGGGCAAAGGTGCGATCGCGGCCCAGTGTCTTTTCAGAAGCCAGCAGCGCCACTTCCAAATTAAGCATCTGATCGTCAGTAACAGCGATTACGCTTTTGGCCGTGGCCAGATTCGCTGCCGACAGCTCTTCTAAAATATTGCCAATCAGCAACGGCACTTGCGTATAGAGTTCGGGGTGCCGGGCCTGAGAATCGACGGCGACCAGCGGCTGATTTAGCTCTTGCAGCAAGCTGGTAACTTTGCGTCCAATGCGACCGAGGCCGACGACGACGACATGCTGCTGCCGGGGAATGCGAGGCCGCTTTTGTAAAAAGTCAAAGCGAGAGCTGAGCAGCCGGTCGGCGACCAGTCCTAAGACGCCCAATACGACCAGAATGCTGGTGAGCGTAATCATCAGGCAGACTAGCAGCACCCAGCCCGGCGCAGTAGGCATGTCAAAGCCGCCAAAGACATCGCCATAGCCACCCAGCAGCAAAATTGCGCCCAGCGTAATCGCTTTTACCCAGACTAGGCCAGGAATCGTTGCCTTCAGAATCAACGTGCCGCTGATCCACAGCACAATAGCAGTCAGCAGGGCGATCGCGACCACCCGCTCCAAAGACTGCTCAGAAGACTGCCGCCAGCTTTTTAACCGTCGCTGCCAGTCGCCCGATCGCAAATCTTCTAGCCAGTGAGAAAAAGCTGTCAGCGGACTATCTTCCTGAGGTGGGTCAGCGACCGCGTCAACTTCTATATAGGCAACGCGATCGCCCGGGGCTACCCGCACATGCGGCTGCCAGCGGTAAAACATCGAAGAGGCTGTGGTGGCCCATCCTAAGGGCTGCTGTGGGTTTTCGACCGGGGCGAGATCAAGCAGCCGAAAGCGGCCCCGATGCAGCTGCTGCACAGCCTGACGGTCAAAGCGCGGATCGCCGGCCTGGACAAACCGCTCCACCACCCGAAAGCGATGGCGGCCCGCTGTAAAAACGCTAACCGTGTCGTCTCCTAAACCCGCCAGCACAAAGGTCATGGCCGGCAGTTCAGTGGCATCGAGAGCGACAAATTTACCCAGCTGTCGCTGCAACAGAGCATTGAGGCTATGGCGCGAAGAGCGCAAAATAATTTGGATATCGGCGTTGAGGCGGCGGGCGGCGATCGCACATTCTACATTGGTACTCTCATCGCTCGTGACAATCAAAATAGCGCGGCTCGTCTCAATTCCCGCCTTTTTGAGCACGTCTTCCCGGCGACAGTCGCCTACGACCAACGGGGCAGCTAGCAGATTGGGCAAATCATTGATCTCCCAGGTGAGAATCTGCTGCCAGTCAACGGCTGTGATATTCACCTGAAACGGATTATCGTCAAACTTTTTGAGGCTGACGATGCTTTGCTGGCCCAAACTTCCCAAACCACAGACGATAAAGCGATCATGGTCAGTCGCAGGGAACTGCGTGACCATGGGCATCAAGGTCTCAGGGCCAAGGGGATAGTGAGCGGGCATAGCAGCGCCTTAACTGAAAGGGTCTTCTTTACTTAACCTACTTTCGCCAAAGAAAGATTGAGCGAATGGCTACGATCTCTTCAATTTCTGATGATGTCTCTTGAGCTTGGTTCCAAGCAAGTTTGTTTGGAACCAGGTTCAGATGACTGTTGTGAGAATGACCTGCTGTCTCTCAGCGGCTTCTACGAAACAGGTTTTGAATGATTGGATAGCTGCTCGACAGTCTTCGAGCCAGTCATTCGGATCGTATTGTGAGGAGTCAAAGTGGCTAAGTAGCTCATCTACTTCCAGTCCGAGGAGAACACGCGCGATTTCCCCAACTTGCTCTGGTATGAGATAACGCAAACCCGAAGCTGAGTCAAACCATTCACCACCCCAGATAGCCCTATTTGAAAATTCAGCACCCACATCCGGGTAGTTTGTCTCCAGTGCTTTTGACAAACAGGTATGCAGCTGTTCGTCTATTCGAGTGCCCAGATAGACCTTTCTCTGAGCAAGCAGCGGATCGCCTAGTTTCAGCAGCTTCAGGCTCTGTTCTAAAAGACTACAGTATTCATCTAATTCATTTTCAGGTTCAAAGAGAAAGTGATTGTCATCCACGCTGTTTCCGAAAGCTGCAAAGTCTGCTCTGTAATCTTTCTTAAATTCTTCAGCTACTGTTCTTGGGCAATACTTAAAGCTAACTGTAGGAGGCTCGGTAAACCAAGAGAACATACTTCGACTTCCGTAGCTCCATATATTCTCGACCAGATTTCGCAGTTTCTTATCAGAGCGAAGTTGATCCAGAAGCTTGATAGGTACAGCTTGTTTTGCAACGGAGTGTGACACTGCTGAACTTTGTAAAGTGTTGTGTTGTGGCCTTGCCAGATCTGCCTAATCATAGGAGAGAGCAGCGCATACTTAATTATGCTATGCCCAACCTCGGTCACTGCGCAACTTGATCCTAGCCGTTGATCCGGTGATGTTAGAAGACCTGTGATGTTAGAAGAAAGGTAATTCGCTATAGGCTCACGTTGATTGCCTGATGAAACTTGCCTTAAACCTACATAGTCACATTTATTAGCTTACTATGTCTATAGGTGAATATTCTTGGTCTAGAGTATGGCTCTTTCCTATGCGATTTTAGCGGCGCTGTTTAATCAGTCTTGCAGCGGCTATGACCTGGTAAAACGCTTTAACAAGTCGGTGGAATGCTTCTGGAGCGCCAGCCATCAGCAGATTTATAAGGCTTTGAGCAATCTTGAAGCCGAAGGGCACATTGTATCTGAAAAAATTGAGCAGGAAAATCGGCCCAATAAAAAGCTCTATACCGTCACCGACAGCGGTCGTCAGCACTTGCAGCGGTGGATTGGGGAAGCGGAGGCAATTTCTCCGATTAAGTCCGACCTGTTGATCAAGCTGTCTGTCGGCCACGCCGTTCCGACCATCACTCTATTGCAAACGCTGCAAACCTACTACGAGCAGCACAAGGAAAGGCTCAAAAGCTATCAGCTGATCTCTAAGCAATACGCGCAGGCGCTTCAGCCCTCTCGGGAAAGCCAGTTTCAGTATTTGGCGCTGCGGGCTGGCATTCGTCAGCAGCTCGCCTGGATTGCCTGGTGCGAAGAGGCGATGGGCTTTTTGGGTCAGCCGGTAGCGGTGAGAGAGTCTTCTTCAGCAAGCTGACACTGCTCGCACAGGCCGAAAAACTCTAGCGTGTGATAAAAGATCTGAAAGTGGTGCGACTCGGTCAGGTGGCTCTCTAGACCATGTACCGGGCATTCTGCCATGACTACCGAGCTGCCGCAGCGCACGCAGGTGAGGTGATGGGTGTCTTCTTGAGTCAGGCTGTAGAGTGATTCGCCACTGGAGAGCGTTCGCACCTGCACCGCGCCTTCTAGCTTGAGTGACTCTAGCGATCGGTAGACGGTGGCCAGCCCCATGCTTACCTGGCGCTGGCGAAGCTGCACGTACAGCTCTTGGGCTGAAATCGCGCTCTTGAGCTGCTTCAGTAAGTCGAGAACCTGGATTTGACTGCGGGTGCGGCGGGTTTTCATGAGTAGAGATCGGTTGAGCCAGAGAAAATGACTCCTCATTTCCAGCTTAGATGAGTGCGCAGCAAAGTAGCGAGGGATGCGGTAGGATCGCAGGTGTCTTTTGCCAATAGGTAAGGTAACGGTGGCGCAATCTGCTCAGGCCAATTTATATCATGCCAAAGTCTATGTGACGCTGCGACCTTCGGTGCTTGACCCGGCGGGAACGGCGGTGCGCTCGGGCTTGGCCCATATGGGCTATGACAATGTCTCTAAGGTTCGCATTGGTAAGTACATTGAGCTAGATCTCACGGCTGAGAGTGAAGCTGCCGCTCAGCAGCAGCTTGATAAAATTTGCGATCAGCTACTGGCTAACCCGGTGATTGAGAACTATCGGATTGAGGTTTTGCAGGCAGCAGCAGCGGTATAAGGGAGCAGCGGCGATGAACTTTGGCGTGATTGTTTTTCCAGGGGCTAATTGCGATCGCGATATCGCCTACATCCTGCGTGACATTCTCCAGCAGCCGACTCGCATGGTCTGGCACGAAGACCGGGATTTATCGAATGTAGACGTGGTGGTGGTGCCGGGCGGCTTTAGCTACGGCGACTATTTGCGCTGCGGGGCGATCGCTCAGTTTTCTCCGGCGATGCAGGCCACTGCCGAACATGCTCAGCAAGGCAAGCTGGTAATGGGCATTTGCAATGGTTTTCAGGTGCTGACGGAGATGGGGCTATTGCCAGGGGCGCTGGTGCGAAATCGGGATTTGCATTTTGTGTGCGATCGCCAGCCGCTCACCGTCGAGCGCACTGACTTACCCTGGACGCAAGGCTACCAGGCAGGCCAAGTGATCACCCTACCGATTGCCCACGGTGAAGGCTGCTACTACGCCGCGCCCGACACCATCAAAGCTCTAGAAGACAACCGTCAGGTACTTTTCCGCTACAGCGATACCGACGGCAAGGCCACTCAGACCGCTAACCCCAACGGCTCTCTCAACAATATTGCGGGTATCTGCAACCGGGCGGGCAACGTTTTGGGCATGATGCCTCACCCGGAGCGCGCCGCCGACCCAGCCCTGGGCAATACCGATGGATCAGCTTTGTTTAAAGGGCTATTGCAGGCAGCGATGGTGGCAGCTTAGCTGAGCCTTCTTGGGCTATTCTTCTACCCGCAGGCGACGGGTAACGACTGTGATGCCGTCATCGCTCACAAGCAGAGCCGACACCCAGCGGGTATCCGGATTTGCCGGGGCTTCACCCACCTTAAACAGGCCACCGGCTGCTAGCAGCTCTAGCTCTACCGGTCGCCCTGTAAAAAAGTCTTGCGCAGTGCTGCCTTCTTCTACCGCTGCACCTAGCAGATAGCGATCGCCCAGAGGCTCTGCGACAATGGCATCAAAGTCGTAGGTTTCGCCGGTCTTTACCTGCTCTGGCAAAATCACAGACACGGTCGGCGGATTGTCTCCAGAGGTGAGCTGATTGCGCTCAGACAGCGTTGTTTGGGCGACGATTTTGCCATCTGCAAACGTCTGCTGAGAGCGAATCACCGACTCTAGCTGAGCGGGCCGACCGCTACTGGTCTGAGTGCCATTGATATAGGTCACAGTTTCAGCCGTATAGCCACCGCCCTCAACAGGTTCCCAAGACTGTAGCTCTACCCGATAGGTAAGGCTGTCATAGCTCTCCCAAAGGGTTTGTAGCGCTGTTTGCAGCGTTTCGTAGGTAAACCCGTCTTCATTGGTAAAACTAGGGCTATAGCCCTGCATCACGGCTGTCACGTCACCAGCGGTAGCAGCGGTGGCAATCTGCTCCAGCGTACTGACTAAGTCGGCGGGCGCTGTCTCAGGAGAGGCGGCTTTAGCTGTGAGCCCACTGCCCAAGCTCAAGGCCAGTCCACAGGTCAGGGCAGACGCAAGCTGCCAGGGCTTAGGCCAGTTGAGCCGGTCTGCGAACCAGTGTTGGCGATGGGTCATGGGTTCACACTTCCTTATAAGAACGGTGGAATGAATAATTGTGGGCAGATATTACCTTAAACCAAGGTAACCTGAAATTTGTACTTGGCCAATTTCTGGCCGACCTCTGGCTAGTCTCGCAGCCGGGGTCTACTCTTTGAGACTTTTGGGAACTAATTTTTATGGGCGAAGTACCGGCAGGGCCAGCCAAACTCTTGATTGCCGCTAGCGGTACGGGCGGTCATTTGTTTCCCGCGATCGCCACCGCACAGCAGCTCTCAAACTTCAAGATTGAATGGCTAGGTGTGCCTGATCGCCTGGAAACTCAGCTTGTCCCAGATGAATATCCTCTTCATACAGTGCGAATGGGGGGCGTTCAGGGCGGTTTGGGGCTTGGCTCGCTGAAATTGGTAGCTCAGTTTAGCCGGGCAATTGCCTACGTGCGCAATCTGCTCAAGCGGGGAAACTTTCACGGCGTTTTTACGACAGGTGGCTATATTGCGGCCCCGGCCATTATCGCGGCCCGCTCTCTGGGCCTACCGGCCATTTTGCACGAGTCTAACGCGCTGCCGGGTAAAGTTACGCGCTGGCTGAGCCCCTGGTGTACAACGGTGGCCCTGGGCTTTCAAGAGGCGGCGGCTTATTTGCCCAAAGCGCAGACGCAAGTGGTAGGAACGCCCGTGCGATCGCAGTTCTTAAAAGATACGCTCAGCGCTCGTCTGACCGATATTGATATTCCAGCCGACGCGCCGCTGATTGCCGTTGTCGGGGGCAGCCAGGGCGCTGTCGCCGTCAATCAGCTCGTGCGGGCAGCTGCCCCAACCTGGCTAGACACCGGAGCCTGGATTGTTCATATCACCGGCAGTAACGACAGCGACGCTGACAGCTTTAGCCACCCCCACTACATTCACCGCCCGTTTTATGACAATATGGCAGCGCTTTTCCAAAGGGCCGATCTAGCGGTCAGCCGGGCCGGAGCAGGCACGCTGATCGAGCTAGCAGTGACCGGTACGCCTGCCATTCTGATTCCCTACCCCTTCGCTGCCGAAGACCATCAGACTTACAACGCTGCGGCCTTCAGTCAGACGGGTGCCGCTCAGGTGTATCAGCAGGCCGACCTCTCAGCCGAGCAGCTTCAGGCAATGGTTTTAGATCTGCTAAAAACGCCCGACCAGCTCAGCCAAATGGCGGCGGCGGCGAGCAGTCTGGCAATCGCCGATAGCGCAGCGAAGATGGCTAAGCTGATTACTCAGCAGATTGCTTAGGGATGAGAGCAACCTACTAGCCGCTCGGCGCTGAAGTCACCGTTGGGCAGCGCTGCTGACTGTCGGCTGTCTTACGTTCAAGCAGCGATGTATTACCTACGTAAGGTGAGCGATACAGCCTTTCAAATTCGCGGTTAAAGTGAGCGGCGACAGTGGGGTTTCGAATCACCAGCAGGGTTTCGTCGTTTTCGGTATTGGCGGCGTGGCTCCAGTTTTGAGAGCCGATAATGACAGTCGTGCCATCGATCACAGCAAACTTGTGGTGGAGCTTATCGCCGGAAGGCAACTGCGGCGAACCGACGGATGCACTGGGCGTCAGCCAGGGCCGGTTGTCTGCCTCTATGCGGCAGCGCTGGTCGGGCAGCGCGACACCAAGCATATCCAAAGCCTCACTGTAGCTGCGATAGACAAAGCTGGGGTCAATTAAAGCCCGTAGCGCTGTGCCTGCTTTGACCTGAGCTTCCAACTGGTTGACAATGGGCTGCTCTGAGAAGACAAACAAGGCCAGATCGATGCTGCGGGTAGATTGGCTGAGGGTGCGGTTAATTAAGCCGTTGACACTCTGGTCGTAGGGTTTGGTGGGTGACAGAGGAGAAAACTGGAGGGTGACGCTGCTGTTGGGCAGGGCGATCGCCTGCGCTGGACGGTGCGGCTTTTTGAGTCCGAACCGGCTATCGGTGCGTCCGCCTGGGCCATCACCCCACATCAGGTTAAATTCTTCGGTGAAGCGGTCTGCCATCGGCGCACTGTCAATTTTGAGAATGACGTTGACGTTGCCGCGACTGTCGGGCTCATCGCCATCGCCATGAGTGCCCGAAAGCGTCAGGTTAGCTGATCCGGTGAGCACCCAGCGGCGGTCGATGACTAAAAATTTGTGATGCATGAGGCCGCTGCCTTTGGAACCGTCGGCAGTGTCGTCTAACCAGGGCAGGGAGGCCGTTTTGACAATTCGTAGGGCATCAGCTTGAGCAATTTCGGCGGGTGTGAGAGTGCCGTCGCGATCGCTGTCGGCGATCGCCATCCAGGCCTCGGTTTGCTCTGCCTGCGCTTGGGCCGAAGTCGGGTTAGCGTACTGATTTTCTAGAATCAAACGCACCTTCACACCGCGATTAGCACTGTCCACCAGAGCCTGAGCAACAAGCGGTAAATTCAGCGATTGCACAGCTACATCCACAGAAGTCGCCGCCTCAGCAATAGCTGTGACTACAACCTGCTCTAGGTCGTCGCCATAGCGCTCAATCTGACGATAGGGATCGGTGTAGACATTGGCTTCTGACTGATTGAAATAAACCTGAATATAGGGGTCTTGAGGCAGTAGACTGACCGCAGGCTGCAGGGCGACCGGTGGCGGCGTAGCCATGATCCGCCAAATGCTGCTGCCGACTGTCAAAATCAGCGCAATGGCAAAGAGCAGCAGCCACTGCCAGCGGCGAAAGCGTTGAGGAATCACGGCACCTGTTAAATAGCTGAACAACGGCTGCTCAGCCGGGGCCGATCAGCACCTAGTTAGTTAGCCCACCGCGAGCAAGGGAGGTAACGAAATCGGTCAAACCACTGCTCAGGGCAAGGAAACCCTATAATTGATCGAGCCGTAACCGTTGATATCTCTATGCTCACTCCTGCACAGTTTTTGCAAGCTACCGGCTGGTTTGCAATTGGCACTCTGGTCTTTGCCCTGCTGACGGCGATCGCCTTTTTCCTCAAGTGGGGCATTCGCTTTCGCCTGGTAGGGGCCACTGGGTTTATGGGCGTGCTCACTGCTGGCCTGCTGGGTCTGAGCTTTGAACCCTTCACCCAAGCCCAAATTCCAGGCGCGGTTCCCTATGCCACGGTGTTTGACTCAGGCTCGTCGCAGGTAACGATTACCGTGCCTAATTCGATTACGGCGACTGAACTAGAGGCCACCCTGCAGCAGGCCGCCAGTAATTTGCTCAAGCCCAGTCGGATTGGTGGGGGCGGGCAAACAACGCCGACTATCAGGGCGCGGGCCATAGTCCACCAGCCGGGCATATCAGAGCTGGTGTACGTCGGTCAGGTAACGCCGGGAACAAGCCCTACGGGTGAGCGATCGCCCATCGTCAAAGTTTACCCCGATGCGCTGGCCAAGGCTAATCAGGCTGCGTCATGATGTTGAGTAGTACTTTCTCCTTTAGATAGTTCTTGACAGCGGTGTTCCTATGGCCTCATTGACTTTTCCAATTTTGAATATTGCGCCTGCTCAGGTGGTTCGCGGGCAGGGCGTTTTAGCAGAAAGCGGGCCGCTGTTTGCTCGGCTGGGAAAGCGACCGTTGGTAGTGGGCGGCGATCGCACACTGCAAGCGGCCATGCCCTTTCTCAAAGCGCCGCTGGCTGAGCTGACCACTGCCACTGCTGCCTATCAAAAAGACTGTAGCGAAGCGGCTTTGACTGACTTACATCAGGCGGCGGAGCGTCATAGCGCCGACTGTATTATCGGCACCGGTGGTGGCAAAGCGCTGGATGCCGCTAAGCTGCTGGCCCATCAGCGGCAGCTACCGGTGGCGACGGTGCCCACTTCAGCGGCGACCTGCGCAGGCTGGACGGCTCTGTCAAACGTCTATTCTGACCGGGGGGCTTTTCTCTACGATGTGGGCTTGCCGCGCTGCCCGGAGATGATTGTGCTGGACTATGACCTGGTAGCGACTGCACCGAAGCGAACGCTAGTAGCAGGAATTGGAGATGCGATCGCCAAGTGGTACGAAGCCTCGGTGAGCAGCGGTCACTCAGGCCATACTTTAATTATTGGCGCAGTACAGCAGGCCCGTGTGCTGCGCGATATCCTCTTCCAAAAGTCAGCCGCCGCACTGGAAAACCCGGGTGGAGATGACTGGCGAGAAGTAGTCGATGCCGCTGTGCTGATGGCCGGGGTGATTGGCGGTATGGGCGGGGCGCAGTGTCGTACGGTCGCTGCTCACGCGGTGCACAACGGGCTAACGCACGTCTCGGCTCACGGCACGCTCCACGGCGAAAAAGTGGCCTATGGCATTTTGGTGCAGCTGCGACTAGAAGAAATGGGGCCAGGGAATGTTCTCGCTGCGACGAGTCGGCAGCAGCTTTTACAGTTTTATAGTCAGCTCGGTCTGCCCAAATCTCTGGCCGATATGGGTATGGATAAGCTCACCGTCGCTCAGCTTCAGCAGGCAGCAACGGTAGCCTGCCAGGCCGATTCAGATATTCACCGCCTCCCCTTTAGCGTTGACCCCAATCAGGTGATGGCAGCGATGGTCTCCACGACTGCGCCTGCTGGCTCTCCGGCAGGAAGAACCCCGATCTCAACTGCCCAGTTGATCACATCAGAATAGTCATTCCTGCTACCCTATTCTCTATGTTTTTTTAAAGTGCCCGCACAGGTAGCCTCAATGACTATAGACTGGCTGAAACCGGCTCAACGGTTAGGTTCACTGCCCCCTTATGTATTTGCCCGATTAGATGAACTCAAAGCCAATGCCCGAGCAGAGGGCGTTGATCTGATCGATTTAGGCATGGGCAATCCGGGTGGGCCAGCGCCGCAGCCGGTAGTAGAGGCGGCGATCGCTGCAATAAGCGACCCTGCCAGTCACGGCTACCCGCCATTTGAAGGCACCGCTAGCTTTCGCCGCACCATTACCGACTGGTATCACCGGCGCTATGGCGTCACGCTCGACCCCGATGGCGAAGCCCTGCCGCTAATGGGTTCCAAAGAAGGATTGGGGCATCTGGCGATGGCCTATATCGATCCGGGCGACGTGGTGCTGGTACCGACGCCTGCTTACCCAGCGCATTTCCGGGGGCCCGCGATCGCCGGAGCCGACATTCACACCATTCCGCTCAGAGCCGAAAACAACTGGATTATTGACTTTAAAGATATTCCAGCGGCACTAGCAGACCGGGCCAAAGTTCTCTACTTCAACTATCCCAACAATCCCACTGGCGCTGTCGCCCCCCGAGAATTTTTTGAAGAAATGGTCGCCTTCGGCCATCGCCATCAGATTCTACTCATTCACGATCTCTGTTACGCGGAGCTAGCGTTCGATGGCTATCAGCCCACTAGCCTGCTAGAGATTCCTGGCGCAAAAGAGATTAGCGTAGAATTTCACACCCTTTCAAAAACCTACAACATGGCAGGCTGGCGAGTTGGCTTTGTCGTCGGCAATCGCCATGTGATTCAGGGCCTGCGCACGCTCAAGACCAACCTGGACTATGGCATCTTTTCGGCTCTGCAAAAAGCGGCGGAAACTGCCCTGCAACTGCCCGATCATTACCTGGAAGAAGTTCAGCTCCGCTACAGCACGCGCCGCGACTATCTTGTTAAAGCGCTGGCAACGCTGGGATGGGAAGTGGCTAAGCCCTCAGCCGCAATGTATCTCTGGGTAGCCTGCCCGCCGGGTACGAGCGCTTCTGATTTTGCCTTATTACTGCTGCAAAAAACTGGCATTGTCGTGACCCCAGGGACTGCTTTTGGCGAAGGTGGCGAAGGCTACGTGCGAATCAGTCTGATTGAAGATTGCGATCGCTTAGGCGAAGCCGTTGAGCGACTTAGAAAGGCCAATATTCGCTACAGCAGCGTTCCTGCTAGCGTTTAATCTCCAATCGCGGGCTGTCAGGCTACGAGCCAGGAACACTCACCGTTGGCCAGGTCGTCAGCACAAACACGACAACCGCCGTCAGCGCCAGCATCCCCTCGATGATATTGCCAATTAGCGAACTCACTACAACAGCCAGACTCACCTTGCCCGAAAACTTCAGTCGCTCTGAAATTTTCATCTCCCTTCTGTAAATAAATTCTCCAATAAAGGCACCCAGCATCGTCCCCAGCAAAATCCCTAGCAGCGGTCCACCGACGGGCAGGGCAGGCAGCAAGCCCAAAAAGCCGACGATTAGCCCAATAATCGATCCGGCCTGGCCCCAACTGCTGGCTCCCACCCGCTTAGCTCCCAGGTAGGCTGCTAAATAGTTCACGCCCAGGCTGAGCACCAGCACCACGACTGCCGTGCCCAAAGCCCAGCTAGTGCTGGCAAACCCGGTGACCAGTGACCAGATCAGCACCGCCGTGAGGATGAGGCCGATGCCGGGTAGGGCAGGGACGAAGGCTCCGACGATGCCGACTAGCATGACGGCGATGAGGACCCAGTAGAGGATGAAGAGAGGCATGGGAGGAGGGAGAGGGGGGAAGGGGGAAGGGAAATTTACTGGGTTAGGGCGCGGATGAATTGCTGTAGCTCGGCTAGGAGGCTTTTTTTGCGGACTGTACTGGCTGGTTTGCCAGCATCGGTTTCTGTATCGGCTTCGCCGTAGAGGATGCGCTCGATGTCTTCGCCGGAGGGGCGCTGCGGTAGGTCTTGGACAAGTTCGTATTCGTCGGGGGCGGTTTCTCGCCAGATCTGCCAGGGGCCAGGATAGCAGCGATAGAGGGCGGCGTCTTCTAGCGGTCGGAGGTAATAGCAGGATTCGATTGTGCTGAGAAAGCGATCGCGCAGTTGCCGCGCTGCATAGCCAATGCCGACCACGGCTACATCTTCTAAAGCAGGATTGAGCAGAATGACCGGCTTGTCAGTCGCATCGTTGCACAGCGCCTCGACTGTTTGCACTTCAATGGAAGAAGGATTGACGACCAAATAGAGATCGTCGTCGGCATCAATCGGGTCAACCAGTTCGCCCAGTCCGCGAATGATGAAGTCGGGGTTGTTCCAGTCACGCCGGGCCAGTGCCGCTGACCCCGCATCTGGGAAAAAAACTTTGAACTGCTGAGCCTGAAACATTTCTAAGAACTGCTCGGCAATCGGCTGGTGCTTGAGTTCAGGAATGGCCATCTCCACCTGAAGACGGGTGTAGCCGTCTTGGAGAGCCGCCTGTACGGCAGCTTTGGCCTGTTCGGTGGCGTCGGGAAGCGTAGTCGGAATAGACATAGGTCGGAGGCAGGAGAGCGGTAGAGGGACTAGGTAGGATCATTGAGACACATCTAGACAGGCAGCGGCGAAACAGCGGGCAGGGCGCGCGCGAGGACCTGCTTGAGCACCAGAGCAGTCCAATCGATATCGGCAGCGGTGGTCTGGCGACCTAAAGTGAGGCGAATGCCGCTGGTGGCGGGGCGATCGCCATACCCCATAGCCTGCAAGATCGGACTCGGACTCAGCTGGCCGCTATGACAGGCAGATCCGGCGCTAATACCAATGCCTGCTAAATTCATCTGACGAACCAGCGTTTTGCCTGTAATTTCGCCGTACGGCAGGCAAAAGCTGACGTGATGTGGCAGGCGGTGACGGGGATCGCCAGTGGGCGAAAGCTCATCCACGTCGGACAGGAGGGCGAAGAGGCGATCGCGCAGATGAATCAGCCGCAGCGTTTCGGTGGGCATTTCGGCAGCAGCCAGCTCAGCGGCAACGCCAAAGCCGACAATAGTGGGAATCGCCTGAGTGCCTGATCGCAGTCCGCGCTCCTGTCCGCCGCCGGAGACGATGGCCGAGAGCGAGGGCGTACCTGGTTTGATGTAGAGTGCGCCAGCCCCTTGGGGGCCATAGATTTTGTGGCTAGAGAGAGAAAGTAAGTCTACCGGCAGCGTCTGGACATCAATGGGCAGGCGACCGGCGACTTGCACAGCATCAGTGTGAAATAAAGCGCCGTGTGCTTGCGCGATCGCCCCTAGTTCTGCAATCGGCTGCAGCGTACCCACTTCACTCTGGCCATAGATGATTGAGACGAGCACCGTGTTGTCTTGCAAGGCATGTTTGAGCTGCTCAGGGCTGACAGCACCTCGCCGATCAACCGGTAGGCGGGTCACCTGCCATCCTCGCGTCTCTAGCTGACGGGCAGGCTCTGCCACCGCTGAGTGCTCCACTGTCGAAATGATCAGATGCTGCGGCTGAGAAAATTGCCCTGCGACGCCCAGCACCGCTAGATTATCAGCTTCGCTGCCGCTGGCGGTGAAGACCACAGTCTCTGAGCTGAGAGCGTTGATCAGACCGGCTACCTGCAGGCGCGATCGCTCTAGCGCAGTGGCCGCTCGGTTGCCCCAGTGATGCAGGCTAGAGGCATTGCCCCAATGCTGTGTCATAGCCATTTGCATGGCGGCGATCGCCTCCGGTCGCGTTGGCGTAGTCGCACTGTAGTCCAGATATATCTGCATAGCGGTGAAAAAAGTCAGATACTTTACAGGATATCGCCCAGCGGTATGCCTGTGGTCTCTTGCCGCTACTAGCTGAATCGCATTCGGCCAAAAACCCAGATGCGTTACACACCTGGGCTATCTAATTTGGCTATCTAATCCCATGCAGGGCTTCTATAAAACCGTAGCACTACGGCTCAAAGGGTGTGCCTTCAGGTCTACCAGGTGGGCGGTCAGACGGACGATAGTCGCCGTAGTTTTCGTCACCGGGGAGATCTAGCTTGGGGGCTTCACTGTAAGGACGCACATTCAGAGCCCGCTCTCCATTGGTGGGACGATCACGGGAGCCCCGCTCATCCGGTCGCTCTCCCGTAACTGAGTTCTCTGAGGCATTGTCGGCAAGCGGAGCAGGGCGTCTCGCGGCTGGACGCGATGGAAAGTCTGAACCTCGTTCAGGGGCTCTTTCGGCACCGCTTTCGGACGGACTGGTAGACTGCTCGGGCGGACGGCCCATCGGCGCGCGCGCGGGTGGGCGATCTTCGTAGCGACCTTGATCGGCGTAGCGAGTATCTATGGGAGCAGCGCCCGGAGGCCGATTTTCATTGGGCCGATTTTCATTAGGCCGATTTTCGCTGGGCTGCAGTCGCCCGGCTGGACCACGGTACTCTTCGTAGGGCTGACGCGGGCGCACGGGTTCTTCCTGATAGTCATTGCTGTAGCCGCGCCGGTACTCTTCGCGGGCTGGTGCCATTCTCGGATCTCGGGCCGGTGCCATTTGAGGAGGATACGGGCGATCGCGCAGGGGCAGCCCTCGGTCATCCAGCTCAGCCCGATAGACGCGGCGGCTAGGCGGACGTTCGTCATATCGGGGACGCGGTGGGCGGTTGTCCAGCGGGGGCTGCATCGGCTCAGTTCTGGGCAGCCGGCTACGAATGCTTTCGATCAGCAGGGCTGTGAGCATACCGCCCATCAGCAGTTGCTGAAAGGAAGCCAGCAGCTCCATGTCCAAATGCGCTAGCAAAAATAGGCCAGAGACCATCAGCAAAACGGCGTAGACCTTGTCAGAATCCCGCTGGTAGCCCGGCCTGATCTTCTCTAAGAAAAATAGCGCCAGCGCACCCAAAATTAAGATAATGCCGATTAGCAGTGGAACGGGGGTACCGAAATTCACAGCCGAGTCCTCTTCAGTGCCAGCAGCTTGCTGGCCTTTACAGTGTGTACTTAGAGCGTACGTTACGCCGCGCCGCAGTAGAGCCCGATGTAGCAAACTCTGCTAGGTGACTCCTCATAGATAGCACGAGGCAGCCTCTATTCTAACCTTGACAGGATAAGACTGTTTGTGCGTAAGCGCTAACTCGCGCAATTTAGGCAAAGATTGCCTATTGATAAACAGATAAAACCCGGAAGCGCAAAAGCTTGCTCTCCCAGGTATGAAAGTCAGATACAAAAAGCTAGATCCAAATCTGAAAGTTTTTAAGCTCATCAAAAGCTAATGAGGCCAGCGCCAAAACCCCTAACAGATGACCTAATCTGACCGCTAGCTGCGCTTAATTTGGTCGCGCTGGCTGATAAAGATGAGCGCGATCGTTGCGGGCACTACAAGAATCAGCAGACCTGCTAGCAAGCTCAGTAGAAAATTCGTCAAAGAAGGAGTCATAAAAACATGCCTTGGCTTGGGCTCAAGGGGCAGCGGAACACAGCTGTTAATTACCTTCTATAGTATCGGCAATCGCCGTCCTTGAAAAGACGAAGCCACAGGCTCAAAGTAGGTTTACGACAGTTTAAACCGGTGAAAACAGCCGCCGACCTGCTGTGAAACCGCCGCTAAAGTTATGCCGAGGGCTTAAGCTAGTAGAGAACCGTTATTCAAACCGCTGTCAGCAAATCTATGTCGAATGCTGCTCTTGCCACCTGGATTGTGGGACCTGTGCTCAGCCTTTACACGCTGCTGTTTATCTTGCGCATTGTCCTAACCTGGTATCCCCAAATCGAGCTGAATAAGTTTCCCTACGCGCTGGTGGCCTGGCCGACAGAGCCGCTGCTGATTCCGGTGCGAAAGCTAGTCCCTCCCATTGGCGGGGTCGATATTTCTCCGGTGATCTGGGCGGGCATTGTCAGCCTGATGCGCGAATTGCTAGTCGGTCAGCAGGGACTCTTGAGAATGATCAACTAACGCCAAAAACGCTAAAAAGGGGTCGGCTTTTCGGCTGCTTTAGAGCGGCGTATCGGCTTCAGCCGGATTGGAAAGGGCGATCCGGATAAATGACAGAGCCAAAATGATCAGAAAAAGCACTAGGCCAATCGTGCAGGCGTAGCTCATATCCAGGTCTTTGAAGGCCGACTCGTAGACGTAATACACCACCGTTTTAGAAGCGTTACGGGGGCCGCCCTGGGTCATGATGAAGACTTCTTCAAAGACTTTGGTAGCAGCGATCGCACTGATCACAGCCACCAAAAACAGGTAGGGACGCATCAGCGGCAGCGTGATATCCCAATGTTTGCGCCAGCCATCTGAGCCGTCAATGGCAGCGGCCTCGTAAAGATCGGCGGGGAGCCCTTGCAAACCAGCTAGATAAATCACCATATAGTAGCCCAGCCCTTTCCAGACAGTGACCGCCATAACGCTGAAAAGTACCCAGTTGGGGCTAGTTAGCCAGGGAATGCTAACAGCACGGCTGGTCACGCTGGAGAAAATTTGGTTGAGCAGGCCGTTTTCGGCGTAGAGCCAGCGCCACGCAATACCCGCCACCACCATCGAGACGACGACCGGCGTGTAATAAGCGACCCGAAACCAGCGCACGCCGCGCAGCTTTTGGTTGACTAAGATGGCTAGAAGGAGAGGCGCGATCGCCAGCACTGGCACCACGCAAACCAGATAGATCACCGTATTTTTGAGCGTTTGCCAGAATGTCTTGTCTTTAATCAGCCGCTGAAAATTGGCTAAGCCGACCCAGTCAGGTGGCTGGGTAATATCATAGCCGTACGCCATGAAGCTCAGGCGAAAGGCTTGCAGGGCTGGCCAAAATACCGTCAGCAGCAGCACCAATAGCGCTGGCGCTAAAAACAGATAGGGCGTCAGCGAAGTTTTGAGGCGAGCCATAGACGAGTCAGCGGCGAATGAGGGCGGGTCCTACTACTTTATAGAAACGAATGGAAGTTTTGACCGAGGAAAAGCGATCGCTCAGCATTGCGCCGCCGCGTCAGTCCGGCTAACACCTTGCCACCCGCCCGGTTCCAGCGCGGAAACTGATCGGCTGCGCCCTGAATATCTCCCTGGTTGAGCAGCCGTAAGAGCGTTGAGCTGCGACAAGCACCCGGCCCTACATTGTACGTAAATGACGCCAGCGCCGAAAACTGATTGTCATTGATCGGCACCTGTACCGCTTCGTTAATGGCCTGCTCAAAGCGAACCAGATCTTGCTGCAAAAACTTTTCAGCTTCGGCCTCGGAAATAGACATGCCGGGCTGTACGCCCCGAGTGGTGCCATAGCCAATCGTCCAAATGCCGACCGGGTCCCGGTAGGCTTGTAGCCGCAACCCCTCAAAAGACTTAATCATCATCAGCCCGTTGACATTAGTGCGTTTAGGGCCAGCGGGCGGGGCGGGCGGGGCGGGCAAATCAACAACTTTGGGCTGAGGCTCAGCGCCGCCGCGACAGACAGTCATACCGCGCGGTGCGTCAGGTCTTTCAAACCACGCCTTCATGCCGACGATATTGACCACCCACTCAGCTGAGTTATTCTTGGAGGGATATTTAGAAATCTTAGAAAGGTAGTGGCCACCTTCCATCAGGTAAAACGCGCTTTCGGTCTCTTTAATCCAGGTCCCCATCGCTGACTGCCCCTAACCGCTACACTCAGCACTATTTATAACCTCATTTTGAGGTTTTTTGAAACAGAAAGACTCAATTATACGTATAGCTAGGTCTGCGCTCACTAAACTGAGCTGTTGCGCTCCGCTAACAGCCCCTTCTTTCCTGATACATCCCCACTACAATAAAGAAAACCCTGTATTTATGGCTTCTCCAGCAACCTCTCAGTCCAGATCAGCAGCCTCCGAGACTCGCTCGCTGACTTCTCCGGTAATTCGCCGATTGCCAAATGGGCTGACGATCATTGCCGAGCACATGCCCATTGACGCCGTTAACCTCAGTATCTGGCTCAATATTGGCTCTAAGGTCGAGTCTGACGCGATTAACGGCATGGCTCATTTTTTAGAGCATATGATCTTTAAAGGCACTCCCGAAATCAGATGCGGTGAGTTTGAGCGCTTGATTGAAGAACGCGGCGCGATCACCAACGCCGCTACCAGTCAGGACTACACTCACTACTACATCACCACTGCCCCTCAAGACTTTGCCACGCTAGCGCCGCTGCAGGTAGAGCTAGTGACGAACCCTAGCCTACAAGATGACCACTTCGACCGCGAGCGCCCGGTCATCTTAGAAGAAATTCGTCGGGCCGAAGATAGCCCGAGGCGGCGCACGTTTTACCGCTCAATGGAGATGAACTTTGAGAGCCTGCCCTACCGGCGACCGGTGCTGGGGCCAGTAGAGGTGGTTGCAGGGCTGACCGCTGAGCAGATGCGCGCTTTTCACCAGACCTGGTATCAGCCCCAAAATATGACGGCTGTCGCTGTGGGCAACCTGCCTGTAGAGGAGCTGGTACAGGTCGTAGAAGAGAGCTTTGAGCAGGCGCTGGCTCGCAGCAATCGAGATCATTACGATCCTAACCTGATGCTACAAATCCCTTCTGCTCAGCCAGAAACACCATTTTCAAACATCCACCGGGCCGACTATATTGACGAAGCACTGCAGCAGGCGCGGTTGGTCATGGGCTGGCGGGTACCGGGCATGTGCAATCTAGAGCAGACCTACCCGCTCGACGTGGTGGCCTCTATCTTAAGTCGGGGCCGAACGGCGCGTCTGATTGACGATTTGCTGGAGCGGCGGCAGCTGGTTGACAGCATTTCGGCGAGCAATATGACCTTTGGTCACCAGGGGGTGTTCTACATCTCAGCGCAGGTGCCGGTTGATGGCCTAGCGGCAGCAGAGGCAGCAATTCTTGAGCATATTCAAAGGCTGCACACAGAGCCAATCACGGCTGCGGAGCTGCAGCGGGTGCAAACTCAAGTCGCCAATCGGCATATCTTTGGCAGTGAGACACCGAGCGATCGCGCGGGTCTCTACGGCTACTATCAAGCGATGACCGGCGATATTCGCCATGCGCTGGACTATCCTGAACAGATCAAGCAGGTCACCGCTGAGGAGGTTCGCATGGCGGCACAGCGCTACCTGCCTCTACAGGCCTACGGTGTCGTAACGCTCAAGCCAGCGGGGTAAGCCTTATGTCTAGTCCGCTTAATCAGTCGCTGGCCCAAAGTATTGCTGGGCAGATCGGCCAGGTGACAAAGCAGCCTTTTCAAGTAGAGTCTCAGCGCTCTATTGGGGGAGGCTGCATCAATCAGGCGGTAGCGATCGCCGATCGGCAGCGCACGTTTTTCGTCAAAACCAACCGGGCCGACCGGCTGCCGATGTTTGAAGCAGAGCGCGATGGCTTGCAGGCAATGTATGAGAGCCAGACGGTACGAGTGCCGCAACCGCTGTGCTGTGGTAGGGCAGGCGACTTTTCTTACATTGTCACTGAGTGGTTAGATCTCGGCGGCAGCGGCCCGGCAGCAGCCTGGCAACAGCTTGGCAAGGAGCTAGCGGCGATGCACCAGGTCACCAGCGCTGAGGGGTTTGGCTGGCACCGAAACAATACAATTGGCTCCACGCCTCAGAAAAATGGTTGGCTGACAGACTGGAGCGCTTTTTGGCGCGATCGCCGCTTAGGCCCTCAGTTCGAGCTAGCCTACGACCAGGGCGGTGACTTTCCCCGCCGCGATGAACTGATGAGCGCGATTCCTCGGCTGCTCTCCGGGCACCAGCCAGAAGCGGCTTTGCTGCACGGTGACCTCTGGTCTGGCAATGCTGCGGTTACCCAGGCGGGCGAACCGGTCATTCTCGACCCGGCGACTTACTATGGTGACCCCGAGGCTGACCTGGCTATGACCGAACTGTTTGGGCGCCTTCCAGAGGGGTTTTATCAGGCGTACCAGTCGGTTAGCCCGCTTAAAGAGGGCTATGCCCAGCGCAAAATCCTTTATAACCTCTATCACATTCTCAATCATTTCAATCTCTTCGGCGGTAGCTATGGCGCTCAGGCCAACCGCATGATCGGGCAAATTTTGAGCTGACGCCTCTTCGTCTGCTCAGCCTATCAATCGCTGAACGCTATTTTTCTCTCCCATTAAGACTCGAAAGTTTGATATATTGGTGCTTCAGCGGCGGCATGGCCAAGTGGTAAGGCAGAGGATTGCAAATCCTTTACCCCCAGTTCGAATCTGGGTGCCGCCTTCTCCAACAGGGAATAGAGCCAGCGATAAGCTTTATGTGTTTCTTGAGTGCTAACAAGGATTGAGTAAGGCTTCGGCCCAAGTTTGGTCTTCTGACGATAGGGCGGGTGCTGGAACGGGTTGGCTGTAGTCATTTCCCAGCCTTGAGTGTCTTCTTGTTCGGCAATCTCATAGTGCAAAACCTCGTGATTCCCATCCGGCCAAACCGCCAGTGCGGTTAAGACGACATGGTCTTGGGCTTGACGCAGTTGGCGGATATGGCCAGCCCGGTCTACTTTTGTTTCCTCTGAGGTGCAAGTGGCTATCCACCCATACCCCATCAACAATCAGTATTGGCGGCGTTTGGACGAGGGGGCTTGACGATGACTGTGCACATGGTTTTGAGCTTCTATCGTCACCCGATTGATGGCACTGACGGACAAAACATTGCCCAATAGATGATACAGCGCTTCCTGTAAGTCCCTCAACGATAGTCCCATCACATACAGGCTCAACGTGAAGTTGAGCAGGCTCCCCAGGCTCCGATGATACCGCTCAAGGATTTGCCACGACCGTTCTTTGTTACCACTCCTCAGCTTCGGTACTCGGAGCTTTTCGATCCGTCCCTGCGCTGTGTCTAGTACCCGCGTAAAGTAGCCTGAGCGTCGCCCCACTGCTTCGCTTTGGCGACACCGCTCTGCCAATAGTTCTTCGACCAGGGCTGCTTCTAGGGTCGCTTTGGTCACACCCACCACCACTTGCCGCAGCTTTGCTGCTAGCGCTGACGATAATTCCGGTTGGAAGCTCGTCGATTGGATTCGCATTATTTGCGCTTCGCGGTTGCTGTTTTTCATGAAAGGCTATTCCTCAAGGGCTTTCCTTTCTGATTACACCGCAATTGCTGACTGAAAATGGTGGCGAAAACTTACAGACACTAACAGTAGCCGACCTTAGCACTATGCTATTGCTCAGCCGCTTTTATGACCTGTGGCGCACCGAAGATCTTGACCCACCCGAAGCCCTTCGCCAAGCCCAGATTTGGCTACGAGATAGCGACGGGCCAACCCTCGCTCCTTATCTCAAAAGCTCCCATCCTGATCTTGCTCAGAAGTTTGAGCAAGCACATAACCAACGTCCCTTTGCCCATCCTTTCTATTGGGCTGCCTTTACCTATGTAGGTGTCTGAGAGCTTGCAACAGAAGCAAACCATGGCAAACAGGTAAGCTTGCCCGGCTTTTGGCTAGGCTCTTTATGGGAACTCTGATCTGAGCGCTTCGAGTGTGACGATGGGAATCAGTATTGCCGCTTGTATCTGCCTATTTTTATTTTGGAGCTGGCAGCGGGCAGAGCGATTAGGTTTGCCTTGGTTCAGCTTAGGGGGGCAGCAGCGCCCAGCGTACCAGCTACAGTTTAGACAGCGCATGAGAACTGGGTCTATTAAGCCCAAATCGCCGTGGCTCAAATCGGCTGCTGACCAGAGTAAGCAACCGGTTAACTCATATAGAGCGCAACGCAGACCATCCAAAAAAAATGAGGCGTTTCCTGCTGCGGCTTTTCACAGACTGAACCAGCTAACGCACAATGTGGAGATAGCCGAACGGCTAGTTCAAAAGCTTGCAGAGAAGCACCCTGATCGAGATCTGCTGTGGTGCATTCAAAAGGCAATCTACGATATTGAGCGCGATCGCTAGGCAAAGATAGCTTCAGGCGATGAGTCTACCCTGCTCGCTCACGGCGTTCAGGCTTAAGGCGTGGAGTCGTAAGGGGAGGGCGGACGATCATAGTAAGACCGCTGGGCGCGAAACTGAGCAGGCGGCAGAAAAGCTTGGTCGTAGTAGCGGTAGGCAGCGGCAGGCGGCATCGGCAAGGGAGACGGCATGGGCCCGGGCCGGGCTGAGCGCCGCTGAGACTGCAAAATCAGCAGCACCGCACACAAAATCAGGCCACCACCACCCAAGATCAGCACGACGACAACCCCCGCCCCCAGCCAGATCACTGAGGTAGGCGGACCGGTTGGGGTAGTAGCAATATCAGCAGGCCGGGTGGCCGCAGCAATTTTGTCCTGTAGCTCTAGCGATTCAACAGACTGCTGATAGTCTTGAATTTTGGCCAGTAGCTCTTGAGTTTTGTCTTCTTGAGCCTTGAGCTGAGTCTCTAGGCTTCCTGACAGCGTTTCTTGCTGAGCTAGCTGCTCTTCGAGCTTTTCAGTCAGGTCGCGCTGCTTGTCGAGTTCGCGGCGAATTTCGTACTGTAGCTGCGGGTCGGCCTGGGTATCGGCGATCGCCCCAGCCGCTGGTGTCGTTGCTTCGATTCGAGCTAGCCTATCATCGAGCTGGCGGGCACGCTCCCCCTCTGGATTAGCAGAGACCATGCCAATCCGGGCTACTAACAGAACCAAAGCCGCTACCCCCGTCGTGGCACAGCCAGCTAAATATGCCGTCGTATCGCTCATAGACGGGTCACCTGAGCGGTGCGACAACCTAAAAGATAGATACCGACTATCCAGCTAGCTAGCAGTGGCTGATAATTTAGTGCGCGCGCTGAAATCATCAGATACAGTACTGACCTTGGAAAAAGCAACGTCCACCGAGCGCTATTTTTGGCTAGCCACGGCTTCTCAGCTAAAGACTATCATACCGAATCAGCGATGTTCCTCAGTATGCTAAGAAACCTGCGCGCAAAGTATATCACCTGCTGTCTCTGAGCAGGCAGGCGCTCGGTTAGCAGCCGTGGCGATCGCTGACATCAGCACCCATTTCATGACGGTTCGTTCTTCCCATACGAAGAAGGCGCAGTAGATGTTTGTCTACTGCGCCTCCAAGGTCAAATCTTATTCACGAGCCGTAAAGCTTGATGCAGCAGCGCTTAACGCTAAGCTACCTAAACACTTGTGACTCGGACATATTATTCAACGACGATCTTGCCAACCATGCCAGCACCCCGGTGCGGCGCGCAGTAGTAGGTGTATTCACCAGGCTCAACGTCAAACGTGCTGGAGTAAGATTCGCCAGGCGAAAAGGTCAGCTTGGTGTGAGTCAGCTCATCAGCAATGGCTTTGCCGCCCGGTACGTTATTGGCATCAAAGACGACATTGTGGGGAGCCATCTTATTATTCTGCCAGGTGACGGTGTCGCCCTTTGCGATCTTGAGAGTTGCTGGTTCATAAACCAGCAAACCGCCATCGGAACCCATTTTGACCGTGTGATCGGCGGCGAAAGCGGGCGATGCCAAGACAGCACAGCTACTGATGACCAGGGCAGCCATCATCAATACGGTACCTAAGCTACGAAGAGCTCTAGCAATTAATCTCATAAAACCTCTAGCGTCTAAGTCTAATACAGTGTTGTTTTTTGCACTTATTTGCTAATTATATAGCGCTCAGTGAATATTTTTGCGGGCTGAAGGTTCGGATTTGACGAACTGTCACTTTCGTAAAGTCCGCCTGTCTGCATTACTGATACCGATAGATTTACCTGATTGGTCAGATAAGCTCGGCCTGTGGAAAAGCATCGGTTCAGATGGCAGGGAACGTTGCTGAAACTGCCTGAGCCTACTGAGCCTGAGTTTCGAGAGTTTTTGGAAATCGTCAGAGCGTCAGTGCGGAGTTTGTAGCCAATCATCAAATGATTAGGTGAGTCAGGTGCCAAAAACTAAATATATCTATACAATTGATAAAATTCATGACTGAGATGTCCTTATGGCTATAGATGTTCTACAGAAGCAGGTAGTGGAGTTAAGCAATAAAATTGATGTGCTTCACGTCCTCATGGAGCAGCTGACGGAAAAGGTATCTGGCATTGCTGCTTTGCAAAATCGTGAATTTGGCAATAGGAACGGGTCTGTCAATCTAGCGCCAGTTGCTTTACCCCGACCGGTAGATCCCTCTATGACTCACAAAGACATTCTGAGCGATGAGCCCCCTCTCGATGGCAGTCAGTCGAGTTCGCCTCACAATATTTCTCCTGAGATTCAGATTCAGCGTTTGACGGCGCAGCTAACGGCGGCTTACAACCGCATGGCTGCTTTAGAAGAGCAAATTTTGGCCTGTCGGTTTCAGTAGATCAAAGCTGGGCTGACCAGACTCGAACGCTATTGCCAGATAGCTTGTCGAAGCTGCGCTTCAACGGCATGGCGGAGCTGTGTGGCTGTCCAGTTTTGATGGAGGTGAGCTGCGATCGCACAGCCGCCTGCGCCGATGCCTTCTTTGACAAAGCCCCGCTCGTAGGCCCGCAGCTGCAAGTAAGGTGACTGGCTAAAGTTGATCTGACTGGCAAGGTAGGGCGCACCGACTGATCGGGCGATGGCAGTTGTGTCGGCACTGGCATCTTCTATCACCCAGCGTGTAGTACCGACGACGACTTGCTCTGGGTTCCAGAACAGCGATCGCCGCATTTTTGGCTGCGAACGAGCTTGCGCGATGGCTTTAGCCAGAGCATAGACGGCCAGCATCTGAGAGCCGCCGGCCAGCAGCACGCCGCAGTATTGGCTAGCTGACAGCACCATGCCTGCGGCAACCGCCTGCATAGGGTCACCGACAGCCGCCACCGCTGCCAGCGGCGAAAAACCACCGTGCTGCCGCCAGACTGACAGCCCCTGCTCAATCAGATGCTGCTTTTGCCGGTGGTTGCCTGCCAGATGACTGCTGCTCATCAGCCCGGCGACCTCATACCCTAGCGCTGTGAGCACTGCCTGAGCGGTGGTAGTGCCGCCGACTACACATTCACTCACAATTAAGTAGCTATTAAGGCATTGCTGAGCGAGCTGCTGGCCCCAATGCAAGCCGCTTTCTAGCAGCATGGCTGCCTGGCTGAGCGTCATTGCCTGGCCGGTATGCACGGGTTTAGCGATCGCCTGAGGTAACGCAATATGAGGCACAGTGAGCGGCGCTGGCAAGCCTGTGCTCAAGAGGTGCATCGGGATAGTTTGCTCAGTGAGCACCGCTCGGGTAATGACGGCTGGTGAAATGCCTGCGGCCAGCCGAGGGAGAATAGCCCCGGTGTAGAGAAATTCGCAATCGGCTAGGGCGGTGTGACGGCGGGCTTGAGGCGTGTCTCCCGCAGCAGAAATTTGAGGAATAAGCCCCGTCTCAGTAAAGCTGACAATGCAGACAAATACTGGTTTTTGGCCTCGATAGCGGGCGAGCCAGGGGCGCGGATTAGCGGCGCAGATGCGGATCACAGTCGGGTTGCTCGCACCTATTCCTCCATGAGCATTTGTACCCAATTGGGCGGCTCTGGCATGGTAACGCCTAAGCGCTCTAACACCAGCCACGCGGCCAGATGCACAGTAAATAGATAGACTACGCTGGAAAATAAGACTGACAAGATAGCAGCGATCGCCACCCATTCCATACTCGGTTGCCCCAGAGCCCCTAGCGAAACCCAGCCCCAGTTAGTGAGCAGCCGCATGCCCCACTCAAGCATCTGAGTAATTTGAGCAATCAGATAGCCCCAAAAATCTTCTCCGGCCAGCAGCGACAGCAGCCAGATCCGAAAAAACGTGCCCAGCGCCACCAGAATGGCCCCGGTGATAATTGATACACCCCAGCTTGCTCGCCGCCGCCACAAGCAGCCGAGCTGCACCCCCAAAAAGCCGTAGGGCATCACAAAGAAAATGCTGCGGGTGGGGCCTAGCAAAATTGTCAGCAGCAGCCCCGATACGGTAGCCGCCATCCAAGCCGAACGTAAATTCCACCGCAGATAAACCAGGGCAATCGGCAGCGGGAATAAAATGCGCAGCAGCGGACCGGGCGGGAAATAGGTGTTGATTAGCCACATCAAGCTAGCGGCACTGGCTAAAAAAGCGGTTTCTACCAGCGGCAGTGGCCCGATAGCCTGATGGTGAGACCCTGATCCGGCAGCGGGCTTTTCTGCAGTGGGCGGGCGAGAACCCTCATCGGGCGGAACTGGAAACAGCTCAGCCGAATGCCGCTGGGCGCTGCTGCCTGTGAGCGGGTCAGGGGACGGATCGTCTGAGATCCACGGCGCATCATCTTCGGGCGGTAGCTCGTCGGCGTTGGTTGAGGGGGGAAGGTTCATAGGTAATGGCGCTATACCAATAAGCTTTCGAGGGCTTCGAGGTCGATGATTCGTAAGATATCGCGATCGCGCTCAATCAACCCCTTTTTCTCTAACTTACTTAAAACCCGGGTCACTGTCTCTCGCGCTAGCCCGCTCAGCCCGCTCAGCTCCCGGTGAGGCAAATTGGGAATTTCCATGCCCTGCCCGGCCACTTTGCCCTGCCCATCTGCCAAAAACAAAAGCACATCGGCCACCCGCGACTGACTGTCCGACTCGCGCAGTCGCAGTCGACGATTGACCTGGCGCAACCGCCGGGCCATCAGCCGAGCTAGATGCAAGCCCGCTAAGGGCTCAGTATTAATGAGATCGACAAAGTACTGGGCAGGCATATTGCCGATTATCGTCGGAGCCAGCGTGATCACATCGGTAGAGCGAGGAACCTCTTCGAGCGGAGCCATCTCCCCAAAGATTTCCCCTTTCCCTAAAATATTCAGGGTCACTTCCTTCCCATCTAGATTATAGGTGCGAATTTTGACCCAGCCCTCAAGAATAAAATAAACCGAATTCCCCCAATCGTTTTCTAGCAAAATGACCTGATTGGCCGGGTGTTGGCGCGTAACTACATGAGCAGCGGCCTGCTGAGCTGACCCAAGCGGCAGCTCGGCAAAGAAGGGAGTTATGCAAATCAGTTCGTTTTGGTCGAGCGCGCGCGCATCCATGGCAGCTGATAAGGCTAAGGCTAGCGTTGTGAGGACTTAAGGGGGCTATTCTAAACTCAGCTGTATCCCTCTGAAACTTCTACCCGCTGATGGGCCGCTGATGGGCCGCTGATACGATAGACGGCAGGCAAGCCGAACTCTCTCAAGTAATGTTCCTGACCTCTAGAGGCTTGACTCTAGAAATCGTCTACACATCAATGTTGCTCACAACGAGGTCTCTCAGTAGAATAAGCCGTCAGCGCTAAAAGAGCTGCTGCTGTAAAGCACGCTAACTTTAGCATCGAAGCTGTCGCGGGTACTAGCTTGCTCTACCTTGACACACAATCCATGGCGTCGCTGTTGACACCAACGCATCAGACCAACAAACAAGCAGGCAAGCAAGCAGGGTTGCGATCGCACCTGTTCTGCAGCTTACTGGGGACTACTTGGGTAGTTTTTTAGAGGCTGCTTCGAGGCCGTTTGGGCAACAACTGTTAAACTCCGTCATAAATTTGCTAGCGTTGGGCTGTGTTTTTTTACGGCGCTAGCTTAAACTTTGTGGACTTGCCATTTGTACCCTTTCCGTGTACTGGCAAAACCATCGCTTATTATCGCAGGCATCCATTGTGACTTCTCAGCAGGATCAGATTAAATCACTCATCGCTGATATAGAGCGGGCTCTGGTTTCAGAAAAGCCGCGAACGCCTTGGATTAGAGCTAGCGAGGTGGAGCCGCAGCGACAGGCGCTAGCCAAAGCGCAGGACTACTTAAAGTCGCTCCAGGAAACATTTGAAGCGCCCGGTGGCTGGGGACCAGTTGACCCCAGCACTGGCCAGATCGCCGCTCAAAAGCCGGCTTCTGGTAGGCTCGGCAGCGAAGATTTTGAAGGTATATTTAGCAATCGGGCCATGCAGACGCAGCTGTCTGGAGAGTCAGCCTCTGGAGAGTCGGTCTCTGGAGAGTCGGCAGAAAGTGTGCTGCAGGCGCTGCTGACAGAGATGAAGTTTCTCAAGTCCAGTGCGCTGGAGCCACTGCGTCTGGAGATGGACAGTCTGCGGCAGGAGCGCGATCGCCTCTATCAAGAAGTCAGAGCGCTAGCCGAACAGCGCCAGACCGCCAGCTTAGAAGCGGACCGCCCGACAGTTGACGATCAGCAGCTCAACCAGTTTTTACAGGCGCTGATGGAGCGGTTGCAGGCGAACCTTTCGACTCAGGTCACCCATACTCTGAGCCAGCTAGAGACCGACCATGCTGAAGCCGTCGCCCGGCTATCGGCAGGTACAGAGCCAGTCCCCTCGCCTGTGACTGCCAGCGCCCAGCTAGAAGAGATGCGTCAGTTACAGTCTCGCTCTGATCAGCTGCTAGTCAATATCGACTCGACGCTGCAGCGAATGTTTGAGACGCTACAGAGAAATATTGATAGCTATCAGATCTCGCTCAATCAGGGCATTGAAAATATGCAGAGCCTGGGCCAGCAGGGAGAAGTGATCGTGCGATCGCTCGTCGACCATCTTACCCAGCAGCTCGGTCAGAGTACACCCCCCGAACCCGCTTTTTTCCCGCCTCGGTCAGCGGCCCCATCAGAACTAGCATTTACAGCCTTTGAAACCGATGACTTAGTCGGTGAATCTGCCAGTGAATCTGCCAGTGAACCTACCGGTGATCAAGCTGAAACGACAATAGACACTGTGTTTTCGCTCGATGATATTTTGCCCGATCTGCTGAGTGATGAAGAACCCGACCCCGCACCCGCAGAACCAGCAGACACGTACTCCTCTACTGAAGAGCAGCCAGAAGACTGCATCCGAGAGGACGGCACCATTGATCTCGATCTGCTGAAGCTGGATATCGACCGCAGAGATGAAGAAGCGGCAGCGCCTACCTCACCAGATTTGGCGACTGATTGGATTACCGACTCCCCGGATGATCGCAGTCAGCCCGATGGCCCGCTTGCAGCGACCGACCCGGCAGGCGCTGGCACAGAAGAGCAGGTTATGCCAACAGCCGATACGGACTATCTAGCGGACCTCACTTTTGAAGATCTCACGATTGATCCAACGCTTGATGATTCACAAGTGAATCCAGATATCGATCCACTCTCAGCCTCCATCTCCCCGTTAGATGAGCAGCCAGACGAAGAGCCGCTAGTAGAGACTCAACCCGATCAGATAGATCACTCAGCGCCAGATTCGCTAGCAGACGCCTTTGAGGTTGATGACGACGACACCGATCTGGCCCGTATCCTGCCAGATCTGGGCGCATCTATGTCTGAATCTGAGAGCGGGTTACCAGAGTCAGATCTAGAGCCGGAAACAGATCCAGCAATAGAATCAGCGCTAGACATCGAATTCGACCGAAATTTAGATCTAGATCCAGCGACAGACGAGATCGAGCCAGCCAAGGCCACACTGACTGAGCAGCCCGAATCGTCTCTGGTACCAGATATTCCAGACACAGATGATGATGATTTCACGGTTGGTCTAGAGCAACCAGATGACCGAGAAGATCCGCTATCTGCCGAGCTAGTCGCCGAACTAGAAGCCGCCAACCAAGCAGCTGAGCAAACCGCTGTCGAAACCGTTGACGGCGATCTCAATGCGCTGACTTCGGATCTCGAAGAGGCCGTTGTATTTGAAGCAGCGGCCCCACCCCCCGAAACGCTCTCTCCGGCATCCCTGCCTTTAGAGTCGGCGCTGATTCCTGACTTGCCCGAAGGTGAAGCGGCAGATTTTCCAGAAGCTGATGATCGCCCGCCGGCTGAAGCCGAGACAGCAGCTGATGAACCGGGCGATGAGTGGGAACCTGATGAGTGGGAAGCCGGGGATGATTCGCAGGCGTCTCTGCCTCAAGTCGTCGCAGTAGATGATGGGCCGTCCGCAGTGCCTGCTGTCGCTGCCACTACGGACGAGTCGGTAGGTCTCGATAAGTTTCTGCTACCAATGGATGCCCCGCCTTTGCCCGAGCCGCCTTTAGCTACAGAAGCTACAGACGGAACCTCAGCCGATCAATCAGTCATTGATCCGTTTGTGGGGGCTGATTTGTCACCGGATCAGCCAGTCGATGAGGAAGATGACGATCCGACCGATGGTCAACCGGCTGACTGGTTCTTAGGAATTGACATTGGCACAACCGGCCTGTCAGCAGTGCTGATGAATCAGCGGGGAGATCAGGTCTATCCCTTGTGCTGGAACATGCTAGGCGACGACCAGTCTGACCGATTTCGCCTACCTGCTGTTGCCCAGATTGATGACCAGACTAGCTTGCCATTGGGAACCGTCGGGCCAGCTGCGCTTCAGAAATCCACCCCGCTGCTGCGCAACATTAAGCCTTTAGTCAAAATTGGCATTCCCCATGGAATAGCCGGTGAGCCGCTGGTTCAGTGGTCTGATCAGGTGGCCCTACCGCTGATGTCGGTTTCAAACGGTCTGGCTGATTTACTCAAAACCCTCAGCCCCGATCATCTTAGCTGCCGCGCGGTAGGGCTAAGAGATAGCGCCTTGCGCCGCGCACTGAGGGATCTGCGGGGGGTGATTGTGGGCTACCCCAATAACTGGCCGGACACCTACAGCTTCAATATCCGGGAGGCGGTTTTGGCGGCGGGCTTAGTTGAGCAAGCTGAGCAGATATTTTTTGTGGAAGAGGCGATCGCTGTGCTGCTCTCTGCCCTACCCGACCCTGAGGAGGCAGATGATCTGCCAGAAGATCAGCAGCCCGGTCTCTACAACTGCAACTGGGCCGGTGGCACGGTGGTAATCAGCGCGGGTGCTACACTCACCGAGGCGGCCATGGTCAATTTGCCCGCCGACCTCGCTCAACTTAGCTACAAAGATTTTGCGCTGCGCAGCTTTACCTACGCAGGCGATGGTCTCGATCAGGATATTGTCTGTCAGCTACTGCATGTGCCAGTGCAAGCTCACATGAAACCTCAGCCGGCAGACCCGGAGGATACAGCGGCAGATACCTGGCAGGCATTGGGTCTACACCGGCTCGAACTGCCTCAGCCAGGAGAAGCCGACCGGATTAAGCGCCATCGCCTGCAGCAGCGTTTGAATGATTCGCCCTTGGGCAGGCAGGCATTGGCCGCTGCTCGCCGGATCAAGCTCGCTTTACAGGAAGAAAATCAGTTTGAGCTTGCCCTGGCCGACCAGAGCTGGGTAATCAAGCGCAAAGACTTAGAGACCAAGGTATTTTTACCCTATGTCCAGCGGATCAACCGGCAGATTAACGGGCTGCTCAGCCAGAAATCGCTCTCGACGCAGGCTGTGAAGCAGGTGATCTGCACGGGTGGCTCGGCTTCTTTGAGTGCGATCGCTCGCTGGCTGCGGCAAAAGTTTCCCAATGCCACGATCATTCAAGATACCTACAGCGGCGAATACTCTAATAGCTGTAGCCGGGTAGCTTACGGTCTGGCTAATCTCTGTCACTACCCGCAGGTGCTCGATACCCATCGCCACCAGTACAGCGACTATTTTCTGCTGCTAGAGCTGCTGCGCATTTTGCCCGAACAGCCGCTGCCTGCGGGAGGCATTATGCATTTGCTAGAGCAGCGGGGCATTAACACTCAGGTCTGCCAGTCTCATATCTTGGCGCTGATTGAAGGCCATCTGCCGCCAGGGTTGGTGCCGATTGAAGGCGATCGCCCCTTAATTAGCGCGCAGTCTTCAGAGATTGATACTTACCGGATGCTGGCAGAGCTGCCTTTGTTTAAAAAGCAAGGGGGCCAGATCTATATCGCCGACCCGCAGCAGGGCGATCGCCTACGCACCCATTTAGAAGCCGTCTTAATCAACAAGGCGCAAGCACTGCAAGAGCCTCTGACAGCTCAGCTCGCGCCTGAAACGGTGTTGTCAGCAGATTGACGTTCTCCTAGGCGACAGCGTCAGAGTCGGGGCCAAAGTAGGTTGGCGTAAAGCTGCCGTGCAGACCATAGGGCACATGGTGCTTGAGCTTGAGCGTTGCCACTGGGCCAGCGGTAATCTCTTTAGCGTCAAAGATTGCCAGTTCGGTGCGGTGAAACTCAGCGTTGTAAAGCCATAGCAGCAGCCAGCCGTCGTCTTCTTCGGTGCCGGCTGGGTGGGGCACAAACAGAGGCTCGCCGCCAAATCCGTGCGGCGAGGCGCTCCAGAGCTGCTCTTCACCGGTTTCCAGATCGCGCTTGAGCAATGCCTGCAAAGGAGCATTGCCGGTGCTGCTATGGGCCGCGCCTAAGTATAGATAGCGATAGGGGCGACCTACCTTTTGCGGATGCAGGGCTGGAAACTCGCAGATGCGCTCAACCAACACCTCCACATCGACTTGTGCCGTCGATAAGTCCACCGTAAATCGCCACAGCTTGCTGGTAGGCACATGGTCAAAGTCTACTTCGCTGTAGTCACTGGCCCCTTCTAGGGTGGGAAACTTCTCGTAGCAGATCGAGTCTAAAATCAGCTTGCCGTCTTGCTCGTAGGCGTTGGCATGGTGAAAGACAAAGCAGGAGTCGGTTTCAAAAAAGCGGACTTCGCCCTGAGCGTCAGACGCATCACTGCGAGGAATCACAACAATCTTTGTAGGCTGCTTCGGGTTGAACTGAATGCACTCGGCGGCTCCCTTCCAGCCGATCACAAAGGGCAGCGGGTTAAAGCTCACCGGATTTTGCACAAAAATGCAGTAATTAGGCGTGATCGCAAAGTCGTGCAGGAAAGCAAAGCCAGGTAGGGTATGGCGAGACTGATCCGCTAGCTGACCGTCTGCGCTAAATTCGTACAGGCTAATCGTGCTAGAAAGACCGGGCTTAACGGCAAAATTTACCAGCCGGGCTGCCCCTTCGCGATCAGGGTCAATTTTTGGGTGGGCGGCAAAGGCGTCGCCTTTTTTAAGCAGGCCGTCGAGATAGTCTAGGCCAAACGTTTCTAATGTCTGCGGGTCGAGGCGGTGAGGCTCTGCAGCTTCCCACAGGGCCAGCAGTTTGCCGCCCCAGTAAATGATGTGGGTATTGGCAATATTTTTGAGCTGAGTGTCAAAGGCATTGGCTAGCCAGCCGCCTGGCTTTTGGGTGCCAAAAACGCCTCGATATTCGGGTTTGCCGCTCTTTTGCTCGGCGACGTAGCCCGCAGTGCGCACAAAGCGATTGCGGTAGAAGGCTTTGCCGTTGGCGATCGCCATTGAGCTAATCATGCCATCGCCATCAAACGGGTGGTGCAGGGGGTAGCCGTTAATATCGGTCAGCCCTGGCCCATTGCGAAAGACGGTTCCAGAGAGTTCCAGCGGAATTTCGCCCTCAATATCGTCTACCCAGTAGGCAAACTCTTCGGGCTGCGACAGGTAGCCGCTTTTCCAGTCTTCTCTAGCGTAGGCAGTCGATGAGTCACGAGAGGATGATTGCAGCGTTTGCATAAGAGGATAGAGGAGGTGGGTTAGAGGAGGTGGATTTATATCAAAATTTGTGAGGCTTTCGGCTTAGACTGTGGCATCTAGCGCCGCTGCCTCTTCGGTGATTTCAGGGGTAGATAGGGCGATCGCCGGTTCTCCTTTAAGCGCCGAACCCACCGGATTTTGAGCAGAAACGGCTGTCTCCGGCGGATCCCCTGTTACAGTGCCGACAGCAGAGGCTTCCGGTAAAAGGCTCAGCAGTGGCAGCGGCAGTAAGGTAGTGAGGTTGGTCAGCAGCACCAGTAACCACAAATTGCCAAACTCAGTTTCGGTAACGTGTAGCCAGTGAGTTAGCAGCGCGCCTAGCTCATGAGAAAGCAGACCCGCCAGATTAACCACTGACATCAATAGGGCAAACAGAGTCGCTTCGACACCCGGCGGACAGAGCCGCGCCGACAGCACTAGCACCGGCATAAAGGCAATTTGACCGGCGACCGTCAGCACCAAACTATCGCCCAGGCTAAACCACCGATCGTCAATGCCTAGGGCTCGGTTGGCGTGAGTGACCAGCAGCAGCATTGTCATTCCGAGCAGAGCCGACAGCACGGTAGACCAGCCAAAAATCTTGCGAAAAGAAACTTCCTTCAGAAAGCGCTGAAAAATCCAAATGCCCATCAGAGAAGCAAAGCTAGTCACCAGTCGTACCCGTCCCAAAAACTCAGGTTCGAACCCCAGCTCATTGGTCGAGAAAAAGAAAAAGGCCGAATCGGCAGTTGGGGTCGCCTGCCACAAAAACAAAAACAAAGCAGGCATCCAGATTGCCCTTTGAGAAACCGCTCCTTTGAGCAGCTTCACCTGATTAATAACGACTTTCAGGTTCGATTGCTCAGCTACTGGGTCTTCAGAAATCAGCCAGGCAACAGCCGATACCACCAGCGGGAAGGTCGCCGTAATCCCAAAGACCGTCTGGGTACTGGTGTGCTCTAGCAGCAGACCGCCCAGGTAGGCCGTAATTAAGCCGCCAACTGCCGAAGCGCCCCAGGCCAGGGACTGTAGCGTACCCACATCACCCTGTTCTTCTTCGCGAGCGCGCTCTACCACCAGCGAATCGACAATCACATCTGAAATTGCTACCGATAGTGACGACAGCAAAATCGCAGCAGTCGCGGCTATTGCGGTGTGAACGACCGTTGCCATTGAAAGCCAGGCGATCGCCCCCAACCCACCCGAAATAACCAGGTAGGGCCGCCGCCGGTAGCGAAAAATCGGCAACCCGTCTGACAAAAAGCCAAACACTGGCTTGATAGTCCATGGCAGCGCCGCCACTCCCATCAGCGCTGACACTTCCGCCGGCGAAAGCGCGATGTCATCTTTCAAGAAAAAGCTCACAGCCAGCCGGGCCAACCCTAAAACGCCCTGAACAAAATACACCAGTAAAATGGCACTCAGCTCTAGCGTGAGCGGCTGACCCAGCAAGATGCGCCGTTCTATAAAGCCTTTTGCCTTTTGGCCGATAGAATGGTCAGAAGGGGAGGACGCTGTCATATCAACCAGTATCAATTCACAACCCATGATAACCGGCTTCTCTCAGTTGTTAAGAAAAGTATCACCACCGACAGATCGCCAACTCTCTACAGATAGGGAATTAAGAGATAAGAAATCAGGAATTTGAGACTATGCTGACTAAAAGTGTGACTTCAAACGTAAACCCATGCCCCTGATCAAAGTTCAAACTTCCGTTGACACCCCGGCCAAAACCACCGTCGAAGACCTGCTCAAGCAGCTGTCAGCCAGCCTCGCTAAGCACTTGGGCAAACCCGAATCATACGTGATGACCGCCTTCGAGCCTGGTACCTCAATGACCTTTGGCGGCACCACCGACCCCACTTGCTTCATTCAGATCAAGAGCGTAGGCACGATGGGCAGCGATAAAACCCAAACCATGAGTCAAGACTTCTGCGCCAAAGTGCAGGCTGCCCTGGGCGTCCCGCCCAACCGCACCTACATCGAATTTGCCGATGCTCAAGGCGCAATGTGGGGCTGGAATGGAAAAACCTTTGGATAGCTCATGAGAGCTGCAAGCCTGTCGGCTTAAGTCGAAGCAACCTGATTCAAGAACCCAGCAGGCAGCGACAGCCCTACTCCTGCCTCCTGCCTCCTGTCTGTTCTAATAGGCAACTCCCACTTACAAAAGCCCTACTCAGCCGCTGGTTGCTCCGCCTGCTTAACGTCAAAGTATTCGAGCAGCACTTTTTTTACCATCGGCGCGGCCAGAGAGCCGCCTCCCCCCCCAGAGTGCTCGCCAAAGGCCACTACGACAATCTCGGGCTTATCTGTGGAGGCATAGGCACCAAACCAGGTATGAGATTCTCCTGGCGGGGCTTCTGCGGTACCACTCTTGCCTGAGATAGGCGGCAATGCGGGGTCAGCCACTGCTTTTCCCGTGCCATTGGTCACTACTTCCCGCAGGCCATCTTTTATAACCCTGATCGTACTCGGTGCCAGTCCTAAAGATTCGGTCCATTGTTTGGTTTCTTCTTCGTCCATCACCAGATGGGGCGTGACCATATTGCCACCGTTGGCAGCAACAGCAAACATCACCGCAATCTGTAGCGGCGTCGCGAGCACATTACCCTGACCAATGGAAGCATTAATGGTATCGCCCAGGTACCAGCTTTCGTCTAGGACTTCGCGCTTCCATTCTTCGGTAGGGACTAGGCCCTCGTCTTCTTCTAAAGCCAGCTCAATGCCGGTTTTTCGGCCTAGGCCAAACTTACGCATCCATTTCTCTAGCTCCTTTTCGCCTACAGCTCGGCCCACCTGATAGAAGAAGGTGTCGCTACTCATGGCGATCGCGCCGCGAAAGCCCAAAGGGCCAAATCCGGCGTTGTTCCAGTCCCAAAACTGAATGCCACCAATGGTGATATTAGGGTAGGTCGGCAGCACCACCTCGGGAGAAAATTTGCCAGATTCCATGCCCGCAGCAGCGGTAACTATCTTAAAGGTACTGGCAGGTGGATAAGCGCTCAGGGCGCGGTTAACCAGCGGATTGCCCCGACTCTGAAGCTGGTTCCACTGAGCCTCAGAGATTCGGGATGAAAAGATATTAGGGTCGAAGGTAGGCCGGCTGACCATCGCCCGCACTGCGCCATTGCGCGGGTCGATAGCAACAATAGCACCGGTCTGATTACCCAGGGCCTGCTCAGCGGCTTGTTGCAGATCGGTATCGAGCGTGAGCTGCACGTCTTGCCCAGAAACCGAAGGCTTTTCGCCAATTACCTTTAGCACCCGGCCACTGCTGTCGACTTCTACCTGCTGACCGCCCCACTGACCTCTCAAGGTGGGTTCTAGGGCCATTTCTACGCCCATTTTGCCGATCACATCCCCGATGCGATAGTTCTCATCTTCCAATCCGGCGAGTTGTTCGTCGTTGAGTTCGCCGGTATAGCCTAAAACATGGGCAGCTAAGTCGCCTCGGGGATAGTTGCGTACTGCTTCTGCTTCTACTCGTACGCCGGGCAATTCCTGGGCATATTCAGCCAGCGCTGTGGTCTGAGCAGAACTGACCCCCCGAGAGATCGGCACTGATTTGTTCAGGTTGTAGCTGTTCAAATCGAGGCGCGCTTGAATCTCAGCGGTCGGAACATCGAGAATCTGAGCCAGGCGCTGAATGACCTGCTCGCGCTCAGCTTCTTCTTTGGGCAGGGCAATCGGCCAGATAGAGACCGAATGCGAGAGGCGAGAGCCTACCAAAATGTTGCCTTTACGATCAAAAATAGTACCCCGGGCCGGGCGTCTGGGCAGCAGCAGCACCCGGTTTTCCTCAGCCAATTCGCGGTTGTAGTCCCCTTGAACTAGCTGCAAGTAGGCTAGCCGGGAGCCAATACCGCCGATCATTACCAGGCTCAGCAGCAGCATGATCACCACTGACTGGTACTGGCGGCCAACGGTGCGGCCTCCTTTTTTTTCACTGAAGCTAGAGATGCGTTGGGAAAAAGCCATAGCGATGGGGCAGGTAATGACAGTCGTAAGACAGGTCAATTAGACAGTTAGCAGCAGACAGTTGGCAGTAAGCAGCCTGATTAGTTGTTTAGCACACTAGGCGTTGGGGGCTCTGCCTCCTGTTTGGGTGGCGGTGCGGGCGCAGGCGCAGGCGCAGGAAAAACAGGGGCTGGCGCGGGTGGGGGCACCGGGGCCGGAGCGGGTGCCGGGGCGGGCGCAGGGGCAGGGGCAGGGGCGGGCGCTGGCGCGGGGTCTGATTGGTTGCGAATGGGGCGATCGCGATAAACCGGGTCTACAGGAACCTCGGGCTCAGGCTCTGCGGGCGCGCTGAAGTATTCATCCGGTGCTTCTTCGCTATAGACGGCGGGGCGTCTATAGTCTTCTGGCTGATCGCGATCGCTTCGCGCTGGCCTATCTACAATCGTCCGGCGAGGTGAAATGGGCTTGGCCTTAATGGTGCCTTCTCGCCCGCCTAGCTTGGGCAAGTCTGGGAATTCTTCAACCGGCAGATCATCAATAAACTGACTGACAAACTCATACCAGGCCAGGGCCGCTGTGCGGCTAGCGCCGCTGGTCGGGCTGCTGTCGTCATTGCCCATCCATACCCCAGCGACTAGCTGCGGAGTATAGCCGACAAACCAGAGATCCCGGTTTTTCTCAGACGTACCGGTTTTGCCAGCGACCTGTCTGCCCGAAATCGCCGCATTACCACCAGTACCTCCATTGACTACGCTCTCTAGCATCCAGGTCATAATGGCTGCAGTCTCAGCATCGAGGGCCTGTTTCGGTTCTTCCTCAAATTCGTACATCACATCGCCTTGTGAATTCGTGATGCGGGTGATGCCGTGCGGGGTAATATGCTTGCCCTCAGCGGCAAAAGAGCCATAGGCACTGGTTAGCTCTAGCAGGTTGACTTCTGATGCGCCCAGCGCCAGCGAGTAGGCGGGCAGCAGATCCGAATCGATACCCATGCGATGAGCCATCGCAATCACTGGGTCAAAGCCAACATCGACCAGCAGCTTGACAGCGACGATGTTAATCGAGCGGGTTAGGGCCTGGCGCAGATCGACTTCGCCGCTGTAGCTGTCACCGTAGTTTTCAGGCTCATAGCCATCGACAATATAGCGAGCGTCAGTGTAATTTTTGTAGGGTGACATGCCAGTGGCGATCGCCGTCGCATACACAAACGCCTTAAAAGTAGAGCCCGGCTGCCGCTGCGCCTGAGTCACCCGGTTAAACTGGCTACCGTCAAAATCAGTACCGCCGACCATGGCCTTAATTTCGCCAGTGTTCGGATCAAGCGCCACCAGAGAAGCCTGCTCAAAGCGCTGCCACTCGCCATATTCTTCGGTGATATCTTTAACCGTTTTTTCGGCTGCCTCCTGCCACTTCGTATCTAAAGAGGTTTCCACCACTAAGCCGCCAGCTTCTATCTGCTCAGGGGAGAGAATTTCGGATAGCTGCTTTTTGATATAGATAGTGAAGTAAGGATACTTACTGTAGAGATACTTAGGCTCTTGCGCTTCTAGCGTCACGGCGGCCTGATACGCCTCATCGGCCTGAGCAGTCGTAATGACGCCATTGGCCTCCATGCGGCTGATTACCTTATCGCGCTGCTGGCGAGCCGCTTCCGGATCAACCAGTGGAGAATAGAGACTAGGAGCCGGAGCCATGCCAGCAATCAGAGCCACGTCAGCCACGCTGAGCTTATCGACTGTTTTACCAAAGTAAATCCAGGCGGCATCAGCCACGCCATAGGCTCCCGCACCCAGGTACACCAGATTGAGGTAGCGCTCTAGCACTTTTTCTTTGCCCAGATCTTTCTCTAGTCGCTGAGCTAGTATCGCTTCTTTAAACTTGCGCTGAAAGCTCCTGTCCTGGTTGAGAAACGTGAGCCGCGCCAGCTGCTGCGTAATCGTGCTGGCCCCTTCTACCACGCCACCGCTGCTGAGGTTGGTCAGGGCAGCTCTGGTAATTGAACGGTAATCGATCCCGTTGTGCTGATAAAACCGGCGATCTTCAGCGGCGATAAACGCCTGCACCACCACTTCAGGAATTTTATCAAAAGCAAGATTCTCCTGAGCGGTCGGGCCAACTTTCTGCAAAATTTTGCCGTCTCCGGCCTTCAGCGTGATGGTGCCACTGCGGTCATAGGTCAGCGCCTGACGCACGTCGGGCACCGTCTCTTGCAGACTGCTCCACAGCCGATACAACTGAGCGCTAGGGCCAGCAATACTCGCCCCCACGAGCAGTACCACCCAAAATACAGGCCGCTGGTAAACAGGTTTGCCAACAGGCGTAGGAGCAGACTGGGTCTGACCGAGCTGAGTAGATTGGGGAATAGCTGCCGTTCGAATAGCCGTCTGCCGCCGCTTAGCAGTCTGAGCAGCGCTTGGGGAAGCTGGCTTCGAGTCGGAATCGCGCAGCCTGTTAGACCACTGTTTCAGCTGAGAAAAAAGGTTAGCCACTTCAGGAGTTCTCCAGACGGACTCGCCGCCGTTGACAGACGTTGTTCCAAAAGGTCGGGTTTGAGGCAATGCTTAGACAAGCCATTCTTAGACAAGCCATTCTTAGACAAGCTATAGATAAACCAGACCAGAATGTGCAGATGGCTAGATGCAGGGGCTAATTCGCCTAAATGCTATCACGGCAGGTAGAGTCACTGAGGGCAAGGGGGATCGGTTTTTGTTCGCGGCTCATGACTGGTCACTGCCATCAGGCGGGGTATTTCGACCAGACAGCTAGCTCACTAGACTGCTGTGGCCGATAGCCAATGCCGTCACCAGCATTCCTAAGACTAAAAACGGCTGAGCGCTGGCCTGATATTTGACATCGTTTTCGAGCGGATCGCGCAAAAAGTACATATCTTGAAAAGTGATCTGAGGAATGATCAGTAAGATTAGCAGTACCGCGTAGAGGTTTTTATGAATGCCAATTAAGTAAGCGGCCATGCCTCCTTGAAAAATGTCGATCATCAGTACACAGATCCAAGCGGCCGTTTGCACCCCAAACATCACTGGCAGCGACTTCAGACCGAGCTGGCGATCGCCCTCCACCGCCTTAAAGTCATTCACGACAGCAATCCCTAACCCGGCCATACTGTAAATCAGCGTCAGCACCACAATCGTCGGATTGAGATCGCCAAACAGCGCGTGGCCCGCCCACCAGGGCAGCGCAATATAGCTAGCGCCCAGCGCATAGTTACCTAGCCAGCCATTTTGCTTGAGCTTGAGCGGTGGTGCCGAATATATATAAGAGATAAAAGAGCCGCCCACCGCCAGCACAAAGAGCGTCGGAAACTCGTGCCCGGCCCAGCGATCTAGCCCATAAGCCACTGCTAGCCCGCTCAGCAACAGCACCCATACCTGCGCCCTCACCTGGCCGAGAGAAATCGCCCCGGACGGAATTGGACGATTGGGCTCATTAATCGCATCGAGATCGCGGTCGTAGTAGTCGTTAATGGTTTGGGTGTAGCCGGTTAGCAACGGGCCAGACATCAGCATACAGGCCGCTGCAATCAGCACATTTTCGACCGACCAGGTATAGCCGCCCGAAGAAGCTGCGCCGCAGACCACACCCCAAATGAGCGGAATCCAGGTGATCGCCTTCATCAGCTGTAAACGAATCTTCCAGATCGAGGTTTCGCCAGCCTCTGCGCCCTTCATGCCCAATAGCTGCCGCGCTTTGCCACTGCGTTTAGCCTCTGCGCCTGCCGGATCAGCGACCATGTCGGACTGATCTAAGTCTGGTGTCAATGATTCCGATAGCTGCTCTTCAGACATATGCCATTCCTTTTAGAAGACCGAATCCTACCAATACATTAGCCAAAAGAAATGATTAAGTAGCCGTCTTGAAACTTCGCCCCTGTGACCGAACGGCCACTGAGACCTGACGGCAAAGATAGATTGTGTCGCTGGTCGCCCGCTTCTACCGTGACCTCTGGCCCGTATTGGGTGAGCTTCACCTGCTGCTTGTCAAACCCCGGCAAAAACAGCTTAACGGTACTGCTGGCAACATCTACAGTCATAGAACTAGGCACATCTACCGGCCCAATTAAGTCCGGCAGGGCTGCGACCAAAGGCTGCCAGCGATCGCCTGCTGAGCTGTAGGGCAGCGCTGTGACCGGTAAGGGGCTAAAGGCTTGGGTGGCAGCGGCGGTATCTGCTGGGTCTGGCGAAAATACTGAATTGACAACCGTACCGGCAACCGTCAGGCCAATTTGCTGGGCGGCGCTCCAGAGGTATTTGCCCGTCGCGATCGCCACCGCATCATCTGTCGTCACCACATAGGCCCGCAGCTGCATCGGGTCACGCACGAGGGCTTTGCCTTTCGCCACCATACTCTCTACGCTCTGGCTCTCAGGCCGATTCCAAATATCGCCTGACGAGCCGCTGCTCAATATAGCGCCTGTCACTGGGGCAATAAAAGGTGAAATCGACCGGTAAAACTGCGAATCTTGAAAGACCTTTTTGAACCGGCGAAAATACCAGTCAATGCCGCCAATGGCTCCCCACAGGCGCAGCGTGGACTGGTCGCCTGCGCCATCATGCACGATCACGTCATACTGGCTGCTCTCGGTATATTCGCGAATCGCATTCAGCGCCAAAAAATCATCCAGCCCCGGCACTACGCTCAGCTCCTGGCCATAGACCGCCTTAAAAAACGGATCTCTCAAATACCGGGCCTCAAAGTTTTTGAGCTGCTCCCAGTTTTCGTCGAGCAGGGCGGTAGTGCGTAGCTGTACAGCCTGAAAGCTCTGATTCCCAATGCTGACCGCGCTAGCACTTGGGCCAACATCAGTGCCTAGCAGCAGCGACAGCGCTGGCCCGGCCTCTTGGGAAATCAGCAGCACTCGCTTCCCTGCCCCTGCTAGCTTTTGAGCAGCGGCGATCGCCACTGTAGAGCGGCCTGTGCCCCCCTTCCCTAGAAACGTGAGAATCAGCGTCATAGTCTACAGATAATGAAGTCTACAGAATTTATATAGAGGTTTTAAAGGGGTAGAAATTAGGCAGCTACGCAACCGGGCGCAGCTCATCTTCAAAAAACCAGGTGGTGTAGCCATCTGATTCAAACGTTACCAGCGCGCCAATGTTCTGCCCGTCAAGCAACTTCAGATCCTTAACGGTGCCAGTTTTGCCCAGGCGAGCAGCAAAAGACTTGCCGACGCGATCGCGCATCCGGCACACCTGTACCCGCTGTCCAATTTCCAAATCCATGCTTAATAAACTGTATCCTTACTGAGGTGTCTGGCTCAAAATCAGATCTCAGTTTATCAGCGCCCCGCGCTCCCTCTGAACATAACTCAAAAAAATGCTTGCCAAACGAATTTTGCCCTGCCTTGATGTGAAAGCTGGCCGCGTGGTCAAAGGCGTCAACTTCGTCGATCTCAAAGACGCGGGTGACCCGGTAGAACTCGCCAAACGCTACAACGAGGCCGGGGCCGATGAACTGGTGTTTTTAGATATCACCGCTACCCACGAAGACCGCGATGTGATCTATGACGTGGTCTATCGCACCGCTGAACAGGTGTTTATTCCGCTCACAGTAGGCGGCGGCATTAGCTCTTTAGACACTATTAAAAAGCTGCTGCGGGCCGGGGCTGACAAGGTGAGTATTAATTCAGCAGCGGTGCGCGACCCGGATTTGATTGACCGGGCGAGCGATCGCTTTGGCAATCAGTGCATCGTCGTCGCCATTGATGCCCGCCGCCGCCAGCCGTCCGCTGCCGAACCTGAGCAGCCCGGCTGGGATGTCCCCCGGTGGGATGTCTTCGTGCGAGGGGGCCGCGAAAATACCGGACTGGATGCGGTGACCTGGGCTTGCGATGTCGTTCAGCGCGGAGCCGGGGAGCTGCTCATTACCAGCATGGATGCCGACGGAACGCAGGCAGGCTATGACCTGACGTTGACTGAGGCGATCGCCAGCCGTGTAGAAGTGCCGGTAATCGCCTCAGGAGGAGCTGGCACCTGCGCCCACATTCATCAGGCGCTGACAACAGGCAAAGCCGAAGCCGCCCTACTCGCCTCACTGCTGCACTACGGTCAGCTCAGCGTCGATGAAATCAAAACCTATTTGTCAGCTCATAACGTCACAGTCCGCCGCTAATTGTTTACAAAAGCTTATAAAGCGTCCGCTTTTCTGAAACACCCTCTATTGTGAAGGCAAGCCGTGCGGACATGTTCCTCACAGTTAAAGTGCCTCTGATTAAAGGGCTAGACCCTGTGTCCGGGGTGTTTAACAGACGAGCAGGCTCATCGGCAAAGCCTGAGATATCTGTTAATATATGTAAAAGTGTGTAAATGTTTACTGCCCAGTCAGAGTCGTTCTGATTGATTGGCGCTCCCAGGTTGGCTCATGCTGTTAGATAAAGCACCGCTGAAATGATATTGCTGACGCTAACTATTGTGATTGGTCTAGTCTTTTGGGCACTGCGCCTGATGGATCGGGCTGTTGAAAATCAAGAATTTTCGCTGATGCTAGCTGGTTTCTTAGTCGCCTCTTCTGCCGCCGCTGTAGTCGGCGTCCATTTTTTGATGAGTGACTACTTCACGCTCATCGGCGGTCAATCCGGTTCTGCTAACCGTTACGATACCGCCTGGGTTGATAGTGACCTGCCCGTTTTGGTAGAGCGCACCAGCACGTATTCGCGCTCAAGATTTGAATAGACCTGATTTAACAGACCTGGCTTAAAGTTAGCCCCAATCGTCCGACGGCTACTGAGCTAACGCTCGTAAAAGCGCATCCCACGTAGACGGACCGACAATGCCATCGACCAATAACTGCTGATCGCTTTGGAACTGTTTGACAGCGGCTTCGGTTTGTTCTCCGTACCCACCGTCAATTTCACCCTGATAGTAACCTAGCGTTCGCAGTTCGCTCTGAAGCTGGGAGACAGCAGCACCCACAGCATCGACCCTGAGCACAGGCGGACCGTTAGGCGCTGGCGCTGGACTATTTTCCATGCTGACAACAGCGGCGGTGGGGGGTTCTACAGGCGCTTCACTGGCAGGAATCGGCTGAGCCGCCTCAGGCGTAGGGAGCAGCTTACCCCAAGTAGACGGCCCGACAATGCCATCGGCGGCAATGCCAGCTGCCGTCTGAAACCGGGCGACAGCCTCCTGAGTACTCTGGCTATAGGTACCATCGACGCTGCCTGAGTAAAAGCCCAGCAATTTTAGAGTGGCCTGCAGATAGCTCACGCTTTCGTCAGTGCTGCCCGCAGACAGAATTGGATAGGCCGGCTGCGCTATTAAGGGATCGATCTCTATAGATTGGGTAACCGATTGATCAGCACGTCTGGAAGAGCCCAGATCAGATATGCTGAGCGCTGGTGTGCCAAGGCCGAGGAGGATAGCGGGTAGTGCGATCGCCCCTGCGAAATAGATTGTCCGCTGATTAAACAATTTACGCCAGCCTTTATTAAGCAGTGGCTGTTCGTTAAGTCGCCTGTGATTGCGCGATCGCACCATTGCGGGTTTCCTCAGCCTTTTGCATAGTTCTGCTTGGCATAGTGTTGCATAGTCTGCCTTCAGCCATCTCAATATAAGCAGATATAATTCTCTGTGCAAAGGAGCGTCAAGGCCCGACCCTCAAATGCCTACATCTCACCTACCCACTCAAAACTCTACGAGCGATCGCTTCCAGGGAGCACTGCTAGGTCTGTGGCTTGTCCCCAGAGCGATCGCCGAGAGCAATCGCACCGCTGACGAGTGGGAGAACTGGGCAGCAGCAGTTGCCTTCGGGTTTGAGCATATCCTCGCCTCGCCCGCTGAGCCGCTGTCGCCTCAAAGCGCTCAGGAGAGACCTGTAACACTATCTACCGGGCGACCTATTCAACTCCCCCTCTGGCTAACTGATATAGCCGAGCTGCTGCGCTATCACGACAGCCGGGAGCGCCGCTGGCAGCGCTTTGCTACCGAGTCGCAAACATATAGGGCGCAAACATCTGGGACGCAAGCACCCGCCGAGGCTCAGTACTTGATACTCGGTGACCTTTTAGAATTCGCCCTGAGCGGCTGTGCGGATTCTCCAGTGAATTATTTAGTGCAGTTGCAAATGCGTTCTCAGCCGTATGAGCTATTGTCAGCGCCCTCTCGTCACTATCAGGGGATTTTGACCGAGATGCACGCACAATTGTCGCAGATCTGGCGATTGCCGGCCGTAAGCCAGTCTATATCAGGAAATCTCTACACTCACGATCTCACGGCTACTGAGCTGGCTGACCACGCAGCCTTTATAGGCGGGGTGCTTAGCGCACTTACCCATCCGGAGAGCTACTGCCTATCGGTACAAGCAGCGGCACGCTATGGCGGAATAGCCGCGCTAGCAGCCGGTGTGCTGGCAGGTGCGATTAGTGGACGGATGGCGCTACCTGTGCTGTGGCAGATGGGTTTATCTGCAAAATCCGAGCAAGCGCCTAGCCCTTCATCAAGTCTCAATCAAGAATTTTGTCATCAGTCAGGAAACCAGATAGAAAAGCAGGATGATTTAAACATCCCATTAAATAGAACATCTGCAGACAGGTCCCCCACAAACAAACTGGCCCAGCTTTCCCAACAGCGGCTTTCAGACGTGTCGGCGCTGGCCAATCGACTGTTTGAGCAGTGGGCAGGGATTTTGCCTGCGGCTAGCGCTCCATCGGCTGTAGTTGCTGTTAAAACAGCTTGCGGCAGGTCAGCCATCTAATTGCTTGCCTGGTTGCTTGCTACGGGTTACTCGCGATTGTTACGGCTATCGGCCTTGCCAAACCCATCCACTGTCAGCAGGCCCGACCTGAAAGCGCGTTAATCAGCTAAAAAACCCGCACTATAATGGCGAAATGATGTATTTCAAAACCCGCTTCACTCTTCCCCATACTGCCGCTGGTAGCCTCGCTACAGTGGCCCATTAGGCAATTTATTAGGTGGGCCAATGCGCGTTCTCCGTCATGTTGCCAGTTGGATTTATCAGCTGTGGCTGTGGTCGTCCAGGCGGCTGAGGTACGCCGTTCGCTATTGGAATAGGCGGATCAATCGTCGCTGTACCCCTTTAGTCAATAGCGCTCGGCAGTTTTTTCGACTAGAAGGGCTCCCCCCATCAGGGCCGAACCGGCAGGCTCGGGCAAGTCATGCTGCGCGATCGCAGACATCAGCCAGCAAAAAGTCTACCGGCAAAGACCTGATATCGCGAGGAGCCAGCAATCGAACCTGGATAGTAACGCTCGTAGCGGTTTTAGTGCTGACCGCCTGCTTTGGCCAACGCTTCTATAATCAGCCTGGCCTGGATGTACGGTCAATATCACCACAGACCTTCCGTGCGCCTGCAAGTGCCATTGTGGAGGATGAAAAGGAGACTGAGCTGCGACGCACTAACGTTCGCAATGGTGCCGTAGAGATACTCAAGCTCGATCCTGACCGCACGGCGGCGGCGGAGCGATCGCTTAAAACGCTTTTGCGGCAAGGGCGAGAGCTTCGAGAGCAGGCAGGTAGCCCCCAGTTTCTCAGCTCGGAGACTCTGTCAGAAACCACACAGGATACGCTATTTCAGGCTTCAGACAGTCAGTGGCAAATGATCTGGCGCTTAGCTGAGTTAGCGGGTGAATCCTCAGCTGAGCTATTCCCTGCGGCGGATCAGCCTGCGCCATCGCTGCCGCCCAAAATCGCCGCTCAGATGCGATCGCTAGCAGCTGACCAGGCAGATGCCCTGCAAGAGCTACTGTCTTATCAGGCCCAGTCAGGCAGCCAGGGTCTAGCACTGCTCCAAATTCGGATGGACACGCGGCGACGGCAATATCGTCAGACAGTTGATGAGCTAGCAGCAGCTAGCTCAGAGGATCAGCCCAAGGGCCCGCCCCTCTACAATTATCGCTTGTTTGAGCTCTCCGATGAGCAGTGGTCAACGCTAGAGAGCGATGCCGAGCAGATCTTTTCAGAGATGATGATTCAGGGCATTCATAGAGGCATGCCCGACGATCTACTACGCCGGGCAATAGAGCTGCGAGTACCGGCTGGGCCAACGCCAGAAGTAAAGCAGCTTACCGCTGATGTGATCGCAGCATCGCTGGTAGCCAACCTGGTTCGCGACGAAGAGCGCACCCGCCTGCGGGCCGATCAGGCCGTCAATGAGATTGAGCCGGTAATGGTCTCAATACATAGAGGCGACGTAATCGTGCGGGCTAATGAAGTCATCGATCAGTCTGATTTTGTACTGTTGGACTACTTCGACCTGACCGGGCGCTATTTTAACTGGATCGGGCTCTGCGGCTTTAGCCTGCTAGTAGCAGCGGCGGTCGCGTTTTACCTGTGGGTAGATCACCGGCAGGTTAACCAACTCAACCGGCGCGACCATGGGTTAGTGCTGCTGCTGTGTCTAGTCGTTTCCGGGCTGGCGGCGCTGCGAGTACCGACTTTGGGGCTGCCGGCTGTGGGGCTGCTGGTCGGCAGCTTTTACGGCTCAGCGTTGGGGCTGACGGTGGTGGGGCTGCTGACGCTGCTGCTGCCGGTCGGCCTATCAGTCAGTACGATTCCGCTGGTCACGGGAGCCTCAGCCGCGATGCTCGGCACCTGGATTGCGCCTCGGCTGCGATCGCGCGAAGAATTTGCCCTATTAGGCGGGTTTGTCGGCCTCTCCCAGGCCATAGTTCACCTAGTGCTGACGCTAATGCGCCTGACGGTAGCCACGCCGCTGTGGAAAGTCGTGTTTGTCGGTTCGGCCATGCATGGTCTCTATGGCCTGGCCTGGAGTGTCGTAGCGCTAGGCGTCAGCCCTTATCTAGAACACTTTTTTGATGTGGTGACGCCGATTCGCCTGGCTGAGCTGTCTAACCCCAATCGCCCGTTACTGAAGCGGCTAGCAGCCGAGACCCCTGGCACCTTTCAGCACACAATCTTCGTCGCTAACCTGGCAGAAGCCGCTGCCCGCGCTCTGGGCCGCAATGTAGAGCTGGTGAGAGCAGGCACCCTCTACCATGACATCGGTAAAATGCACGACCCTGAAGGCTTTATCGAAAATCAGATGGGTGGCCCCAACAAGCACGACCTGATTGATGACCCCTGGAAAAGCGCCAGCATTATCAAAAAGCACGTCACGCTGGGCCTGGTGATGGCGCGCAAATACCGGCTGCCAGAAGCCGTGCAGGCATTTATCCCAGAGCATCAGGGCGATATGAAAATCAGCTATTTTTACCAGCAGGCTAAGGCCAAACAGGCTGTAGAACCTACCCTGGTCGTCAATGCCGCCGACTTTAGCTACGACGGCCCGATTCCTCAAACCATTGAAACCGGGATCACGATGCTGGCCGATTCTTGTGAGGCGGCCTTGCGATCGCTCAACCCCGATGCCTCAATCGACGAAGCCTATACCATGGTGAACAAGATTCTGCGGGCTCGCTGGCGCAACCGACAGCTGATAGACAGCGGCCTCAGTCGCGATGACATGGACATAATTGCCAGCGTCTTTGTCCAGGTATGGCAGCAGCATAACCACAAGCGCATTTCTTATCCCAAAAGCGTACTGGCTGGGAAGGAGTCGTAAGGCCAGTAAATCAGTGACAAAACAATACGCATGTACTATGATTCTGGCATCCTGATTTCAGAGGTAGCGATAGCAGACAGCGGTCAAAGCCAGTGTCCTCTAAGTTTATCTAGAATCACTCAGGCTGCCCATAGGTAGCAGAACGGTAGCAGAACTTTGAAGCGCACCGATTCAACAAGACCCAACGGTCTAGAACGAACGGTGTCTAGTCGAACAAAATCTGTCTATAGGACCATGTAATGTTCCTGTGAGCGGATTTAAATAGTTTACAAACATTTGCAAATTTGTTTAAGACTCTCATTATCATGCGAACTCAATAGGCTTATTACCCGAACCAGGCAGGCTCCATTTTTCCGTAGAAATGCGCTAGGACTGTTTATGAGATCGACTTTCCGTCTTTAGTCAGCCGGTTTTCTGAGAGCTTCACAAACGATTAAATTGAACAATGGCTCTCATAAACGTTACAATTGTTTTCATAAATTAGGTTTTAAATTTCCTGTAGAGAAAAAGCGCAGATCAATATCTCTGTCCATAGCTTTTTCTCGGTGCAACTGTCTCATTTCGGGGTTCAAGCTTTAGACGGCTTGCATGCCAAGTGTTTGGGAGTTAGCCCTAGTGGTGCTCCCGGTCAAGAACTATTCTCTTACCGCTACATTTTTATGAAAGCCGCTCCTTCTGGCGATTTAGTTCGCACCTATCTCAAAGAGATTGGCCGTGTGCCACTACTCACTCACGAAGAAGAGATTATTCTGGGTAAGCAGGTCAAGCAAATGATGGAACTGCTTGCCGTTCATGCCGAGTTAGCCGAAACGTTGGGACGCGATCCTGATCAGGTGGAATGGGCTCAGGCTGCCCAGCTATCCGCAGACGATTTGGCCGTAGCGATTGAGTCGGGCGAACGCGCTAAACGCAAAATGGTCGAGGCCAATCTGCGGCTGGTCGTGTCAGTCGCCAAAAAATATATCAAGCGCAATGTCGATCTGCTAGATCTCATCCAGGAAGGCACTATCGGCATGCAGCGCGGGGTGGAAAAATTTGACCCGGCTAAGGGCTACCGCTTTAGTACCTATGCTTATTGGTGGATTCGGCAGGCCATTACTCGGGCGATCGCCGAAAAGAGCCGCACTATTCGCCTACCGATTCACATCACCGAAAAGCTCAACAAAATTAAGAAGTCCCAGCGCCAGTTCACGCAAAAAACGGGCCGCGCCCCCACCATTCCTGAGATTGCTCAAGATACAGAGCTGACCATTCAGCAGGTGCGTGACTATCTAGACAAGTCGCGGCAGCCCCTGTCGTTAGATTTGCGCGTAGGTGACAACCAGGATACTCAGCTCAGCGATCTGCTAGAAGACGATGGCCAAACGCCAGACGATTACGCCACGCAGTCATCGCTCAAGCGCGATTTAAATGCGCTGATAGCCGATCTGACGCCACAGCAGCAGCGGGTGATTTCGCTGCGCTTTGGCCTCGATGATGGCAAAAATATGACCCTGGCAAAAATCGGAGCCATGCTAGATATCAGTCGCGAGCGCGTGCGCCAGATTGAGCGAGAAGCGTTGACTAAGCTGCGGAAGCGTCGGGGCGACATGCGAGAGTACATCGCGGGTTAATCGGTATCGCGGGTCAATCGGTGGGGTCAGCCTGCTATGATGCTGGCGCACTTGACTAGCGCACTTGACTGGCGCACTCGACGGCGCGATGCTGTGACCCCACAACAATTGGCTTTGCTTTGCTTTTCGGTAATAACGGCTGCCTGCGGTCAGCTGTTGCTGAAGCTCGGGGCGCTCAAACTCGGAACCGCTGAGGCAACCGGACTACCGGGTCGTCTGTGGGCGATGGTCACTATTCCAGAACTGATTGCCGGATTTGCCGTCTATGGCACGAGTGCGATCGCCTATATTTTTCTCCTGACCCGAGTCAAGCTTAGCGTTGCGGCTCCTAGCACTGCTTTGATCTATGTGCTCTCAGTGTTAATCGGTTTTTTTGTCTTTAAAGAACCTGTTTCTTTCTCGCAGCTGCTAGGGTTAGCCTTCATTGCTTTTGGGGTGATTTTGGTGGTTTCGCGCTAGAGCAAGCGCCTGGCTAAAGCCGTTTAGTCCAGATCGCCTAGCTCGTTCTGGGGGGTTCCCAACGATGGCCCCGAAAATGATGCGGCGAAATGACACGGGGACTGCTTTGTAGTACATTAGGACTATTCTATTCGACTTGACGATTGCCCTCGCCAGCGGCGGGGGTCTTTTTTTGCCGTTTAGCAGTCGCTTGTGTCGTGAGCAAAGGGGCCAACGGTAAAACGGTATAAATAGTGGCTGCCGTTAGAAAATCTCATGCCCTTATCCATATACTCTGTAGGGCATAGGCTTTTGTGCAGGACCATGACCGCTAATTCTCAGAGTGCGCCTCAGACCTTTTATCCGCCAAAGCAGCGACCGCTGATGATCAGACTGGTACAGAGCATCACCACGCCTCTGGCCCGGCTGCTCTACAAAGTGTGGATATCGGTCTCTGAAGAAGACGTCGGCAAGGTGCGAACGATAGAGGACGCCCGCATTGTTTTTGTCTGCAACCATCCCACAATGGAGGATGGGATCAGTCTGTTTGCCCTGTCAGCTCGCCTGGGTCAGCTGTTTCACTACGTTGTCGCCTATGAATCGTTTAAAGGACTATTAGGCTGGTTTATTCAGCGGCTGGGGTGCTATTCGATTCGACGAGGATTGGGCGATCGCGCCAGCATCAGCCAAACCATTGCCCTACTTAAAAAGCCACAGTGTCGCCTGGTAATTTTTCCTGAGGGTGGCTGCTCCTACCAGAACGATACGATCATGCCCTTTCGCTCAGGGGCTATTCAACTACCGATGTCTGTACTGGCCCAACTCGCCAAAAAAGCGTCCTCCCCTGAGCAAATTCCCGATCTGTACCTAGTGCCCCTGACGTTGAAATATCGCTACTTGCAGCCCATGCGCCGGGTGATCAAAACCACGCTCGACCGGTTGGAGAGCCAGCTCCAGATTGCCGCCGTGCCAGCGGGCCACACTGATATTTACCAGCGACTGCGGCGGGTGGCTCACCAGGTGATTTTGAAAATTGAAGCTGAAGCCGGGTTGCCCCCCGAAAGCGATCTAGATTGGAATCAGCGGATCGAGCGGCTGCGGCAGATCTTTATCAAAAAGTGTGAAGCGGCGCTGGAGATTGAGCCCAATTTGCATGTACCGGTGCGTGAGCGGGTTTACAAAGTTCAGGCTCTACTAGAAGCTGAGCAAGAGTCTGCAGACGCTAGCGGCAGCAACCTCCACGCTGAAGCTGAACAGTCAGATATCTACTGGGATACTGTGCGGCTGCTCAACTTCGACGCTATTTACGATGGCTACGTTGCCGAATCACCTACGCCAGAGCGCTTTTTAGATACGCTGATGCGGTTAGAGCGGGAGGTGTTTCATCTGGAGCACGCCCAGCTTAAAGCGCTCCGCAAAGCCTACTTTTATATCGGTGACCCGATCAATCTCAAAGGTTATTTGGCAGACTATCAGCGCGATCGCTCCGGTACCACTGATCGGCTAGCTGAGCAGATCCACCAGACCATGCAGGCCAATTTGGAGCAGATGAACCAGGCGGCTCAAAGCAATGACCTGTCTTCTTTCTAGATGATTGGGTGGGTCTACAAGAATCTACGAACGTCGTTTTAGGGTACTTATGCGCTCTGAGTCACGCTGTCAGCTACCGCCATCGCTATCGCCGGGCGATCTGCTATATGTCATATCGCCTAGTGGTGGGCTACTCACCTCAGAAAAGTTTGCAGAAGGGCTGGCCATCTGGCGTCAGCGGGGCTACCGACTGCATTTGTGCGATGGCTATGATGATCGCTGGGGATATCTAGCTGGCAAAGACAGTCGCCGCCGGCAGCAGCTATTAGCCGCGCTGCAAAATCCTGAGTGTAAGGGCATTCTCTGCGCTCGCGGCGGCTATGGCGGTACCCGTTTACTAGAAGAGTGGGATTGGCCACCGCTAACAGCAGCCCCCAAATGGTTGATTGGCTTTTCAGATATCACTGGTTTGCTGTGGAGCTTGAGCAAGCAGGGCATATCGGGTGTGCATGGGCCAGTCCTGACGACGCTAGCAGATGAGCCGGCCTGGTCGATAGCGCGTTTGTTCAGCTGGGTAGAGCATCACCAGATAGCGCCTATACAAGGTCGCGGGTGGGCTGAGATGGGCTGTGGCGGTCAGGCCAGCGGCAGATTGCTGCCAGGAAATCTCTGTGTGGCCACTCACCTGCTGGGCACACCGGCTGAACCTGACTTAACCAATGTGATTCTGGCGTTCGAAGATGTCGGCGAAGCCCCTTACCGGCTGGATCGAATGCTGACTCAGTGGCGCTCTAACGGTCGGCTGAAGCAGGTGAAAGGAATTGCTTTAGGTCGCTTTAGCGGCTGGCAACCGGATCAGTCAGGGCCGACGCTGAGCGTGGCAGAAGTGATGAGCGATCGCCTCTCAGATCTGGGCATTCCGATTGTCTCTGATTTACCTTTTGGCCATGACGGTGCCAACGCCGCTCTGCCGGTGGGGATCTCCGTACAGCTCAATGCAGACGCAGGCACATTGAGCTGGCCAGATAGCGTTCTCCCATCACCGCCCGCTGAAGGATGGCCCGCTGAAGTGTGATAATCGTCAGATCTGGTACAGTCAGCTAGGATGACCCGTCTAAAATAAAGTTATCCCTCATTCTTGCTCGCCGTGGTTCCTCTTAAAGATAACAACCCCATCAGCACGACGCCGGTAGTCGTCTATGGTCTGGTTGTTCTGAATGTTGCTATTTTCCTCTACGAAATGTCGCTGGGAGAAAATGCTCTCCAGCAGTTTTTTAACACGTGGGCAATTGTCCCGGCTGAGCTGACTCAATCCTTCAGCGGCGGCGCAGCGGCTGAGCGCGAATGGTTTACGCTAATTTCTTCTCAGTTTCTCCACGGCGGATTTCTGCATGTGGGGGGCAATATGCTCTATCTGTGGGTCTTTGGCAACAATATTGAAGACCAGCTGGGTCATCTCAAGTTTCTGATTTTTTATCTGGCCTGCGGCGCGCTGGCAGGGCTAACGCAGTGGTTTTTTGACCCGGCTTCGACCGTGCCAACGCTGGGCGCTAGTGGGGCGATCGCTGGCATTATGGGAGCCTACATTATCCGCTTTCCCCGCGCTAAAATTCTCACCCTGGTGCCGCTGTTTATCTTCATCACGACCTTCCGCATTCCGGCTATTTTCTTCTTGGGCTGGTGGTTTGTACAGCAGGCCCTATATGGCATCGCTAGCTTGGGAGCGACGGCGGATGTCGGGGCAACGGGCGGCGTGGCTTACTGGGCACATGCGGGCGGCTTTGTTTTCGGCGCTGTTTTAGGGCCGCTGCTCGGGCTGTTTTCTAAAGAGACGGACCGCCATCGCTGGTAGTTATATCGCTTGCTCACAGAGACAATCCGCTTCTCTATAATCTGTTTTGTAATGGAGTCAATATGATGACCACCCAACTCAATGCGCCGACTGCGCCCGACCCGGCGTCTGTGGTTTACGAAGGTCAGTTCGGCAGCTTTACCATCGACCCGCATGATCGCCAGGAGGTAATTCTCTACCGGGCTGGATTGGTTGTGGCTGCTATCAGTTTTGCGATCGCCGTCCTCTGCGTGTTCTTTGCCAGCGCGGCAGCTCCCCTAGTAGCAACTATCTGCTACGGCCTGATGTGGCTAGCGCTTGGTCTCAGCTTCGCGAAGATCCATATCTACTTACGGCCCCTACACCGGGCGCTACAGATTTTTTGGGCGATTGGCGGGCTGGCGAGCGTGGCGATCGCCTTCATTTACCCCAGCCCTCTAGCGCTGACAGCCTATCAGCAGCCACTGACAATTTTAGGCATCGGCTTTACCTTTGCTGCCCTAACCGGCATTTTCTTCAAAGAAGCCTTTTGCTTTAATCGCCTGGAGACCAAATTTCTGGCGGTGATAGTGCCCGGTCTGCTGTTAGGCCATATGACGGGTCTTTTGCCCGACCAAACGGAGCGCGGTATGTTAGCTGTTTGGGCAGCGCTGTTTGCTATTTTTGCCCTGCGCAAAGTCATTCAGCCGATCCCGCCAGACATTGGCGACAAAAGCGTCTTTGCATACTTAGAAAAAGAGCGGCTAGAAAAAGAGCGGCAGCAGGCGGCTTAGTCTTGGCTTTAGGCTTGGCTAAGGATTAGCTTGCAAGAGGGTAGCGATCGCATTGACAATATGCTGAGCGCTGCCTTTGAGGAACGGTAGATCTAGCGTATCCGGCGTGTCCTGAGGCGTGTGGTAGTACGGGTTGCGAAAGTTAGCGGTGTCGCTGACAAAAAGAGTGGGAATATCTTTCTCCCAAAAGGGCGCATGATCGCTACGCAGCAGATCGGGGAAAAGTCTTAAAGTCGGCTCTGGAATTGGCAGACTCAGCACCCGGGGCTCACTGCGACCGGCAGAGCGCATAAATGCGTCAATCAGATCGCTCTGAGATTGCAGGCCCAACACAGCTAAAAAATCACCCGTCTCCGGCAAGTCTTGCAGCGGCAACCGCAGCGGATAGGTCTGACAGCCCTCTGCATGACAGGCGTAGCCGACCATATCAAGAATGACTGCGCCCTTCACCCCAGCAATATTGTCAGCATCTTGAGTAAACGCCAAACTGCCTAAAAGGCCGCTGCCGTCGCTCTGATGCTCTTCTTGGTCAAAAAAAACCAGCTTTAATGTCGCTAGAGAGCGATTTCCAGCTGCTGCCTGTTGCGAAAGTAGGCGGGCCGTTTCTAGTAGCGTGGCGATCGCACTGCCATTATCATCGGCTCCCGGCGAAGCAGCGACGGTGTCGTAGTGGGCACCTAGCACGATGGCCCCAGCATTAGGATCACTGCCGGGCAATTCAGCAATAATGTTCATACCGCTTTGCTGAGCACTGCCGCTTTGCTGAGCACTGCCGCTCGCAGCGGGGTCGTAGCGCTGCTGAACCGGGGTGAGGCCGTAGTCTATAAGTCGGGCAGTGATATAGCTACTAGCTACCGCCTTTTCTGAAGTACTGTAGCGAGGCTGCGCTAGGGCAGCTACGTGGGCCATCAGCCGCGCTTCATCCACTCTGAAATCTAGGCGGTCTTGAGGGCTGAGGGCTGGGCTAATATCAGAATCAATATCAAGACCAGAAAGAGAGCGGGCAGCAGAGGGTGCGCCAGAGGGTGGCATGAAAGCGTCTGTCAGTCGGTTGACCGGATTGTCCCAAGCAATGGCTATTGTGATCAAAAGAGCGATCGCAAAGAAGAGCCTGCTGCTTTTTCTCATAGGGCTAGCCGAAAGCGTACAGGCCTGACGCCCTGATAACGCCCTAATTCTATAGCAATCGTCATGGTTGCTGCCGAGCCAGGCCCTGTCGCTCCAGGCTAAGAGAGCTGATCGTCAAAGTCTGGGCTGCTTTCTTTTTGCAAAAGCCGGGAGAGCTGTCCGCGAATGTCAGCGAGCTGGGGGTTATTAGGCTTAGGAATGACGACCAAACGCACTTCGATTTCTGAGACATTGGCAATCCGAGTCGTTTTTTCCCACACCTTGCGCTCAGTGTCCGACTCAGACTCATACCGGAAAGTCACCACGCTATTGCCGACTTCCAAAATCTCGACGTTCTTAAACCAGCCGCTGCTGCTTTGGATGTAAAGCCATACGCCAGGCTTGCCAACCAGTTCCTTGAGCTTCTCTTCCATCTATGCTGCGTCCCAATCAGAAACTACGAGATTAAAAGATGACCGAAATTAGAAAGATACATCTACCTGTCGATGTATCTTTCCCACTTTGTCTTAAATTATCTAAGAAGTCTAGCACTGTCATGAAGTTGCCTGTTGAAGTTAATTAAGTAATTATTAAAAGAATATAAAAATGTAGCGTCATATGCAGTCAGGCTGTCCTTGCCCAGAGACGGCCTGAGGGCGGTGGTTTCAACTGACAGCTTCACAGCCCTGCCTGAGAAATATTCTCTACAAGATCTAAAAAGGCGTCTTTATATACAAGTGTTTATGGCGTACGTTCGATACGATGGCTTCGTAGCTTTATTTCGTAACAATGCGCGATTTCTCTTCAATAGATGCGACTGCCTACGATCTGATTGTGATTGGAGGCGGTATCAACGGAGCCGCAACGGCTAGAGACGGCGCGCTGCGAGGGCTCAAAACAATTTTGATTGATAAGGGCGACTTTGCCAGCGGCACCACTAGCTGGTCATCGCGGCTGGTACATGGCGGTCTGCGCTATTTAGAATATTTTGAATTTCACTTGGTACGGGAGTCGCTTGCTGAACGAGAAATTTTGCTCAAGAGCGCGCCTCACCTGGTGCATCCGCTACAGCTCACGATTCCTATTTACGCAAAGGGCTCGCGTAGCTACTGGGAAATCTGGGCGGGCATGATCCTCTACGACATTCTCAGCTTTGACAAAACTCTGCTGAACCACCGAATGTTGCCCAAGGCCAAACTCAAGCAGCTATTTCGCGAGGTCAATCCGGCGGGCGTGCAGGGCGCGGCGCAGTATTTTGACGCTCAGGCAGAATATGCTGAGCGGCTGTGTTTGGAAAACGTGCTCTCTGCTCAGGCAGCCGGGGCTACGGCGCTCAACTATGTGAAAGTGACGGCATTGGAGCGGGAAGGCGATCGCATCACCACCCTCACCTGCAAAGACGAATTTTCCGAAGCCACTTTCACTATCCAGACCAGCGATAAAGCAGTGATAGTCAACACTTCTGGCCCGTGGGTAGACCGGGTCTGCCGTCAGGGTGAAAGAGACCATCAGCCCGCACCGATTGGCACGAAACGCAAGATTGGCGGTACTAAAGGCAGCCATATCCTGGTAGACACCTTTCCCGGCGCACCCGAAGCCGCTTTTTATGTAGAGGCGCTGACTGATAATCGGCCTTTCTTTATCCTGCCGTTCTTAGGGCAATGTTTGATCGGCACGACAGACCTGCGGTTTGAAGGCGATCTGGATCGGGTAAAAGCCAGTGACGATGAAATTGATTACCTGATCACCGAAACTAATAAGGTCTTTCCGGCAGCCAGGCTGAGCCGCGAGTCGGTGAAATGTACCTATTCGGGCGTGCGGCCTCTGCCCTATACCGAGAGCAAAAATCCTGGGGCAGTGTCACGCAACCACGTATTGTACGACCACGGTAAAGACGGCGTGGTGAATATGGTGTCGCTGATTGGCGGTAAGCTCACGACCCACCGCCGGGTCGGCGAGGAAATGGTGGACTGGGTTTACAAGCGGCGGCAGCAGCCATCCCCGCCCTGCCAAACGCGGGTCCAGCCTTTGCCAGGCGCTATTTTGCCAACCGATCAGCGAATTGCTGAAGCGACCGCAGCCTATGGCGACCGGCTATCAAATCCGACGCTGGATCATCTCTTTACGCTCTATGGGGCGCGGGTCTTTAACTTGCTGCGCCTGATTGACGCGGCTCCTGATTTGGCCGAGCCGCTTGTGCCTGGGTTACCAGATATCAAGGCTCAGGTAGTTTACGCAGTGCGCGCTGAGATGGCCTACACGATTGGCGATATTTGCCGCCGTCGGACGATGCTGTCTTTGCAGGCCAACTATGGATTGGATGCGCTGGAGACGATTTCTCAAACCCTGCAAGCTCATTGCGGTTGGAGCGCAACAGATTGCGAAAAGGCGATCGCTAATTACAAAACCCTGATGGCCGAGAACTGCATTCCTGACTACGCAATGGCCGAGGTTTTGGGTGATGACGAGGCGCGATCGCAGCGCTCATTTGCGGCAGATGAGGCAACACCTCAGCTTGCGGTAGGCTAAGACAAAGCAGGTTATACACTTGACTGCGTAGCTATCTAACCTAACCCGCCATCATGACAGCATCTGCAACGGCTCCTTCAAATCTCTCAAATTCTACTCACGCACCGGCAGCTCAAGTACTTAACCTTGCGGTACTGGGGACGGGTGCGTGGGGTAGCGCGCTAGCTCATCTTGCCAGATACAACGGTCATCATGTGCAGACGTGGTCGCGCCGGGGGGAGCTAACGCTGGCGGAAGCGGTTGCCCAAGCCGATGTGGTGCTATCAGCTATCTCGATGAAAGGAGTGGCTAATCTGGCCGACCAGCTACAGCAGTCCTCGATGCCTGCTCAAGCGATTTTGGTAACAGCTACCAAAGGACTAGATCCTGAAACGACGCGAACGCCTTCGCAGATTTTTCGGGCAGCGTTTCCTAATCATGCTGTAGCGGTTTTGTCTGGCCCCAATCTTTCAAAAGAAATTGAAGGGGGTTTACCCGCAGCAACGGTGTTAGCCAGTGAGGATCAGGCGGCGGCTGAAACAGTGCAGCAGCTTTTCTCTTCTGATCAGTTTCGGGTATATACCAGCCCTGACCCGCTAGGCGCTGAACTGGGCGGCACGCTAAAAAATGTGATAGCGATCGCCGTCGGCGTCTGTGATGGTCTCAACCTGGGGACCAACGCCAAATCTGCTCTGATTACCCGCGCTCTGCCCGAAGTCATTCGCATTGGCATGCACTTGGGCGCAACCGAAGTCGAAACGTTCTATGGCCTGAGTGGGCTGGGCGATATGCTGGCGACCTGTAGCAGCAGCCTTAGCCGTAACTACCGGGTAGGCTACGGTCTGGCCCAGGGTCAGCCGCTCGATCAGGTTCTAGAAGAACTAGGCGGCACGGCTGAAGGCGTTAATACCGCCCATGTGCTGATGGAGATTGCGAACCGCGAGGAGATCCCCGCGCCGATTTCTCGTCAGGTAGACCGACTGCTCAAGGGCCGGATTACGCCTCAAGAAGCCTTAGAAGCGCTAATGGAACGTGAGCTAAAGCCCGAAGCCTGCGATCTGTAAAAGGCGTCTTGTCGGCTAAATATTTTCCCAGTTTTAAGCTGCCTGCCTTCCATACAAGGCGGGCAATTCTGGGGTCAAACAGATTTTTCAGCACAATAAATAAAAAATGAACAAAGACTGAGCAGCTTCTGGACTGTTCACATTTTGAAATGCTGACTACATTAACGATATACACGGAGGTCGCCAACGTTATTTTTTGTTAGGCAGTGTTATTTTTCGACAGACCAATCTTCCCACAGCTTCCTAAAGTCTCTGTAGGTATAACCTGTAGGCTTAAATTTACAAGGGTGTATAAGACCAGCGAACAACATAACAAGACACTACGAGAATATATCCATGAAAACAATTAGGTTCAAAGGGTTAGCGGCCCTATCAGGGCTCGGCTTCCTATTAGCAGCAGTCCCTACCCAGGCAGCAACTTTTACTGAAAGCGATGACGCGGGCGAAAGCCTGCAAACCGCAGCGGCAGTCACTTCTGCACAAAGTATGTCCCTGGAGTCAATCTCGGGCTCTCTCTCTGGAGATGCCGACCTGTTCAAGATTTTTCTGACGGGCGGGCAAACGTTCTCAGCGACGACAACCAGCAGCGAAACAGCAGATATTCCGGTTAACCAGGCGGCAGGGATTCCCATCGATGTCGTGATCGACCCCAAGATATTTTTGTTTGATGAATTAGGGAACGGGGTTTATGCCAATGACGATCTCTTTGGCTCTGTTCAGTCAACGTTGCTCTCTGGTCCGGGCGGATTCTCACCGACGGCATCGGGCATTTATTTCTTAGGCATTTCCGGGACGGGCTTGGAGGCCGTTAGCGCCAATGGCCAGATCTTTCCAAGTGAACCGTTTGACCAGATAGCTGGGCCGACCGGAGCTGGCGGAGGGTCGCCTTTGACCGGGTTTGTGGGCGATCGCACCGCTTCATTTGGCAAATACACCCTCTCTCTGACCGGTGCGCAAACTATTGCCGCCGCTCCCCCTACAGACCCTGCCGCCAGCGTTCCAGAGCCAGCAATGACGCTGGGCCTACTCATGGTAGGTGGCCTGATCATCTCGCAAGCCAAACAATCAAATAGGAATCAGATATCATGAAAAACAAATTTTTCTCTTGGAATTTAAAGAAGACCCTCGGCGCAGGCGGATTGATTCTAGCACTGGCGGCAGCAGCGGGAACGGCGACCTTCGTCAATGCCTCTGACCACGACGATGGTGAAACGGAACTCAAGGGCCGTAACCTGAACCTGACCGACCTGTACGTGTTTCGCGAAGGCGATCAAAATCCCAGCGCATCGCCTGACAATCTGGTGTTCGTCATGAATACCAATCCGCGATCTGTGGCCAGGCAACAATACTATTTCAGCAACAAGTCTCGATACGAGTTCATGGTCTCCCGCGTTGCTGACAAAGACGCCACGCCGACTGGAATGGCCGACATGACGCTGCGGTTTGAGTTCGCAGCGCCTGACGCCAATGACCAACAGGCTTACACGCTAACCGTGCTGGAAAATGGTGACACCGTTAGCACTGTTTCAGGGCAGACCACAGCTTTGGGCAGTGAGCCCATTGTTAATTCCGCAGATGTGGGCGGGTCTATGGTGAAGGTATTTGCGGGCCTGCGAGAAGATCCGTTTTTCTTTGACGTGGAGCAGTTTTTCCGGGTGCGAGCCGGGGCGCTGGGGATTGGTCCCGCAGTGGGCTTCCGCGATCCGGATCAAGCGGTCGATTTTGCAGCGGGCTACAACGTCAATGCGATCGCGGTTCAAGTACCCATCGCTCTTTTAAAGGGAAGCTCCGAAGCCACCACCTTTGATGTCTGGCAAACCATCTCTATCGGCAGCGGCAAGTCATTTGAGCAGGTTGAGCGATTGGCCCGTCCCGCTGTCAACGAAGGCTTAGTGGTCACTAACGACTTCTTAAACACGCTCAATAAAGTCACGCCCGCCTTTGAAGCCGCCGCCTTAGCTGGCCAAGAGCCTGCAGCGGGTGCGGCTGGCCCCATTGTCGGTGAAATTCAGCGCACGCTGATGGCCCTTGGCAACGACGAAGAGAGAACCGCTGCTCTGATCGGAGCCTTCCTACCGGATGTCATGCGAATTGATACGACTGCCCCCAGCGGCTACGGCAGCGCCTTGAATGCCCAGGGCAGCCCCATTGGCGGGCGGCTACTCAAGGATGATGTGGTCGATATTACGCTTTCGGTGCTGACCAATGGGGCGATTACCAGTGACAACGTTTCCTACGAAGGGACACCTGGCAACCCCGCTCAGGGCCACGAGCCGCTGATTTCGGACTTTCCGTATCTAGCGCCAGCGAACTAGGCAGCGCCAGGTCTGAAAGATTAAGGAAGTAGAGGGAGAGCTGGGTCGGGGGAGATCGTTTAGCCGCGATGCGCCTTCTCCAGCTTTCCCACCACTGACTCGATATCTCTCAATTGCCCCTATGGAAGCCGTTCTCGATGCAGCTTATTCATTTAAGAAAGCCTTTATCCAAGCGCTGGCAAGCTTCTAGTATCCTCTTACTGAGTTTGCTGACAGGAGCCCTATTGACGGCCACACCTTTTGGAAAACGCTTAATCGCCAGGCCGCCGTCCCGATACGCATACCCCTTTTCTCTATCGTTAGAGGGTGACAATCAACAGACCGTAGAAAGCGCTATTGCGTCTTATCAAGGGCGGGTTCAGCAGCATCCGGCAGATGGCTTAGATCGCGCTGCGCTAGCGGGCGCTTACCTAAAAATGGCTCGCGTCACGGGGGCGGCTAACTGGTATCTGCTGGCAGAGCAGGAGGCGCGGCAGTCGCTGACTAACCTACCTTTTAACAATGACGGTGCCGTGATGGTGCTAGCTGAAATTGCCCAAGCCAAACACGAATTTGCTGAAGCCGTGCGTTTGGCAGAGCAGGTCTCTGGCGCAAAATCGCTGACGGTAGTGGTTACTTCAAAACTGGCGATGGGTCAGCTAGCGGCAGCGGAAACGGCAGCAGACGAAATGGTGGATTTTGTCCCCTCTCTCGGTAGCTTAAGTCTGCGGGGGTTGACTCGGATGGCGCGAGGAGATCATCAGGGGGCACTGCTTGATTTTCAGCAGGCGATCGCCGCTGAAGAGCCCAGTGAACAGCGCGGCTCTGCTCAGATAAGAACCTTTCTAGGCAGGCTCTACGCCGAGCAGGGAAAAAGTGAACAGGCAGAGCAGCTATACCGCGAAGCCCTGAAAATTGTGCCTGACTATCCGCTGGCGCTGCTGCATTTAGCTCAGCTAGAGACGCGCTCAGGTGATTACCGAGCGGCTAATCGCTATTACTCGCAGCTCAGTACATCTGTCGCGAGCCAGGGGGTGGCGCTCCAGGGAATTGCCCGCATTCGCTCACTCCAGGGCAAAGCTGCTGAAGCCGAGTGGCAAAGTGCTGAAACGGTGCTAAGACAGCAGCTTGACGATAACGCTTTGGGACACAGGCGCGACCTGGCGCATTTGCTGCTAGAGCGCGGTCGTGACCGGGATGTGGCTGAGGCGATCGCCCTCATGCAAACCGAAACCCAAAACCGGCGCGATGCCGAAACGCTCGACATCCTGGCCTGGGCGCTATCGCGGGCGGGCCGCTGGCAGGAAGCGCAGGCCGCCATTCGTAAGGCACTTGATCAAGGCGTCCGAAATGCAGGTATTTTATACCGAGCTGCTGAAATTGAAACCGCATTAAGCCACCCAGATCAAGCTGAGAAATATATTCGCTCAGCTCAAGCGCTCGATCCATCCTTTGATCAGCAGACTCGCCAAAGACTAGGACTGGTTGCCCAAAAATAACGTTGCCATCATGACTCGAAAACTGCGTCGATACAGCATTCTGGGTTTACTAAGCGCCTGCTGCCTTTGGCTGGCTATGGCAGTGCCCGGTCAGGCTCACTGGGCCGATTTAGCAACCGCTGAAATTACCTTTCAATCGGCTGAGGTTTCATCTGGAGAGCAATCTGGGGGGCAGTCTGGGGCGCAAATTGCTCTGACCTACCCTACCCAGCTAACTGCCTTTGCCGATGACGACACCAGCGGGCAGCTTTCAGACGAAGAAATTAATCGCCATCGCGCTCAGCTCCAAACCTTTTTGCAAGATCGCATTCGGTTGCAAGACAGTCAGGGTCAAATGGCAGTCTTGAGCGTTAGCCCTCGCAGTGGCGTTGTTGGCGTCGTTTCTCCTAGCGGGCAGGCGGCTCCCAAGACCCACACAGGTTTGCAGTTGGACTATACCTGGCCAACCGCCGTTCAGGGTATTGAGATTGACTACAACTTATTTGTTCCAGATGCTCCTAAAGCTACCTGCTTAGCGACGATTTCTCAGGCAGGAGAGTTTACCAGCCACGTCTTTACCCCCCAAAAGACGACGCTGGTCCTAACGCCAGCGGGGACTGTGTTGAGTAAAGGCAAATGGGCACTGACGCTGATCGGGGTTTTTGCTTGGGGGGCGGCGCATTCAATGTCGCCCGGTCACGGCAAAACCCTGGTCGGAGCCTATTTAGTCGGCGAACGAGCTACGCCGCGCCACGCTATTTTCTTGGCAATGGTAACGACGGTGACACATACACTAGGCGTCTTTGCTTTGGGGTTGGTGACGCTGTTTGCCGCTCGCTACATTTTGCCAGAACAGCTTTATCCCTGGCTGAGTCTGCTATCGGGAACGATGGTGATGGCGATTGGGGTGAATCTGCTCTGGCAGCGGTGGCGGCGATATGTTTCTACAAAGGGCAGTAGCCATGAGGCTCACGGTCATACTCATACCCCTCATGCTCATACCCCTCATCATCACGGCCATACCCATCATCACGATCACGACCACGGTCATAGCGAGCATTCTCATAGCGAGCACACTCACGGTGAACCAGCTCACTCCCACCTGCCTGCTGAAAATGGTGAGCCTGTTACCTGGCGAAGTTTGCTGTTTTTAGGGCTGTCGGCGGGTTTAGTGCCCTGTCCGGCGGCGCTAGTGCTGCTGTTGGGAGCGATCGCCCTCGGCAACCCAACATCTGGCCTGATTCTAGTATTCGTCTTTAGCCTAGGACTATCGCTCGTGCTGACCGTGCTGGGGCTGTTGTTGGTCTATGCCAAGCAGCTATTTAAGTATTTGCCGACAACTCAGCTATCTTGGACGCGGTGGTTGCCGGTAGCTAGTGCCTCTGGGATCGTAGTTATCGGCATCGCGATTTCTACCCGGTCGCTGCTGCAAGTTTTCTAAAACCTAGAGTAGATAGTGATCGATGAACGGCTTCAGGGAGCAACGGCCTCAGATCCTTCGTCCGCACTGCTCGCATCGTCAAACAGATCGGCATCGGGGCTATCAACCGGAGCTTCAATAGCAGACGTATCGTCAGCGCTAGGACTGATGAGCGTATCTGGGATGTCTGTCGGTGTCGTTGGTGCAGATTCAGTGAGATCCGCCGCCGGTTTCTCCAGATTCGTAAGGGATTTTTCTATCTCCTCTTCTAATTTTTCTGATGCTTCTATCGACTCGTTTGCTGCGGACTCGAAGTCACTCAAATCCTCAGGAAGCTGACTGGGCTTTTCCTCGGCGGGTACCTCTAAGGGTTCAAGTTCATCAGATAGCTGGTCGAGTGGCTCATCTTCAGGCTCACTCAGGTCAGCCGGATCTTCCAGCTCAGCCTCCAACGAACGGATTTCAGCCGGATTTTCTTCAGCCGGATCAACTTCTGACTCTAGCTGAACAGCCTCCTCAGACTCTGCTGCTGCAGGCTGCTCCTCTAGCTGAAGTTCAGATTCGGTGATGTCTACAGGTTCTAGCTCCACAGGAGCGACGGGTTCAATGGGTGGCTCATAGTCAGGATCTGCAATCTGTCCAATCTGCTTCAGCGGCAGCTCACCACGCACAATTTTGGCCAGCGAATTTTGCTGCTCGGGGTCGTAATTAACTAGCCGCACCGTACTGTTAAAAGCATTGTCAATGGGGTTTCCCTGCTCATCGACCAGGGTTAGCTGCACCCAATTTTGCCCTGGCTTAAATCCTTTGAGATAGATCGGCTGCCACTGCTCAAACAAAAAGCTCTGGCCATTGACCGTACAGCGCACCCGCCAATCTGAGAGGTCATCTTCTGAGCTTTCTTGGGCGATCATATGCAGCGGCGCATTGGTCAGATAAAAATCGAGCAAGATCGGTTCAGCGCCGTAAGTGCCCTGGGGCTCGCTGTAAGTCAGCAGCGGCTGAGCCAGATCAGGCGCATTGGCTCCCGTTTTGGCGAAGACATGAAAAGTGGTTTGAGCGAAGGCTGCTTCGTTCTTAAAGCTTTCGCCCCAGGGCCGCACGGCAAATACCCTGAGCGTATGACTACCGGGCAACAGGTCTGAAAACTCTAGAGGATCGTCCAAACTATAGATAGATCGTGCCGGTTGATTATCAAGAATGACCTGCAGGTGAGGGCCCAAGCCAGTTTTTTCATCCTTATATATAGAGAGGCCGCGTAACGTCAGTTGGGCGCTGAGGCTAGTTTCTTCTATGACCTGGTCGGGCTTAGGTTTGGCGATCGCCACTTGGGGCTCGCTGTCCATCAGATTCGCCAGGTCTAAAAAGATGGCAGGCGGCGCGACCTCGCTGATTGAACCGCTGAGCGATCGCACCTGCTCGCCGCTCGGCACATCAGGCAAATCTAAAAGGCGTACAGACTGAGATTTATTAGCACAGCTCAACAGCACCAGGCTCAATAACCCGCTGAGGAATAGCCGCGCCGCTTGCTTGAGCCACCGATTCTGAGTCTCTGTCACCTTCATGAAATCCTCGCACCAAAACTTGACTGCTAAATCTGACCGCGCTACGCCACCTGATCATAATTGGACAGGGGCCCTCAAGTGATTTCTATTGCTAAACCTGACAGTCTGTTCACTTGAGCCAAAACTTTCAGGCGATAAGCCCATGCAACCAAACTTCTTTAAAGTTTGCAGAACGTCATCTTAGTCTGGGGTTCTCTATGGACGTAGCTCGTTTTCATCTATCCTCAGCCCCATTCTGCCGAAGGCGAGCCTGTAAAAAAAGCCCAACAATGCGAAATGTTTCTTTTTGTCCAGATAATCGCCAAATTTCGCTCTTCATATGTATGCAGCGAGCGTGCAAACCTTACAGGGATAGTATTTCCGCTGGTTGAACTATTGTTAACTTAATGCCGACCCGGCTCGCAGCCGTGACTATAATACGTGAGAACATCCCTTTACCTCCTTGGGTTTGGACCGATAGCGTCACGAGTCGAGTTACCTTTCGCCTGTGATTCTATGCAAATAGCTGCTTGTAACAGACAGCGCGGTCTTCACAAAGATCCGGTCTAGCTAAGTGCTCTTGCGAGTAACACTCTTGCCCTTGAGTTTTATCGATCTATCGCTCGCCTTCGGGCTGGATCGCCCACGTTGGTATCGTCCCGTTCTTTCTCTGTCTAGAGAGGAGAGTCTCCATGACAACTACACCGCGCGAGCGGGAAGCCACCAAAGCTAAGGTTGTGGTTGATAAAAACCCCACACCCACTTCATTTGAGAAGTGGGCCAAGCCAGGTCACTTTGACCGGACATTGGCTCGGGGACCTAAAACTACCACCTGGATTTGGAACCTTCACGCTGACGCTCACGACTTCGACAGTCATACCAGTGACCTAGAAGACATATCTCGAAAAATCTTTAGCGCTCACTTTGGTCATCTGGCCGTTGTGTTCATCTGGCTGAGCGGCATGTATTTCCACGGCGCTCGCTTTTCCAACTACGAAGGTTGGATGGCTAATCCGCTGGCTGTTAAGCCCAGTGCTCAGGTCGTTTGGCCGATTGTCGGTCAAGAGATCTTGAATGCTGATGTCGGCGGCGGCTTCCACGGCATTCAGATCACCTCGGGTCTGTTCCAGCTGTGGCGTGCTTCCGGCATTACCAACACCACTCAGCTCTATGCGACTGCCATTGGCGGTTTGGTAATGGCTGGTCTGATGTTGTTTGCTGGCTGGTTTCACTACCACAAGCGCGCTCCTAAGCTGGAGTGGTTCCAAAACGTAGAGTCCATGCTGAACCACCACCTAGCAGGTTTGCTGGGTCTGGGTTCTCTATCTTGGGCCGGTCACCAAATCCATGTGGCTGCCCCGATTAACAAGCTGCTGGACGCAGGCGTTTCGCCTAAAGACATTCCGCTGCCGCATGAGTTCTTGTTTGACAAGGCTTTCATGGCAGAGCTATATCCCGGTTTCGCGCAGGGTCTCAAGCCCTTCTTTACGCTAAATTGGGCAGCTTATTCGGATTTTCTCACCTTTAATGGGGGATTGAATCCGGTAACTGGCGGTCTTTGGCTGACTGATTCGGCGCACCATCATTTGGCGATCGCCGTCCTCTTCCTGGTTGCTGGTCACATGTACCGCACCAACTGGGGCATTGGTCACAACATCAAGCAAATTTTGGATAACCACAAAGGCGATCCGCTTTTGTTTGGAGGTGAAGGTCACGTCGGCTTGTACGACTTTTTAACGACCTCCTGGCACGCTCAGCTCGCCATTAACCTGGCGCTGCTCGGTTCGCTCACCATCATCGTGGCTCAGCATATGTATGCGATGCCGCCCTATCCTTACCTGGCGACTGACTACGCGACTCAAGTGTCGCTGTTTACTCACCACATGTGGATCGGTGGATTCATCGTCGTCGGTGCGGGGGCACACGGAGCTATTGCTCTGATTCGCGACTACGACCCGGCTAAGCATGTCAACAACGTGCTCGACCGGACGCTCAGAGTTCGCGACGCCATCATCTCTCACCTCAACTGGGTTTGTATTTTCCTTGGCTTCCACAGCTTTGGTCTCTACATTCACAACGACACCATGCAGGCATTGGGCCGCCCCCAGGACATGTTCTCGGATACGGCAATTCAACTGCAGCCTGTCTTTGCGCAGTGGATTCAGAGCCTGCACACCGCAGCGCCTGCCCTCAACGGCACCGCGCCTAACGCGCTAGCACCAGTTAGCTATGCCTTTGGCGGCGGTGTGGTCGCAGTCGGTGGCAAGGTTGCCATGATGCCGATTCAGCTCGGCACCGCTGACTTCATGGTTCACCACATCCATGCGTTCACTATTCACGTGACCGTGCTCATCCTGCTAAAGGGTGTGCTGTATGCCCGGAACTCTCGTCTTATTCCTGATAAGGCTGCACTCGGTTTCCGATTCCCTTGCGACGGCCCCGGTCGTGGCGGCACTTGCCAGGTTTCGGCTTGGGATCATGTGTTCTTGGGTCTGTTCTGGATGTACAACTCGATTTCGATTGTGATTTTCCACTTCAGTTGGAAGATGCAGTCAGATGTATGGGGCACAGTGTCCGACAACGGCACGGTCTCACATATTACCGGCGGTAACTTTGCCGCAAGTGCAATCACCATCAACGGTTGGCTGCGCGACTTCCTGTGGGCGCAAGCTTCTCAGGTCATCAACACCTACGGTTCGGCACTGTCGGCTTACGGTCTGATGTTCTTGGGTGCCCACTTCATCTGGGCCTTCAGCCTCATGTTCCTCTTTAGTGGTCGCGGCTACTGGCAGGAATTGATTGAGTCTATTGTGTGGGCTCACAACAAGTTGAAAGTGGCTCCGGCTATCCAGCCTCGCGCACTGAGCATTACTCAGGGCCGAGCTGTGGGCGTGGCTCACTACCTCTTAGGAGGGATCGCTACCACATGGGCATTCTTCCTGGCTCGAATGATAACAGTAGGTTAAGGAGCGCGGAGGACTCGCATAACTTATGGCAACTAAATTCCCTAAATTTAGCCAAGCGCTAGCGCAAGACCCGACCACTCGTCGGATCTGGTACGGGATTGCCACGGCTCACGACTTTGAAACCCATGACGGGATGACAGAGGAGAATCTTTACCAAAAGATCTTTGCCTCTCACTTCGGTCACCTGGCGATCATTTTCCTCTGGACCTCGGGCAACCTGTTCCACGTCGCTTGGCAAGGCAACTTTCCACAGTGGACGCAAGATCCGCTCAATGTGAAACCGATCGCGCATGCGATTTGGGATCCTCACTTTGGTCAGCCTGCGGTGGATGCGTTCACCCAAGCTGGCGCAAGCAACCCGGTTAACATCGCTTACTCGGGTGTATATCACTGGTGGTACACCATCGGTATGCGCACGAACGGCGACCTGTACATTGGCGCGGTGGGCCTGTTGGGCCTGGCAGCAGTGATGCTGTTCGCGGGCTGGCTACACCTGCAGCCCAAGTTCCGCCCGAGCTTGTCCTGGTTTAAGAATGCTGAATCTCGCCTGAACCACCACCTGGCTGGTCTGTTTGGCGTCAGCTCTTTGGCCTGGACGGGTCACCTGGTACATGTGGCAATTCCTGAGTCTCGCGGTCAGCATGTCGGCTGGGATAACTTCCTGACGACATTGCCTCACCCTGCTGGTCTCAAGCCGTTTTTCACGGGCAACTGGGGCGTTTACGCTCAAGACCCGGATACGGCTAGTCACATCTTTGGCACGGGTGAAGGATCCGGTTCGGCGATTTTGACCTTCTTGGGTGGCTTCCACCCGCAGACAGAGTCTCTCTGGCTGACGGATATGGCGCATCACCATTTGGCGATCGCCGTCATCTTCATCATCGCTGGCCACATGTACCGGACGAACTTCGGTATCGGTCACAGCATCAAGGAGATTCTGGCCACTCACCGTCCGCCTGAGGGTACGCCCTTTGGTGGCGCGTTAGGGGCTGGTCATAAAGGTCTCTACGACACACTGAACAATTCGTTGCACTTCCAGCTCGCTTTGGCGCTGGCTTCTTTGGGGGTGATTACCTCTCTGGTTGCTCAGCACATGTACGCGCTGCCGCCTTATGCTTTCATCGCTAAGGACTTCACGACTACAGCGGCGCTGTACACTCACCACCAGTACATTGCTGGATTCATCATGGTGGGAGCGTTTGCTCACGGCGCGATCTTCCTGATTCGCGACTATGATCCAGCGGCGAATGAGAACAACGTGCTGGCCCGCGTACTCGACCACAAAGAAGCGATTATCTCGCACCTCAGCTGGGTTTCTCTGTTCCTCGGCTTCCATACCCTGGGCATTTACGTTCACAACGATGTGGTCGTCGCCTTTGGTACGCCTGAGAAGCAGATCCTGGTTGAGCCGGTGTTTGCACAGTTTGTGCAGGCCGCTTCTGGTAAGGCGCTTTACGGCTTTGATACGCTGCTTTCTAACCCCGATAGCATTGCTACGACGGCTTGGCCAAATCATGGCGCTGTCTGGCTACCGGGTTGGTTTGACGCGATTAACAGTGGTACCAACTCTCTGTTCCTGGCAATTGGGCCTGGTGACTTCTTGGTACACCATGCGATCGCGCTCGGTCTCCACACCACCACTTTGATCTTGGTCAAGGGTGCGTTGGATGGCCGTGGCTCTAAGCTCATGCCCGACAAGAAGGACTTTGGCTTTAGCTTCCCTTGTGACGGCCCTGGTCGTGGCGGCACTTGCGACATCTCAGCGTGGGATTCGTTCTACCTGGCGATGTTCTGGATGCTCAACACCATTGGTTGGGTGACCTTCTACTGGCACTGGAAGCATTTAGCGATATGGAGCGGTAACGTCGCTCAGTTTAATGAGAACTCAAACTATCTCATGGGCTGGCTGCGCGACTATCTCTGGCTAAACTCTTCTCAGCTGATCAACGGTTACAACCCCTACGGGATGAACAATCTGGCAGTTTGGGCTTGGATGTTCCTCTTTGGACACCTGGTCTGGGCAACTGGATTCATGTTCCTCATCTCCTGGCGCGGTTACTGGCAAGAACTCATCGAGACCATTGTTTGGGCTCATGAGCGCACGCCTTTGGCTAACCTGGTTCGTTGGAAGGATAAGCCGGTGGCAATGTCCATCGTTCAAGGTCGTCTGATTGGTCTGGCTCACTTTACGGTGGGGTATATACTGACTTACGCAGCCTTCCTGATTGCTTCAACCTCTAGTCGATTCGGCTAGCTAGGTTGAGCCATTAGGCGAATAGAATAGAGCCCCTCAGCGTTGCTGGGGGGCTTTGTTTTTTGCAGGGATGTAACCTGGTCATAAGATATGCAGAGTGAATGGCTATGGTTACTTCTCCATCAAAACTGTACGAGCGTGTTGGGATAAAAGAATATTGGGTGGTGGATGTAGAGGCCCGAGAAGTTATTACTTTTGCGATAGGTGAGGACGAACGAAGCGGACAGATTATGGTATCTGCAGTACTGCCAAGGTTAGAGATGGATGTGATTGAGGAGGCTTTGAGGCGATCGCAGACTGAAAATGATGGGGCGATCGCTCAATGGCTAGTAAGGACTTTAGGGTAGTCAGTCATTACCGGCAGACCTGGCTCAAGCGCTTTGCCAGAGCTCGGTAGGAACGATGACGCGGTGGTTTGGCGAGATCGTCCAATACTTTGAGCACAGAACGACCAGCGGTGTTGTCGAAGGCATCAATAATAAGCTCAAGCTGATTAAGCGCTCTGGCTACGGCTTTAGAAACTTTGAGCGTTTTCGGCGTCGATATCTCATTTGCTGGCATTTTCCTACCGACGCTGCATAATCAATCCCGTAGAGCCATCTGTCGTTATTCTGCTTAATTGATGACACGCCCTAGCTAAAAATCAGGAAAAACATTCCGAGCGGCTTCTCCAATAATTTCAACCAGACGCACGACTTGTTGATCTATCTAGCTGCGCTTCTGAGCGATTTGGAGTTTGAGTTCGTCAGCTTGATTGATCAGCTCGCTTTGACTTAGTTCGTCTTGTTCCCCCGAAGCTAACCACTTAAGCTGCACTTTGCCCGATTCGGCCTCGGCATCGCCCAAAATTAGGCCCACAACTGCCCCGCTGCGATCTGCCCGCTTAAACTGCTTACCAAAGGCGCTGCCACTGAGATCGACTTCGACTGAGTAGCCGTGCTTTCTTAGCTGATTAGCGAGCTGTGCAGATTGAAACTCCGCTTTTTCGCCTCTAGAAATCAAATAAACATCCAGTTCAGGAACCGTGCTGTAACGCTCCATCTGCTCCAGCAAAATAATCAGCCGCTCCAACCCCATGCCGAAGCCAATCGCAGGCGTATCTGGCCCCCCGAGCTGAGCGACCAGCCCGTCGTAGCGACCGCCGCCGCATACCGTCGCCTGCGCTCCCAAATCAGAAGACTGGATTTCAAAGGCGGTGTGAGTGTAGTAATCCAGGCCGCGTACCAGGCGAGGATTGATATTGAAAGGAATGCCCAGATTGGTCAGGTGCTGCTGCACGCCGTCGAAATGCCGCTGAGAATCTTCGCTGAGATAGTCCAGCAGGCTAGGGGCATCAACGACGATTTCTTGGGTGCGCTTGTCTTTGCTGTCAAGAATGCGGAGGGGGTTGCGGGTGAGGCGATCGCGCGAATCTTCATCTAGCTCATCTTGGTAAGGCGTAAAGTAACTGACCAGCGCGTCACGATAGGTTTGTCGGTCTTCGCCGCTGCCGACAGAGTTGAGATCGAGCGTGAGGGCGGTGAGTCCTAAGGTGTTGAGAATTTGGGTGGCGATCGCAATAATCTCTACATCTGCCCTCGGGTCGCGACTGCCCAAAATCTCCACGTCGAGCTGGTGAAACTGCCGCTGGCGTCCGGCCTGAGGACGCTCATAGCGAAAAGCTGGCCCTAGATGCCACAGCCGCTGCACACCGCCTAGAGCGAACAGCTTGTTTTGGATAAATGCCCGCACCAGACCAGCGGTGATCTCTGGACGCAGCGCAATAGACCGGCCACCGCGATCTTCAAAGCTGTACATTTCTTTGCCAACCGCGTCAGTCGCTTCACCAATGCCCCTGGCAAACAGCTCAGTCTGCTCAAAAATCGGCGTACGAATTTCCCGATAGGCAAATTGATTAAGCGCCTGCCGCGATAGCCCCTCTATCGTCGCCCACAGCGGAGACTCAGCAGGTAAAATGTCACGGGTTCCGCGAATGGCTTGCAGGCTGCTCATAAAAACTAGATCTGGCAATGGGCTCGTCCCCAATCCTAGCTCTGAATGGACGCTGAAGGAGCCTTTAACCTGACTCGCTCTCAGGTAAATGGCAGCAGTTCAGCTCGTCAAGGCACACCCTGCCCGACTGCAGTGCCCAGCGAACTAGCCCCACCCAATTGCCAGTCGCCGTTTTGCTGGGCACGTTACTAACGTATATCGTCTAAGTTAGATCGAACGGCCTGACTGGCTTTTTGGTCTTTAGTCTGAGAAGGTCAGCTACCTGACATGGGCCTTTAATTTTGTGACTATGCTTACTACCAGTGTAATCAATCTCATCACCCTCATGGCAACTATTGACGGCCTCGATAAAATTCTCTCTGAGCTGCGCTTTGCCCTATCTCAGCGCCTTTGTAAAGTGCTGCTGACCTACCTCTTTTGTCTGATAGCATTGGTGAGTTTTCCGACCGCCAGCTTCGCGCAGAGCACCGCGCCAACGGTAGAAACCGGACGCGCCTTGTTTGACAGTGCTGATGTCGCCGCTGACAAAGTCGATCAGTTTGCTCAGGCTTACTTGCAGGTATTGAAGCTTTTGAGCGATCGCGAACCCGAACTCCCCGCTGCCGAAACCAATGCCGAAGCGCTGAAAATAGAGCAGTCTATCGAAGCAGAAGCCATTGACCTGATCGAAAGCAACGGCCTTACCCTGCCAGAATATATGCAGGTATTGGGGTTGGCCAGCCAAGACGCCACCTTCCGAGATAAAGTGCTCGGCAGAATGGACGAGTCGCTAGAGGAATAAATGCAAGATCGACATTGATATCCCTCGCCTTCTCAAAGCAAACGCCCTAGTTCCAAGGAAGGATTGACTAGGGCGTTTGCTATCTGATTAAAACAGCTGATCAGAAGCGGAAATTAGGCGTACTGTGAGTTGATTTGCCGCTGAAAGCTACTCTTCGACATACATTTCAGGCTCGACAGCAAAGTTATTCAACCGGCCTGAATCATCAACGACAAAGCCATCAGTCGTTTTGAGATCGGTATCTGATTCTTCCTTGCGAGCATCCGCAATGTCGTCTTTAGCTTGCTCGGCATCGCCGCCAGGCATCGTCCGAGTACCCTTAGGCTGCACTGCGTCACCCGTAGCTTGGGCAGTTTGCACAGCCCACTGATCACCAGCAGCGCCTTTACCCGGCAGTGCCTCTTTCACAATATTCTCGTTTTGTTCAGCAGCCATAGAGCAGCTCCTTATCAATTTTATTTATGCCAGTAGGAAGCTTACGACCGTTGGCTCATTCGGGGCTTCTTTCATCAGGCAGGTTCTAGCTCCATCGATGGAGCTAGATATGGCGATTCCTGGATGCATTCGAGAGGCGCGAGTCACTTTTCTCATTGCAACATAGGACTTTCAGCCGGTGTGATGTACCTCAGCAAAGTGACCAACGCTGTAGTGGCAGGCTAGCGTGGTGCGCAGCGTAGACTGAAAATCTTTATCCTTCTACCGACTCCAAACTATTGCGGTGGCTACTGCGGTCATTCAGCAAGCTAGAGAGTAGATAGGCCGGCTGCTGTGGATGCGGCCAGGCAAACGCATGGCGAAAAGCCGCTGCCTGGCAGGCCCGCAGCCCATCGAAGCCGATCACATCGTGAGTCAGCAGATTTTCATACTCAAAAGGCAGTCGCACATTGTGCAAACCCGCATTGTCAGTACAGATGGCAATATCTACGCCCGCATCAAAGCAGCGGTTAAACACCGTTTTGAGCTGGCTGATTTCTTTCAGGGTGCCGGTTTGTAGATAAGTAGTGGGGCATACCTCCAGGCATTGACCGCGAGCGGCGACTTCTTTGAGCAACTCAGGGTAGTGCAGAGGGATTTGAATGCCGTGGCCAATTCGCATCAGGTAGGGTAGCAGCTCAGGGTAGCAACCGTCTGTGGTCTCGTACAGATGGCCGGTGGTATTGATCCCCAGGCTCTGGGCATGAGCGTAGAGCCGCTTAATTTCTTCGAGGTTGTAAGCTGCGTCGCCCCCGGCAATATCGATACCACAGACATACTCAGGGTATTGAGCAGCTAGCTCTAGGGTGGCGCGGTTGGTTTCATAGGACAGGCGAGAGTGCAAGCAGAGAATTTGCTTGGTCACGACCGGATATTCGCTCTGCTGACTGGCGCGGCCTACTACCTCAATAATTTCGGCCATGGCGTCAATTCTTTGAACTGAGCTGAGGTGCGCCGGTGTGCGATAGAAGGGCGTATATCGCAGCTCTAAATAGGCCAGATTTTCAAAAATGTAAGCGCCGCGAATTAATCGATAAATAAAGTAGGGGAGCGCTTCTTTGGTTTGAACGCTTTCAACTAATGTGTGGAGTTCTAAATACTCTTCTAGGGTATCTTTGGGCTGAGTATAAAACTGTTCAAAGGCTGAATAGTGCGAAAACTTATCGGAAATATCGGGACGGTTGCGCTCAAAATAGCGCCACAGCACCCGAGGAACAACGGAACCACCAAGATGCCGGTGTAGCTCTGCATACAAACTCATCGGTATTGCCCTCCAAGCGAAATACGTTTAATAGTGTCGAAAAAGTACCAAAAAGGTCGGCAACATCTAACGCTCAATAGCTAATGCAAACCCCAACTAATCAAGGGCAATGAAAATGGCGACCTTGTAATTTGGTTCAAGCGATCCGGAAACTTTTCAAAACTTAATTACTCCCTTTTACACCATAACTAAGATTTTTGTGGAGAGGGTAACTATCCGGGGACATCAGCATGGAAATGTAAGCATGAACCCACTTTTGTGATTGACACTTCAATCGCAGCCTGGTGATAATGGTTGTTTGAACTCTAGCGATATATTCTCTTGGCTAACGTTATTGTTATCGGCGCTCAGTGGGGCGATGAAGGTAAAGGCAAAATCACCGATTTGCTCAGCGGCTCAGCAGACTTGGTGGTGCGCTATCAGGGCGGCGTCAATGCCGGCCACACCGTTGTCGTCTCAGACCAAACCTTTAAGCTACACCTGATTCCGTCGGGTATTCTCTACCCTAAAACCGAGTGCATTATTGGCAACGGGACGGTGATTGATCCCAAGGAGCTGATTACCGAATTAGATAAGTTAGACGAGCTGAATATCTCAACAGATAATTTGTTTATCTCGGAGACGGCCCATGTGACCATGCCCTACCACCGCCTGATTGACCAGGCGACGGAGGAACGGCGCGGGACTAAAAAAATTGGCACGACCAAGCGAGGCATTGGACCTACCTATGCTGATAAGTCTGAACGCACAGGCATTCGGATTATTGATCTGATGGACGCCGATGCCTTCGCTGAGCAGCTGAGGTGGACGATTGACTACAAGAACGTGGTGCTAGAAAAGCTCTATGACTTAGAGCCTCTGGACGCCGATGAGGTGCTGGAGGAATATTTGGTTTATGCGGACAGGCTGCGATCGCACACCACCGACAGCTCCCTGCAAATCTACAACGCCGCCCAGCAAAAAAAGAACATCCTCTTTGAAGGCGCTCAAGGCACCCTGCTAGACCTCGACCACGGCACCTACCCGTATGTCACCTCATCAAACCCGGTCGCGGGTGGTGCCTGCATTGGTTCTGGCGTTGGTCCGACCACCATTGATCGGGTGATCGGCGTAGCCAAGGCCTATACCACCCGTGTTGGCGAAGGCCCCTTCCCTACCGAGCTAGACGACGAAGTTGGGCAAACCATCTGCGAAGTGGGCGCAGAATTTGGCACGACGACCGGTCGCCGTCGCCGCTGCGGCTGGTTTGACGGCGTCATCAGCCGCTACGCCGTCCGCATTAACGGGCTCGACTGTCTGGCTATCACCAAGCTAGACGTGCTCGATGGCCTTGACGAAATCAAGGTGTGCGTCGCCTATGAGCTAGACGGCACTCGTTGCGAAGACCTGCCGAGCGGTGCCCGCCAGTTTTCCCGATGCAAGCCAATTTACGAAACGCTCCCCGGCTGGAAGCAATCAACCGAAGACTGCCGCACGCTAGGCGACTTGCCCAAAGCCGCGCTAGACTACCTGGAGTTTTTGGCCAAACTGACCGAAGCGCCGATTGCGATTGTGTCTTTGGGCGCTAGCCGCGATCAGACTATCATCGTAGAAGACCCGATTCACGGGCCTAAGCGAGCGCTGCTAAAGGAAAATACCAGCGCCTTCAAAGTAATGGCCTAAAGGACTAGACCTGAAAAATTACTGTCTAGCAGGACGCGTGATCGGTTAGAATACTTTTTCGGGCCTATTCGTCTGTGCCGAGGGCACTCGCTAGTAGCGTTGGCTGGCAGGAAGCTAGCAGCAATACAGCTTTTTAGTTTGTGGCTGACAAACGCGACTTAAAATCAGCCCCATCAACTTTGACTGAACCGTTTTTGACTGAACCCTAGTAAATTCTCATGGAACTAACAATTGACTGCACCCAGCGTGCGGCGGACGAAAAGCCCAAAAAACTGCGCCGAGAGGGTACCTTGCCAGCCGTGCTCTATGGCCACGACGGCTCTAACTCAATCGCCCTAAAGCTCAGCAACTACCAGGCTGAAGCGCTATTGCGCCAGGCAACTGTCAATAAGTCACTAATCACTGTCAACGTGACTGACATTCCCTGGAGTGGCAAGGTGATTTTGCGCGAAGTGCAGACGCATCCCTGGAAAAATAAGCTGCATCACCTTAGCTTTTTCTCGATCGCTTCCCAGTCAGAAATTGAAGTCAGCATGCCGATCAACTTCGTCGGCAACGCGATTGGTGTCACCGATCAAGGCGGTACGCTAGATACGGTGATGACCGAGATTCAGCTAAAGTGCCCACCTGACGCGATTCCTCAGTCTCTAGATGTTGATGTCTCTGAGATGAATATTGGCGACGCGCTGCATGTCGGTGAAATCACGCTGCCTAAGGGCAGTTCGGTTGCAGCAGACCCTGCCCAGCTGGTTGTTTCTGTCTTGGCACCGCGAACGATGACGGCCGCTGATAGCGAAGAGACTGGAACTGAGGCGATCGCCCCTGCGGGTGATACCGCCAAAGAGGGCGGGACCGAAGCCGCCTCCTAAACTAGACAGACGGGGCAATGCGACAGTGATCGCCCTACTAAGCGTAAAAGGGTCGGGGATAGTATTTCCCTGGCCCTTTTATGATGTTTATCCTGATAGCGCGCTCTAAGTTTTTAAACCGCAATTATCCTGATCATGGCTGATTCTACGCTCCCCATCCTTATTCAGCAGATGCTCGACCCGGCGTTTTACCCCCATCCGGTGACAGCGCCAGTCCGCCTGATGCAGACGCATGTTTCTTACGTATTGCTCACCGGAGACTATGTTTACAAGCTCAAGAAACCCGTTGACTTCGGCTTCTTGGACTATTCCACCCTGGAAAAACGTCAGCATTTTTGCCACGAAGAACTCCGCTTAAACCAGAGAGGAGCGGGCAGTCTGTATTTGGAAGTAGTGTCTATCACCCAGGCTAAATCTGCTGCAGATCAGTTTGAAATCGATGGTAGTGGGGAACCTGTGGAGTACGCGGTCAAGATGCGCCAGTTTCCGCAGTCGGCGCTGCTGAGCGCTCAGTTTGAGCAGGGCGAACTCAATGAAGACAAAGTGCGGCAGTTGGCTATTGCGATCGCTCAATTTCACAGCGAAACAGCCACTGACGACCACGTTCGCTCCTATGGAGACCCTGAGCAGATTCGCCAGGCTTTTGACGAAAACTATGAGCAGACCACGGGTTTCATCGGCGGTGATTCGATCACGAAGCCTCAGACCCAGCGGCAGTTTGATGAGACAAAAGCCTATACCGACCGTTTCTTTGCGACCCGCCAGCCGCTTTTTCAGCGGCGGTTAGATCAAGACCGGATTCGCACCTGTCATGGCGATCTGCACCTGGGCAATATCTGTGAGTGGGAAGATCAGATTTTACTATTTGACTGCATCGAATTCAACGAGCCTTTTCGCTTTGTCGATGTCATGTTTGACATTGCCTACATCGTGATGGATTTGGAGGTGGCGGGCCGAAACGATCTCAGCAATATTTTTCTCAATCAGTACGCAGAAGAGACAGGCGACTGGGAAGGGCTAGAAGTGCTGCCGCTGTACGTGAGCCGCCAGTCTTACGTACGGGCTAAAGTGACCTCGTTTATGCTGGGCGATCCGTCGATACCGGAGGCAGATCGGCAGGCTGCTAGCGACAGAGCCGCCAAATACTACCGACTGGCCTGGTCTTATGTGCAGGAAAAGCAGGGCGCTGTCGTGGCGATGGCAGGTTTGTCAGGCTCAGGGAAAAGTACGACGGCTCGGGCCTTAGCGCAGCAAACCGGGGCAATTCATCTACGTTCGGATGCGGTGCGTAAGCATTTGTCCGGGGTGCCGCTACGCGAAAAAGCGGGCGATGAAATTTACACCACAGAAATGACAGATCAGACCTACAAGCGGCTGATCACGCTAGGGATGCGACTAGCCAGTCAGGGCTATCGGGTGATTTTAGATGCCAAGTTTGACCGGCAGGCCAAGCGGCAGGAGGCAGTTGCCGCTGCCCAATCTAAGAATCTTCTCCTGACATTTCTCTATTGCACCGCTGCTGAAGATATTCTTAAGGCCCGGCTAGATGAGCGCAGCGGCGATGTTGCCGATGCCACTAGCAACATGTTAGCCAGGCAGTCTATGGAGCCCTTTGACGCCAAGACCGCCGTAAAAACTATAGATACCACTCGGCCCGCAGCCGCTGTTCAACAGCTGCTAAGTGGCGTCTTTAGCCCAGCTGAGTAGCGAAATATAGCGTTGGTCACTTGGCTTGAATACAGCAATGCAGGCAAAACCTTTGCATAACAACAGGCCAAATGTCTCGCGTTGCCCGAATGCATCCGGGTAACGCTATAAACGCATACCGACTGTAAATGGACCTCATAAAACAGTCGAGACAATCACCGTAATCGTCGCGCTGGCGATCAGGGTAAAGGCGAGTTGCACCACCCACTGCGTCGCTTTTTGATAGTTGTCAAACTTATCGTTAAACGTGCCGACGCTAGTGGTCAGCCTGTCGACGATTTTGGTAAGCACATCGACATCTGTCGTCAGCGATTCAACATTCGTCGTCAGCGATTCAACATTCGTCGTCAGCGATTCAACATCCGTCGTCAGGGTGTCTAGCTTTTGTTCTATGCGATCTAGGCGATCGCTATCAGCCGATAAAGTCATGATGCGCTACGAGCAAATGTAACTGCTTATATTATGCCCTGTAGAGATGGACGGTCGCGTCTCCCCGTGCTACCGACTCATTAATCTGTCTATCTGGATAAATAGATCCTCTTTGCTGGCAGAGTTATCTAGCACATGATCTGACTGCTGACACTTCTCAGCTAAGCTCATTTGAGCGTTTATGCGGGCTTGAGCCTCGTTAGCGGATAGCTGACTGCGCTGCATGAGCCGTTCTTTTTGCTGCGTTGGGTCACAAAAGACGACCCATGTTTCGCTCACCAGATGAGTCAGCTTTGCTTCAAACAAGAGTGGAATGGCATGCACCAGCGTTTGCTCAGGGGAGAAAGCTGCGGTGATTTCTGTGAATCTGACCCGAACGAAAGGGTGAATTTGTTTTTCTAACCACGCTTTTTCAGCGGCGTTGTGAAAGATAATTTGGCCCAACTGCTGCCGATCTAGCATGCCGGTAGGCAAAAGTATGCCAGCGCCGTAGCGATCGCCAATCGCCCCCAAAATCTCGCTCCCTGGGGCTACCGCCTGCCGCGCATACACATCGGCATCTAGCACGGGCAGACCGTACCGACTCGCCAGATAGTCTGATACGGTGCTTTTGCCCGTCGCAATGCCTCCTGTGAGGCCAATGATGCGTCTCATGGCTTTGCCCAGTTCTCTAGCCCTGCTGTGAGCCCAGGCAGGGTATATTCTTCAGCTTCAAGGGTGACTTTGCCGAGCAGCTTTTGGCAGTCTCTAGAGGTTTGGGGGCCAATGGAAGCGATCGCCACATCATCTAGCAAGGCGAGCCAGCGATCGCCAAAAGCCTGATCCATCAGCCGCGCAAAATGACGCACCGTCTTAGAGCTAGCAAACGTGATGGCATCGACCCACTGGCTTTCTAAAGCGAGCTTAGCAGCGGGCGCAATTCTCTCTGGGCAGGCTGATTCATACGCCGCCACTTCGGTTACCCGCGCGCCTTTTGCCGTCATCTCTTTTACAAGCACCGCCCGCCCGCCGCTTTCTACTCTAGGAAACAATAGGTTCAAGCCCGCCGGGTCTGTAGGGAAGTTTTCGAGCAGTGAATCGGCGATAAAGCTGGGTGGGATAAAGTCTGCAGTCAGCCCGCGCTGCCTGAGAACAGCGTTTGTCTTGTTACCCACCGCTGCAATTTTTAGCGCAGCTAAAGCCCGAAAGTCTCTACCCTGATGCAGCAGTCGGTCTAAGAAAAAATTAACGCCATTCGCAGACGTGAGAATGAGCCAGTCGAAGTCAGCGAGATGAGAAATTGCATCATCTACCGGCTGCCAACTCATCGGTGGGCGAATTTCCAAAGCGGGTAGATCGATCACCCTGGCCCCTTTCTCTACGAGCATCTGGCTAAACTGGCTGGCCTGACTCGCCGAGCGCGTAACCAGAATCGTTTTACCGGCTAAGGGCAGTGACGACGCGGGCAGCGGCGCTAGATAGTCACGCAATCCTACGACTTCGCCAATGACCAGTACGCAAGGGGAGAGCTTCGCTGCGCCGACAATCTGCGGCATACTCAGCAGCGTACCTTGCCAGATTTGCTGCTGGGGCTGACTGGCCCAGCGAATGATTGCCATCGGGGTTTCCGGTCGCTTGCTGTGGGTGAGAAGGCGATCGCAAATGTCTCGCAAATGTCTACCGCCCATCAGCAGCACAACCGTCTCCAGACGAGCCAGCACCTCCCAATTCAAAGCATCTAGATCATGCGCTGTAAACGCACCAAAGCCCCGACTCAGCACCGGATCAGTCAGCGGAATACCCGCCATCAGCGGCGCTACCAGCACAGAAGACAGCCCCGGTACCACTTCAAAGCTACAGTCTGCGGCCCTGAGCGCCTGGATTTCTGCCGCCGCCCGGCCAAACACAAACGGATCACCGCTCTTGAGCCGCACCACCTGCTGACCGGCCTGACAAAGCCTGACCAACAGCCGATTGATCTCAGCCTGGGGGGTACTGGGCTGTCCGCCGCGCTTACCGACATGCCACTGCTCACAGGTTGCTGGCAGCTGCTGCAAAATTGAGCTGTCAATAAGTGCATCGTACACCAGCGCATCGGCCTGGCCGATCAACTGCTGACCATAAACAGTGAGGTAGTCACCCTTCCCAGGCCCTGCGCCGACCAGATAAACTTTGCCGCTTGCCCCGTCAGACATGGTAAATCCATCAACCTACTGACTCTATTCTGTGGCATGAGCGACACAGATTTGTAAGCAGAGGCTAACGATCTAGCGTCTCATCCGCCGGGACAATCTCTTGAAGCGTTGCCAAAAACACGATGCCAGGAGCCATCAAATCTACCGTCACTATGTGAAACAGCAGCGGTCAGGGCTCATTTTTGGCATAGCGTTCATAGTCACTGCCTTGAAGGAGCGATCGCGCCGCCGCCGTCTGGTCCGGTCGCCTCAGCAAGCAACTGCCGTGGATAAAACCGGCCACGACGATGACTAAACACAGCCCCGTCGCGGCAATTTTCAGCGCTTTTAAAATTAGCAGCGGTTGGCGTCACAGCGGTCTGTAACAGCTCGCTTCTGTAACCACTTACCTGAATCTGTGTGTCGCTACATGTGAACTTGTGAAGAATCGTCATAGCAAGCAGCTAGGCGAGACTGGCTAGATAAAATAGAAGAGTCTCTAAAAGTAGAAGTAGTACTTTTTCACCTCTGTACTCACCACACCCGGCCCAGATCATCCAGTTGCTACTTCTAAGTTAGCGCCATTACAGTCAACACCCGCCGGGTTAGCGATCTCGAACATCTTCAAGGAGATTGGGTCATGACACTTTTTCAAAGACTAAACAGTGCGTTTATCTATCTAGCCGAGGCTGCCTATCGCATCTTTAGTCCACACAAGGACGCTTATCCGGCAACAGGGCTCCAGCCTTACAGCGGAGAAGTCTATGCCAAGGAGTCGGAGTGGTAAAGTAGCCCCAAAGACTGCCCCAGAGAAAGACTCAGAGAAAGTCTCAGCCAGACTAAGCCTCAACCATTTCAGAGCTGCTGGACTCCACTACCTTATCGCTAGACATTTCCTCTAGAACAAGGGCAGAAAGGGCCGGAATAGAATCATCGCCGGTAATCAGGCGGGCACCGCGCTGACTGGTGAAGTAGTGCCAGCCCCACTGGAGCATCACCAGCAGCTTGTTATCGAACTCGATCAGATAATAAATGTGAACAAAAATCCAAATAATCCAGGCGGGGAAGCCTGAGAGGTTAGCAAAGCCCAAAGCGGCAACGGCTTCATTGCGGCCAATGACCGCCAGGCTACCGTTGTCTTTGTAATTAAAGGCACTGACGGTTTTGTTCGTCAGGCGGCGCTGAATGGAGGTTGCCAGGTAGTTGCCTTGCTGCATGGCGGTCGATGCCGTGCCGGGCAAGGGGCCATCGTGGTCGTGGGCGTAGTGCGCCAAGTCACCGGCGATAAAGAGATTGGGGTGGCCCGGTACGCTGAGATCTGGTTCTACAATGACGCGGCCAATGCGGTCTAGCGCTGCGCCGGTCTGCTCGGCGATCGCCTTACCCAGTGGCGACGCCTTAATACCAGCAGCCCATAAAACGGTGAAGGCCTGGACTTTTTCTTCTTGATCACCGCTCTTGAGCGTTACGGTGTCGCCTTCAATATTGGTCACCAGGGTTTTAGTGCGCACTTCTACGCCTAGCTTTTCTAGAGACTTTTTAGCTGCGGCTGAAAGGTCAGTTGGGTAGGGCGGTAGCACCCGATCCATTCCTTCTAACAGCACAATCTTAGTCTCACCCAGGTTGATGCTGCGAAAGTCTTCTCTGAGGGTCTCGTAGGCCAGTTCAGCAAGCGCGCCCGACAGCTCTACGCCAGTAGGCCCAGCGCCGACGACGAAAAAGGTCAGCAGTGCTTCCCGGCGGGTGGGGTTAGTTTCTTTTTCAGCCGCTTCAAAGGCTAAGAAAATACGGCGGCGAACCTCCAGCGCATCTTCAATGGTCTTCATGCCGGGAGCAATAGCCGACCACTCATCTTTACCAAAGTAGTGGTGGCTAGAGCCGGTAGCGACAATCAGGCTGTCGTAGCTGACAATTTCACCATTTTTTAGACGCACCTGCTGAGCTGCCGCTTCAATGCCGGTGACCTCGCCCATCAGCACCTGCACATTTTTTTGCTTGCTAAGGATGGCGCGCAGCGGTGAAGAAATGTCTCCGGCTGACAGACCGCCTGTGGCCACCTGATAGAGTAGTGGCTGAAATAAATGAAAGTTGCGCTTGTCAATCAACGTTACCTTGACAGCCGCTTTGCCCAGTGCCTTTGCAGCGTACAGTCCGCCAAAACCGCCGCCGACAATCACCACATGGTGCAGTGTCTGTTCGCTAGCAGTAGCTGAGGCTGAGACGGGCCGGTTCTGAAGAACTGCTGTCATGGTTAGCAACCGATAATATATGCGACTTAACTAAAGTTTATAACTCTCGCGGACTTTTTTGGCCAGTCTCCCCCCCGACGCTTCATAGAAATTTGTTGACATTCGGCTTTATTTTTAGCGCGACTAGGGTTCGGCTACAGCAGTAGTATCGAGAGTCTGATAGGTTATAAGGTTAAGGTGCTGCAGAGGGCGCTACCGTGTGAGAAAATCGCGGTAAGGGCTGGGGTGAGGCGAGTAGGAGAGACCACATGGGGCTAATCGTTCAGAAGTATGGCGGCACCTCTGTCGGCAGCGTCGAGCGCATTCAGGCAGTTGCTGAGCGCATTCAGGCAACCGCTCAGGCAGGGCATGCGGTGATTGTCGTCGTCTCTGCCATGGGCAAAAGCACTGACAGTCTGGTGCAGCTTGCCCATGAGATCTCTAGCAATCCTAGCCACCGGGAAATGGACATGCTGCTATCCACTGGCGAGCAGGTGACCATTGCGCTGCTGAGTATGGCCCTGCACGAACGGGGGCAGGCAGCCGTTTCACTGACCGGGGCGCAGGTAGGCATTGTCACAGAAGCCAAACATACCCGCGCTCGCATTCTAGAAATTAAAACCAAGCGCCTTGAGCGCCACCTGGAAGAGGGTAAAGTCATCGTAGTGGCAGGCTTTCAGGGCACCAGCCGCCGCAATAACAGCAGCGACGATGTTGAGATTACAACGCTGGGTCGGGGGGGCTCTGACACATCAGCTGTAGCCTTAGCAGCGGCGATGCAGGCAGAATGCTGCGAAATCTATACTGACGTACCCGGCATTCTAACTTCAGATCCTAGACTGGTGTCCGATGCGCAGCTGATGGCAGAGATCACCTGTGATGAAATGTTAGAGCTGGCAAGTCTCGGAGCTAGTGTGCTGCATCCTAGAGCCGTAGAAATTGCCCGCAACTACGGCATTACTCTGGTCGTGCGCTCTAGCTGGACAGACCAGCCGGGGACTCGGGTGACTGCCCCCGATCCTCAGCCTAGAGCCTTAGCCGGGTTAGAAATCGCCAACCCGGTAGACGCGGTAGAATTTGACACTGATCAGGCCAAAGTAGCGCTGCTGCGAGTACCCGATCGGCCCGGCGTCGCCGCTCAGATCTTCGGCGAACTCGCTGACCAAGCGCTGAATGTAGATCTCATTATCCAGTCAATTCACGAAGGCAACTCTAACGATATTGCTTTTACGGTGCGCTCTAGCACGCTCAGGCAGGCAGAAAGCGTCGCTGAGCACATTGCCCCGGCGCTGCGTAGCCACCCTACTGCTACCCACGAAGCCGAAGTGCAAACCGCGAGCAATGTCGCCAAAATTAGCATTGCCGGAGCCGGAATGATTGGCAGGCCCGGCGTAGCTGCGGGTATGTTTTCAGCGCTGGCTGCTGCTGGGGTCAATATTCAAATGATCTCGACTTCGGAGGTGAAGGTGAGCTGTACCGTTGTTGCCGAAGATTGCGATCGCGCCATTGCCACCCTCTGCGCTTATTTTGAAGTGACCAGTTCTCCGGCCCGGCTCGATCAGCGCCGCACCCTTCCATCTCCAGCTGACCTACCGTCGGTGCGAGGAGCCGCGCTTGACCTGAAGCAGGCGCAGCTAGCCATTCGCTATGTGCCCGACAAACCTGGACTGGCCGCACGCATCTTTCAGATTTTGGCGGAGCGGGGCATCAGCGTCGATATGATTATTCAGTCGCAGCGCAGTCGCCCTCATCACGGCCAGATGACGCGCGATATTGCCTGTACGGTCAGCCAAGATCATGCTGACTTAGCGCGCGAGGTGCTGCAGGCAGCGGCAGCAGAGCTAGGCTATGGGGAAGTGTCGGTGAACGGAGCGATCGCCAAAGTCAGCGTCGTCGGCGTGGGTATGATCCATCGCCCTGGCATTGCCGCCGCCATGTTCAAATCGCTGGCTAAAGCAGGCATCAACATTCAAATGATCGCCACCTCCGAAATTAAAATTAGCTGCGTGGTAGAGCAAGAGCAGGGCGTGCAGGCGCTGCGAGTAGTGCACTCGGCCTTTGACCTGGCCGGTGTAAAAACGGTGGAGATCCCGGCATGAGCCAGGAAGTCGCTGTGTTTTTGGGCAGTGTAGCGCTGCTAATTGGCTATCTGGTGTTTTCGGCCAAAACTGAAATGGGCACCCGGTGGCCCTGGCAAAAGTGAGCAATTAATGCTGTGGAGGGATATCTACACTTCTTAGCAGCCGCTAAACTTGCGATATTAAACAGGCAAGATGATTTTGTAAAACCTTTTGCGAGATCAGTTGCGCGCCCTCTCGACACAGCAGACTATCTCCAATGAACAATCCCATCGAAACTTTTTACAACTGGTATCGCGGCGCTATCCGTAACCCTCAATATCGCTGGCTGGTTATTTTAGGCACGGCCCTCTATCTTGTCAGCCCGGTGGACCTGTTGCCAGATTTTATTCCTTTAATCGGCGTAATCGACGACAGCATCGTCGCGACGCTGTTGCTAACTGAACTCTCTTCTTTGGCCATAGGCTATCTGAGGGACCGCCGAGGCGTTGACATTGCAGACAGCGATATCAAAACTGAAGACGGCACTGTAATTGATGTCGAAGCTAGCTAGAGTGGCCGGGTGGTTTTTCACTCGATTGAGAACGCTCAGAGGTATCTGAGGTCTGTGCGGCGGGCACTGTCTCCTCAGGTTTACTTGCTTCAGTAGTCTAATCAGCTGATTCTGCGAGCTTCCAGGTGCCAATATCCCAGGTGCTGGCATCCCAGGGAGTCGGATCTATGCCGGTGATGCGATCGCTGACTCCGTTTGTCACTGCCCGCCACACAATCGGAATCACCGCGACATCCTCTGCCAAAATCGCATTCATCTGCTGAAAGAGCTGAGCCCGCTTTTGCGGATCGAGTTCTTTGCTGGCCTGTGTCCACAGCTTGTCGTATTCAGGATTGCAGTAGCGAGCATTGTTAGGCTTTTGCCATTTGTTTTCAAGCGAAGCAATCTCATCACAGAGCCACCAGCTCATGTAAATAGCCGGATCGGGCGTATCGCTGCCCGCGTTGTACTCCTGCATGTCCGCGTAAAAGTGGTTGATGCTGCGAGTCTGCGCCGGATCTGCTGAAAAGAAATCATCTACCGCCACCTGGCGAATCTCTACTTCAATGCCGACGGCTCTCAGATTTTCTTGAACCAGCGACTGGGTTTCCTGGCGCACCGGGTTAATCGGCGTTTGGAAGATGACGCGCATCTCCCGGCCGTCTTTGTCGCGGATGCCGTTGCCATTGCTGTCTTTCCAACCGGCTTTATCTAACAGGGCCTTAGCGCCCGCCGGATCGTAGCGATGGCTAATCTGAGGGTTAGCGTACTGCTGCGGATAGGTCAGCAGCTGACGGACTGGCTGACCGGCATTGCCGTAGATCTGATTGGCGATCGCATCTCTATCAATCGCCTGATCGATAGCCTTGCGCACCTGGCGATCATTCAAAAACGGATGCGGATTTTTTACACTAGAACGCTCCCCCTCCTTGGTTACCTGATCAGGGTCCGTAGGATTGAGCATAATCCGCTCTACGTAAGAGCCAAAAGTCGCGACGACTTTACCCTCGCCCGCACTGGCTAGCGCTACCCGATCATCCACATCTAGCTGCAAGTTGTGAGCAAAATCAGCGTCGCCATCTCGCAGCACCCGCCGGGCCGCTACATAGGGCGTCACCTTACCTTCTAGCTCCACCAGGCTAAAGAATGGCAGGCCATCACGATACTGCTCATTAGCAGCGAACGTCCACTGACCATCCGATACCGTAATAAAGCGATAGGGGCCAGTACCAACTGGCTGCAGGTTGGCTGGAGCCCGCCGCACATTCACCCCCTGCACGTCAGCAAATACATGCTTGGGAATCACCATGCCATTTTGGCCAGTAAACGGCAGCTCCCAAGACGGATTAGGCTGCTTAAAGGTAATCTTTACGGTGAGCGGGTCGATGGCCTCTACTTTTTCAATCGCCTCGTAGTATTTGTCAGTCACCGCCGCCACTTCGGGGTCACTGACAAACTCGTAGGTAAATACCACATCTTCAGCGGTGAAAGGCTGACTGTCTGACCAACGCACATCTGGCTTCAGCTTCCAGGTAACAGAGCGGCCATCGGCAGCTAGCCCACCATTCTCTACCGTCGGAATAGCCGCTGCCAGCACCGGAATTAGCTGGCCGTCAGGCTCGTAGGTAGCCAGCGGCTCATAGACAATCCGCGCCGCTTCAAAGTCTTGAAATCCGTTGGCCAGGTGAGGGTTTAGCGTCGTCGGCGTGCGGCTGTAGAGCAGCTTTAAGACGGCTTCATTGCGAGCGGCTGCGGGCGCTTCGCGGCTGGCCTCTTGAATCAGGGCAGGCCCAGCCGTGCAGGCCGGTAGCCCTAGTAGCAGCCCCAGCAAAAAAACGGAGCGCGGTAGCCTCAACAGCGAAGTCCTTAGCTGTCGGTAGGCAAGTAAAGATCTGATCACAACTATGCACCGTGCGAGCTAAATAAAGTTAATAGTTCAATGAGAGTAATATTGAACAAACACATAATTCCTTCTACAGACTGCGCCACCCGGATTACCTAATCTGCGAGCTGGCAAATTTTTATGCGATCGCTCAAAAGCTCATCTCAAAAGCCCATGTATAGTAGCGCGAGTTACCAATTTCTGTGTTTGTGACTCAGCCGCTAATAACGGCGGCACTGCCCCAGAAATCTCCTGACCACTCTCAGTGACTGAGTAGTAATAGGCGGTAGATGCACCCTGATGTTTCCTCGGCCTTGGGGCCGGGGAATTTTCTTGTTTAGGCCGTATTTGTCCTGACATCGGTCTCTCCAGCGGAATAGTTAATTGGTAGATGCACCCTGACCGTTCCCTAATGCTCTTTTGAGCGTTGGGGAATTTTTTTAACTATTTTTTCCCTTCAGACCCAAGCTTCAGGCCCAAACTCTAGAGTCAGCCTTTCAATCGGCCCTGCTCAAAAGCAGCACTAAACCAGGTCACTAGCGCAGTAGGGACCCGGTCACAGCAATATAAATATATTTGTCACAGCTGACACAGCCGATTTAGGCGGGTTCGTCCGGCGTCGCCTCAGCAGCAGGTTCAGCCGTCTCTACGGTAGTGTCATCAGCAGCTGCGGTAGCTTCAGTAGTCTCAGTAGCTTCAGTGGCTTCGGCGGTAGCTTCATCAGCTTCTTCCACTGCCGGGGGTTCCGGTTCAGCAGATTTTGCTGTAGGTTTGGGGCCACGTATCAGAGCAGGATTTAACGGAGTTCTCGGCGCATCGTCTTTGTCACGGCCCCGACCCTTGCCCCGGCCTTTACTCCCACGACCGCGTCCTTCACTGCGATCTTCACCGCGATCTTCACTGCGCTCTGCTTCGCCAGCGGGGCGATCGCCTTTCTTGATAGGCCGGGGCGCATTGCTAGCAGGTACCGATTCAGATTTGGCCGTGTCAGAGCTGGCCGTGTCAGATTTGGCCGTATCAGAGTTGGCAGCTTCGCGATCGCTCTTCTTGATAGGACGATCTACCATGATTTATCCGCCTGTACGTAAATTGCCAACCAATCGTATCACAGGGGATTGGGAGAAATAGACAGGCCGCTCAAAATGCGCTACATCATGCCTTGATCCATCGAGGGTTCACTGCCCAGCAGCGGCGTATCCCCTTCAGAAGAAGCATCGATGGTCTTACCCACTTCACCATTGTCAAGCACAGCTTCAGGGTCAAAATTGAGGCCCAACACGTCAATCAGCGCGTCTTCATCCGAGTTGAGCTGATAAAACGGCACCATCAGGTTAGACAGTTTGGGTTCGAGCGCGTTAACCACCCCCAAAATCAAAAACGAAGACGGACGGCGTCCGCCCTCCGGTGTGCGTACAGAAGTATTAGCCATCTGCACTTCTAGCCAGGTGCGGTTGGCGCGAAAATAGTCCAACCACTTATCTCGAATAACCGACGTAAAATTCTCAAAAAAGGCCATGTTAAAACCTGTAAGGGATCAGCAAACTGCGCCAGGGAATGCCCACCGTAGCTATACAACTACGGCTCGTTGATTGAGCTTTGCACGGCATAGCCCCAACATCGCAGCAATCTAGCACCCTTCAGGCGTTATGACTAGACGGTAACCAGATCAAATCTGAAATCCAATCTTCATCGGGACGGCGCAGGCGCAGCGACTAGCGGGTTAATCGTATCAGCTTGAGCAGTCAGCAGCCGTTGAGCGATCAAATGTTTAGCGGTTAGCCGTCCCTAGCTGAGAAAGTCGAAAATCCAGAGGATTAGCTGTCGGCGCGAAGCCAGGTGCTGCCGACGGCCAGGTCATCGGTCTGCACGCGCTCAGTCACATCCACCGCCGAACCTTGTCGGGCCTGCCAGTCAGCTATCGCCCGGTGAATTTCAGCGGCAATCTCTGCGTGAGACTTGGTCACAACCGGGTCTGCCTCTAGCAGCTGAGACTTGTAGTAAAGCATCTGCGAAAAATCGCTGAGATCACCCGATAGCAGCTCAGCCGGAGAGACATTAATTGGCCCGGCCTGCATAATCTGCGCAATCAGCTGCGGGCTTAAGATCGACTGAAACTGCTGAATGTAGGCCCAGGCAATTGACTGTACTTCTGTCTGCAAATCGCCCTTGCTCACATAGCTAGCCACTCGCTGCGCGATCGCCACCCATTCTGGTGCGACCCATCGACTGATTGCTCGCTTTAAGTCAAAAGACTTCGTCACCCGGTTGAGCAATAGCCGCCCCCCCGAACGACTCAGACTGCCATCATTGAGCGTGGCAATCACAGTCTGCACCAAACTGGTGATTTCACCTGCCGACCAAACTGCATCATCTGGGGCAAACTGCTGTAAATAGGCGCTGAGTACATTGCTGACAGTCTCCTCTCGCGCCTGCAGCCAGACCGCTGCTTGTTCTGCTAGCAGCTGAGCTGTCACGTCTATCGGAGAATCGTCGGGGCCCAGACTATTGAGAGCGGCGATCGCCTCGCTAATCGACCCTTCTATCTGGCTGTTCTCAACGGCAGCGACATTGGCCAAAATGGCTCCAACCACTGCCCGCAGTTCCAGCTCAGAATCCGGCGGACCAAAGGTAACTGTATAGGCTCGCAGCGCGCTGAGGACTTGCTTGAGCTGATCAATCGTCGAACTTTCTGTCGGACTTTCTGTCGAACTCTCTATCGAACCTTTTACCGAACCTTCCACCGGTTCAGCAGCAGACGCCGGATCTAAAGCCACGCTTGGCGAACGGTCTGCAACCGGCGGCACCGCCACCGCGTCTTCATCCGGTTGACCCGCTAACCCGAACAGTTTGCGAAATTGAAACATAGCGTTTATCCCCAATTTCAGATGAAGCAGCCTAACTGACAGGCTACGCAGGATCTACTCTACCGTCAGGACGATACGGCACAGTTTTCTATCGCGCAGCGAATGGTAGCTGCCACTGAACAGGCTAGCGCCGAAAAGTCGTAGCCCCCTTCTAAGCCAAACAAAATCCTGGGGCCCATGAGTTCCCAGCAGGCATGAGTAAACCAGCGGTAGTCATCGGGCTGCAGCGAGAGGCTCGCCAGCGGATCGGCCTGAGTCGCATCGTAGCCCGCGCTGACAATCATCAGATCAGCGCCAAAGTCTGCCAAAAATGGCCGCGCTTGATCGGCCCAACGCTGCTGATAGTCGGCGAGCTGAGCACCGGGAGGAAGCGGCAGGTTTAATACATTTTGATGTTGGCCGGTTTCTGAAGCTGCGCCCGTGCCCGGATAAGCCGGTGACTGATGAAACGAGCAGTAGGCCAAGTTTGCATTCGCCTCGACCAGCGCCTGGGTGCCGTTACCGTGATGCACATCCCAATCGAGAATAGCCACCCGGCTGATACCTGGGCAGGTCAGCGCATAGTGAGCTGCGATCGCTGCATTTGAAAGCAGGCAAAACCCCATCCCCCGGTCGCGCTCAGCATGGTGGCCCGGTGGCCGCACCAGAGCAAACGCAGGCGATTTCTGCTGCCATACCCAGTCCACCCCATCCAGCCAGGCCGCCACTGCTAGCAGCGCCAAGTCGTAGCTCTGAGGCGATACCACCGTGTCGCTATCGATATGACCACCACCCCGCTGGGCGATCGCGTCTAGCTGGTTCACATACCCCGGATCATGCACCCGACACACGTGGGGCAATACCGACCGAGCAGACGGTTCAATCCAGGCGATCTGAGTGGCCCATTCGTCGGCTTGCAGGCCAGAATTTTGGCAATTTTTGAGATGGTCAACGACCGCGCTTAGGCGACCGGCATTTTCCGGGTGTCCAAGGCCCGTATCATGACCGGCAAAGAGACTGCTGTAAAAAACGGGAAATCGATAATTCATCAGGGTTTCAAAGCAATCGCAAAGAAGACATTCAACAGCCAACAGCGCCCTTAGAAAGGGTTAAAATGTGATAGAATATTGAGCGTACTTATGATTGATTTGCCCACTGCCAGCACCGCCAAAGTTCTAGCTGTTTAGCCCGGTTTTTTCTAGAAAAACCATTAATCATCACAGCGCGAAAACCAACCCCCTCTACGTTACTCACAAACTGTTCAAAAAAACTGTACAAGCTGTTAAAGGCAACCGCTAAAAGCCGACCCATTTTTAATTCCTTTATTCAACAGATTTACTGCTTTTAGCAGTCTTCTAAAGAGGGCTAAAAGACACTTTTCACTGAGCCACTCGCCATCTGCTGGCGTCAAAAGCATACTTTATTTACTTCTGGAGCTTCCTACATGAGTAGTCCTCAAGAGCGCATTGTCCCGACTGATCTGCGCAACGAGATGTCTCGGTCTTACCTGGAATACGCCATGAGCGTCATTGTAGGCCGGGCGTTGCCAGATGCGAGGGATGGCCTCAAGCCGGTGCATCGGCGCATTCTCTATGCCATGCACGAGCTAGGACTCACCGCCGACCGGCCCTTTCGGAAATGTGCTCGTGTCGTCGGTGAAGTGTTAGGTAAATACCACCCCCATGGCGATACGGCAGTCTACGACGCGCTGGTGCGGATGGCTCAAGATTTTTCGATGCGTCACCCGCTCATCAATGGCCACGGCAACTTCGGCTCAATTGACAATGACCCGCCAGCGGCTATGCGCTACACCGAGTCGCGGCTACAGGCGCTCACTGGAGATGCCCTACTGCAGGACATTGAAGCTGAAACCGTCGATTTTGCCGATAACTTTGACGGTTCTCAGCAGGAGCCCGTGGTGCTACCTGCCCGCATTCCGCAGCTGCTGATTAACGGCTCGTCGGGCATTGCCGTAGGCATGGCGACCAATATCCCGCCTCACAATTTGGGTGAGGTGATCGATGGCGCGATCGCCCTGATCGATAACCCCGACCTCACCAGCATAGAACTCATGGCCTATGTGCCGGGGCCAGATTTTCCTACGGGCGCTCAGATCATGGGCTCTCAGGGCATTCGCGACGCCTACACAACCGGACGAGGCTCCGTCACCATGCGCGGGGTGGCCTCCATTGAGACCCAGGCCATTCGGGGTCGCCCCGACCGAGAGACGATCATCATCACCGAGCTGCCCTACCAGACCAACAAAGCCGCGATGATCGAGAGAATCGCCGACATGGTGAATGAGCGCCGCTTAGAGGGCATCTCTGACCTGCGCGATGAGAGCGACCGAGACGGCATGCGCATCGTCATTGAGCTCAAGCGCGACGCCTACCCCCGCGTTGTGCTCAACAACCTCTACAAGCAGACGCCCCTGCAAAACAACTTTGGCGTCAACATGCTCGCGCTGGTGAATGGGGAGCCGCAGCTACTGACCCTGCGAGACTTCCTGCAGGTCTTCATCGACTTCCGCATCGAAACCATCACCCGTCGCACGCGCTATCAGCTGCGCAAAGCCCAGGAGCGCGACCATCTCTTGCAGGGCTACCTGATTGCCCTGGATAATCTGGATGGGGTGATTGCTCTGATCCGGGGCTCTGCCGATGCCGCTAGCGCTAAGGCCGAGCTAGTAGAATCCTACGGACTGTCTGAAACTCAGGCTGACGCGATTTTGCAAATGCAACTGCGCCGCCTGACCGCTCTAGAAGCTGAGAAAATTCAGCAGGAGCATGAGGACTTGATGCTCAAGATCGCTGACTTAGAAGATATTCTGGCCAATCGTGAGCGCATTCTGACCATTATCAAAGAAGAAATTACTCAGATTCGCGCTGCCCATGCCAATGATCGCCGCACCGTGCTGGAGCAAGGAGAAAACGACCTGTCGGATATTTCGCTGATTGCCAATGAGCAGGTGGCGATTTTAGTGACCGAGCAGGGCTACATCAAGCGGATGCTGGTTGATACCTTTGAAGCTCAAAACCGGGCAACCCGTGGCAAGTCGGGCACCCGGATGAAAGACGACGACGGCATTGAGCATTTCATCACCTGCTGCACTCATGATCACGTCCTTTTCTTCACCGACCGGGGCGTTGCCTACTCGCTGCGGGCCTATCAAATTCCTGAAAGCTCGCGCACAGCCAAGGGCTATCCGCTGGTGCAGATGCTGCCAATTCCCAAAGAAGAAAAGGTGACTTCGGTCATCGGCGTCAGCGAGTTTAGCGAAGACGAGTATCTGGTGATGCTCACTCAGGGCGGTTTTGTGAAGAAGACGGCGCTCTCAGCCTTTAACCGCATTCGCACGAATGGCTTAATTGCGATTTCTCTAGAAGCGGGCGATCAGCTGCGGTGGGTGCGTCTAGCTCGCGCTGAGGACAGTATTCTGATTGGCTCCCAACGGGGAATGACCATTCACTTCAAGACAGACCACAATCAGCTACGACCCCTGGGCAGGCCGACTAAGGGGGTGCGCGCCATGTCACTGAGAGAGGGCGATCGCCTGATCAGTATGGATATTCTCTCTTCTCAAATTGTCGCGGCGATTGAGGAAGCGACTGCCAGTGGTGAAGCCGACGACGACACAGCTAACGGTGACCAGGGGCCGTGGGTGCTGGTGGTGTCGGCAGGCGGACTCGGTAAGCGGGTACCGGTTGCTAACTTCCGGCTACAAAACCGGGCTGGGATGGGGCTAGTTGCGATGAAGTTTCGCAAAGCAGCCGACGAGCTGGTAGCCCTGCGGATTGCTGAAATTGAAGATGAGCTGATGATCGTCAGCAGTCGCGGCATTATCATGCGGCAGTCAATCGACGCGATTTCGATTCAGTCGCGGATGGCGACCGGGGTGCAGCTGCAGCGGCTAGACGATGACGATGCGATCGCCGCTGTTGCCTTGGTTCCTCATCTCGAAGAAGAGGAAGAGGAACTGCCGCCTGACGACGTTGCTGAGGCGATCACCGATACCGTCGCCGAAGCCGAAGCCGTCACTACCCTAGATGAAGATCTAGCGGAAGAAGACCCGATAGCAGACCCAGCCGAAAGCGAAGACGCTCCCGAGGGATAAAGCCTACTGCCTTTAGGCTTAACAATGGGCTTGACGACGCCCGTCTGAATAGATCTCTGCAGAGCTGCGGAAGGCATGGAATATGCCTACCCGCAGCTTTTTTAGTGGCAGATGGATCACAGCAGCTTACCCGGCGAAATTATTCCTACTTTAGACTTACTTCTTCTAGGGTTCAATGCCGTATTCTGAAGGCGATCGCAGAAGTCTCTAAGGGCGCTGTCTCAATTGCTTAAACCAAACGTCCCGAATCAGCCGCCTACCGATAAAACTGCCTGTTGATAGATAGGCGGCAATAGCTTTGTTAAAAAAAAATCGTCAATCCCGACGTTTTTTTTCTGCAAATAGCACTAAAGCTGTACTCTTATCTCTAAATCTCGGTAAAGCTTACTGATTTTTGATGTTAGCTACGCTTAGAAACTTTACACACTCCAAAATATGACCCATCTAATACCTTCCCTAACAGGTATTAGCTTATTAGGGCCTGGTTTATCGCCGAGCCTCGCTCAAGCTAGTACCCGAAATGACTTCAGTTTTAACGCGATCCTAGCGGGCCTGGGCATCGGCGTCGGCGAATTTTTGCCTAGACTGCTAGGCGCGATTCTGCTTTTGGTCGTCGGTCTCATCATTGCCTACATCGTCTCCTGGGCGGTGAGGGGCCTACTCAAAAAAACCAGTATTGACGATCGTCTGGCCGCCTCGGTTACGGGCCGTCCTGCTAGCGAAGTGCCCGCTGCTAAGTGGATCAGCAGTATCGTTTTCTGGATCATTGCGCTCATTGTCCTGATTGGCTTTCTAGAGACGCTGCAGCTAACGGCGGTATCTGAGCCACTCAACGATCTCGTCAGCACCGTCTTAGCGTACATACCGCGAATCTTCAGCGCCGGTATTTTACTGGCAGTCGCCTGGGGTGTCGCCACTGTGGTCAGAAGCCTGGTCAACAATGGCCTGGCCAGATTTAACTTAGACGACCGCCTGGCCGAAAACACTGGCGTTGATCCCCGGCAAAATTCTGTACGAATTCATGAGACCCTGGGCAATGCGCTCTATTGGCTCGTGTTTCTGCTGTTTTTGCCCCTGATCTTAAATGCGCTAGAGCTGAATGGTCTACTACAGCCCGTTCAAAACCTGATTGATCAGTTCTTTGCGGCTATTCCCCAGATTCTCAAAGCACTCTTGATCTTTGGCGCAGGCTGGCTGCTGGCCAAAATCGTCCGAGGTATCGTGACGAACCTGCTCTCAGCTACCGGAATCGATAACCTGGGCCGTCGTTTAGGGCTTTCGCAAAGCACAACACCGGGCACGGGTCTATCGCTCTCTAGTCTGGCAGGCACAGTTGTCTATGTGCTGATCTTGATCCCGGCTGCGATCGCCGCTCTCAACGCCCTCAACATTGATGCCATCTCTGATCCTGCGATCAGCATGCTCAATCAGATCTTGAACTTCATTCCACTGCTGTTGGCCGCCGGTGTGGTTCTGACGGTGTTTTACTTCATCGGTCGCTTCCTAGGCGAGCTAGTCACTAACCTGCTAGCCAGCGCCGGGTTTGACAGCGTGCTTGATATTTTAGGGCTGCCCGATATCTCATCATCGACCAGATCTGCTACCTCGCCGCCTGCTTATCAGCCATCAGATTACGGCAGCACCGCTGTGCAGCCCGGTTCAACTACCATTCAGCCACCGGCTGGGATGGTCTCACCCGCTACTAGCACTAGTCCTATTGGCAGTAGCGCTATGAGTACTGGTAGCACTGGCAAAACTCCCTCTGAAGTAGTGGGGTTAATCGTGCTGGTTGGCGTTGTTCTCTTCGGCGCGGTGACAGCCACTGAGATTCTACAGCTCGATCAGCTCACACTGATTGTTCGGGCAATTATGGAAATCGCTGGTCAGGTACTGGTCGGCGTCGTCATCTTTGCCATTGGTCTATATGTGGCCAACCTGGCCTTCCGGCTGATCAAGAGCAGCAGTAACTCTTCTTCCAATACGCTAGCTCAGGCCGCACGGGTAGCAATCTTAGCCTTTGTCGGCGCGATGGCACTCGGTCAGATGGGCGTTGCTCCCAATATTGTGAACCTGGCCTTTGGTTTGCTGTTGGGTGCGGTGGCAGTAGCGATCGCCATTGCCTTTGGCCTGGGCGGTCGTGAGGTGGCCAACGAAGAGCTGAGAAACTGGCTAGGACACCTCAAGAAGTAGCCTCCTACTGAGGTCTACTCAAAACTAAAGCGCAGCTAGATACTTAGCTAAAAAGCCCACAGTCAGGAACCTTCAGTTCACTGGCTGTGGGCTTTGCTTTGAGCGCTCATGAGCGCTTTTGAGCACTGTTTAAGCCTGGAAGAGTACTCAAGGTGTCAGGCATTTCCTCAGAGCCTCCTATACAATGAGCACGAAAAGGAAAATCAAAATCCTGTATGAAAAGTGACGAGCTTGCTAAGTACATAGAAGCCACTGACGGCATGAGTAAGCCCTGGCTACTGCTCCAGCTACGTTTGGCCAAACTCAAAGAACGTCGTCAAGAGATCACCACTGAAGAATTTAACCGCCAGCTTGCCGAACTCCATACAGAACTCATGAAATTAGGCCAATGGTGGATCGGTCAAGAAGAAGACGTCTTTTAAAGGTTTAAGGAAACAAGATGAGCAAAGCCGCTGCTAGCCCCAAATCCAGCAAACAATCCAAAGACGCCATCGTCGACTCTGACACTCAGCAGACCAGCACATCAACCGACGGTAAAGCTAACGGTAAAGCCAGCGACAAACCCGATGCAAAATCAGGCGCTAAACCATCCGCCAAAGCTAAACCATCTGCCAAACCAGAGAAAGCACCTCGACCCGACGACATCCAGCTCAGCGACAGTCAATGGTACCTCAGCCGCGAACTAAGCTGGCTAGAGTTCAACCGGCGCGTCCTGCACGAAGCCCTTGACTCGCGCACACCGCTGATAGAGCGGCTCAAGTTTTTAGCCATCTTCTGCTCCAATCTCGATGAGTACTTCATGGTGCGAGTCGCCGCTACCAAGCAGCAAATCGACGCGAATGTCAGCAAACGCACCCCAGATGGCCGCACCCCTACTGAACGTCTCAAAGACATCAGCCAGCGGCTGCGGCCCATGACCATTCAGATGCACCACTTTTTCCAAACTGAGCTGCGGCCTAAGATGCTTGCAGAGGGCATTTACCTGCTTGACTATGCCGATCTCAATCCCGATCAAAGCGCCTACTTAGATCAGTATTTTATTGAGCAAGTTTTTCCAGTACTAACGCCGCTAGCCGTCGATTCCGGGCACCCCTTTCCCTACATTTCCAATCTCAGTCTCAACCTGGCTGTTGAGATTCATGATCAAGAGTCCGCCGAGCCTCACTTTGCGCGGGTGAAAGTCCCTAAGGTCTTGCCGAGATTTGTTCAACTGCCCGATAGCCTGCAACCGCAGTCAGACCAGCCCTGTCACTGGGCGAGTGTGCCGATGGAGCAAGTGATTGCCAACAATATAGCGGCCTTATTTCCCGGGATGAGCGTCAAAGACTGCTATGCCTTTCGCATCACTCGCAACGCCGATCTATCCGTAGAAGAAGATGAGGCCGACGATCTCATGCTGGCCATTGAGCAGGAGTTGCGCAAGCGTCGCTTAGGCGGCTCTGTCGTCCGGATGGAGCTTGAGATCGGGATGAGCCCGGCCATGTGCACTACGCTAATGAATGAGCTGAAGCTACAGGAAGAAGACCTTTACGAAATCGAAGGACCGCTTGGCCTGACCGATCTGATGAGCCTGATGTCTCTGCCTTTGGCAGAACTGAAAGACCCTGATTGGACACCGGTCACACCATCTTCCTGGAAAGCGACCCAGCACGCCGAGGGAGAATCTGTCTTTTCGATGATTCGGCGGTGCGATCGCTTAGTTCACCATCCCTACCACGCCTTCTCGGGCACCATCCAAACCTTTATCACCCAGGCCGTTAGCGACCCCGCCGTGCTGGCCATCAAAATGACACTATATCGCACCTCCGGCGATTCTCCTATTGTCAACGCGCTGATCAAAGCTGCTGAAAATGGCAAGCAGGTAGTGGCCCTGGTCGAGATCAAAGCTCGCTTTGACGAAGAAAATAACATCAACTGGGCCCGCACGTTAGAACGCTCAGGCGTGCATGTGGTGTATGGCGTTATGGGCCTCAAAACTCATACCAAAGTAGCCCTGGTCGTTCGCCGAGAAAAAGACATGATCCGCCGGTATGTGCATATTGGCACCGGCAATTACAATCCCAAAACCGCCCGGATTTACACCGATCTGGGTCTGCTGAGCTGCCGTCCGGATCTAGGCACAGATCTAACTGACCTATTTAACTACCTGACCGGCTACTCCCGGCAGCACGCTTATAAAAAGCTGCTGATTGCCCCCGTTAGCCTGCGCGACCAGATGATTCAGTTCATTCATAAAGAAGTTGAGCAGGCCCAAAGTGGCAAAAAAGGCCACATTATTGTCAAAATGAACGCCTTAGTTGACCCCACCATTATCATAGAACTCTACCGGGCCTCTCAAGCGGGGGTCGAAATCGACCTGATTGTTCGCGGCATCTGCTGCCTGCGGCCTGGCATTCCCGGGGTGAGTGAAAATATTCGAGTAATCAGCATCATTGGCCGATTTTTAGAGCACTCTCGCATTTTCTACTTTTACAACGAGGGCAACCAGCGCTATTACATCGGCTCTGCCGATTGGATGCCTCGCAACTTGGACCGCCGGGTAGAGGCAGTCGTGCCCATCGAAGCAGAAAAGCTGCAAGCAGAGCTTTCTGAGCTACTGCAAATCTGCCTGAATGACAACCGGCAGGCATGGGAGATGCAGTCAGACGGCACTTATACACAGCGCCACCCTGAGGAAGACGAATCAGTGCGGAGCACGCACAACATTTTGATGACAGAAGCACTCGGCCACGGCTAGAAGTCATCGCAGCTGCGCTATTCGAACTTTTCGAGCTGCTCTAGCTTCAGCCACATATTCGGGGTAGGCACCCGGCCAAACTTCACCAAACCGTAATCGTCACGAGTGTCTAAGATCTCGCCTTTAGTCTCAAACAAATACTTAGAAAGGCGAGAATCACTGGCCTTAGCTTCCAGACTATTTTCAAACTTGTCTCGCACCAGACGAACGAAATCCCCTTTTTTTACGGGCATAGCTTTCTCGCGTAATCAGTTATCAACATATAATCGGCCTTATTGTACCGCTCTGGCAATCTTCCATAAGGATCGCATCAGTATCTGTTTGAAGGAGTTCCGCCCCCACCATTTACCGCCCCACCATTCGCCGTCTACCGCTGGCACTGCGGGCAGTAGTGAGCCGATCGCCCCGCTAGCTTGAGTCGGGCAATCTTACTGCCACACACCCGGCAAGGCTCACCCTCGCGGTCGTACACCCAGGCCACGCCGCCATAGTTGCCATTGGTACCGTGAACATCGCGAAAGTCGCTAAAGGTGGTGCCGCCTGACTCGATGCTGGTCGTTAACACCTGTAAAATCGCATCGCGCAGCCGGGCGATGCGCTGCTTGCCCAGGCGATCGCATACCACCTTAGGACGAATGCCGCTCATAAACAGCGCCTCATCAGCATAGATATTGCCAATACCTGCCACCAGTCGCTGATCGAGCAAGGCGTTTTTAATCGGTCGCTGCCTGCCTTTGAGCGCAGCGGTGAGATAGGCAACCGAAAAATCTTCGGCAAAGGGCTCCGGGCCTAGCCGCTGCAAGCCCGTCATCACACCTTCTAACGGCTCCGATGGCGGCACCCACCACAGCCGCCCAAAGGTGCGCTGATCAACGTACCTGAGTTCTCGCCCCTGGTCAAAAAAGAGCCGCACCCGGCAATGGGTCTGTACCGCTTCAGCCTGATCGACCCAGAGCAGCTGGCCCGTCATTCGCAAATGGACGCCTAGCCAGCCTGCCGCCTGCACTTCGCCAGACGGCTGTTCTACTATGTCGTGAGCGATAGCCTCTAGGGGCAGAGGCCGCTGCAATTCACCCAGCAGATACTTACCGCGCCGATGCCAGCACCGGACTTGCGTACCGACGACGCCCGCCAAAAAATTATCAGCCAGCTCAGGGTAGGCGATGCTACGCGCTAAGCGTACCTCTCCCCCTCGAACCGGCTGATTGAGCGAGACCCGATTGAGCCCCAAGCGGACGGTTTCTACTTCAGGTAACTCAGGCACCGCAGCAGCTAGCTAGTTGTTGCCTTCACCCGGAATATCGCCCTCGGGAGGTGCGGTCTTCCGCTCAGCAGTAGGCGTTGCCTTCTTAGCAGCAGACTTCTTGCTTGCCTTCTTCTTAGGAGCCTCGACTTCGACCAGCTCAAATTCGCCGAAGTTGTTAGTATTGACGCCCGCGTAGTTCACCTTGTCAAAGCGCACCACAACTGGGTACTTAATCCCACTTTGATCAACTGAAGCAACGTTGCCAACTTCTCGAAACCAGTAAGACTCCGGACGGAGCACTCTAACTTTAGAACCACGCTGAACCATGAATACTAACCCTCTCAAACTCTAGATAAAATTAGTCCGTGACCCACAGGGCCACTCGTTACAAGGTTACTACTCAGCTGGGAAGAACTCCCGTTTTTGCGGTTTAAGTTTTATTGCTACGAAAGCATAACTTTTACAAACGCTGAGCCTGACGCTAGCTGATATGGCATTACAAAGCCCTTATTGGCGCAGCGATAGCAGGCAAGGCAACTGTCGGTAACCCAACTGTAGGCAAAGCCGCTTGAGCACCGGTAGCAGGCGTCGCTGGGCTATCCGGCTGGTCGCTACTGTCAGCTGAAATTGGCCGAGAGACCTCAACGCCATTTTCTTCTAAGATCACCCGAGGTTCAAAAGCTAGCGTCTCAATGCGCTTAACGCGGACGCTGCCACCCGCAAGGCGATCGCCCACCCGCACATACCGCTCGGGTTCACTGCCAGAGCGCACAATTGCATAGGGCACATTACCCAGCTGAACCACGCCAGAAACTGATATCGTTGGCGCAATCACCGGTTGTGGAATCGGTGGCAGTGCTGCCCGTGGAGAGGGCAGTACCAAAGGTCGATTATTCGGCTGTACGCGCACTGGCGGCGGCAGCGGTGCGGACCTGCTCGCGACAGCCCTAGCCGCAGCGCTGCCGCCACCAGCAGACCTACCGGCGGCAGAGCCGCCGCCTGCAGAGCCGCCGCCTGCGGAGCTAGGGGCATTTCCAGCTGCATTAGCGCCCGCATTGGAAGATGGAAACCCACCATTACCCGCCGCCCCAACGGGAGAAACCACAATCGGCACGGGTGCAGGTGGAATTGCCAAACTGGCGAAAGGATCGGTTCGACTGCGCTCCACCTGCTGAGTACGCGCATTCGGGTCGGTGGAGCGAATCAGATCGGGAGCCGCTATAGAGGTCACACCCGTCGGCTCTACAGTCGGGTCAGTAAACGCTTCACCCCCCTCGCCCGCAGGCACAGCGGCGACATTACCGCCACTCTCATCAGTAGCCAGCGGATCAATCACCACGGCATCTTCGCGGTTGAAAAATTGGCAACCTGTGAGTGAGATGGTTGCAAGTGAAACGAGCAGCAGACGCCGCATGCCTGATCCCTCCCGGGAGTAGAGTAGAATAGTTAAACAAAATAGTCAGCGCTAGCCCTATACTTCCCCAGCAGGCCGCATAATTACCTGCAAATGCTTAAGCCCTTTTTTAACCTGTCGGGAGACTGTTACAGAGCTAATCCCCAGGCGCTCTGCCGTTTCTTTTTGCGTGAGATCGTACAAAAACACAAATTCCACCACTTCACGGGTGCGCTTTTCTAGCTGCGATAGCGCCTGCTGCAGTCGAATCCGGTCTTCTTGAGCGAGCTGAAAGCTGCGATAGTGCGAGTCGGGCAGCAGATCACCCAAGGAGGATGACCCGCTTTCATTCTCTTGAGCGGGCGCGTCTAAGCTCAGTAGGCTACGATTACTGCTGGCGATTCTGACCTGCTGCCACTCTTCCAGCGTAATTTCCAGATAGTCAGCGACTTCTTGATCGCTGGGCCGCCGGTTGAGAGTGACCTGTAGCTCACAGATCGCCTTGGCTGACTGATTTTGCAGGGTTTGCCAGCGCCGAGGAATACGGACTACGGTGCCTTTATCTCTTAGATAGTGCTGAATTTCGCCCCGGATATAAGGAATCGCAAAAGAACTAAAGGCATAGCCCTTCTGTAAGTCAAAGCGCTCAATCGCTCTGATTAAGCCAAGGCTACCGACCTGCATCAGATCGTCAAAGGCTTCTCCAGAATTGTGCAGCCAGCGGTGCGCTTCACGGCGAACAAGGCCGATGTTCATCTGTACTAGACGGTTGCGGAGCTGCGGTGAACGATTTTTCTGATAGGTCGTTAAAATTTCTAACGACTGACTTTTGATGACCTGGTTGGTAGACGAGGAACGCATATTTTTAGAAGGGCCTGATAAGTGTCAATTGCGGCCTCTTAGCAGATGAGAGAAGGCACACCCAAGGCGGATGAGACTCCCAACAGAACCCTATGAAGGCCAATCAACTGCTTGGGATGCCCACCGACACGTTCAGCCTAATTAAGGTTTCTCTCTCCAACAATTGGGTTTCTACTGAACTCACCTGCCTGGCCGGAGCTAGAGGCTAGATTGAGGCTAAATTGAGGAAATGGGCTGACCCCAAAACAAAAAAGAGGACACCATGAAGGTGTCCTCTTTCGCTGATATAGAAAGCGTACGGATGCAGGCGTACGCTGGCGTAACACTTGACCCGCCATACACAGCGGTTCTAGCGATTACTGATGGGGTGAGCAAAGTGGCCAAGTGCCATAGGTCAACAGCATTTTGCCTGTTGATACGCCTGGTCAGCGGCTCAATAGGCTACTTTGCTGAATTTATCTAAGGCCATGTCTTGGCCGTGTATTGGCGCTTAGGCACCGTAACCCGTTTCAATGCGACCGTAGAAGACGCCTTGGAGACGAACATCATCTGCCGCTGCAGTTCCCATGTCTGTGTCGGAGGGCTGCTCGGAGATGAAGGTGCCACCAATTTCACCAGTGCTGCTGTCTACTTTAGAGACCTGCAGAGAAATGAAGCCTTCACCGACATCAAATGCCTTGACGTTCTCTCGGCTCAGATCTACGGCATCGGCTCGGGCAGGCAGTGCTACCGCGTTGTCATAGCCGGTTGTCAGTCCACGGGCTTTGGGATCTAGGAAGTTAGAAGTCCGGTAGGAAGGCACCCGGAAGCCGCCTTCAAAATCTGTAGAGGTAGTGACTGCGTTAAGACCAGGCTGTGAGAGAGCTTTGAGGCCTTTAATCGTGAAGAGGAAAGGAATTTGATCGCCACCGGGCAACTGTACGGTAATCGGCTGGAAGTCCATGCCGAGCTTTTCATCAAACAGTAGGCTACCGTCTTCTTGAAGTTTGATGTCGCCACTGACCTGCTCTAGAGAGGTCGTGTAGCGAGTGAGGGATTTACCTGAAATAAATTCAGCTTCTTTGCGCTTGTTAGCAGACTCTTGCTTGACGAAGAAGCTAGTGGGCTCCAGGCACAAATCAACCAGCTTATAGGATGTGCCTGATTCGATGGGAATCTGACCGCGACGGGTTTCGTCTACTTGGGGGCAGCTGTTGGCTAAACCAGTATTGCGAATTTGGTCATAGGTGAGTGGAATGTCGCTAGTAGCGCTAGGGGCTTCGCTACAGGCAGTGAGTACACCTAAGCAAAGAGCAAAAAACGCAGCGAGCAGGGCGCGATACCTCATGGGCAACCTCATGACTGTTGAATGTTAAAGATTAAGGGATTTAGTAGATTATTTTACACCGCGACCGCCCGGTTTTGGGCGAGGCTTGCACCATCGCCGAGCGATCGCGTAGGCTCTGACAGGTTACCGCACGCAAGCAGACCTGTCAGCTCTGTCCTTAAACCCGCCCATTACCCGAGTCGAAAACGGTGAGCAATTCTGTCTCTTCTCCTCACAATCTGCCTGCCGACCTTTCGGAGCTTACCCAGGCAGTTAATACAGCGGCCCAAAACCGCGAAGGCAACTGTCTGGCATTGCTAGAGTTGTTAAGGCTGCTCAATACGCTCCACTCTGATATTCGAGATACGCTGTTTCGAGATGCGCTGCCTGACAACCGTCAGCGGCTGTACCGACTGCTGCGAGATATTGAACAGCAAGGCGGCTGGCCCTATATCAAAAGGATGCAGCTAACCGCGCTACTGGAGCATCTGGCAGAGTTCGCTGAGGATAGCGAGGTTGACGCTGGTCGCGTTCAATCTGTCCCTGAGTCATACCCTGATTCATAGTTGTAACCGGGGAGTCATAGTGTGATCGAGCTGCGGGCATGAGAGAGGCTGCCTGGGCGATCGCCTGTTATTTTGGCTATGTTTGGGGTTCCTAACGGCCATATCAGAGTTTTTTCTTTTTTAAAGGGTTCGCCAATTTTTGCGGGTAGTGGTGTTTTCAGGCTGTAAGTGGTTAATACTTTTACAGGTCGTTGGTAGTGGGCCTTGGGTCACCAGTGAGCTTTTATATTTTCAGAGCAATTCAGAGCAATATTGAAGCGGCCAATTATCCTCAAGCGAGCTAGCGATTTAGCTAAACAAGCAACTATGGTCTTTAGAGAAAGTTACAAAAGCTGGCATCGCCTTTTGAAAGGCACTGTTTTATCTGGCGTGATGGCACTGCTGGCCCAGGGAATGGCGACCCCACCCGCCCAGGCCGAGGTCAATCGGTTTTGCCAGCTGTCTCAGGCAGATGTAGACAGCAAGGAGGCGCTGCGCGTTGCGGGTTTGCAAGGAGATGCCGCAGCTCAGCGGCAGTATGAAGCCCTGAGACAGCAGCATTCGGCTGAGGTACAAGACTGTCGCCGGAGCCGCTGGCCAGAAAATCAGGCTATTTGGCTGCGGCTGTATCCCTGCGATCTGCAGCCTGGCCAGCTAGATGCGCTGATGGATCGCATTGTTAACCTGGGCTACAACCAGGTTTACATTGAGGCTTTTTCGAACGGGCAGGTGCTGCTGCCTAAAAATAATAATCCGACGGTTTGGCCCAGCGTCGTGCAGTTTGATGAGTATGCTGATCGCGATTTGCTGGCAGAAGCGATCGCCTCTGCCCATCAGCGCGGGCTTAAAGCCTACGCCTGGATGTTTACCCTCAACTTTGGCTATTCTTACGGTCAGCGGACTGATCGCCGTCAGGTGCTCGCTCGCAATGGCAGCGGCTTAGATACGCTGGACTACGCCGATACTGGCAATAGCGGCACTTCTGAAGAGGCGTTTATTGACCCCTATAACCGCCAAGCGCAGAGCGACTATTCACAGATGGTGCAGGCCGTGATTGCCCGGAAGCCTGATGGAGCACTCTATGACTACGTGCGCTACCCTCGCCTGACCGGTGCCGCTTCCGTCGTTAGTGATGTCAGGAACCTTTGGATCTATGGCCCAGCATCCAACCAGGCGATGGTGCAGCGGGCCAATAACGGAAAAGGCAGAGAGCTGATTCAGCGTTTTCTACGCAGCGGCTACATCACCAATACCGACGTGGCCCAGGTTGATAGTCTGTATCCTAGCGAGGGCGAACCCCTCTGGCAGAGCCGCAACCCGCCCGCCGTTGACCCTAAAAATTTAGCGCCTGCGGCTGATCGCAGGCCAGGGCTGCAAAGCGAGCTATGGCGGCTGAGCGTCGCCCATGCGATTCAAGGCGTCGTCGATTTCTTGCAGGCTGGGGCAACTCCGGCACGGCAGGCAGGTTTACCGACGGGGGCTGTCTTTTTCCCTTACGGCAACCGGGCAATTGGGAGTGGCTTTGACTCTAGATTGCAGCACTGGAACCGCTTTCCTAGCTGGATGGAGTCTCATCCAATGGCTTACGCGGTCTGTGGTAACGCTAGCTGCATTGTAGAAGAAGTACAGCGCGTTCTAGACGTGCGGCGTAACCCGGCTACGGTAAAGCCTGCCCTTGCCGGAACCTGGGGCGCGGCCCAACAAAATCGACCTTCGCTAGAAGCACAGATGGATGCGTTGCAGCAGTCTATTCCTCAGCTGAAGACAGTGAGTCACTTTTCCTTTGCCTGGCAAGACGCCGAATTTGAGCGTACGCGCAAGTCTTGTAGGCCTGCCGCTCGAAGTACTGATCTAGAGTCGTTGAGAGGCGGCGTTTTGCCGGAGAGCCCCGACCAAAGTGTGGTCAACTTACAGTAAATAACCTCTTGGTGTGATAAACCAGCCGGCGTAGTTTTTGCTGCTGCGGTTGCCGATGATGACGGTTGTGAGCATGTCGATGGGGTGGTTGAACATCTCATCGAGAGTGGTTAACGTCACGTCTTCGTCGGGGCGATAGAGGGAGCGAGCTAGAGCGACAGGAGTGTCAGGACTGCGATGCGCTAAGAAGGTATCGCGGGCAAAGATGATCTGCTCTGTGCGGGTTTTAGACTTGGGATTGTACAGCGCTACGATGAAGTCGGCTTGGGCAGCAGCTTGCAGCCGGGCTTGAATCACTTCCCAGGGGGTGAGCAGGTTACTCAGGCTGATGGCACAAAAGTCGTGCATCAGCGGTGCGCCGACGCGAGAGGCTGCTGACTGGAGGGCGCTGACCCCTGGAAACACCTGAACTGCTGGCGTTTTGCCATCCCAATTTTGGGCTCGTAGCTGCTCTAGGACTAAACCGGCCATGCCATAAATGCCGCAGTCACCAGAAGAAATAACGGCGACGGTCAGCCCCCAGTTTGCCAGGTGAATGGCTCGCTCCGCCCGCTGCTGTTCTTGAGTGATGGGCAGTGCTTCTACGATTTGGCCGGGGCGCAGTAGGGGGCGAATGAGATCGACATACAGCGCATAGCCAACAACAACATCGGCGTTAGTAATAGCGGCTTTAGCGGCGGGCGTGATTTGATCGAGGCTACCGGGGCCGGTGCCGACCAGGTGCAGTTGGCCAGTGCGACCGGTGTATTCGCGTTCGGACTGGGCGATCGCTACCGTCACCGCCCCTCTAACCCCGTCCTGCTTGACCACCTGCTTTTTGACTCGGAGCCCACTAGCATCAGCCACATCAGCTGCCACCATCGCCGCCGCTTCTGCCACGCTGGGCGTTCCGACTGCGTTTTGCACAACATCAGAAGGGTTGGGAACGGCTACGGTTTGCAATGTTTCGGACTGGAAGCAGCGTAAGGGCCAGTCTCTTTCCTGGACGAACGCCAGCAGTCCGGTTTCGTCGGCTTTGAGGTCTATGGTGGCAACGCCAGCGACGGCAGCGATCGCCAAATGCTGCGTCTGGCAAACTTTCTCAACTGCGTACTCAATCAGTTCCTTAGCAGTATCGCGCTCACAGCCAATACCGACCCACAGCACGCGCGGATGCCACTGCACTTTTGGCAGCTCCGAGTGCTGTTCTGAGGGGGGCGCAAAGGTTCTTTGTATAGGGCTAATCCAGATGCGCGCCTGCGGATGGGCCTGCTGGTCTCTCTCTGCAAATTCTGGAAAGCCAAACTGAAAGGGATGCGCTGCCGGTAGATGCTGCTGCCAGAGATCGGTGCCAGCTTCTTGTAAGACTTGAATGGGGGCTTGACTAGCGATCACCGCACTGACGCCTGTCCAGTCTCCGGTGCCGCGAATCCAGCCAAAGGGAGTGCCTAACGTGTCTACTCCTGGCAGGTCAAGCGCGTTGGCTGCACCGGTCAGGATGGGTTGGCTACCGAGGAGGTGACTGAGACGTTGGGTGAGGCGATCGCCCCCGCCCTGATGCCCGCCACACAGGCTGATGGCAAACTTACCGGACTGATCAACGACAACAATGGCTGGATCGACTGTCTTGTCAGTGAGCAGAGGGGCAATCAGTCGCACGACTGCGCCGCTTGCCAGGCAAAAGATAAACCCTTCGTATTCGTGCCAGTGGGCCTGCAAGAAGGTCGCTAGCGAGGTGTCGTAGACGCGATAGTTAAGATTTAAAGAGTCCGCTGCGGGCTGTAATTTAGGCGTGATCCATAGCTGGCTTTCTTCGCAAAGAGGAGCCAGACAGCGCAGCCCCGCAGGAGTTGTGGTGATAGCGGCGAGGGCGGAGGACATGTAGACATCTATCGGCTGAGACTACACGACATGATAGGCCGTAATCGCCACTTTAACTTTACGTGACTGGCTTTATCGGGTGGAGAGCGTACAAATTTCTACGGTGCTGCTGGGGTTGGGAATGGCGGTCGTTGAGGAGAATTTGGGGCTATCGTAAACTGAGAATGATGGGGCGATCGCTCAATAGTCGATCAAGCCAGAGAAAATAGTTTTTTACGCAGACAACGCTAGGGCGACAGACGATGATTGCCAGTAAAAGCAGCGGGCCTTACTTTACGCCAGAAGAATATTTACAGCTTGAGCGCGAAAGCTCAGTCAAGCATGAATACAGGCAGGGACTTGTCTTTGCGATGGCGGGAGCAAAAAAAGCGCATGTTGCTATCGTGGGTAACTTATCGGGGCTGCTGTTTAATCATCTGCGCGGGTCGGGAGATTGCGTTACTTATGCCACTGACATCAAGGTCGAGTTTTTGGAGGGAAGCATATATTACTATCCTGACTTAGCAGTGACTTGTGACAAGCGGGATCAAGCTTCAAACAGTGCGCTTATTCAGCATCCTAAGCTGATTATTGAGGTGCTGTCTGATTCGACTGAAGCCTTTGACCGAGGAGAAAAATTTTCAGATTACAAGAATATTCTAGAGCTAGAAGAGTATGCGCTAGTTCATCAAAAACAAGTTTTAGTGGAACGTTTTTGGCGCAAAGCTAGCGGCCTGTGGTTGGCGCAGACATATCGAGTGGGCGAGAAGGTTGAGCTGGCGAGCATCGGCTTTACCTGTCCCATAGAATTTTTGTATGAGAAGGCTGAGCAGTTTCTAGAAGATCAAGGGTGAGATTGGATATTACACGAACACCGCCGTTTTGACTGCACACGAGAATAATGGAGCGATCGCCCAGTGGCTACTAGAAACTCTCAAGCAGGCATCGATTCAGATCTAGAGGCCATTTGACGGCTGAGTAGAGTGATATAGTTTTCTATTGTTTTTAGTAGGAAACCCATGATCATCAGCAGGCGGCGGGCGGCTCAGTTCACGCCCGAGAAATATCTAGAGCTTGAGCGCAGCAGTAAATTTAAGCATGAGTACATTCAAGGGCATGTGCTCGCGATCGCTAGTGCGACCAGGGCGCATGAAGTCATTACCGATAACCTGACCGCCCTATTTGTAAATCACCTGCGGGGGACGGGCTGCATTTCGCACTCTGGCGGAATGAAGGTGTATATGCCGGAGCTGGGCGTATTTTATTATCCGGATCAGTCGGTAACCTGCGATGAGACCGAGGGCAGCGGCGATCAGGACTTTATCGTGTATCCCAAGCTGATTATTGAGGTGCTTTCTGAGTCGAGCGCTGCTTTTGACCGGGGCGATAAGTTTGCCGATTATCAGACGATTCCTTCATTAGAGGAGTATGCGTTGATTCATCAGCGACAGATGGTGGTGGAGCGCTTTTCTCGCGATATTGAAAAAGATGTTTGGCTACCTCACATTCATCGGGCTAAAGATCAAGTCAGGTTCAAGTGCATCGGCTTTACTTGCCCGATAGAATCTTTGTACGAGAATGTCAATAGTCTTTGATGGCGAGTTCTGCGAAGGCTGCCGAATGCCTGGGATGACGAGGCGATGAAGGAGGTTTGCCAGTAAAATTCAAGGGCCGCACTTTACGCCAGAAGAGTGTTTTGAGATTGAGCTGACGAGCCCTGTCAAGCACGTTACGGTACAGGTACGAAGGTTCAAATTTCAGATCGAAAAGGAAGTTATTTTGCAGGTCAGAGGAAATTATATAAAATGACTAACGCGCCACCGTCAATTTTTATTAGCTACAGCCATACAGATGAGGCTTACGTCAGAGGGCTAGTAAAAGCTTTTGAAAGTCGAGGATTGTCTGTATGGCTAGACAATCACATTAATTATGGCGCTCAGTGGCAGCAAGTGATTGAGGCAAATCTGAGAGCTTGTCGGGCATTTGTACTCGTAATGACACCCCGCTCCAACCAGTCTCATTGGGTGAATTGTGAGTTAGCTCTTGCCGTAAGCTTGAACAAGAAAATATTTCCGATCCTTCTAGAAGGGGATTCGGTATGGTTCAACGTTTATGCACTTCAATCTGCTGACGTGAGAGAGGGTAGACTGCCCTCCGCTCATTTCTTCGAGGATATGATTGCAAGCGGTTCAGATTCAATACATGTGGAGGATAGTAGATCGTCAGTTCAAACTTTAGATCTTTCTACAACAATTTCTATAACAGAAAGCGTAAACGACGATCTCGCCTCTGACAACAGTAAGATTGACGGCACAGAACTGCAAAACCTAGCGTGGGCTGGCGATTGGTTTGTCAACGTAGGTGAAGGTGTACACAGAGACTGGGATGACTGCGTAAAGTATGGATTTATTAGTGCGGGCCAAGGCTCAGTATATTCAGATGCCCTGAGAAAATTAGAGATCGGCAGCACAATCTATGCGTATATTTCTGGATTGGGTTATGTCGGTTTAGGCAAGGTTACTGAACAAGCTGTTCCTATCAAAGATTTTACTGTAGGGAGAGAGAAGATGCCCCTACTCAGCCTGGATTTGAAAGCGGAAAAACCCAGTGAGCACAGCGATAACTTAGAACTTTCGGAATGGGTTATTGGTATAAAGTGGCTCAAGACTTTTCCAAAGGATAACCCTCAGCGATTTGTAGGTGCGTTTGCAAATCCGAATGTCGTTTGCAAGTTGAGGAACAAGAGGACTTTAGAGTTTCTGCGTGAGAAATTTGGCTGGGCAGGAGACTGGTTTGTCAACATAGGGGAGAGACAAGGACATCTTCTATGGGAGGACTGCTTGCGATATGGATGTATCAGCGCTGGCGGCGGTCAAAAATACAGAGACGCTATACAGAAACTACAGCCTGGTAACGTTGTTTACGCATACATAGCCGGTGCAGGCTATGTCGGCTACGGCAAAGTCGTTGAGAACGCCGTTCCGGTTAAGGATTTCATGGCGAGAGACGTACCTCTGCTTGAACAAACCTTGGCAACGGTTAGATTTGAAGAGCATAAAGACAAGAATAACCTAGAAATTTCAGATTGGGTTGCTCGTATAAAATGGCTCAAAACATACAAAAGAGAACAGGCGCGTTTCTTCCCTGGTGCGTTTGTTCACCGAGGTACACTATGCAGACTTGGTCAAAGGGAAACTTTGGAATTCCTTCATCAGGAATTTGGTATATCGGATAGTTTTAGTACTTAAATTCGGTGGTAGAGAGTTGACACAAAACCAGAAACATTTTCTGATTTTGTGTTGAGCGCCTTTTCTCTTAAGGTGATGTGTTTGGGAAACAGGATAGTCAAATGCAATAAAATTGGCAACGAGCTAGATTTTTGCTGAGCGAGATCGCCCATTAACCCACACCCGATTCTTGAAAAGCCTGAGCTAAATCATCACTCATTGCCAAACGATCAGCCCATTCTCTCAAGTATTCAAAATCTAAACTTTCATGCTGTACCTTAAGAACGCCGAGAATGTCTCTCCACTGTGTTTCGGAGCGCGATCGCCTTCGCCACAAAAGCTTACTGAGCACAATGTCTTCTGGCGAGATAAAGTAAAGCTCACCTTCTAGCCGTCTCCGTTCAAACTTGACAGTATCCCAGGATTCCTCCCCTGACAGGATTAAGTCAGCTTGCATCACTGTTTCCTGGTGAATGATTTGTAGCGTTCTCATTCTGCCTGAGATGATATCCTCCACGCCAGGAACATAAAATCCGGCAGTTTCTAATGCTGAAACCAAAGTAGCCATATCCGATTTACTGACGTTGAGTACAACATCGAGAGCTCGCGTTGTGCGAGGGTCGCCGTAGGCGGTCGCAGCGACACCACCAGTGATGTAATACGCAATGCCTATTTGCTCGAAGATGGGGTGTAGCTGCCTCGCTAGCTGTAGTGAGTCTTGAATCCAATTCATAGGCTTTCCTCTAAATGCAAAGCCGGGTGGCCACTGATGCCCTAGCCAAACAAAGGCAACCTTTTTTGCAAAGTCGCTGGGGCTTAGCTCGCTGAATGTCCGTTTTAAGCCCATGAGAGAAAGTTCTCTCGCCCCTCTGCTGAGCGCGGCTGACATGGCTAGGCGATCGCTATTCGACTTCTGTCGCAACAGCTGAAACACAAACCGATCCGCCTCGACCGACGTATCAATAGATTGGGCCTTGTACATAACATCCATTCTACGAGCGATTATCAAGCGGCGAAATTGCCAAGATTCCCTGTCAAAGATAGTTGACGTTTTTAAAAGAACACTGGTACTCTAAGTCTCACAGCTATTGCGTGTAAGGCGCGATCGCTCAACCGCCCGAAAATTTAGCAGTCGCAGCCAATGATTGGTAGGACAATCACTGACTGCTCGCCCCCTCGCTGACGAGACCAGCAAGGCGGTTATGGTCATGATGCCATAGCCACCCTGACTCTTAGCAAGTTGGGGTGGCTAAATTTTGGGTTTTTCTAACCACCACACTGGAGAAACCATGAAAACGACCGCTTATCTCACTAGCGATCTGTTGAATCCTGACCCAGAGGGCAGACAGACCGCACCCGCCGCGCTGCGAATTGGGCCCGGTTTTAGCAGCAGCCCGCACAGAGAAGAACTGAGACACATTCTGCTAGGGACTCCCGAGGCTATCCAGCAAGCCATCCATCAGCTCCACGTTTTGAACTATGCCGAAACAGTGCTGTGGAGCCCGGTGATGCCCGTTGGCGAACAGATCATTTTAACCACGACGCAAGGAGAGGCGATTAGTTTGCTGCGGCGATCGCTGTAATCCTCTGTATTAATATGGGGCCATCTTTGTCAAAAAGCAGAGATGGCCGAGAGGGGAAGGGCGATCGCCGTTTTATACCCTTTGCTCCGACTGTCTGACCGCTGGCTGCGGCTGCGGCTGGAACTGGAAGAGCGTATAGACAACGTTGCGGCGAATGCCGGTCATCATATCGAGAAAGACTTCGTAGCCTTCGCTCTTGTACTCAATCAGCGGATCTTTTTGACCGTAGCCGCGCAGCCCTACGGTTTCTCTTAGAGCATCCATCTGCTGAAGGTGCTCGCGCCAGAGGCTGTCGATCTGCTGAAGGATAAAGAAACGCTCAGCTTCTCGCATCAGCCCAGACTTGATCGAATCTACCTGAGCCTCTTTGAGATCGTAAGCAATTCGTACCTGTTCAATTAAGAAGGTTTTGATTTCTCCCATCGAGAGATTTTCGAGCTGATCGGGGGTGAGGTCGGCCAACAGGTAAACAAATTCTTGCACCTTAGCAACAACACTCTCTAAATCCCATTCTTCTGAGGGCAGTTCTGGATTGACATAGGCTTCAACAATGTCGTTCATAGTCTGCTCGGCATAGCCCAGCACCAGCTCTTTGAGCGCATCTCCTTCTAGCACCCGTCGTCGCTCGGCGTAGATGGCGCGGCGCTGGTTATTCATTACTTCGTCATATTCAAAGACTTGCTTACGAATGTCGTAGTAGTAGGTTTCAACCTTCTTTTGTGCGCCCTCAAGCGATCGCGTCAGCATTCCTGACTCAATCGGCATGTCTTCTTCGACGCGGAAGGCATTCATGAGTCCGGCAACGCGATCGCCGCCAAAAATCCGCAGCAGGTTATCTTCTAAGCTCAAGAAGAACTTCGTCGAACCCGGGTCACCCTGACGGCCTGCCCGGCCTCTGAGCTGATTGTCTACCCGGCGCGACTCGTGACGCTCGGTACCAATGACGTGCAGACCACCAAGTTCGACTACTTCGTCATGGGCTGTCGAAGTGATGCTTTCGTAAACTTTGAGCACCTGATTATAAACGTCGCGCAGCTTTTGAATCACCGGATCATCGGTTGGGGCTTTTTCGGCAGCCACAGCGATCTTATCTTCGGCAGCAAGTTCAGACAGACTTTGCTCCCCATAGGTTTTGACGGCAAAAGACACCGCTTCTTTGAGCACTGATTTTAGCTCGGGCGAAAGCTCGGTCGGGAAAATTTGAGGAGACGCCTTCCAGGTCTTTGGCTTCTTGCCACCAGCGAACCCCTGAGCCTGACTGCCGCTTTTAGCCGCCGCAACTTGAGCCACGCCAAACTTTTCGTCATCTTCAGGCTTCACCAGACGGGGCATGAAGTACTCTCGCACCTTGAGCCGGGCCATGTAGTCGGCGTTACCACCCAAGATGATGTCTGTACCGCGTCCGGCCATGTTGGTGGCAATAGTCACCGAGCCACGCCGCCCGGCCTGAGCGACGATTTCTGACTCGCGCTCTACGTTCTCGGGCTTGGCGTTAAGCAGGTTGTGGGTAACGTTGAGGTCGCTGAGCAAAAGTGAGAGGACTTCAGATTTTTCCACGCTAGTGGTACCCACCAACACCGGGCGACCGGTTTCATTCATGTCAGCGCATTCTTGAGCGATCGCATCCCACTTAGCGTTTTCAGTCTTGTACACCACGTCTGCCAGGTCGCGCCGCTGAGAAGGGCGATTGGTCGGGATGATCGTGACTTCTAGCTTGTAGATTTTCTCGAACTCGGCCTCTTCCGTTTTGGCCGTACCCGTCATTCCTGAAAGCTTGGGATAGAGCAGAAAGAAATTTTGATAGGTAATCGAAGCCAGAGTTTGAGTTTCTGGCTGAATCTCGACATGCTCTTTCGCTTCAATCGCCTGGTGTAGGCCATCGCTCCAGCGGCGACCGGTCATCACCCGCCCAGTGAATTCATCGACAATGACAATCTCGTCATTGCGAACGATGTAGTTCACATCTTTAGTGAACAGTTCTTTTGCCTTAATAGCATTGAATATGTAGTGGGCCCAGGGGTCTTTAGGGTCGAATAGATCGGTAACGTTGAGCAGATTTTCAGCTTTTTCAAAGCCCTCATCGGTCAGCAGCACGTTACGGGCTTTTTCATCGACCTCGTAGTCCACCTCGTCGCTCTCTAGCTGAGCGGCAACGACGGCGGCCTCAGTATATTTTTCGCCAGGGCGCTCTACCTGCCCTGAGATAATCAGCGGCGTGCGGGCCTCGTCAACCAGGATCGAATCCACCTCGTCAATGACGCAGAAGTTAAACGGGCGCTGCACTACATCGGCCATCTGCGTGCTCATGTTGTCACGCAGATAGTCAAAGCCAAACTCGCTGTTGGTGCCGTAGGTGATGTCGCAGGCGTAATTTTTTTTGCGCTCAGTGGGGCTCATGCCCTGCTGAATTAAACCGACGCTCAGCCCCAAGAAGCGGTGGACCTGGCCCATCCACTCAGCGTCACGGCGGGCCAGATAGTCGTTTACCGTCACAATATGGACGCCTTTGCCCGACAGCGCATTCAAGTAAGCAGGCAGCGTAGAAACCAGGGTTTTGCCCTCACCGGTTTTCATCTCGGCAATCTGGCCGTCGTGGAGCACCATGCCGCCGACTAACTGCACGTCGTAATGGCGCAGTGCGAGCACCCGTTTCGCAGCTTCGCGCACAACGGCAAAAGCTTCGGTTAGCAAGTCTTCAATATCTTCACCCTTCTCCAGGCGCTGCCGAAACTCAACCGTTTTCCCAGCTAGCTCATCATCCGAAAGCGCCTGCATGTCTTCTTCCAGCAGGTTTATTTCCTTGACATCGGGCTGATATCGTTTGAGCTTACGGGCGTTAGGATCGCCTAAGAGTCTTTTTAGCATGTCAAGCCGGAGAAACGACGGGCGGGAGGCACAGGGAGTCCTCACGTTTAATTGTATCTAATCTTATGGGGAGAAAATGCCCTCTCGGAAGGCGGTATCCGGGCGGGTTACCCTACAGCGCTTATGGTATCACCTGGGTCTGTAACCTTGCTTAGCTGCGCCTCTGTAATTTTGCTCGGCTGCTCCGAGGTGACAGCCCACACAGCTGCCAAGATTGAGCGGCTGGGGCAGGGCGACATTGGGATGTAGCGCTTGAAAATAAGCCGACTCTTCAAGGCGATAGGGCACCGATTCGCGGCCCTGATGAGCGCGTGAGTATACCTGCAGGTAGTTGATCATGAGCTGCTGGTCAAACTGGGTAATTGCAGGTAGAGCCACACCGTAATGGGCGGGGTCGATAACGAGCGTTTGCCAGGTTTGAGTAGGCAGTACGGCGGGAGGCAAAGCGACATGGCAAGTGGCGCACTGGCTGAGATAGAGGCTGTAGCCAGCAGCATAGCGGTCGTCTACTGGATCGACCATGCCATAAGGGTCGGTCACAGCGCGGGCTAGGCCAATGCCCAAGAGACTGCTGATGGCAAAAGCCAGTAGGCCCATCAGCAGAGTCTTAAATGAAAAGGGCCGAAGAAAACAGAGCATGGAGGATCGCTCGGGTGATAAGCAAGGAATGATCAAGCGCGTCTGAACGGACTGGCTGGGTAGGAGGCGATCGCTCTCATCAGACCTCAGTGGAATTATTTAGTCATGAAAGCGTCACTTTTGCGGAGATCGCAGAAAAAACGCCGTTACTGTCTTTATTATCAAGTTAGATTTACATCAATTAAAGATTAGGGATGTTTATCTGCATCTCAAGTCTCAATGCCCATTTCTCAACGCCTATTAGAGAGGAGCGATATGGACAGTCGGCATATTCAGTTTCGCTATACAGAGATGCTGAGTCCAAGTCAGCTGATTCAGCTATGCGATTTATTTGTAGCAGCGGCTTTTTGGGCTGAGCATCGCCAGGCTGATGATATCGCGAAGGCGATCGCTCACAGTAAGCCGGTGGTCACCGCTTGGGGCGATCAGCGGCTAATTGGCTTTGCTCGCGCCACCTCTGATGGCTGTTTTCGCGCCACTATCTGGGACGTGGTGATTCATCCTGACTACCAGGGCGTGGGCCTGGGCCGTAGATTAGTCGAAACGCTGATTGCTCACCCTCATATGAACCGGGTGGAGCGCACCTACTTAATGACCACCCATCAGCAGAGCTTCTACGAGCGCATTGGCTTTGAGCAAAACACCACAACGACGATGGTGCTACATAATCAGCCGCTGTCTGACTGTCTTTTGGGCGTGACCGAGACCCGCCGAGTGAGCGCAGACGCCGCCAGTAGATAGCCTCGCCGTCGGCCTAGTCGGGTGTATTGGCTTCTTCGGATTCGAGCTTTTCGCGAGAGTCGCCCCAGTAGGCACTATACGTCCATTCTTCGCTGTTGCCCTTGTCTACAGTAGACCAGCGATAGATCACGCCTTTATTAGGGTTAACGCCGATTTCTAAGAGCTTGGCTCCCATGTAGTATTCGGTTTGCTTGAGGGTGCGATCGCGCGTAAAAGCACTCTCATTTTTAGGCAGGGTCTTAGAGATATGGGCCTGGGTATGTTTTGCCATGAGCTGTCAGGAAGGAATGAGCTGTCAATGTGGTTTTGCCTCCGTGATTTTATTATGCTTTTTGATCGATTGTCAGATCTAGCGTCGCCGCTGAACCGTAAACTCTTGAAGGGTGACTCCATGCCAGGCCGGAAAACCGAGCGCGGCTCACCGGTCAGGACAGGGGCGCAAATAGGACAGTGAGGATACTGTGAGGCGATCGCAATTTTTAAAAAAATCTCTAAAGCGCGGGCTGATTGGGCTAGCGATAGTGGCCGGGCTCCCCAGCGCAGTGACGGCTTATCGCCGGTTAAGCTCTAAGCAGTCAGTATCAGAGCCATCAACCGCTGAGCCATCCACTCCTCAGTCAGATACTCAGGCAGCGGCTAGCTCTGTCGCTGCCGCCGAATCTTCTTCAGAGCCGCCATCGGCTGAAGACGAGTGGCGAGTGGCGATCGCGCCTGGCGTAGCCCCCTTTGTCATCCAAAAAGGCGATCGGCTAGTAGGCTTTGATGTCGATTTGATTCAAGCCATCGGTGCTGCCTGCGGCGCGACCTTACAAATAAAGCCTCAGCCCTTTGATGCGCTAGCGCCCCTGGTTCAGGCAGGCAGTATTGACGTTGCCATCGGCGCAATTCCGATCCTCCCGGCGCGAGTAGAACCAACGAATTTTTCTCAGCCCTATTTTCGCTCTGGCATTGCGATTGTGGCACTGCCGGAGAATGAACAATTCGACAGCCTGAGAGCACTGAGAGATAAAACCATCGCCGTCCAGTTAGAGACTGCTGGCGCACGGCTAGCGATTGACATTCAAGGATCAAACATTCTCACATTCGACGCAGCATCAGACACGTTAAAAGCCGTAGAAGACAGGAACGCCGACGTTGCACTGGTCACACTGCCGGTGCTACTGGACGGCTTAAAAACCGATAGCGTGGCGGGCGTGCAGCAAATGGGCGAGCTGATAGAAACCTACGACTTCGGTATTATCGTGCGGCCCACCGATCCTGAAGCAGAGAGAGAAGACAGTGACCCAGTGGAGGAAAAAAGCGATCGCAAAGCCAAAGCCACTTCCGAAGAAAATCGCCTCAACGTCATCAACGCCGCTCTCGACACCCTGATAGAAGACGGCACCTACACCAAAATCTACCAGCGCTGGCTCGGCATCGAACCACCCTCATAGTCTGCTGTTCCATCCTGTCTCCTGTCTCCTGTCTCCTGTCTCCTGTCTCCTGTCTCCCGTTCCCCCTTCCCCTACGGCGACCACTCCAAACTAATCCCCACCCGACTATCCCCTTCATCAGCAGTCCGCTGCCATTCCAAATCAGTCGAGAGGCGCAGGTTTTGAGAAAAGGCATAGCCCACATTGAGCTGAGTGATGCCCAGCCCTTCGCTGTCACCCACCACCCAAGATTGATCCAGCGTCAAATCAGCAGCGCCCGTCCGGGTAGGCACAAATCGCAGCCGCACGCCCACATTGGCCCCGCTCACCTGATAGTCATCACCGGCCCTGGCATGGCGATAGCCCAGTGTCGGCGCTACGTTGAAGTATCTGCCCAGTGGCAGCACATAGTAGTGCAAATCTGCGCCGTAGGATTGGCGATCGCCCCTAAAATTTTGCTGATAGTCAGCGCTCACGGTGAGCGGCGTACTGCCAATAAACCAATCATCCACCCCCACAGCGAAGCCGCCCGTCCCCTCAGAAGACGGGAAAAAGCTATAGCCCGCCTGCACTCGGGTGTTGAAGCTCGGATCGTTGCGAATATCGGCCTGCACATCGGGAATGGCTTCTAGCCAGCGCTGCAGCACCGGGCTTTGCTCAATCACCTCAGGCGACAGATTAAGCGGCGCATCCGGTAGGGTCATCTCTACAGATGGCGTGTCCGCATAGGCGCTAGAGGCGATAAGCACAGTCATCGCGCCTGATAAATAGCTAAAGATCCGATATCTCATAGCCATAGACTAGCCGCCCCCTGCCCAAAAGTCAGCCTGTCAGAGATCAGAAGCTTGGGCAATCGACAGCAGCTAGATTAGAGAAAGGCCATTGGGTCAGTCGGCTCGCCATTGTGCCGAACTTCAAAGTGCAGATGGGGGCCGGTAGAGAGCCCGGTTGTGCCAACAGCAGCGATCGCATCGCCCTGTTTCACCGCTTCCCCCTCCTGTACATTGAGCCGACTCGCGTGACCGTAGAGCGTCGTTACTCCCGCGCCATGGTCAATAATCACCGCATTGCCGTAGCCGCCATACCAGCCCGCAAAAATCACCACCCCCGACTCAGCCGCCAGGATTGGGGTGCCATGCGCCGCGCCAAAGTCAGTACCCGCATGAAAACGGCTGTAGCCTAAAACAGGATGGAAGCGCCGGCCAAACTGACTGGTGATCGGCCCTAGACTAGGGCGCACCATGCGGCCAGAAGAGCGAGCGGCGCGCAGGGCTTCTTCTCTGGCCATTTTGGAGTTGATGCCATCGGCGGCGGCTACTCGCTCTAAAATCAGCTCGGTCAGATTGGCAGAGTCTTTGTCTAGCTGGTTAATGGCCGCTGATAGCGCCCCTCGGTTTTCCTGCAGGCGGGTCATCATTTCAGACTGCTGCTGTACCTGAGCGGCGTACTGCTGACGGCTCGCCATGAGCTGCTGGCGCAAGAGAGCAATAGAATTTTTCTGCTGCTCGACCCCTTCTTGCTGAGCGACCAGCTCTGCTGCTGCTGCCTCTAGCGCCATCAGTGCCGTCCGGTCGGTTTGATAGACCTGCTTCAGCCGGTAGCGCCGATCTAAAAAGTCGTTCAGATTTTGGCTTTGTAGCAGCAGCGCCCAGCCTTGAGCCTCCTGCTGACGCTGCATAAATTGGAGCCGACCCACTGCTGCCGTGCGCGACTCTTCGTAGGTTTGCTGGTTGCTTGTGAGGTCGGCCTGGAGCTGATTGAGCCGCCGCTCAGCTTCGCCGAGCTGATATTCGGTATCGCTAATCCAGGCGTCGGTACCCTGAATTGTCTTAGAGAGATCGCGCAGTTGCTGATCGGCTTGTTGCTCAGCGGTTTGGTAGCGCTGGTCAGTCTGGTCATAGATCTTGAGCTGCTGATCGACTTGATCGCGCTGCTGCCGCAGATTGTCTAGTGTCTGAGCCTGAGCCGCTGCCCCGTGGCCCGACGGCTGCCAGCCGTGAGCAAAGTCTCCAGTGATTAGGCAAAAGGCGAGGGCGATCGCCAACCCAAACCCAACGTATCTCTGCCAGCCTCTCTGCCAGCGCTGATGCAGCAAAACCATGTTTGGAGACCTGTTTTATCGGTTTCTTTGAAGCTGTCTAATTGAGCGCAAGCTAAGCCAGCAGGGCAACCACCCCAAAGCCAAAGATCAGCGCCCCAAAAACTTTGTTAGCGCTCTGGTTGAAGCGAAACAGTCGCTGCGGCGTTAGCTGACGGCGCAGATAGGTTACCCCAGACACTAGCATGAGCCACCATAGGACTGAGCCCGTAAATACGCCAAACACAAGGGTTACAGAACTCAGATAGGATGTCTGCGTAATACCTAAACCGGCAAAAATAGCAATAAAGGAAAGGACGGTAGCCGGGTTAGTTAACGTGAGCGCCAGTGTGGAGCCGTAGGCGCTGAGGACGGTCAGGTTAGCAGTGCTCGTGGGGGCGTTAAGCGAGTCGCTTTGGGTCAGGGCGATCGCCGGTTTAGCCCGAAAGGTCGTTAAGCCCAGATAGCAGAGAAATAGACCGCCTATGAGCTGCAAATAATCGGTGTTGGCGACTAAACGATCAGACAGGGCAGTCAGCCCAAACGCCGCGACTACACCATACAAACCATCTGCTGTCGCCGCGCCAAAGCCAGACACCAGCCCCACCACCCGCCCCTGAGTCAGCGTTCGGCGAATGCACAGCAGCGCAATCGGGCCGACCGGGGCGGCGATCGCCAGTCCCAGCAAAATTCCCTTTAATAAAATAAATAGCAGCATAATCTATCCTCAAACGGCTGATGAGTTAGCAGGTGTTAGCAAAGGTGGCTCGTAATGCAGCTAAGAGCGACTTACAGAATCGGTAGAACAGCCGTGTCTTTAACCATTGAGAGCGCAATTGTGGTGCGGGTTTGCTGAATACCCGGCAGGGCTTTGAGCTCTTCGCTAAGAATGCGCTCTAGATCGGCAGTAGAGCGACAGCAAATTTTCAGCAGGTAGTCGCCCTCGCCGACTATGTGGTGGCAAGACTGCACGTTTTCACAGGCTTGCACATAGTCGATCAGGCGCTGGCGGTATTGAGGATGCTCTAGCATCACCAAGACGAATGCGCTGAGGCTGAGACCCAGCTTTTCAGCATCTAGCCGAGCTGCGTAGCCTGTCACTACGCCCTCTTTTTCTAATCGACGTACTCGGTCGGCGATCGCCGGAGCCGATACCCCTAGTTGCTCAGCTAGAGCTGACCACCGCACCCGCCCTTCACGACTCAAGATCGACAGGATTTTGCAATCTAGCTCATCGAATTCCATGTGCTTATTTTTAGAGACAATATCTGCCTTATGACTTCATTTATAAGCCATAAGGCAAACAGTAGAATCATTTATAATCCAAAAATTACACAATGGCTAATAAAATATTATGCAGGGCAGCGAGGTGGTCAATCAATAATGACGCTAAGGAAGCCGTCAGTCGCCTCAGAATCCTTAACACTAGGGATGGCATTTGTTGACCCAGGCCGAAACGTGATGAGGCATGATTAGAAGTGGGCAATCCCCGCCGCCAGCTACGAGCATCTACAGGCATCTATTGCGAGTCTCGAAATTTCTTATGATTGGGCATCTCATCGCGACCCTTGAGCAAATTGACCTTCCCGCCGATTGGATTGGCATTCGGGCCATGCGGGAGACCAGCAGTTGGCGAGCCGTCCGCGACGGCCATCCTCAGCAAAACGAAACCGGACTGAATCAGGGAGCCATGATAGAAGTATTGGCTCAAGGACAATTTGGCTACAGCGCCACCAACCGGTTGACTACAGAGGCTTTGCAGGCCGCCGCCAGCCGCGCCTATCGCCAGGCAGTCGCCGCCAGCCGCTGGACTCTTCATCGCTTCACCCAGGCTGTCCGCCCGCCGGTAACTGGAGAATACGTTTCGCCTTATCAACAGCCCCTGAGCGGACTAGGTGTGAGCGAAATTAATGATCTTTTGCGTCAGCTATGCGCGCAGCTCAAGGTGTCGGCGGCGGTCGTGCGGACTATTGCTGCTGCCCGTACTCACGAGGTGGAGTCGTGGTTTGTCAGCAGCAATGGCTCTAAGATCTATCAAAAACTGATGCTGTTAGAGAGCCATTTGGGGGCGATCGCCCAAGCCCCGGGCGTCACCCAATCGCGCACAGACAATGGCTATCTAGCCCGTAGCTATCAGGGCGGTTGGGAGATTTTGGCCGGCGCTGAGGAAAGGGCGACGCGCATTGGCGAACAGGCTGTAGAACTGCTGAGCGCACCAGACTGCCCCGATACTGCGACCACCCTCGTCCTCGCGCCTGACCAGATGATGCTGCAGCTCCACGAGAGCGTCGGGCATCCGTTGGAGCTAGACCGGATTTTGGGAGACGAGCGCAACTATGCGGGGGGCAGCTTTGTGCGGCCTCAAGACTTTGGTAGCCTGGTGTATGGCTCGCCGCTCATGAACGTTACCTTTGACGCGACGATGCCTGGCGAACTGGCTAGCTACCGCTTTGACGATACGGGTACGCCAGCTGAGCGTCAGCACCTGATTCGCAGGGGTGTTTTAGAGCGGGGCTTAGGCGGGCTAGAGAGTCAGGCCCGATTGCAGGTACCCGGTGTAGCCTGTACCCGCGCCTGTAGCTGGAATCGTCCGGCGATTGACCGCATGGCCAATATCAACCTAGAGCCCGGCGAGACCGATTTTGACACGCTGATCGGCAGCATTGAGAACGGTGTCTATATGGAATCGAATCGATCCTGGTCAATTGACGATCAGCGTCACAAATTTCAATTTGGCTGTGAGTATGCTCGCAAAATTGAAAACGGGCAGCTGACAACGACCCTAAAAAATCCTAACTACCGGGCGACGACGCCTCAGTTTTGGGGCAGTCTGGCCCAAGTGGGCGATCGCCAAACCCTGGAAATGTACGGCACTCCCTACTGCGGCAAGGGTGAACCCAATCAGCTCATTCGCGTTGGCCACGCTTCACCCGTTTGCGCTTTTGACCAGATCGAAGTGTTTGGAGGCGCGCAATCATGACCTTACGCTCGTCGGATGTCAGTACCCACCCGTCGGCGGATAGCGCTGCCAGTAGCACTCATCACGCTCGCAGCAGCTACGAGACGGTGTTTAATCGCTTAACCGAAGCTGTGGGTGATCGCCTCTCCCCCGATCACCATTTCACCCTCTCTATCGCCGGCGAAGACAGCCAGTTCACCCGCTTTAACCAGGCTAAAGTGCGGCAGACCGGTCAAGTATGCGACGGGCAACTGCGGCTAACGCTGATGACAGCGACTCAGACTGCTGCTGCGACTGTTCCTTTTATCGGCGAATTTGACACAGATTGGGCCATCGCTCAGCAAGCCTTGACGACCCTACAGGCAGAGCTGCCTCATCTGCCTGTCGACCCGTACATTGTGCTGCCGTCGCCTGCTGATGTGCCTGCCAATGGACGCAGCCGTGAAGTGCGCGGGGGTGATCTGCTGCCTGCCAAGGCGATCGCCGAGACGCTGCTCAGTCCGGTGCAGATGCTCGATTTTTCGGGACTCTATGCAGCCGGACTCTCTTACCGGGCTTACAGCGACTCGGCGGGCAAGCGCCACTGGTTTGAGACCTCGTCTTTTACCCTGGACTATTCTCTGTTTGGCGATCGCCCCCACCAGGCCGTCAAAGGCACGCTGGCGGGCCGCCACTGGCACCGGCAAACCTACCAGCAAAACATCGCTGCCGCCCAGCAGCAGCTCGCACTATCCCTGCGTCCGATCAAAGCAATTCCTAAAGGACGCTATCGCACTTATTTAGCGCCAGCAGCGGTGGCCGATTTGATGGAAACCGTTATCTACGGCGGACTGGGCGAAGCTGCTCTGCGCCAGGGCAATAGCGCCTTTAGCAAGCTAGAGCAGGGTGAGGCCATCCTCTCTGAGCAGTTCTCACTCGGTGAAGATTTTCAGCGGGCAGGCGTGCCCCGGTTTAATACCAGTGGTCAGGTAGCCCCAACCCAGCTTCCTATTATTCAGGCAGGCCGCTGGAATACCTCACTGGTTAATGCCCGCAGCGCCAAAGAATACGGCCAGCCCAGCAACGCCGCCAATGCCAGGGAGACCCTGCGGGCACCTGCTTTAGCGCCGGGCCAGCTACACACTGACCAGGTGCTCGCCGAGCTGGGCACTGGCCTATACCTCTCTAACTTGCACTACCTCAACTGGAGCGATTTGACCGCCGGACGGATCACCGGAATGACCCGCTATGCCTGCTTTTGGGTCGAAGACGGTGAGATTGTCGCCCCGATAGAAAATTTGCGGTTTGATGATGAATTTTATCGTTTTCTCGGCGAAGGGCTGATTGCACTGAGCGATCGCCTCACCTTTTTACCGGCAGTGGGTACCTATGAGCGGCGATCGCTGGGCGGCATGTGGATGCCCGGCATGTTGATAGACCAGTTTCGATATACGCTTTAGCTTCATCTTTTTCCAACCCTATGGCTTCTGAACAGCGACTGTCTATCTCTCTGAGTGGCGTTCTGGTGGTATTTGCCGCGATCACGACGGCGATCATAGGCTGGCAGTTGAGAGGACTGCTGCTGCTGGTGATGATTTCCGTCGTACTGGCTTGCTCTATCGCCCCGATTGTCAACTGGGCCGAACAGTATCGAGTCCCGCGCTGGCTGAGCGCTGTGCTCACCTACCTAGCGATTATCGGTACGTTGGTAGGGGTCGCCGTCCTGATTGGCCCCACCGTACTCGAACAAATTCAGCTATTGGTCAGGCAGCTACCTGTGCTCCTGCGTAAGGCAGCGACCCAAATAGAAGTGTGGGTGCTTGCGCTCAATGACAGCCGCCCCGATTTAACCGATCAGGTGTTTGGCCAGCTCGATGTACAGGCGATCGCCGCTTGGGCAATTCGCTCGACTCGCCAGGTGGCGCTACGCTCTTACAATCTCACAGCCGATATTTTGGGCACGCTGCTGAGTCTGGTGCTGGCTATTTTCATCTCGGGCTACATGCTGGCCGATAGCCGCACCCTGACCACCAATTTTGTGCGGCTGATACCCGCCCCCTGGGATCAGCGCGTCAGCGAGCAACTGCCAGAGATAGCCAGCCGCATTGGCAGCTATATTCGCGGTCGGGTGCTTGTCTCGGGCACACTCGCCTTGATTACCGGTATTGGCTTGAGCTTTTTGGGCTTGAAAGATTTTGCTATTGGCTTAGGGGCGATCGCAGGCGTCACCAATCTGATTCCCTTTCTCGGCCCTATCTTAGGCGCGATTCCCGCCCTGCTGGTTGCGATTCCTCTAGGGGGCTGGGCCGTGCTGTGGCTGGTTATTTTCTACGCCATTATTCAAAACATTGAGACCTATCTGCTCGATCCGCTGCTGGTGGGTTCCTCAGTGGGCGTTCATCCGCTGTATCAGCTGCTGGCAGTGCTGGGCGGCGCTCAGGTATTGGGCATTGTTGGCGCGCTGATTGTGCCGCCCTGGGTAGCCGGGGGGGCCGTCCTGATTGAGGCGCTATATTTACAGCCCAAGCTGAAGGCAGAAGAGCACCCGGAACTCATCGTCTAAGCCATGAGTCGATAGTGTTTAGTCTCTAAACGGCCTCTATCCGGGTGGCACCTGTCCGGATAGAGACCCAATCGCATGAACGTAGAAAATAACTGCACACACCTGCAGAACATTTTCAGCACATCTGCACAGCAAACCAAATTGCGATCAGCCGCCTTAATGAGTAAAATCGCATATGCCTCGACGGATACTCTAACCCTATGAGCATCGTTTTAACCCTGAGCGTGACGGCGATCGCCTTAGTGCTATTCATAGTCGAAAGATTTCCCTCTGACATCACAGCCTTAGGGGTGATGGTGTCGCTAATCTTGCTCAAACAGGTAACACCTCAAGAGGGGATTGCAGGCTTTAGCAACCCGGCGACGATTACGGTGATGGCGATGTTTATCCTCAGCGCTGGCATCGCCCGCACCGGCGTACTGCAAAATGCCAGTAGCTGGCTAATTCGCTGGGGCGGCAAACGGCTCAGCCAGCAGATTATCACCTTGGGCATTATTGTCGGCCCCCTATCTGGCCTGATCAACAACACCGCCATTGTGTCTGTTTTTTTACCCATTGTCGAAGACTTTTGCCAGCAGCACCGGATCTCTCCTTCTAAACTGCTGATGCCGCTCTCCTTCGCCACTATCTTAGGCGGTATGATCACCGTTATTGGTACTTCTACCAGCGTTTTAGCCAGTGGCCTAGCGGGTGACTTGGGCCTGGGCGAATTCTCTCTGTTTCAGTTCACCGCGCTGGGCATGATCACCTTTATTGTGGGTCTAGCTTACTTGGGGCTGGTGGCTCCCTGGCTGCTGCCCAATCGGCAAGTAGATGATCGCGGCCTCAGCCAAAAATACGGCATGAAAGATTACGTCAGTGAGCTGGTGATTACGCCCCGCTCTAGCTTGGTCGGGCAGACGCTGCGAGCCAGTCAGCTCCAGCGCCGCTTTGATGTAGACGTACTGGAGCTGATCCGCAACGACACTCATTTTCCTCAGCCCTTTGCCGATAAAACACTCGCGGCCAGCGATATTTTGCTCGCTCGGGGCGGCAAGCAAGACCTGCTCAAAATTCGTGAGAGTGAGGGGCTAGAGATATTGCCCGATGTGCAGTTCGGGCAAAAATCCTGGCAGCGCGATGTCAGCGAAGAAGAGGGCATTGCCGAAGCGCTCGTGATTGCTAACTCCAACATGATCGGCTCTACGCTCAAAGACATGCGATTTCGCCAGCGCTACAACGTCACGGTGCTTGCTATTCGTCGGGGGCAAGAGCTGCTGCGCGATCGCATGGGCAAAGTCTCGCTTCGCTTTGGCGACCTGCTGCTGGTACAAGGCCCCAAACAAAGCCTGGTCGGGATTCAAACTAGCCGCAACCTGCTGCTGCTAGAGCAGCGCGACCTAGACACACTGCGCACGGGCAAAGCTAACATTGCCCTGGCCATTGGCCTGGCAGTGATAGTCGCCACTGTCGTCACCGACTATCCAATTTTGGTCTCAGCCCTAGCAGGCGTCTTAGCAATGGTAGTCACCGGCTGTCTGAAGCCCGGCGAACTCTACCAGGCAGTCCGCTGGGATGTCATCTTTTTGCTAGCCTGTCTGATTCCTTTAGGCACCGCCATGCAAAATTCTGGCGCGACCGAGTGGCTATCTGACCAGCTCGTACAGGTCAGCGGCGACCTCTCCAGCTACTGGCTGCTGACATTAATCTATGTCTTAACAGTCCTTTTAACCGCTGTGCTGTCTAACAATGCCTCGGTAATCTTGCTGCTACCCATTGGCGCTCAGGTCGCTCAGTCCATCGGCATCAGCCCGCTCACCGTCATTTTCGTTATCACCTTTGCCGCCTCCAACAGCTTTATGACCCCCATTGGCTACCAAACCAACACCATGGTCTACGGCGCTGGCGGCTACCGCTTCCTTGACTTTCTCAGAGTAGGCGGCCCCCTCAGCTTACTGATGGCCATCATTACCCCCCCGCTAGCCATCTGGATCTACGGACTCTAAGCACAGCGACCACCCACCCCCTTCTCCCTACTGCCCACTGTCTACTGCCTTCCCCCTTCCCCGGGCCTGCCGGTGCCCTCCATCAGGTAAAACCAGCACTTCAACTCGACTGTTAGGAGATAATACAAACATGTCATCACAACAACGCGGCGTCACTATCTGGTTCACCGGGCTCAGTGGCGCAGGCAAAACCACTATCAACGACGCGCTAACAAAAGAACTGCGCGATCGCAACCTCAAGTTAGAAGTACTAGACGGCGACATCGTTCGCACCAACCTGACTAAAGGGTTGGGCTTCAGCAAAGAAGACCGCGATGAGAACGTGCGGCGCATTGGGTTTGTCTCTAACTTGCTAACGCGCAACGGGGTAATCGTCTTAGTTGCCGCCATTTCTCCTTACAGAGCTATTCGTGAAGAAGTGCGCGATCGCATCGGTGATTTTGTTGAAGTATACGTCAGCGCCCCGGTAGAAGTGTGCGAACAGCGCGATGTAAAGGGGCTATATGCCAAGGCCCGCTCTGGCGAAATCAAACAGTTCACTGGCATCAGCGACCCCTATGAGCCCCCAAGCAATCCTGAGGTCAACTGTGAGACTCACAAAGAAACGCTTCAAGAGAGCGTCAATAAAGTGATCGCCAAGCTAGAAGAAATGGGCTATCTGCCTGCTAGCGTCGTCGCCTAGCGCATCAGGTCATCGAGTTCGGCGTAGTCGGGCAGGGTGGTATCGATCTGTTTTCCCTGACGGATGACAGTGCGATCGCTCTGCCCCCTCGCTAACAATTCATTAAAGCTGCGTGCCTTAAACACGACCAAATCGGCAGTCACTCCCTCACCAATCTTCCCAACATCACGCAGCCCCATCATCTCCGCTGGAACGCTGGTCACCGACTGAGCCCAGTCATCTATAGGATGGTCAAGCTGAGCGATGCGAACCGACTGAGTAAAGACTTCTAAGCCGTCGTGATCGCCATAGGCAAAAAACGGGTCACGGCAATTATCAGAAGCCAATGCGCACTTTACTCCTGCTGCCTTCAGCTCGCGCAAAATAGTCACCCCCCGGTATCGCGGCGTTCTCTCCGGCTGACGGTCTTGCAGATACAGATTGCACATGGGCAGACTGACGATAGCCACACTTGCTTGTTTAACCGCCGCTATTGTCTGGTGCGCTTCGCTCTCAGACTGCACAGACAGACTACAGCAATGACCGCAGGTAATCTGCCCGGTGAACTGATGGCGAATGGCCGCTTCTGCTACATAGCGCAAGGTAATATCGCTAGCGTCCAAGCTCTCATCCGTATGAAAATCCAGGTCTAAGCCTCTCTCTTTTGCTAGCTCAAATATTCGGTCGATCTGTTGAACAACATTCGGGTTCATATAGGCTACACCACCCAAAACGCCGCTCGAATCAGCTACCAGATCGGCTAATTTCTCTCCTTTTTGCCCTATAAAATAGCCTAGAGAGACTAAACAAGCCGCCTGCAGAAAAATTTTGTTCTTCCACTCCTTGCGCAGCTGACGAAATACTTCAAAACTAATCTCTCCCTGACCATCAAGCGCATCCAGGTGAGTGCGAACAGCCTGCGTACCATGGGCATAGCTACATTTCAGCCCAAATGCCATGCGCCGATAGATATCTTCCGCTTGCCATCGCTGAGCGCGATCTTGTTGCACATTTTTTAGCGCCCCTTCAAAAGTACCGTCTGGATTAGGACTGCGCGACCAAATATGCCCTTTATCTAAATGGGTATGCATATCGACAAAGCAAGGCCAGATCAGCCCCGATTGCGCATCGACAGTGGGTACCTCAACTGATTGACCGGCGATCGCAGGCTGCACTCGCCCGACTGTTCCATCGCGCACCTCTATATCGACTGCCACTAAAGATTCTCTATACTGACCCCTTTGAAACTGTTCAACTAGTGGCCAGTTGAAAGATCCGTTGGTAAGTAATGTCAGCGGCACTCGGGCATTACTCAGCCAATAGTGAGACTCAGCTGGAATCTGTAAAAAGGGCATCGTTATCTGTCATCGTAATGAGCCTTTAAATTAACGTTTTTGGGCGGGCGATCGCCTCACCTTCTCTGTTAGCTACACTAGGTCTAGCCGCTCAGCAGGTTGGTTATGGTTCAGCAGCTTCCCAAAACGGACATTGTCTATCCCGATGGCGACGGCCAACCCATGTCGGATAATACCTTACAGTTCCAGTGGATCGTCAATATCAAAGAAAACTTAGAAGCTATCTATGCTAACGACCCGAATGTCTTTGTCGCGGGCGATCTGCTGTGGTATCCGGTCGAGGGCAGTAATAGCATCCGTCAGGCACCAGATGCGATGATCGCTTTTGGGCGGCCTAAAGGCGATCGCAGCTCATATATGCAGTGGAAAGAAGGCGATATTGCCCCACAGGTTGTCTTTGAAATTCTCTCACCGGGCAATCGTGGCGGTGAACTGGCTAAAAAATTTCAGTTCTATCAACGCTATGGCGTTCAAGAATACTACGTTTACGATCCTGACGATGTAGAGCTGATCGGGTGGCAGCGAGCAGGTCAGTATTTAGAGGTTATTGAGGATGTCAATGGTTGGACTAGCCCGCTGCTAAAAGTGCGTTTCGTCGTCCAGCCAGACACCTTAGAAATTTATCGGCCAGACGGTGAGCCCTTCTTAAGTCTGACCGATACTCGCAGAGAGCGTGACGCTGCCCAGCAGGAACGGGATGCCGCCCAGCAAGAACGTGACGCTGCCCAGCAGGAACGCAATATAGCCCAAGCTAAAGCTGAGCGTCTGGCGGCGCGACTCAGAGAACTGGGGATCGACCCAACCGAGGCTTAACTACAGTTGGGTGTTACGTTGACCGCTACCCGCTATGGACGCGATTTCTCTGCCCACTTCACAACCTGGTTGCCCAGGCGCACGCCATCTAGCCGGTCGATCTCGCGGATGCCGGTAGGACTGGTCACATTAATCTCAGTGAGATAGCCCCCAATGATATCAATGCCCACAAAGATCAGGCCATCTCTGCGGACAGCGGGGGCTACCTGCCGGCAAATCTCCAAATCACGAGCGGTGATTTCGGTTTTCTCACTGCGACCGCCAACCGCCATATTGCCGCGAAATTCTTTACCTGTCGGCACCCGGTTGACTGCGCCAATGGGTTCCCCGCTAAGCAAGATCACGCGCTTATCGCCTGCTTTTGCTGCTGGCAGATAAGTTTGCACCATCACCGGTTCTTTGCCTCGCTGAGTACTCACTTCGATAATGGAGTTGAAGTTGCGATCGCTCCCCTCCAAAAACAAAATTCCCTCTCCAGCCTTGCCGCCCAGCGGCTTTAGCACCCCCGCACCCCACCGTTCGACGGCTGCTCTAATCACCTGCTTATCAGCACTGACAATCGTTTCTGGAATGGCATCGGTAAACTGTAAGGCATACATTTTTTCATTCGCCGTCCGCAGCCCCTTCGGAGAGTTGATCACCTGAGTCTTGCGGCTATCGACGTAGTCAAGAATATACGTCACATAGAGATAGGGCACAGTCACTGGCGGATCGGTACGCATAAAGACAACGTCCATCTGCTCTAAAGGACGCCACTTCGATTCTCCTAAGCGGTACCAGTCAGACTCGGCCACCCAGCGATCGCCCTGTTGCACAACCGGCTTCATCGTTATCGGCTGCAGCCAGCCATAGGCGCGGCTACCGACAACGCCCAGCCGGTCGGACTGGGTGATAAACACTTCGTGCTTTAGTATCTGCGCCGCTTCCATAATCGCCACACTCGTATCGTGGCCAGGGTCCAATCGCGCAATCGGATCAATGATGAAAGCAAATTTCAAAAGAACTCTCCCAAGCGAATGCTCTAAAAGCATAGGCCAAAATATCTGCTTAAGCCGTCAAACGACCCCTGGCTCATACCAGGTTTACTAGCGCCGCGCTGGTAGAGAGCCCAAGAGCCCTAGCAGTAGCGCTTACCTGCCCTATCAAACATTCGTAAAATCTTTATTGGAGATACACCTGAGCGAGCAAATAGCAAGCTAGTTTGAACATGTATTTTTGAGAGGGTGCATTTAGGCATAGCGCGAGCCGGAGAACCGGGCATGAGACGACCTGACCCCTTGATTTTTAATGAAAAATCGCGGCTACTGTGCCAATTCAGATTGGGTAACATTACCGATTCGCCTGTCTATTTAGACTCATTAATCTAAGCGAGAGCTAGGGTGAGAGGAAATTACAAATGTTCGTCAGATTAACGCAGGCCACCACAATTACACTGGTCCTATACGTTTTGCTAGGTCTCAATAACTTTCAGAATAGAAACGCCAGCGAGCAGGTAGCCCCTGCCGAAGCGCTAGTTGCCTTTAAGCAAGCGCTCGTTCGGCGCTAGAGTTTTATAGCCTCAGCTAGCGCAAGCGTTCAGTTAAAGCTGCTGGCAAGGCAACGTCTCGCGGCAATTTCTATGACGTTGGGCATTGTCTGGTCTGAGGTAAGGGCCTGCTGTGAGTCACGATTTAGTCGCTAAATAATTGCCGCTATCAAAGAAGGACTTGCTAGGATCACGGATTTCCTCAGGCGAATCCAGCGCTATAACAGGTAATGCCATAAAAGATAGCGCCGCCGAAAGCAGAGCCAACACCCTCATTTACCCCTCGCCAGCAGCAACCGGGATAGTGGCAGACAGGACGGCTGCAAAGCATACAAAAGCGCACCCTTGATAATGGAGTGCGCTTTTATGGTGGGTTTAGCTTGGCCTGAAAGGAACCTGCTGGCCTGACGTTTGCTCTATTACCCCATTGCTGGAGAAGCCGCCAATGCAGCAGGCGAAAAACTGGGCGCATATGCCTCAATCACCTGGCCGGTCTCAATGCAAATACTCATTAAGTAGTCGCAGTGGGAGCACTGAGTGCGCATGATGCCATCTTCTTTGAGATGGTAACGTTCAGCAGATCTGCCACAGGTGGGGCAGTGCACTCTCTGCACAGTAGCGATAGCAGGAACCTTTTTGGTATCTTCTGACAAAAAAGACTCCAAAAAGGACTTCGCCGGTCTTTCCATAGCCTTCATAGTTCTTATGACTTATTCAAAGGTCAGAGACATCGTTTCTTAAAAGCTAGTTGCATACGGCGCGTAGACTTTTGATTCGCAACATCAATGATTAACTCATTTATTATGGCAACTTATCTGAGTAGCCGCAAAGAACCTAAAGATAGACAAAAACCGGGGATCGCCCATCACAAGCTTGATCCCAACTTACTAGAACACCTGCCGGGGCAAGGATAGATGGTATTTGTGCGTCCCGCAAAGGCGCTAGCGATCCCCAACTACCGGCTTTAAAGCCCTTCAAATAAAAGGTTTACTTTATATTCCTCTCTCATTATCGTTACGCTTCTCAACATGTTTCTATGTCATTACCTGCACATTATTAAAAGAAGCTTAAGCTATAAATTTTCAGAGAAAACGTGTATTTAATACGACACTTCTAGGGCTAGTCCTATAGGTGCAGCCTTTTCTCTCAGAACTATTTCTTTTGATTAACTTAAGAAACCGTAGAAGGGTGGAAGTATTCGTAGATTTGCTGAGCTAGCTGTGGGCCAATGCCGTCTACGGTAGCGAGCTGCTTAGGAGATGCTTCGCGGATATAGTCAATAGAGCGAAAGTTAGCCAGCAGCTGCTTGCGCCGATGATGACCTAAGCCGGGAATGTCTTCTAGGCGCGATCGCCGCATTCTATCGGTGCGTTTTCTCCGGTGAAAGCTCACTGCAAACCGGTGGGCCTCGTCTCGCAAGCGCCGCAATAGCTGAACGCCTGGCTGATCAGCTGTGGTTTCTAAAGGTTTCTTTTCGTTAGGCAAAAAGATTTCCTCACGCTGTTTGGCTAAGCTGACGACTCGCAGAGCGCTGAGCAAATTCATCTGCTCTAATTCGGCGACGACTGCTGAGAGCTGGCCTTTGCCACCGTCGATCATGACTAAATCTGGCCAGTCAGAATTGCCTACCCGCTGCAAATCAGGATCTTCGGCATAGCGGCGAAAGCGACGGCGGATCACTTCTGCCATGCTGGCAAAATCGTCTGAGTGGCCGCTGGTAACCGTCGGATTTTTGATTTTGTAGGTGCGATAGTGCTGCTTGGCCGGGAGTCCATCGACAAAGACTACCTGAGAAGCTACCGCATCAGAGCCCTGAATATGCGAAATATCGTAGCCCTCAATGCGTTTGGGCGGGCCGGGCAAATCGGCTAGCTCGGACAAGTCTTGCATGGCCTGAGTGTTGCGGTCGGCAAACCTTTGAGTGCGGGCCAGCTCATACTGAGCATTGCGCTCTACCATTTCTACTAGTTCGGCCTTCATCTGGCGCTGGGGCATTTCGATAGAGACTTTGCGGCCTTTTTGCTCGCTCAAAAATTCTGCCAGCATGTCGCTCTCAGGTAGCGCGTGCTGGGCCAAAATCTCAGCAGGGATTTCCACCGGGTCTACTAGCCGGTAATGCTCCTCTAATACGCGCTGCAAGATCTCGCCGGGGGTGCCCGACTGAGCATCGGCGACAAAGCCCAAACGCCCAACTAGCCGACCGGCTCGCACCTGAAATAGCTGGACGCAGGCGTGCTGATCGTCTGAGGAGAGCGCGATCGCATCTCTAGAGATCGTATCGTCAGGTAGGGCTACCTTTTGATTGGCGCTGAGCGTTTCTAACCCCTTGAGCTGGTCGCGAATCAAAGCAGCTTTCTCAAAGTCCAGATTTTCGGCAGCTTGCTCCATCTGCGCAGTGAGGATGTCAATCAGCTCGTGCGATCGCCCCTGAAATACCATCGCCACCCGCTGCACGATTTTGTGATAGTCCTCGGGGGCAATCAGCTGCTGGCACACGCCCGGACATTGGCCAATGCTGTAGTTCAGGCAGGGGCGATCTTTAAACAAAGGTTGGCGGCGCTGACGCAGCGGAAAGATCCGCTTGGCAATTTGCAACGTTCGCCGCAGCAGCCCGGTATCGACATAGGGGCCGTAGTAGCGATTTTTAGCGTTTTTACGGCGCTGGCGGGTGATAAAAATGCGCGGATAGTCTTCTGACCAGGTAATGCAAAGGTAGGGGTACTTTTTGTCGTCTTTGAGCAGCACGTTGAAGTGGGGCTGATGCTGCTTAATCAAGTTGGCCTCTAGGGCCAGGGCTTCAGCTTCGGTATCGGTGACGATAAACTCAATCTCAGATACCTTGGTCACCATCGTGGCAATGCGGGGCGAATGGTGATGAGCCGCATCTCGGAAGTACGAGCGAACGCGCGATCGCAAACTTTTAGACTTGCCAATGTAGAGGATCTGGTCAGTCTCGTCCTTCATGAAGTAGACCCCCGGCTCTTGAGGAATCTCCTTCAGCCGGCTTTCTAGCCTGCTCGGATCTTGTAAAAGGACTTTAGCGATAGACGAAGTAGGCACAGCTGACACAACTCAAACGTAGATAGGTATTTAGCAAAAACAAAAAAGGACGCAGATAAACTAACGAAAAAAGGGCTAAGCCTACTTGAAAAAACGGAGAAAAGTATAAATTTGAGATATCAGGAAACGAGATATCAAACCCAAAAATCCCGTCTCAAAGTATCCGTACTATTTGTATCGGGCTTAAACCATTCTTTAAAAAAGTGACGCAGACCACGAAGATTCAGCAGGAATCTGGCCCGAAGCTCCATGCGAAAGGAAATATGTGTATAAATTATTACATCTACTTTCACAGCATCTATAGTCCTCTACCCTATTTTAGCGAAGCCTTGTCCTGACTGCTATTGCGCCAATATCCTGATGGGTCTGAGCGGGGTATCTCAAGTGGGCGCATGTCGGCGGCAATGAATCGTTTTTTGGCGCTTTGCAATTCGGCCAGCGAGTAACCACCAGCTGCTTTTTCCCAATATCGGCAGCGACAGCCAAACCTGAAGCGAAGACGCTAGCGCCTATATTCTTATCTATTGAGCAATTGTGAACATCCAAGAATTTGAAAGTCAGTATCAAGAGTCTGTAAGTCAGATCCTCAACGAACTCCAGTCAATGGCCATCATCTCCAGTCGGCTAGAATCTAACATCGTAGAAGTTGGCACAGCGGTGCAAGGGCTCAGCCAGATGGTAGAGAGCTTTGTACGGCAGCAGAGAGAGCAGTCGCCGCCGTCTAACCATTTGCGCAGCTAGAGAGCGTCGAACCCGGTTGTCTGAGCGCAGCGCTAACCCAGTAGTTGAGCGACCGCTGCGCTCAGGTCATGAGGCAAAATTGGCTTGGTCAAGTAGGCATTGGCACCTACCTGATAGGCTTTGCGCTGATTTTCGGCGGTGACATAGCCGCTCACTACCAGCACGGGCAAGGCGTGCCATCGGGTATGGCTACGGAGCTGCTCAATAATGGTAAGTCCATCTATGACGGGCAGTCTTAAGTTGAGAATCAGCAAATCAGGCTGGAAAACTTCCAGGCTCTCGAAGACTTGTTGCTCATCTGAGAGAGGAAGCACCCGGTAGCCACAGTGCTCAAGGTAGTCTGCAAAGAGAATGCGGTTGCTGTAGTCAATTTCTAAAATGAGTACCCGGCCCAAAGCTGAAGAAGACATACTTTAATAAGGAACTGGCCTTAGCCAGTGATCTCTATCCTGCGAGGATATGGTAGATTCTTGCGCTAAACGGTAACCCGTTTTCTGTAGGGGGCATCAGCCAGGCGACATCATTCGCATTTGGCCGGTACTAAGAGTAATATTAGGCGCAGCTAGTCACAAGTTCACCCATTTTCTGAATTGCAGCGGTCAGTACCGCTGGCGGATGAACCAGGGCAAAGCGGACATAGCCTTCGCCCGACTTACCAAATCCTCGACCGGGTGAGAGGGCGACGCCGGTCTGCGCTACCAGCTCCGTACAAAAATCGATAGAGTGATTGGCCCAGTCGTTTGGCAGATGGTCGGGCAGTTTTACCCAGATATACATGGTCGCATCGGGTGTGGGCACTGGCCAGCCGATGGCCCGTAGTGCTGAGACTGCCGCGTCACGCCGGGCAGCGAAGGTATTGACCATGTGAATAACACAGTCTTGAGGGCCGGTGAGGGCAGCGATCGCCCCGCGCAAAATGCCCCGATATTGGTTAAAGTCTACCGTCGCTTTCACCTGTCGCAGCGCTTTGATGATACGCGCATTGCCAATGGCGTACCCTACCCGAAAGCCGCCCATATTGTACGACTTAGACAGGGTAAAAAATTCTATCGAGACTGTCTTTTGGGGGTCTGCCTGGAGAACTGAGGGGGCGGGCTCCCCAGCAAAGTCTAGATCGACATAGGGAAAGTCGTGAACCAAGACAATGCCATGCTGCTGACAGAAGGCGACCGCTGCTTGAAAGAAGGATAGAGAGGCGATCGCTGTCGTTGGGTTGTGCGGATAGCTGAGCACCATCATCGTCGCCTGCTCAACTACCGACTGAGGAATCTCAGCAAATACGGGCAAAAAGTCATTTTCGGCCACAATCGGCATCGGATAGATGTCGCCGCCTGCTAGATACACACCGCCCGCGTGAGACGGATAGCCCGGATCTAGCAGCAGGGCCACATCGCCAGGATTCATCACCGCTAACGGCAAGTGAGCAGTCCCTTCTTGAGAGCCAATTAAGGGCAGTACCTCAGTTTCGGGGTCAACGGCCAGACCGAACTTTTGCTCATACCACTGAGCGGCAGCTATCCGAAAGTCTTTGGTGCTGTTGAAGAGGGCATAGCCGTGGGTTGCCGGGTCGTGTAGAGCTTCGGCGATCACAGCTAGCACATGCGGCGGCGTAGGTAAGTCAGACGACCCTAGCGACAGGTCTATGATTGGCTTGCCAGCAGCGATCGCCTGCGCCTTAGCCCGGTCCATATCGGCAAAGACATTGGTTTGTAGAGGGGCAAGGCGATCAGCAATTTGCATAGCGATGAGGTAGAGGGAAAAGCAGTCAGCTCAGTCAAAACCAATAAATGTCCCCACCTAGAGAAAGTCCAAGTGGGGTTTAGTTAACTAAAGCCATATCTATCAAGGTTAATAGATTAAGCCATAATCAGGTGCTTTACAGGCTGTCTAATTCAGACTTGAGCGCTTCTAGCTCTGCATCGACAGCCTCATCTTTGGGCGGCGCGACAGCCGGTTCATCACCCGCCGGCAGGGCTTCTTGAGCAGGCGCTGAGCCACCCAGCATTTGGGCTTTCATCGCTTCTAGCTCGTAGTCTACGTCGTCGCCAGATTCTAGTCGGGCAAACTGGCTCTCTAGATCTGCGCCCGCCAGCTCAGCAGCGGCTTCACCACTGGCTTCCATTTGCAGTACTTTGTCTTCCATGCGCTCAAAAGCACCCATGGCGCTGCTGGTACCGAGGGTGCCGACAGTTTTTTGCAGCTGCTCGTTGGCCTTAGCCGCACTGGCGCGGGCTTTAAGCATGTCTTTTTTGGTTTTGGCTTCAGAGATTTTGCTCTCCAGGCCAATTAGCTGACGCTTGATCGTAGAAACTGAGGCGCTTTGCTGTTCGAGCTGAGCTTTGAGAGCATTGGCCGTTTCGGCCTGAGTCTTTTTACGAACGAGGGCTTCGCGGGCCAGATCTTCTTGGCCTTTTTGCAAGGCGAGCTGAGCGCGCTGTTGCCAGCTAGTAGCCGCTGATTGGGCCTGCTCCGCCTGGCGCTCTACCCGCTTTTGAGAAGCGATCGCCTGAGCGACGGCCTGGCGCATATTCACCAGGTCTTCTTGCATGTCAATGATGGCCTGATCGAGGATCTTTTCAGGATCTTCAGCCGAACTCACCGCCGCATTTAGGTTGGAGCGCACCACCCGGCTAACGCGATCAAACAGTCCCATGTCGTTTTTTCCTCAGTTCTCTTCTGCGTTAATGACTAACCTAACCTTATGCTGCTAGCTGACCGATGACCTCAGCAAGGGTTTATCAAAGGTTCTGTTCTAGTATATACAGCATCTTAGAGGGGCAACCGTACTGACTCAATTTTACTGGCTCAATTCTATCTGAGGTAGCGCTGGTAATGACTGCATGTGAGGCCGTAGCGCACTTGGCGCAACCCCCGCTCGGTAGGCCGCGATCGCCCCGACTGCTTCTAAATAAGTATTGACGGCGATCGCCCGAATGCCCAGATCAGCCGCGCTGACGGCCATCGCCGTGACATTTTCCTCAACGGCAATCACCTGCGCCGCCCGCTGCGCCAAACTCATCACCGCACTGCCGCCAAAAGCCGTAGCGGGCGCGATCACTGTATCAACCTGGTCAGCGCTAATCACCACAGCCTGCGTCCGCTCGGATGAATCGTTACCCAGGCCGACAAATTGCGGTGCCCGGCTCAAGCCAGCTAGAACGCAGGGTAAAAAGGTATGGCCAATCTCTTCGGCGGCGGAACGGGGAGAGATCGTCGGGTCGAGTGGCAGCGGGGAGAGGGCAGGCGCGTGGGCGCAGGGGAGCTTAAAGGTACGCACTACCAGGTGACTGATAACGGCTTCGGCTCCGGCTAACGGGTCAACGCCTTGGCCCTGACGGTAGGCAGCGAGGGCAGCGGCATCTTCATCTTCAGGGAAGCGGGCAATGACGGCGATCGCTTTTACCCGCGCCTCATGGATCAATCGCTCTGCCGCTCGCAGCAGACTGCCCGGATTTTCTAATGTGCCCCAAGACGCGCCCGACTGAGTGGTTTTGAGGCTGACCTGCAAAGGCATGTCGGTCACGACATGTGCTCTGATGTCCAGACCAAGCGTAGCCCGAGCCGCATCGGCTGCCTGCAAGTGTCGCCAGCGCAGCTCGGATTCTACCGCTTGGTCAATTACCAGGCCAATCGGATTTTGATGCACCGGTCGTAGTCCCCAGTGCCCAGCGGCAAACTGATCCAGGCCGTAGCCCTCGACGTAGTCGGCATTTTCTATCGGCCAGTAGAGCTGCGCCCCATTGAGCACGTTGGGATGGGTGATCAGTCGGTCGGTGACTGTCGATAGCGTACGAGCAACGGGCAGAGCATCTCCGGCGTAGCCCCCGATGGCCGCGCCGACGCCAGTGGGGATAATCAGCACCGTCGTATGCGGTTTTTTTACGGTCATTTGATGAGGGTGACGACCGCTTCCACATGGGCGGTCTGATTGTCTTTGTCGATGGCGGTAATGGCCCAGCGGAGAGGGTCACCGTGGTCTGAAAGGGTGGTTTCGATGTGCGATCGCAGCGCATCTGAACGCATCACATCAGAGCCCGCTACAGCAGCGCGTAGTTTGCCGGGGGGCGCTAGCAAAGACACCTCTATCGTGATTAGTTTGGTCTGCATCGTGGTTGCCTAGCTAGCCCGGCTGACCGAACTGACGGGCGTAGACTTCGTCCTCTTTTTCAGTTTCTAGCTTCAGATCTGAAGTGGGAAAAGCTACGCAGAGCAACGCATAGCCATCGGCCTGCAGCTCTGTGCTCACACCCATCCCGTCGGTCTGATCGACAGTGCCCTCTGTAATCAGCGCGGCACAAGTCGTACAGACGCCCGCACTACAAGAGAACGGTAGATCTAGCCCAGCGAACTGAGCCGCCTCTAGCACCGTTTGGTCTTCGGGTACTGGAATGCTGTGAATCTTGCCCTGATGATGAATTTCGGCTGTAAAGGTTTTACCCATCTTTAGTGCTTACCTGCGTCCCTTTGGCTGCGTTTCTCTATGACGCTACCTCTCTATGACGCTACTTGAGAAGGGAAAGCGCGGTCAAATTCTTCGAGCAGGTCATCGATTTCTTCTAGCGCCTGGTTAACGTCGATGCGCAAAGTCCCGATGCCGGGCTGCTCTAACAAACGTAGCAGCGATTGCCGCTTAGTGCGGATCAGCTCAATTCTGGTTTGAAGAGCGGCAAATTCCATATCAAACGGGTCTCCGAGATGAGTTACATTTCTTTATAGGATTATAGGATAAATACATCCGGGGCTGAGCGCATCTGCACCTCTGCCTATTTCGAGCGATTTAAAAAAAGGAAAATGACCATGCTGCGCAAAATTCCCCTGGGATCTGTCCTCCTCATCGCTGGCGGCCTTCTGACGATTATTGGCTTTGTCGCCTATGCCCAAGAAAAAGCCACGCTCAACCTGATTGGCTTTTTCTATGGGGTACCCATTTTGCTGGGGGGATTAGCCCTGCGCGCCGCTGAGCTAACGCCTGTACCCTACACACAGCTACCCAGTGCGGCGGTGATCGCCCTGCGCCAGCAGGCCACTCAAACCCAAACCCAAGTGCGCCAGGACGTTACCCGCTACCGCTACGGACAAGAGGCTCACCTGGATGAAACCCTGGAGCGGCTCGGCCTCAGCCCCAACGACACGCAGCGCCCGGTGCTATCAGGTATTCATGAAGAGCAGCGAGATGGCGCGTACACGCTGGTATTAGAGTTTGACTCGCCCTATGTGCCGTTTGAAAAATGGCAGGAGAAGCAGCCCAAGATTGAAGCCTTCTTTGGCCCTGGCATCGTGGCCGAAGTGAGCCAGCCCGCTGAGAAGAAGGTAGCGCTGGCGATGAAGACAGTGTGATCTCGACTGCGCTCGGCCACCGGGATTTTGGCTACGCTTAGCCACCGGGCAGTGCTCCCCAGCCCCTATCGCCCCAAACCAGGTAGCTGAGCGCAGTCGAAGCTACTTTTCTAACCTGACCGCATACCACTGCACGGCTTCACCGGGTGCAGTTTCAAATTCGCAGTGGGTTTCCATCAGATACTGAGCCCGTTTTTCATCCGATGAAATCTTTTTCAAGTCGGGCGGCAGATTGTCTGAGTGTTGGGCCAGCACTGCCTTTAGCTGATCGAGCAGTTCGGCGGGTGTCAGGAAAGTCTCACTGGCATCAGGGGTGAGAAAGACAAACATCTCCTCGCTATACATCATCGAATCGGCCATGGGTGGGGCTCCTAGAGCGATCGCTCAAACACTCAGTAACATTGAACTACTCGATACAAAATAAGTCGAATCTTTTCCAGGCAACCCCCTTGATCAAACTACGGTGATAAAATTTCTATAGATACACCGACATCCCGACCGGATTACCGGACATTCACTCGCTCAACTATTCATCACGCTCCTCAAATCAAACTTCCCATGGTTCAAACGCCCATTCAACCCGCCGAAAAAAAGGTTTCTAAGCTTGAAGGCATTAAAGAGCGCAGCCAGTTTCTGCGGGAGCCTGTGGCGACTGAGCTAAAGCAAGATACCACTCACTTTACCGAAGCCGGCATTCAGATCCTCAAGTTTCACGGCTCCTACCAGCAGGATAACCGCGACAATCGCATTCGAGGCCAGGAAAAGGACTATCAGATGATGCTCCGCCTGCGCAATCCCGGCGGCTATATTTCTCCTGAGCTATATCTCACCCTGGATGATATCTCGAATAAGTATGGGAATGGCACGCTGCGGGCGACCACCCGTCAGGCTTTTCAGCTCCACGGCATTCTCAAGAAAAATCTCAAGGCGACGCTAGCTGAGATTATTCGCAGCATGGGCTCGACCTTAGGAGCCTGCGGCGACCTCAGCCGTAATGTGATGGCTCCGCCCGCCCCTTACAAAAATAAACCTGAGTACATCCTGGCTCGTCAGTACGCCACTAACATTGCCGACTTGCTCACGCCTCAGACCCCGGCCTATTACGAAATTTGGCTAGATGGTGAAAAGGTGGTGACCACCGCAGAAGATCCGGCTGTCGTCGCTGCCCGACAGGGCCGAGCCGGTCATGTAGACGGAGAGCCTCATCCGGTAGAGCCGATTTACGGGGTGCAGTATATGCCTCGCAAATTTAAGTGTGCGGTCACCGTTCCGGGCGACAACTCAGTCGATGCCTACACGCAAGATGTCACCCTGGTCGTGATCACTGATGACGGCGGCGAACTGCAGGGCTTTAACGTGATGGCAGGCGGCGGCATGGGCCGCACCCATAACAAAGAAGAAACCTTTGCTCGAATTGCCGATCATATTGGCTATGTGAATAAGGACGATATCTATGACCTGATCAAAGCGATTGTCTTTACACAAAGAGACTATGGCGAACGGTACAACCGCCGCGTGTCTCGGATGAAATATCTCGTTCATCGCTGGGGTCTGCCGAAGTTTATTGCCGAAGTTGAAAAGAGATTTGGCAAAAAGCTGGAGCCTTATAGAGATCTACCCGAATGGAAGTTTGAAGACTATTTGGGCTGGCACGAGCAGGGCGATGGCAAGCTGTTTGTTGGGGTGCATGTCCGCAATGGCCGGGTGCACAACCAGGGCAAACTCCGTAACAAAGCGGCGCTCAAAGAGATTGTCGAAAAGTTTCAGCTACCGATGCGGGTAACCCCAAATCAGAGCGTGGTTCTCTGCGATATTGATCCGGCTGACAAGGCCGCAATTCAGGCGATTTTAGACCGTGACGGCATCACGCCTGACAGCAAAGTGGACTCTTTAGAGCGCTATGCGATGGCCTGCCCGGCGCTGCCGACCTGCGGCCTGGCGGTGACAGAGTCGGAGCGAATTATCCCAAGTATGTTGGAGCGGATTCGCAAGCTGTTGAACAAATTAGGGCTGAGGAACGAGACATTTGTCACTCGTATGACGGGCTGCCCTAACGGCTGCGCTCGCCCTTATATGGCCGAACTCGGGTTTGTCGGCAGTGCGCCCGATAGCTATCAGCTGTGGCTGGGCGGATCGCCTAACCAGATCCGACTGGCTCGGCCTTACATGGAGCGCTTGCATGTAGACCATTTAGAAAAAGAGCTGGAGCCGCTGTTTGCTTGCTTTAAGCAAAATCGGAATACAGGAGAGAGTTTTGGTGATTTTTGCGATCGCTACACCTTTGATGCCCTCCGCCAATTCAGCGAAACCTACACGCCAGCCAAAGCAATCGGTTCAGGCCGTCGTCGTAACCGGGTAGGCGTCTCCGACGAGCTGTTTGCCAAGATCAAGGCAAAAGCAACGGCCGAGGGTAAGAGCATGGCAGACGTACTTGAAGATGCGATCAAAGCAGGCATCGATTAGGAAAGGCTGGCTCACTGGTGACGGTTGATCGGTCGAGTACGATAGAAAGGCGAGTCAAATACTGTAAGCCCGATGAAACGTACCCACAAGCGAAACGATCTCATTCAAGCTGGCCGCGATATTGTGATCCGACAGGGATTTAACGCGGCTGGACTCAATGACATATTGACGACCGCAGGCGTGCCCAAAGGTTCGTTTTACTACTACTTTGCGAGCAAAGAAGACTTTGGGCTCGCGATCATTGAGGATTTTGCCCTCAAGTACGGCGAGAGACTACAAGCCACGCTAGAAGATGGGCGGTTTTCGCCGCTAACGCGCCTGAACAACTATTTTGAGATGGGTATTGCTGAGATGAGGGCCTGTCAGTGTGCCAATGGCTGCCTGATCGGCAACCTCGCTCAGGAGCTATCTGCCCAAAATGAGCTGTTTCGCGATCGCCTCAATCAAATCCTATCTGACTGGGAACAGCAGTTTGCCAAGTGCCTGCAAGCCGCCTATGAGAGTGGAGAGATTGCTGGTGACCGTAACTGGACAGATTTAGCCAAATTCACCCTGTCTGGCTGGGAAGGCGCTATATTGCAGGCAAAGGTGACCAAGTCCGTAGCGCCCATGCAAACTTTCGTTCAGGTGCTATTCGCTCAGGTCTTTAACAGATCTAATCTAACTAGCGGTAGATCTAAAATAGTCGATTAAAACATACCATTAAGCATTGGTAGACGACTGGTCTACTAATGTTCCTATTCACAATTTTAGAGAAAATGAGCGGCCAAGTTAGCAGTCCTGTTCGTAGCTTGTTCGGACTAGCCAGGCCGCTGATACACACCATAGAAAGGATTCATTATGTCTGAGATACAGAACAAAGTCGTTATCATCACGGGTGCTAGCAGCGGCCTGGGTGAGGCGACCGCTCGCCGGTTAGCAAAAGGCGGGGCTAAGCTCATGCTGGCCGCTAGAAGAGAAGATCGGCTGAAAGAACTGGCTGATGATATTAACAAAGCGGGCGGCACAGCCAAATATCAGCTGACCGATGTGACCGACCGCAGTCAGGTCGAAGCGCTGGCTAAGGCGACTCATCAGGCCTATGGCCAGATAGACGTACTGGTAAACAACGCTGGACTAATGCCTCTATCGCCTCTAGCCGCCCTCAAGGTAGATGAGTGGGACAAGATGATCGATGTCAATATCAAAGGCGTGCTGTACGGCGTAGCAGCGGTACTGCCGATTATGAAACAGCAAAAGTCTGGTCATATTATCAATCTCTCTTCCGTTGCAGGGCATCAGGTTTTTCCATCTGGTGTGGTCTACTGTGCGACTAAGTTTGCAGTGAAAGCTATTTCTGAGGGCATTCGGCTAGAGGGCAACGGTGAAATTCGCTCGACTAATATTTCTCCTGGCGCTGTAGACACTGAGCTAACCAGCACTATCTCTCACGAAGAAAGTGCAAAAAATGCCGATCAGATGTATGGCGTTGCGATTGATGCAGATGCGATCGCCCGAGCCATTGCCTACGCCATCGAACAGCCTAGCGATGTCGATATCAACGAGATGATCATCCGCCCAACCAAGCAAGAGCTGTAATTATTTTCACTATGACTTCTTCGACAAACGTTCCTCATCTCCTCAGTTCTTTTAATCTCAAAGATCTCTCTTTAAAAAATCGCGTGGCCATGGCTCCGCTGACTCGGGCCCGCGCTGGCGCAGAGAGAATGCCCAATGAGCTGATGGCGGAGTACTACGCTCAGCGGGCGGGCGCTGGCCTGATCATTGCCGAAGGGACTGCGCCATCCCTTCAGGGCAATGGCTGGCAGCATGCCCCGGGTATATATACCGCCGAACAAGCGGCAGCTTGGAAACCGGTAGTGGATGCGGTTCATGCGAAAGGAACGTCCTTTTTCTTACAGCTGTGGCATACCGGCAGAGCTTCTCACAGCAGTTTTCAAGCCAACGGCCAGCTACCGGTTGCGCCCTCGGCGATTAAGATTGAAGGCTCTGAAGCGCATACGCCCAGCGGCAGTCAGCCTTATGAAGTACCCCGAGCGTTAACGACTGAAGAAGTTCCTCAGGTGGTAGAAGACTATCGCCAGGCGACTGAAAACGCGAAAAAAGCGGGCTTCGATGGCGTCGAAATTCATGCTGCGAATGGCTATTTGATCGATGAATTTTTGCAGTCTAAGACCAATCAGCGGACTGATCGGTACGGCGGCAGCGTGGAAAATCGCTATCGGTTTTTGCAGGAAATCATTGAGGCCATTCTCACGGTATGGCCTGCCGGTAGAGTGGGCGTGAGACTTGCACCCAACGGCAACTTCAACGATATGGGTTCACCCGACTACCGGGAGACGTTTACCTACGTCGCCAAGCAGCTCAATCAATACAGTCTGGGCTATCTGCATGTGCTGGATGGATTAGCGTTTGGCTTTCATGAGCTGGGCGAGCCGATGATGCTCGCTGAATTTCGGCAGGTATATGACGGGGCGCTCATTGGTAACTGTGGCTATGATCGGGAGATGGCAGAGCAGGCGATCGCATCTGGAGATGCCGACCTAATTGCCTTTGGCCGCCCGTTCATCAGCAACCCTGACCTGGTTGCCCGCTTTGAAAATAACTGGCCGCTCAATGCTGACCCCGATCAGGCGATCTGGTATTCCTTTGACGCGGCGGGATACACAGACTTCCCCACCTATGAGGCAGCTAAAGTAGCTGCTTAAGCAAGCATTGTCCTAAGTGCTTTAGCGGCTACGTTGGGGCAACTGACTAACATCCTAAAGACGGGATTATAGGGGGCGTTCTTCGGAGCGTCCCCTATGCTCTTAGAGAGCCGTTTATCTATGAAAAACTCAAACCGTGAAATTTAAAAGTACACCCAATCGCTGTGTCAACGTTGACGGCGCAGAAATCTGGATCAGCCGCAGCGTGACTGTTTTACCCGTTCTCTTCTTTGTCAGCAAAGGCGTCAAGTACGTGCCGCTGGGGCTGCGCGGCGAAGATCTGCCCGAAGGCGTTGGGCAGTGGGGTCTGCCCGGTGGCTATCTCGACTATGACGAAACTGCGACTGAAGCCGTCTACCGCGAAGTCTGGGAAGAGCTGGGTCTAGATATTCCACAGCTGATTCAAGACTTTCGCTTTGAAGGCAACCTTGACCATCCGTATGAGGTTTACAGTACGCCGCTGCGCCGCCAGAATGTCACGCTCAAGTATGCGCTGATGTTTCATCTCGGCGAGGCCAACCTGCCCCCGCTCGATCCGCAAGTTTCTCAGGGTGAGGTGGTCGAAGCGCGATGGTTTGACGTGGCGACTGCTTTGACGATGCCGCTGGCCTTTAATCATCATCAGGTGATGAGGGAATGTCTGGAGCGCTATTACGCCGAACCTTCGCGCCAGCAGGCATAGATCTTTCTTCAGCTATAGTGTCTAGCCTCGGCGGTTCGATACGATCAGGCTCAGTCGCTATTGGTAGCCCCTATGCTCAAAATTCCTTTCGTCGATCAAAAAAGTGTGGAAACGCAGCTAGGGAAGATTATCTATTACGTTCCTACGCTGCCACAGTATCCAGGTCAGCGCCCAATTGATGAGCGAGAGACGCTGATGTTTTTGCACGGCTTTGGCGGCGGGTCTTCGGCCTATGAGTGGTCGAAAGTATTTCCCGCTTTTGCGAGCGACTATCGTGTTATTGCTCCGGATCTGATCGGCTGGGGCCGCTCTGCGCACCTTGAGCGCGACTATACAATTAGCGACTACCTCAGCAACATTCCTGAATTTATTCAGGCGGTTTGCCCAGAAAAACCGGTGACCGTGGTAGCTTCGGCACTGACGGCAGCTTTTATGGTGAGAATTGCGATCGCTCAACCCAATCTCTTCAAGTCGCTCATTTTGATGACGCCTGCCGGTCTCTCTGACTTTGGCAATGACTATACCCGTAGCCCGTTTGCGCAGATTGTCAGTACGCCGGTTTTAGATAAGCTGCTGTATAGCGGGGCGATCGCCACTCGCTTCGGCATCGAAAACTTTTTGAAAAATCGCCAGTTTGCCGACCCCAGCCGCATCTCTGACGATATCGTGCAAGCTTACCTGCAGTCTGCTCAGCAGCCCAACGCCGAATATACCGCCCTTTCATTCGTTCGCGGCGACCTGTGCTTTGACCTAGCTGACTACATCGGTCAGCTAGCAGTGCCGACGACGCTGCTATGGGGAGAAAAAGCGTCATTCACCGGACCAGATTTGGGCCGCAAGCTAGCGCAGAGAAACCCAACTGCAATCAAGCTGTTTGAGGTGATCAGATCGACCGGTCTGACTCCGCAGCTAGAGCTACCGGCTGTCACCATCGGCATGATTCGCATCTGCCTAGAAGTGCTGGCATAGAGGCTTTGGATGAGCAGGGAAGGGAAGGTTCTGGCCGCGACGCAATATACCGGAACCCACCTCACCCTGGGCGCAGTCCGCTCCGATAGAGGGGATCAGGCGGCGGCGGCGATGTCTTGGGCAAAGCTCTACGCTTTCTCCTGCGTGGTAGGCTCAGCGTTTACAGCGGCTACCGATTCTGGATCGGCAGGCATTGCCGTCGTCGCACCTGTCCCTACACCGCTGTTGACTTTCTCAATGACTTCAGATTCAGCGGCTTCGGCGGCAGCAGTAGACTCTTCTGAGGTAGCCACTTCATCGGGCTCTGAAGACAGCGTTTGCATCTCGTCAGACTCATCGGCCAACAGGGCATCTGCCTCACCAGACTCTGGTGAAGTAGCAGCGACTTCGGGGGCGACTACCGCGTTGTTCACATTGTCAGGGTTGGGGGTTGACATTGTTGTTTCATCTTCATCTTCACTCACGACGCTAGCATCAGTGGCGGCAGCGGCGGTATTATCTTCGGGCATATTCTCAGCTGTTTCAGACTCTTCCTCAGCGGAGAGGTTGGCAGTCTTTGCTGGCGTATCTTCTACTTCGGGTTCGGAACCTGTTGCATCGGCTGTCTTTTCAGGCGAACCAGCTTTGGCAGGCTCGACGACTGTCTGAGCAGACTTATTCACTTTTTTAGAGATAGTTTCCGTCGGCAGCGCTTCTGGAATATTAAATTCTGCTGACCAGTCCTGCTTAAATCTCAGCTTGCGGATGACCCCTGCATCCAGATTTTGCTGATTGCTCTCTTTTGATAGCGCTACAATCTTTTGCCCTAGCGCTGTCCCGACTGCCTTTACCTGCGCGTCTGAGTCGAAGGGAGCTGCGAGAATTTCTTTGACTAAAAAGCTCAGCTCTTTGTTGCCACTGCGGGTGCTGGTGATACTGCTTTGAGAAATTGCCTGCTTGATGCGTTTGGTCAACATTTTCTCAACCTGACCGGGAAATAGCTGCTGGGTATCGACCATAAATAGACTGCTAAGTAAGCTACAAATTCAAGGTACAGCAATCCCTCAGCTTTACTATGCAGTTTTAGATACATTGACCGCTACATTCGCTACAAAGCCGCTAGCTGGTCACAAACTCCCTGTCAGGATAAAGCATTGATTTTGCTATGAACGGAGCGATCGCAGAACTCCTCTCAGCCTTAGTGAAAAGTAGCCAAGGAGGCATCCGATTATGAACCATCTCACCCAGTATAACCAGCGTCAGGCCAGCCTCAGAATATTCGTATGGCTGGCCCTGGAAATACTGTTCAATCTGGCAGGAACGGACAACCTAGCAGACTACAGCGAGTTTGTTTTTGAGCGCTGCTATTCGAGTGCAGCAATTGTTCAGTTAGCTTAGCTCAGTTAGCTTAACCTCTCTATCCGCCGTAGTTCCAGCCAGTATCTTCTAACAGCAGCGGCTTACCCTCACGGTGTTCGCCCGCGCCAATTACTTCCCCGACAAATACCGTATGGTCACCCTGCTCAACTGTGCCCACTACCTTGCATTCCACATAGCCGAGAGAATCTTTAATAATTGGGCAGCCAGTCTCTTCACCCAGATAAAATTCGATATCTTCAAACTTGTTGCCCGTGCGTCGCAATGGCTTAAAAAAGTTTTGCGCAATCTGTTTTTGATTGTCTTCTAAAATACTCAGCGAAAATACGCTGCTGGCTTTCGCCATCGCGTGAGAAGTCGAGTCGTTCTTAATGCAGGTCACCACCATCGGTGGCTCAAAAGAAGACTGCATCACCCAGCTGGCCGTAAAGCCATTTACGTCTTCACCATCTTTTACTCCGCAAACATAGAGCCCATGAGGGATTTTGCGGAGCATAGTTTTCTTAGCTGCTTCGTTAAGCACAGATTAGTTCCTCGTTACGTTCTGCTTAGTAGTCTATGGCAAAGGGTAGATCTCAGTGCTCTACCTGGGGTTACAGCTATTTTTTGGCAATCCCAGCCGCGCGAGCCACTTCTTTGACAGCCGCTGCCACTGCCGGAGCCACTCGCCGGTCAAACACTGACGGCACAATTTTATCGGCACTGAGTTCTGTCTCGGAGACAAGAGAGGCGATCGCCTTGCTTGCCGCTAAAAACATCTCGGTGGTAATCGCCTGCGCCCGGCAGTCTACCGCGCCACGAATCACGCCTGGAAAAGCCAGCACATTATTAATCTGGTTGGGGTAGTCGCTGCGCCCGGTCGCCATCACTGCCGCAATGCCGGCCACCAGCTCAGGCTGAATTTCGGGCACGGGGTTGGCCATAGCAAATACAATCGGGTCAGCTGCCATAGCGCGCACCATCTCCACGCTGACCACGCCTGGCGCACTTACCCCCATAAACACATCTGCGCCCTGCATGGCATCGGCCAATGAGCCTGACTGCGGCACTGCAAACTCTTTTTTAGCCTCGGTTAGGTCAGAGCGATCGCTCCCAATAATCCCTTTAGAATCGCAGATAATCAGCTGCTGCACCCCCGCCTGACGGAACAGCCGGCCCATCGACAGCCCCGCTGCCCCGGCCCCATTGATCACCAGGCGAATATCACCAATCTGCTTGCCCACCACCTTCAGCGCATTCGTCAGCGCTGCCAGACTGACAATCGCGGTACCGTGCTGATCATCGTGAAAAATGGGAATGTCTAAATCAGCCTGCAGGCGTTTTTCAATTTCAAAGCAGCGCGGCGCGCTAATATCCTCTAGATTCACCGCCCCAAAGACCGGCGCAATCCGCTTTACCGTCTCAATGATTTCTTCGGTATCTTGCGTATCTAGGCAAATCGGAAAGGCATCGAGCCCGGCAAACTCTTTAAACAGCATGGCTTTACCTTCCATCACCGGCATGGAGGCTGCTGCGCCCAAATTGCCCAGCCCTAGCACCGCACTGCCATCGCTGACAATCGCCACCGTATTGCCCTTGATCGTCAGGTCGTAAACGCGCTCTGGATGCTGGGCAATCTCAACGCATACTCGTCCGACGCCTGGCGTATAGGCCATCGCCAGATCGTCTTGTTCGCGCAGCGGAATCTTGGGCTCTACGCGCAGCTTGCCGCCCCGATGCAGAGCAAACGTCCGATCATCTACCGACTGCACCTCAATTGTTTTTATAGCGCGCACGGCAGCCTCTATACTATTGGCGGCTTCTGTGCTGGCTGCATCGACCGAAATTTCTCTGATGATAAACTCGCGGCTTTTTTCGATGACTTCGATATTGCCAAGATTACCGCCCGCCTGGGCGATCGCCTCAATCACCGCCGCCAGCCGACTCACCTGATTTGGCAGCTTGATCCGGAGGGTTAAACTGTAGCTAGGATTCGGCGTCAAACTAACCATGAGTTATAAAGATGAAGTAGGAAGGATGAATGATGAGTAAAAGACTATCGCTTTTTCATACACTTCGAGCAGAGACACGCCGGGAAACCTAAAGACCTATCCTGATCTTGCCTTCATCGTTCATCGTTCACCCTTCCTACTTCCAATGCCTACCCTCTACGCCGAAATCGACATCAACGCGCCGCAAAGCGTCGTCTGGGATGCCCTCATCCGCAAAGAACAGTGGCGCTTTTGGAATACTTTTCTCTATGACTGCAACCCCAGCTTGCAAATCGCTCGGGGTAACGAAATCTTCCTGTCAATGCAGCGACTAGAAGGCGACGAAGAAACCGAATTTCAGCCGATTATCACGATGCTGCGCCCTCCCTACCTGATGCGGTGGGTCTCGACCATTCCCGGTCTGCGCAGTGAGCACCTGTTTGAACTGCAAGAAACGGTACCGGGCCGAACGCACTATATTCACCGGGAGGTGTTTTCAGGCATTCTCTCTAAGGTGTTTCTACCGTTCATCCGGCGAGATGAGCGTCAGGGGCTAAGACGCATGGCCCAGCAGCTCAAGATGCATGTGGAGGGTACGATGTTGAGCGATCGCCCGCAAAGCCACCCCGACGACCGCCACCCCGACGACCGCCGCCCGGACTACGATGGTCGTAGCTATGACAGCAGAGACAGCCGCCGCGACTATCCGCGTGACCATGATCCGCGTGACTACGATCCGCGCGATTATGATCGCCGTGACTACGACTACAGGCCCCGCCGTCCACGCTAGTAAGCCTGCTCAGAAAGGCTCTAAGCCCTATCGGTTGTACGCATCGACCGAGCTAAACGATAGCTGATACCGGTAGAGAGCCACCGGCTGGTCTCGGGTCTTAAAGTAGTTGGGGTCTTGAGGCGAGAGGTAAATAGCTGTGATTTGGTCAGCGCCAATTGGGAAATTTGGGTCTGAGCGCTTGCGGTAAAAAGTCGTATTTTCGACCTCGTTGAGATAGATCGCAGGCTCGCGGTCGGGAGTTTTAAGGTTGCGAAAAAATTGCTGAAAGACTTCTGTGGTCGCAAAAGATCCTGAGTTTGGCTCTTCTACCTTGCGGCCTGTCACCGTAGAGATCAGCTGCTGGTTACCCTGCAAAAAAGTGATCTGTCGATTGGGGTTATCCGGGTCTACCTTGACCGCTTTTACCCCCTCTTCACCCAGATAGGCCCGCGCCAGGCTGAGCCCATTAAACGCCCGGTCTGCAATGATTTGCACTTCGTCATCATCGCCGCCCGGTATTGCCCGATCTAAAAAGCTCCCTTTCGGAAGCGTGTGAGGGATAAACCGCACAATCGCCTCGATGGGCCGATACAAAAACTGCCGATTGCCTTCAAACCCCGGCGTCACAATTTCTGGCGCAAAGGGGGCCACCATATCTACTAGCGTAGAGGTCATGCGCCAGCTGCCTGACATCCAGCTAGGATAAGCCAGATCGCCGTCAGAAACTTGCACAGGCGGCTTGTTCTGCCAGTTGGGATAAGCCTGCTGGCGTTCGGTCAGGGTTTCTGCGCCTGCCTGCCCGCTGCAGGTTAGCCAGACTAGGGCCAGCAAGCTCAGCCATACCAGGTTGCGTCGCACTCGCTTCCACAGCAGTTGTTTTCCGACTGGTTCCATTGCTTCAGCGGATTAGCCGCCCTCACTTCTTTCAAGCCTGTCTTTTAGCTTAGCTTAGCGCGATCGCCTATCCATCCCAACCAGCCTACTCAGCCGTCGGTTCTACTGCGGGTTCGACGATGACCGGTTCGACTGTGACCGGTTCTGCCATGGGCGCAGCGAGCGGCTGTCCCGCCTGCACTGGAGCTAAATTCATCAGCGAATCTAGCTGCCAGTAGTCGCGGGTGCTAGAGGTAGTGCTGCCAAAGCTGCGGATCGTTCCTAAAAAGCTCTTAACGGTTTGAAAAAACGGATCGTTTGGGGGCACGGCCAACCAACTGCTCAGCAAACTGTAGATTAAAGACAGCGTAGAGCCAGCGTTGAGATACGAATAGCCATTATTCGGATGAGGCAGCGAGCCAGTCGTCTCTATGAAAGTAGAAGAGCGCTCTATTGACTGGAAATCGGGCACATTCAGTAGCTGTGCCATCGCCCGAGTGCCAGAGGTAAACACCACCGTATCTTCAGAAATCCAGCTGTGAGCAAGCACACTGAGCGGCTGAGTCGGGCCAAAGTAGGCTGGAATCTGCCAGCTAACTGCCGGGATATCATTGATATTAGTGGTCGTAACGCTCAGGGTTCGCCCCACCACGTCGCTACTGCCAACAAAAGTATCCAGCGCGTCCAGTGCCTTTTGCGCCGTCGCCCGGTCGCTCGTCTGAATGGCTATCCCCGTTTCAAGATTAAACTCGGGCCGAAAGCTGCCACCGCCCGCATTAGGGACAAAGAACAGTACGATTTCTTTGTCCATCCAGCCCAATAGCTCTGTGTCCAGATCCAGCCCTAAGAACGTCGAAACTGTGTTGCGCGCCTGCTGTAAAAATTCGCGAGTAGGTTCGCTCAGGGCTAGACTTGCCGCAATCTGCCGCCACAGCCCGGCCAGATCGCGACCGCTATTGAGCGAATAGGCGGGGGCCGGGACAAAGCTCAGCGCTGAATCCGCCTCTGGCAGCTCGGGAGTAGCGACGCTGCGCACCAGGTCGTTGCCGTAGAGTCGTCCCTGGAGCCGGATGCCTTCTGCCTGCAGGTAAATCAGGCTGTCAATGGTTACCCCTTGTAAGGCGCTGGCGGTGAGCGATCGCGCTTCTAAAGGCAACGTCAGCTGCGGTATGAGTTCGGGCAATCCCGGAAAAGGAGTCGGGAGCCCTGGTAGCGGTGAGTTGAAGCCAGATAGTCCGCCGTCGAGGTTGAACTTAACGGTTTCTGACAAGTTGGCATAAAAGCGAGCGATCGCTCCTTCTGAGTCGGTGTATTGCGATCGCAAAAACAAGGCACTGTCGGCCAGCGAGGGCTTAGCTAACTGCTGATAGTCAATCAGCGTTTTTAAGGCGGCTGGCTCCTGAGCGAATACCAGGTAGTTGTCTAAGATGGCAACCGCAAGGCCCGGTATCCGGTAGATATAGTCTCCTTCTTCGAATTCACCGGGTACGGGCAATCGCTGAGGAGTCGGCGGAGAGACTGCTTTGGCAGCGCCTACTGCTGGGGGATCTGTCGTCGGCTCAGGTAGCGGTGCGGGCTGCTCGTAATCATCGTCAGCGCAATCTGCTTCGTAGCAATCGTCGTCATAGTAATCGTCATAGCTTTCGGTGCGAGTCGGCCATACCCATAGCGCTACTCCCTCGTAAGTGCTCTTTTCAGGAACTTCGTCAGCGCGGGCAGTTTCCAAGCGTTCTAAGAAAGGCGGTAGTGCCTGTTGATTGGCGACCGGAACGACCGTCAGCGTGGTAGCGGCAATATCGCTGACGGCAATGCTGCGGGGCGTGGTATCGGGTAAGACGGCGATCGCCACCTGCTCACCAATCCAGGGCTGAACGTCGCGGGCATAGTCTATGCCCGGCAGTAGAATTGGCAAATTCAGCGGACTGACGCCGCCGCCGGTAAAGGCGGCAATCTTAGCAAATAGCTCAAACTGTTCTAGCGCCTGCCAGTCTGCCGCTTGCGTAGTCAGAAAAAAGGCAATGGGGGTGTTTTCTGGCAACATCTGCGCAACGTGCGGCTGACGAGATGCGGCAGGGTCATCAACGCCTCTCTGGGCCAGCGCTGGCGCTGAAAGAGCAGGCAGCGCACTCAGGGCAAAAAGACAGGCTGCCAACCGCCGGGGGCGATCGCTTTTGAGCAGGAGCGCTATATCCCCAAAAGTCATGCTTAAGGTCCTGTGAAGTAAATAGCAGTTTGGTCTTTTCGTCAGCGCCTGTTCGTCAGCGTTAGTAGAGCCATCAGGCGAGCGAGGTAGCTCACCTAGAGCTTTCGCCCCAAAAGTTCGTAAATCCGCACGGGTTTACCGTATCACCGGCACTGTAGACTGACGCTGTAGACAGCAGAGCAGCTTTAGGGCGTTTAAATCAACTGTAAAAATAACAATTTGCAGAAAAATGAGCCGCTCAAGACAGTTCTCCTCATTTACTCTGCTGCTAGTTCTACGAGTGAAGTTAGGGCGCTGGTGTAGCGCTAGTTGATGCGGGATGAATTTTCACCGTCCTAACTAACGTCTTTTTTTTGTGTCGCTTGCCATCGTAGAATCGCTACACAGCGAATGCTCAACAGCTGATATGACTAGTGGACCCATCAGCTTTTTTGCCAGTCACTGACCTTCTCTGTCATGCATAGTGACTAACTTGTGACTAAACTATGGCTCAAGTCATCGGCGCACTGCTGATTTTTACGCTGGTTCCGGTGCTGGGTGCGCTGCCGCTGACAGGCTGGATTGTCCGGCTGCTGACGGGTAAGCAGCTCGCCAAAATTGGGACAGGCAATGTGGGTGTCTCTGCCGCTTTCTATCATGGGGGCACAGCTGTTGGCTTGCTTTCTGTGGCGGCTGAGGCGATGAAAGGCATCGTCGCCGTGCTGATTGCCCGCTATTTTTTTGGCGGTGACCCGATCTGGCCGGTGCTTTCTCTCATATTTTTAGTGATGGGCCGGTACTGGGGCAGTCAGGGAGCGGGCACAACGAATGTCGCCTGGGGTTTTCTGGTCTACGATCCGGTGGTGACAGGTCTGGTCTTCTTGATTAGTCTGTTTGGCTTTACCGTTTTTCGAATGCGGCAGCAGGGGCGACTGCTGGTGCTGGTGCTGATGCCAGTGCTCACCGCGCTGCGACATCCTGCGGATGGAATGCGGGTGCTGATAGTGGCCTGTCTATCTGGGCTGATTGCCTGGATTTATCAAAAAATACCGGATGATCTAGAGATGCCTGCGACCCAAAGTGCCGGAAACTCACGGCGGCTGTTTCGGTTTTTTCAAGGCGATCGCGCCCTCAAATCCCTATCTACCGTTTTGTCGGCTGACGAAGTTGGCAATAAAGCCGCGACCCTGTCTCAGCTCTACGCCTGGGGCTATCCGGTGCCGCCGGGCTATGTGCTGCCTGCGGGTGATGATCCAGCAGCGCTGATTGCAGCGGTTTCACCGAGCGCAGCAGACCCGGTCGTCGCCAGATCTTCCGCTATTGGCGAAGATAGTCTCACCGCTTCAGCAGCCGGTCAGTACGTCTCAGTCACTGAAATTATGAGCACAGCGGCTTTGGGCCAAGCGATCGCCGTCTGTTTTGAAGCTTACAACCGACCTAGCGCCCTTCGCTACCGCCGGGATCGGGGCCTGCCCGAGGGCAAAATGACAGTGCTGGTGCAGCCCTACATCACCGGGGTATTTTCGGGCGTTGCTTTTAGCCGCGACCCGATCACTCAAGCCAGCGAGGTGGTGGCAGTAGAGGCGCTGCCAGGCGGCGCTGATCGGGTGGTTTCGGGGCAGATTACACCGGAGCGCTATCAGGTCAGTGTGAGCGAGCCGTCAGCCCATTCAGCGGCCCATTCAGGGACGTGGGAGCTGCCGCCAGAAGAGACGCTGCCTGTGAACGGTCAGGGGCAGGTGCCGCTGCGGCTGATTCAGCAGGTGGCTTATCTCGCGCGTCATATCGAAAATAGCTGTCATGGCGTGCCGCAAGACATTGAGTGGACCTTTGATGGCGAGCAGCTCTGGGTGTTGCAAAGCCGCCCGATCACCACATTGCTACCGATCTGGACGCGAAAAATCGCTGCTGAGGTGATTCCGGGCGTCATCCGCCCGCTCACCTGGTCGATTAATCAGCCGCTGACCTGTGGCGTTTGGGGCGATCTGTTTACAACCGTGCTTAAAAATCGAGCCGCCGATCTCGACTTTTCGCAAACGGCCACGCTGCACTATGCCCGCGCCTACTTTAATGCCACGCTGCTGGGCGATATCTTCACCCGCATGGGCCTGCCGCCCGACAGTCTGGAGTTTTTGACCCGAGGGGCTAAGTTTAGCCGCCCGCCGCTGCTGGTCACCCTGCGCAATGCGCCGGGGCTGCTGCGATTACTGCGGCAAGAGATGTCGCTACCGGCTGAGTTTGCCCAGGCCGATCAGAGCGTCTTTAGCCCGGCCCTGCAGCACTGGCGGCAGCAACCTTTGGCACAGCTCTCAGAAGGTGCGATCGCCGAACGCATTACCGAAGTCCTCTCTCTGCTGGAGCAAGCCACTTACTTCAATATTTTGGCTCCGCTGAGCTTAGCCTTGCGGCAGGCCATCTTCAAGGTAGATTTGGCCGCGCTTGACAGTCGCCGCAATCCCGAATTGCGAGCGCTGGAAGATTTAAAGAAAATGGCGACTCAGCTGCGATCGCTCCTCCCCGAACTCGGCTTAAGTTCAGATATCAGTACAGACCCTGATTCCGATACGCGCACGCCGCCGAGCAACGGAGCCTCTTTGTTTGCAGCTCTTTCTGAGCATCCCGACGGTCAGCTAGCTTTTGACCAGCTTGACCAGTTCTTAGATGAATATGGCTACTTGAGCGAAGTCGCGACTGATATTGCAGTGCCCACCTGGCGCGAGTCGCCGCAGCCTGTCCGCGAACTGCTGACTCAATATCTGTTTGACCCACCCGCGCCGCCTGCTGAGCGTAAAGCGGTGACCGGATGGCGCGATCGCCAGGTGCAGGCCCGCTTAGACTTAAAAGGCCGGGTCGCAGAAGTCTACGACCGGCTGCTAGCCGTTCTGCGAAGCTGCTTTGTCACCTTAGAAAGCCACTGGCTGAAGTCAGGCAAACTAGCGCTGCAAGGCGATATCTTTTTCCTCACCTGGACCGATATTCGCACCCAAATAACCGCCCCTCTACCTGCCGCCGAGCTGCAGCTTAAAGTGGATACCGCCAAAGCGCTCTGGCAGCGTCAGGGTAAGTACCGGGCTCCCTACCTGGTCTACGGTCAGGCCCCGCCAGTACCCGTTGCCGCTAAGCCCCTGATCTCAGCAGGCATTTTGCGCGGTATTGGGGCCAGTGCCGGACAGATTGAAGGCACCGTGCGCGTGTTAGAAAATCTGGCAGATGCCGCCGACTTCAGCGCCCCGTCAGCTAGCTCCTCAACTCAGGATTTCCCAACTGTCGAGGCCCAGACTGTCGATGCCCAGACTATTGATGCCCAAACCATTTTAGTAGTGCCCTACACCGATGCTGGCTGGTCGCCTCTACTAGCTCGCATCGGTGGACTGGTCGCGGAAGTCGGCGGTCAGCTCTCGCATGGAGCCATCGTCGCCCGCGAGTACGGCATTCCTGCTGTGATGGATGTCACCGACGCCACTCAGCGACTGACGACTGGCCAGCGTGTCCGTATTGATGGACAGCAAGGAACTATCGAAATCTTGTAGATTGAGTACAGAGTAAACTGTGATACACCAGACACTCAAAATAGACCTGAAGACACCGCTCTGAATACGTCACTAGAATACGCCTGATTTAGCCGTAATGACCTCGACCCAAACTTCTTCACAAGGTGTCTCTGAGGGCACCTTTAGCGGCTCAAATTCTCTCCAGCTTTTCTACCAGAGCTGGTATCCGCCTTCGCTGACAGAAACGACGGCTGATATATCAGCTGCAGACGCTAATCCATCAGCCACAGCCGGATCACCAATCCGAGGCGTATTGGCTTTGATACATGGCCTGGGCGAACACTCGGGGCGCTATTGCAATGTGGTCAAGGCACTGACAGCAGAGGGCTACGCGGTTTTTGCTTTTGACAATCAGGGGCACGGTCGGTCTGAAGGGCAGCGGGGGCATATCGACCACTGGCAGGACTATCGCAAAAATACTCAGGCTTTTCTACAGATGGTTCGCCAACAGGAGCCAACCGCGCCCTTGTTTCTGATGGGGCACAGTCTAGGCGGTCTGATTGTGCTTGACTATGTGCTGCGCGGCGCTCAGTCACCTCAGTTTCAAGCGGTAAACGTTCGGGGGATCGTAGTCAGCGCGCCGCCTATTCAGCCTTTTAACAGCACGGCTAGTTCGGCGCGAATTGCACTGGCTCGTCTGCTCTCCGGACTTTTACCGCGTCTGACGCTGCGCATGGGGCTCGATAAAAGTGGCCTTTCTCGCTGCCCGGAAGTAACTGATCAGATTGCCGACGATCCGCTGGTTCACTCCTGTGTGACGCTGCGTTGGGGCACCGAGACCCTTGATACCATTCAGTGGGTAAAAGCTCATATTGATCAGCTACAGCTGCCAATTTTGCTGATCCACGGAGAAGCTGATCCGATCATCGCACCCGCTGGCAGCCATCAGATTTTTCAGCAGATTCAAACGCCTGATAAGACGCTCAATCTCTACCCTGGTAGCTACCACGAGCCTCATAATGACCTCGATGCCGAGGTGGTAACTGCTGACCTGGTTAACTGGCTGAATGGCTGCCTGGCAGAGACTTAGGCAGACGACGTTAGTGACGACTTGCGGCAATACCGCCTTTCCTTCAAAAGTCTGTTAGGATGGTGCCTTGGCTGCGCATCTAGTCTGCGCGAGTGCCAGAAGCGATATTTGCTTACGGGCGGGCTAACCAGTCACCGCTAGCAATGCTTCAAACCCTTTTATGACTTCTGCTCTTAGGCTAGTCCCGTGCACTGCGTTTGGGATAGGGCACCTCAGACAATTGCTTAGGAGCAATTTTTTCAGCTTATGACTTTCGATACTCTCGGTCTACGGGCCGAACTTTTGCGCGCAGTTAGCGAGCAAGGCTACAGCGAACCTACACCCATTCAGCGCCAGTCTATTCCGGTAATTGCGCAGGGCCGCGACGTGATGGCCAGCGCTCAGACAGGCACCGGTAAAACAGCGGGCTTTACCCTACCGCTGCTGCAAAGGCTCTGTGAGAACCTGCCAGCCCAATCTGCCCAGGAGATGGCTGCGGCTACTGCCCAACCGGCAGGCAAACGGGCCGCTAAGTCGTCTGGCCCGATCATCAAGTCTCGGTCGGCCCAGGCTCAGACCGGACACCGCTCGATTCGGGCGCTGATAATCACGCCGACTCGTGAGCTAGCCGCTCAGGTAGGAGAAAGCGTTGCCACCTACGGTAAGTACCTGCCGCTGCGCTCAACGGTCGTCTTTGGCGGGGTAAAGATCAATCCGCAGATTTCTAAGCTACGCCAGGGCGTCGATATCTTAATCGCCACGCCGGGTCGTCTGCTCGACCATGTCAATCAGCAAACGGTCGATCTGTCTCAGGTGGAGATCTTGGTGCTCGATGAAGCTGATCGCATGTTGGACATGGGCTTTATCCACGACATTCGCAAGATTTTGACGCTGGTTTCTGAGCAGCGGCAGACGCTGTTATTTTCGGCAACTTTTTCAGGGCCGATCAAAAAGCTGGCCGATAGTTTTTTGCGATCGCCCCAGCTCATAGAAGTCGCCCGCGCTAACGCCCCTGCCGAAAGCGTCGATCAGCTTGTGTATCCAGTAGATCGCCATCGCAAGAGCGAGCTGCTCTCATTTATTATCGGCTCTCGCAACTGGCAGCAGGTGCTGGTGTTTACTCGCACCAAGCACGGCGCAAATCGCCTGACCAAGCATCTGGAAAAAGACGGCCTCACGGCTGCGGCTATTCACGGCAATAAAAGCCAGGGAGCGCGCACTCGGGCACTCGCTGCCTTTAAAGCGGGGAACGTGCGGGTTTTAGTCGCTACAGACATTGCCGCTCGCGGTTTGGACATTGACATGCTGCCTCATGTCGTCAATTTTGAATTACCCAACGTCTCTGAAGACTACGTACATCGGATTGGCCGCACTGGGCGGGCCGGTAACGAGGGTCAGGCAGTCTCTCTGGTCTGCGTAGATGAGAAATCGCTGCTCAGAGATATTGAGCGGCTGCTCAAACGAGAGATTCCCAAGGAAGTGATTGCTGGCTACGACCCAGATCCGTCGATTCCGCCTGAGCCGATTCCCAATGGACGTAACAATCCGCGTGATGGCGGGAGATCTTCAAGTGGCGGCAGTCGCGGTCGGTCGTCTTCTCGGCCAAGTGGGAGTGGGCGATCGCCCACTCCGGTCATCAAGAGTCGCTCCGGCAGCGCTCAGCCTCGCCGCTCATCATCTAGATAACATAGTCAGATCATGTCAGATCAGTCGAGCCTACTGGAGATTACAGGTTAGGTTCGACTAGCCCACTGGCTTCACCCGGATAAAAACTTTCTGACAAAATGGCCTCTAGCGAGTACGTTACGCCAGTCAGAAACGTTTTCTGAGGTAGATCGGTTTCTTTCATGGCCAGCATTATCCCTTTGCGATAGGCAGTTTCTAAAGCTTCGCTGAGGTAGGGCTTAAGGCTTGGGTTGTCTGCGATCAGTTCGCTGATGTCCAATCGCTGAATGCTGATGGTCGCCAGCCAGCTACGACTGCGTTTCTCGCGCTGATATTCCCACTTCAAGAGGTGACCTATTAGCACCGCTAGGCGATTTCGCAGTTCTTGTCTTTGTTGCCTGCCCAAAGACTCAATCTCCTCAATCACATTGACCAGGTCTATTTGTTGCCACTGCTGGTTGCGCAAAAGTAAAGACTGTCGCTGCGTCCAAGCGTAAAAATCGCTCTCGTAGAGACTGTCAGACTCAGGCGCTACTTCTGAATTGGGAGAGGCCATTTCAAGTGACTCCAAACATACTCAAATTTAGCTGACATCAGCATCTAAACCCGTCCTCAAAAGCCGCCGCTCATCCTAAATCGGCCAGTCGCTTGCGCACCTGTTGACGCAACTCCCTAACGGCTCGGCCTTGGCCCACTTCTCTGGCTCTGGCCATGTATTTATCAGCAAGTTCAACGATTGGCCAGCCGGGAAAGGTAGGGCTTTCCTCGACCTGAACATATCGCCCTGCCTGCAAAACATCTATGCGAAGGCAGTCTTGATCGTATCGCCACAGTTCTGGAACGCCCAAGGCTGCGTAAAGGTTCGCCTGAGTTTTAGAGGTGAGATTTACCTCAATCGCAAGATCCGGTGGTGGATCGACCGTAAGATCGATTCGGTCTTTGTTGAGTACCCGCTCGTAGTTTTGAATGTAGAATGAGTCATCTGGCTCAACGCCTTTACCCCGATCCTGGCGCTTCAGGGTTGTAGAAGCGGATGAATCATAGTCGATGTTTTGTTCATCTAGCAAAACTTTGACAATATCGCCTAAGGCAACTTTAGATTTTTCATGCCGAAAGAGAGGGGCCACAATCGTCAGCGTATTGTTATTGTAGGCAATGCGAGTACTGCGACTTTCTCCTAGTTCAGCTAAGATGGCTTCAAATTCTGACCAGCCGATGCCTTCCAAATCAACACGTTGACTTGGCAATACTTTGATTTGTCTAAGCTGTAGGGTTACCATAGGCATCCGATGATCGCTCTTGTTCTCATTATAAAGCGATACTCCGAAGGAGGAGCCAACAACCGGTTTTGGGATGGAATTTATATCATTTACCGGCTGGGGTGACACAGCGGCTGCAGAGTATGAACATAGAGAAGGCGCTACTGCCGGTATTACCGATACTGTTGGCGCAGGTCTTGCGGGCGACGATGGCAAGGACGCTTTTTTCCGCTGATTTTCTATTGCTGCGCTTTATAGGCTGCCCAGCCGCCAATGTCGGAAATGTCGGGCCAGCCGCCTTCGTCTATGAGGGCTTTGGGATAGAGCATGGCGATCGCCTTTTCCCCATCCTCTAGCGTCACCTCTGCCGGGTACATATCGGGCGGCTCTGTCGAAACCAGATAGTTATACTGCTCTGCTGTGAGTTCGTACACTTCACCAGGAATCGAGATGCCGTTTGTCTCGGTCTGATAAATGCCAGGATGCCAGCCGTCTTTAACCGCATGCAGCCGGTAGCTGGGCGCTGTTTTAGCTTCGCGCAGGAAGGTCGCAGACTGGAGGTTTTGATGGTCGGGCTGACCGCGCAGGGCTGAGCCGCAAATGAAAACATGTTTAACTGCCGAAGCCGCGTCGGACATTATGCACTACCTCTGAGAAATTGAGAGAAATATAAGCTTAAAACGAGACGAGAAGTAAGCGCGGATGTAGCACTTGGCGGATTTCTCGGTATGCAGACAGGCTATTTCATAAGTCAATCGCTGCACCTGAGGCACAATCAGCCAAGCATCACTAATCAGCCACCCGTTCTATAGCGTTGGCCACTTGGCTTGAATACAGCAACGCAGGTAAAACCTTTGCATAACAACAGGCCAAGTGACTCGCGTTACCCGAATGCATCCGGGTAACGCTATAGATAAACCTGATACAGTTTCGCTGCCTGATCAATTGTATACAGTATACATATATACAATGTCGGGAAGAAAAAGCCTCAAGCAGTATCCTATTACCCAGAAAATTGTTTCTGGGGGTATTAAAGATCGTTTACAGAGCATCTACAACCCTCAGGAGGGCATGAGTGGTAAGTCTCGTTTCAAAGCTTCAGGTCGACCAAGACCGGCTGATGGAAAGTATCGCTGATCTGGCCAATATCGGCGCGCTGCCTAATGGGGGTGTGCAGCGCCTTGCCTTTAGCCCAGAAGACTGTCTTGCTCGCGACCTGATTCAGCAGTGGATGCGCGAGTCGGGTATGCAGGTGCGGATTGACCCGGCAGGCAATATTATCGGACGCTATCCGGGGCGATTTGAACAAGCGCCGGCGCTCACCACTGGCTCTCACATTGATACAGTACCCAATGCTGGGCACTATGACGGTACTTATGGCGTCTTGGCGGGGCTGGAAGTGATCCGGACGCTGCGCGATCGCCGCCATAGCTTAGACCATCCGCTCGATCTGATTGTCTTTGCTGACGAGGAGCGCACTATGGTTGGCTGCAAAGCCCTTTCTGGCAACCTGGGCAGCGATGCCCTACCCTATCGCAGCACCGATGGCGAACCCATTCAAAGCTGTCTGGCCAGGGTCGGCGGCGACTGGTCAAAACGAGCCGATGTCCGGCTGACCTCGGCTGAGTTGGCTGCTTTTGTAGAGCTGCATATAGAACAGGGGCCAGTCTTAGAAAGCGCTCAAAAAGAGATTGGCATTGTCACCGGAATCGTCGCTCAGCAGCGCTACATCTTCACCGTAGAAGGTCGGGGCAGTCACGCCGGGACAACGCCTATGCATCTGCGGCAAGATGCGCTGGTAGCGGCCTCTCGGCTAGTGCTAGCGGTTCACGCTCTGGGCAATCGGCCCGGCGATCAGGTGGCAACCGTCGGGCAGCTAGACGTAGCTCCCAACGTAGCCAATACGATTCCAGATCGGGTAGAGCTATCGCTCGATATTCGCGATCTCGATGAAGACCATCTAGATCAGCTGATGACAAAGCTAGAAGCTGAAATGGCTCAGATCGCCGCCGAAACAGAAACCCGCATTCAGCTGTCGCCACTGTTGCGCAACCAGTCGGCCCTGGCGAATTCTCGCATTCAGACGGCGATCGCTCAGGTGTGTGAAGACCTCTCGCTGAGCTACATGCAGTTGCCCAGCCGGGCCAGCCACGACGCCCAGGAGATGGCCCAAATCACCGATATGGGCATGATTTTTGTGCCCAGCGAAGCCGGTATTAGCCACGCCGAAACCGAGTACACCTCTCCGGAGCACTGCGCCCAGGGAGCCAACGTTTTGCTACACACGCTCATTCGCCTCGACCAGCACTATCGCTGCTCAACTGCAGGTTAATAATTCTCATGAAAACAACTACTGAGCCTCAGTCTCCGCTTACCCAGTCTGAAGCAATCTCCCCAGCGATCTCGCAGAAGAGCGCTGCTGCAGGTGTCTCGCTACGGTCGGTGACCAAAAAATATGGCGCTGTTACTGCCATTGAAAATATCACGTTAGATATTCCGGCAGGGGCCTACTGCTGTTTGCTCGGGCCGAGCGGCTGCGGTAAGACAACGGCGCTACGGATGATTGCCGGGCACGAGAGTGTGACCAGCGGCGAGGTGTATATCGGCGATCGCCCCGTCACCCACCTGCCGCCCGCCCAGCGCAACACCGCCATGATGTTTCAAAACTATGCGCTTTTCCCACACAAAACCATCTGGCAAAACATCGAATTTGGCCTGAAGATGAAAGGCATTGCCAAAGCCGAACGCACCCAGCGCGTCGATGATATTTTAGAGCTAGTCGGGCTGAGCCACACCGCCGGGCGTAAGCCCAGTATGCTCAGCGGCGGTCAGCAGCAGCGCATTGCCCTGGCCCGAGCCTTAGTCAATCGCCCGCAGGTGCTCATGCTCGATGAGCCGCTGAGTGCCCTAGATGAGAACCTGCGGGTGCGAATGCGCGGCGAACTCAGAAAAATCCAGCAACGGTTCGGGCTCACTTTTTTACAAGTCACTCACGACGTAGAAGAAGCTTTTTCGCTCTCCGATCAGATTGTGGTGATGAATCACGGCCATATCGACCAGGTGGCGACGCCCGCAGAGCTGTTTAATACGCCAGCTTCGCAGTTTGTCGCCAAATTTATCGGTGACAACAACATTTTTAGCGGCACCGTCGTCAATGCTGTACCCGACGAAAAGGGCAAAGACCTCATTGAATTAGACGCCGATGGTTTAGGTACTTTCTTCTGTCAGGGTACAGCTACACTGGCGGGCTCAGTCGCCGCCTGCTCTGTCCGTCCCGATTTGATTCACCTCACTGCGCAGTCGGACTCATCGACTGCGCCTGTTCCCTACGCTAATCACCTGACAGCCCGGATTACCGATGTCGAGCTGACTGGCTACGTCACCCGTGTCACACTCAGGGTAGAAGCCACTGACCAGATGCTGCTACATAAGGTGCGAACGACAGACTGGGTGACATCCGAGCTAGCAGTAGGGCAACCGGTGACCGTTCGCTGGTCAGCTCAGGAGTGTGTTTTTCTGCCGTATTGAGCCCGTGACTCTCAAAGCTTAAGCTAAGGCAAAGAAATCGTCTCTTTACTTTTGCTTAACCTAAGTTGTTTACGGCTTCGATGTTTACTGCCCAAAGTTGTTCATTCATTGTTTAGTAATTCAAGCGCATGCCTAAATTTACTCGCCGACGACTGATTCAAACCGGACTTGCTACGGGCGCAGCTCTTGCCACTGCTCGCTGCACCAAGCCTGAGACCGCTGCCGAGGGCACACCCGACAATCCGGCCACTGGCCCCGAAGTCAACGCCAACAAGACTAAAGATGTGACGCTGCGACTAATTGGTACTGGCGTTTCGCAAATCAACGAGATCCGCGATAAAGCACAAGAAGATCTGGGCTTTAAGCTAGATATGCGAGCGCTCAGCACCGAAGAAAATAATCAGATCGCCATCACTCAGCCCGGTCAGTACGATATCTTCGATGGAGAATATTTCAGCCTGCCCCTAGTCGTACCTTCGGGCAATCTTCAGCCGATTGAGGTGGCCAGGATCAAGAACTGGGATAAGATCGTCCCTTTCTTTACCGCTGGCGAGTTTGAAGGGATGCCGGTTGAGACTTCTCAAGGGACCGCGCCTTACAGGGTGATGTACGTAAACGGGCCAGATGCGACCGAATTTTCTCCGACGCCGACTGACTACGCGACGCTGATTCCTTTTCAGTACAATGCGGACACGTTGGGCTACCGCCCCGATCTGGTCGGCAAAGAGATCCAGAGCTGGGGTGAACTGTTTGACGAGGAATTTAAGGGTAAAACCGCTATTCTGGACATCCCTCAAATTGGCATTATGGATGCGGCGATGGTAGCGGAGTCGCTGGGTCTGATGACCTTTGCCGACAAGGGCAACATGACCCAAGCCGAAATCGATCAGATCATAGACATTCTTAAAGAACAAAAAGCCAACGGTCAGTTTCGTGCCTTCTGGAAGACGTTTGATGAGTCGGTCAATCTGATGACCTCTGGCGAAGTAATACTACAGTCAATGTGGTCACCAGCGGTTACGGCCGTTCAGTCTCAAGGCATTGAGTGTGTCTATGCGCCGCTTAAGGAGGGCTATCGCGGCTGGGGTGGCGGTGTGGGTCTTTCTAAAAATCTGGATGGGGTTGAGCTAGATGCGGCCTACGAGTATTTTAACTGGATGCTAGATGGCTGGGTGGGCGCGTTCTTAGGGCGTCAGGGATACTACAGCGCGGTTCCTGAAACGACTAAGAAGTTTATGTCTCCGGCTGAGTGGGCTTACTGGTATGAGGGCAAAGCTGCCCCCGAAGATATTGTTGATCCTTTTGGGAAGACGCTGGCAAAGGCTGGCGCTGAGCGCGATGGCGGTTCTTTTGAAGAGCGCTTTGGCAATATTGTGGTTTGGAACTCGACGATGGATGAGAATACGTATCTGGTGCAAAAGTGGAACGAGTTTATTGCTTCATAGATTAGCTGACTGTTGTGATTGGCTGATTGCTATTGGCTGATTGTGATTGGCTGGTTGCCATTGGCTGATGATGGGCTATCGGGGCGTACCGTCGTGCGCCCTATCAAGCTTCTGCGGCAAAATATCGGATACAGGCCACTCTCTCACTAAGTACTCCCATGACTAGATCCTGGTCAACTTTAAAGCCTTATTTCCTAGCGGCACCGCAGGCGATCGCACTCGCCCTGTTCCTGGTTTTTCCCATTGTCCTGATTGGCGTCGTCAGCTTTTGGGAGTTTAATGGCTACTCCATGACGCCCGCTTTTACGCTAGATAATTACATCGGCATTTTTACGTCTGATGTCACGCTTAAGACCTATCTCAACACCTTTAAGTTTGTCGGCTTAGTGTGGCTGTTTACGCTGCTGATTGGCTATCCGGTGGCTTACTTTTTGGCGTTTTGCGTTAAGGAACTGCGCTGGCAAGTGCTGCTGTTTTTGGTCTGCACGATTCCTTTTTGGACATCTAACGTGATTCGCATGATCTCCTGGCTGCCGCTGTTAGGCCGGGAGGGCCTGGTCAACCAACTGCTGCAAGGGGCCGGACTGATTAACCAGCCGCTTGAGTTTTTGCTCTATTCAGACTTTGCGGTAGTGCTGGGGATGGTGCATCTGTACATCATTTTTATGATTGCGCCTATCTTTAATAGCCTGATGCGAATTGATCGCACTCTAATTACGGCTGCTGAAGACATGGGCGCATCGGGGCTTGATGTTTTTAGAGAAGTGACTTTACCGCTGTCAGCTCCCGGTATTGCCATTGGCTCAATTTTTATTGTGACGCTGGTGATGGGAGAATTTATTACGGTGCGGCTGATGGGCGGCGGGCAGGCGGCTTCGGTAGGGAAGCTCATTCAGACGCAGATCGGCAGTTTGCAGTATCCGCTGGCGGCGGCTAACGCGATTGTGTTGCTGATAGTGACAATGCTGCTGGTTATATCGATTTTGCGTGTGGTCAATATTCGTAAAGAGCTGTAGAGAGTTGAGAATTTAGTTGGGAATTTAGTTGGGAATTTAGTTGGGAATTTAATATTGATGAAAAAGCGATCGCTCTCCTTCTACCTACTTGCGGCCTTCTTTGGCCTGTTTATTTTGTTCCTCTACGGCCCGATGATCACCATCTTCATCTTGTCGCTGCAGGGGCCTGATGGCAATTTGACTTTTCCGGTGCGCAGCTTTGGCGTTTACTGGCTAGGGCAGGTTTTTCAAGAGCAGCGAGTGGGCAACTTTATCGAGCCGTTTCAGCGATCGCTCATGTTAGGGGCCATTGTCACTGTACTGGTTGCCAGTATGTCGCTGCTGGCAGCAATGTCCTTTCGCCAGCGTTTTAGAGGCGCTACCCTGCTGTTTTACCTGACGATTGCTAGCCTGATTGTGCCCAGCATTCTGATCTCTTTGGGACTCGGAGTGATGTTTCAGGTATTGGGGTGGCCGACCAACTGGTTTAGCTCTGGGTTGGGGGCTCATCTGACCTGGACACTGCCGATCGCCTTTTTAATTATGCTCGGCATCTTTAACCGGTTTAACCCCACTTACGAAGAAGCTGCTAAAGACCTGGGCGCAAACGATACCAAGACCTTTTGGGAGATTATTCTACCGCTGATTTTGCCCAGTCTGGTGGGCGTTGGCCTGCTTACCTTTACGCTCTCCTACGACGAATTTACCCGGACTTCTCTCGTTTCCGGGCAGTACAACACGCTGCCTTTAGAGATCTTTGGCATGACGACCAATGTGACTTCTCCGGCACTGTACGCGGTCGGCACGCTGACGACGCTGTTTTCCTTTAGTCTGATTGCGATCGCCTTCTTCGCCTATCGCCGCTTCTCTGAGAAAAGCAGCTAGACACAAAGCGGCTAATCGGCGCAGGCTAGAGACAAAATAGCTCTTCCCCTGTAGAAGGATGAATGCCAATAGTTTGCGCTAGCTCAGCAGCGGTAAGCCCTCGCTTTAGAGCCGGTACCAGCGCCTGTACCAGGTCAGCGGCTCGCGGCGCTGCCATATGAATGCCGATAATCTTTTGCGTCTTAGGATCGATGATCAGCTTGATCAGCGCCTCGATTGGGTTGCTGGTGATGGCGTATTTTAGCGGCGTGAAAGTGTTGCATTTGATCTCTATTTGACCGTAGCGATCGCGGGCCGCTTGCTCAGTCAGCCCAGCCATCGCCACTTCTGGATGCATGAACACCGCCGAAGGTATCCAATAGTAGTCCACCTGAGCTGAACTGTCGCCGAACATAGCCTCAGCTGCGGTGGTGCCTTCTGCCTTGGCGACGGGCGTTAGCAGCATCGTGGCCGTACAGTCGCCAATGGCAAAAATGTTAGGCTCCTGAGTACGTCCCTGCGGATCGACAACAATCATCCCTTTTTCGGTGTCAATGTTTACCGCTGCCAGATTGAGCGTATCGGTGTTGGCCGTGCGACCTAGCGCGCAGAGAATCTGGTCGGTTTTTACGATTTTACCATTGCTCAGATCGGCGGCTAAGCAGTCTGTTCCTTTTTCAATTTTTTTCAAGCGAGTGTCGTCCATGAGCGCTATTCCGTCATCTATCAGGGTTTGTTTGACTCGCGCCTGAATGTCTTGATCAAACCCGTTTAGCACGCAGGGATTTGACTCTACTAAGGTGACCTGACGACCATAGCAGCGCAGCACCTGGCTAAACTCGACCCCAATGTAGCCGCCGCCCGCGATTAAAAAAGAGTCGGGCAGCGTGTCTAAATTGAGAATTTGACGTGAGTCGATAGCGTGCTCTATGCCCGGCAGATCTGGCATGGTCGGTCGGCCACCGACAGCGATGAGAACAAACTCACTGGTGACCTTTTGGCCCTCTATCTCTAGCGTATGGGCATCGATAAACGTGGCTTGCCCGCGCAGGATATCAATGCCTTCCAGCTTCTCGATCTGTTTTTGCCGAATAGCGCGAACGTGATTGTCCATCGCTTGCTTAAAGCTGGGCCAGGCGAATTTTCCTTTGGGATTTATCCAGCCATAGCCGCTGGCGATCTCTTGTTGCTTGGCAAATTCGGCGGCGTAGATCATCAGCTTGGTAGGGATGCAGCCGCGATTGACGCAGGTGCCGCCGATGACGTTTTTTTCGGCGATCGCCACCTTTTTACCCAACTTGTCTGCCCGCTTTGCCGTGATAGTCCGCCGGAGCCCGCCCCGATCACTACCAAATCATAATCGTATGCCGCTGCCATGCTGTTTTAAGGACCCGTTTTTGGGGTTTTGTTTGTCAGGTCTTGTTTGTTAGGTCTTGTCTGTCAAGGTAGATGAGCACGCTAGCCTAAACCCTCTGTCCGCAGGTGCAATTTGATTTAGCTTTCTCGGTGGTTAGCCGTGGTTACCAAATTTGTAACCTGGTTAGATTTGACACGGTCTCGTCATAGCCTGTAAGAGTTCAGCCGAGGGCTGGCTCGCGGCAGAAATCTGGAATCAGCTGCTGATAAGTTGATGTAGAGAAGGTTTGCCCTATACGGCAGCTCGCAGACCGACAGGCCACTGATCGCCCAAGCGCTTTCACTCAGGAGGCAAAAACCCATGTTTCGTCCGGTGCAAAACCAAAAATTGCGTTTTTTAAAAGCGCCTGCAAATGCCTTTCATGCCTGCATTGCCAACAGTCTGGGGGCTCCGTTGCTGCGCCAGCTGCCCTGGAAACAGGGTACGATTTTCCCTGAGAGGAACCCTGGCCCACCGAGCAGAGCGCCTCTGGCACTTACCCATAAAACAACGCTCTAAATCGTCATGAAACGTTTGATCTCTTTGCTCACGGGAGCCGGTCTCACGGCTGCGCTCTGCTTAGCTTTGCCCCAACATGCCTTTGCCCGACCTGCCGACGGCTGGGTATCGACCACCCTCGACGGCGGCGGTGCCAATTTGCGGGCTGCGCCTTCTACCAATTCTGCTATTCAGGCAACGGCTGTCAACGGCACCCGCTTTAGCATTGTCGATCAGCAAAATGACCAGGCTGGCTATCGCTGGTATCAGGTGCGCCCCGTTTCAGTGAACCCGACTTCACCCGTATGGATTCGCTCTGATCTGGTGAGCTTTGCCGCGCCGATTGCAGCCCAGCCGCAAAGAAGCTGCGGCGAGGCGATCGCCCAAACCGAACAGCGTCTCAGAACCTTCCCCAATACCGAAATTAGAACGCGCACTCAGCAACCCCACGGCTACACCGATGGCCCGGCTGGTCGGCCCAATGGCTATAGCTTCATTCTGACAGGCAGCGGCGCACCGAGCATTTTAGCCTCGCCCGCTGTTATGAACTCAATGGCCGCCCAGCTTATCGAAAACTGTTCGGAGGCGGGGCTGGTCTCTTTTGGTGCCACGCCTACTGATAGCAGCTATGCTAACTACGGCTGGATGCCAGGGCGATTAGTGCGCCCGTTTCAGTGCAGACTGGGGACGAATAGCGATCGCCCACCTGCTAAGTGGGGAGAGCAAATCTGTCTGTAAAGGCTGACTCCTATAGCTTTGGCCACTCAGCTCACTATATGAGTGATCGCTAGAAGCACGCCATGGTTAGTCAGCACGCCATCGGCAGGAAATGATGACAGCCAACGCAAAAGCCGTTCTGTCACACCAAAAGCGTGCAGCTAATGGCCAGCTAGGGTCGGCGGCGGTTGAAGCGATGCTTGAGATCTTCGGGATTGAGGGATTGGCTAGCAGGCGGAGACTGGTCAGCAGCAGCAGCTTTGCGCTGAGGTTTGTCAACTGCTGATGACTTGGATTTGTTAACGGTCGGGGTTGGTTTATCGGCGCTCGGCGCATCACTTTTTGAGCCGACTTCGCCGTCCAACCGCATACTCAGACCAATGCGCTTGAGCTTTTCTTGTACTTCTAGTACCTGCACTTTGACTACCTGCCCCACTTGTACAATCTCTTTAGGATCTTTGACAAATCGGTCGGCCATTTGTGAAACATGAACAAGCCCGTCTTGATGGACGCCAATATCGACAAATGCGCCAAAATTAGCCACGTTGGTGACGATGCCTTCTAAAACCATGCCTGGTCGCAAATCGCGGATCTCGTTGATGCCCGCCGCAAATTTGGCATAGGTGAACTGCGCTCTGGGATCACGGCCTGGTTTTTCTAGCTCGCTGAGAATATCTCGGAGGGTGGGCTCTCCTACTTTCTCGGTGACATACTTTTTGAGGCTGAGCTGTTTGAGCTTGTCGGTAGCCTGGGGTATGGCTTTGAGCGGCACTTGCAAATCTTGAGCCATGGCTTTGACGACACTGTAGCTCTCAGGGTGGACGGCGGTATTGTCGAGCGGGTTGTCGCCATCTCGAATGCGTAAAAAGCCAGCGGCCTGCTCGTAGGCTTTGGGGCCTAGCTTACTCACCTTGAGCAGAGACCGGCGATCGCCAAACCGCCCCGCCTGATCGCGAAAGGCCACAATATTGTTGGCGATCGCCGCACTCACCCCCGACACATATTGCAACAGCTCACGCGAAGCCGTGTTTAGATCGACGCCGACATAGTTGACGCAGCTCTCTACGGTGTCATCAAGCTTTTGCTTCAGTCGCTTTTGGTCAACATCGTGCTGATATTGGCCGACGCCGATTGATTTGGGGTCGAGCTTGACCAGTTCGGCTAGCGGATCTTGCAGTCGCCGGGCAATGCTGATCGCGCCGCGCACGGTGATGTCTAGATTGGGGAATTCGGCGATCGCCACCTCACTGGCCGAATAGATAGACGCGCCCGATTCATTAACCATGACTTTCGTAGGCGGCTGGTCTAGAGCAGCGATCACTTCTCCGACAAATTCATCCGTCTCGCGGCTAGCCGTGCCATTTCCAATCGCGATCAGCTCAATTTTATGGGTGGTAATCAGGCGACGCAGCACCTTCGCAGCCTCGGCGCGGCGACCCTGACCCGTGTGCGGATAAATCGCTTCATACGCTAAAAACTGACCGGTCTCACCAATAGCCGCCACCTTACAGCCAGTGCGAAAGCCTGGATCGACGCCCAGGGTGGGCTTCATGCCAGCGGGCGCGGCAAGCATCAAGTTGCGCAGATTTTCGGCAAAGGTTTGAATCGAGGCTTCGTCAGCCCAGGCTTTTTTCTCCGCAATCACCTCATTGGTCAGCGAGGTTTTCATCAGCCGGTTAAAGCCATCTTTGACTAGGTCAGCATAAAACTGCCGCAGGGCCGGGTCGCGACTGCGAAGCTGCGTGCTCAGCAGATAGTCTAAAACGGCAGATTCATCAAAGGTCAGCGCCAGTTTGAGAATGCCTTCTTTATCGCCGCGCAGCAGAGCCAGCAGATTGTGAGGGGCAACTTTGCTCACGGCTATCTGGTAGCTGCGGTACATTTCGTATTTGGTAGTGCCTTCTGGGTAGGCAGATTTCACCTTTGAGGTGAGCTGACCTTGGCGTAGAAGCAGACGGCGTACATAGGCTCGCAGCGGGGCTTGTTCTGCCATACTCTCTGCCAGGATATCGGCGGCACCCTGCAAGGCAGCGTCCGGTGTTGCCACCTGCTCGCTCACGTAGGGCTGAGCAATCTTGGTGAGGTCGATGCCGCTTTGCCCGCTGGCGTTGAGCTGGGCAATCTTGGCAGATAAGGGCTCTAACCCCTGCTCTTTGGCGATGGTGGCGCGGGTACGGCGCTTGGGTTTGTAGGGGAGGTAGAGGTCTTCTAGCTCGGTTTTGCTCTGGCAGCGGTCAATTTTAGCCTGGAGGTCGGGGGTGAGGGCGTCTTGCTTGGCGATCGCCTCCAATACCGTCTGCTTACGCGCAGCCAGTTCGCTCAAATACTCATAGCGCTCAGCGATTTGCCGTAGCTGCACTTCATCGAGTTCGCCAGTGCACTCTTTGCGATAGCGGGCAATAAACGGGACGGTCGCGCCCTCGGCGAGCAGGGTCAAAGCCGCCTCTACCTGCTGAAGCTGGACTGACAGGTCTTGGGCAATGAGCTGGGAGGCGTTCATAGGCGCAGGCAAAGTACTGGCTTGGATTTTATCACTGATGAACAATCGCCGAGCGCTGTCTACATGAGGAGATGCTGAGCGCAGTCTATAGGGCGCGATCGCATAGTCAAAGCTCAGACGTAAAACTCTGTTGTTGATGTCGCGATAAGGGAAGGCCGCTGCCCGTATCTAATCTTGCCTGCTGGTAATCTCGCTAGACTAGAGGCATCTGTATGAAAAGGTGAAGGTCTGCGATGAAACTAGGGCAGGGGTTATTGATTGTTGGCGCGGTGCTGACGGGAGCGCTGTTGTTTGGGGCGTATAGCGCGGCATCTGCGCCTTTGCCGGAAGGGTTTCCGGAGCCAACGGCAGATGGGAAAATTGAGGTGAAGCGGTATCCGGCGTATCGGGCAGCGACGGTGCAGGTGTCAGGAGACTTGGGGTCAGCATCTTCGCGCGGGTTTTCGCCGCTGTTTCGGCACATCAGCGACAATGACATCTCGATGACGGCTCCAGTAGAAGCGCAGTATCCGGTGGCAACGCTGGAGACAGCGGCGACGCAAGGGGAAACGGCGGTTTCGTTTTTGTATCGGAGTGTAGAGATTGTGCCGCAGGCGGTGGCCGATGAGGTACAGGTAGAAGACAGTGCGCCGATGACGGTTGTCAGTTTGGGCGTGCGCGGCGGCTATGACTATGACATTTATACGAAAGGGATTGAGCGACTCAACAGTTGGCTAGCGGCGCATCCGGACTATGAAGTGGTAGGGTCGCCGAGGCGGTTTTTCTACGATGGGCCGTTTATCCCAGACGGACTAAAGCGGAGTGATATTCAGATTCCGGTTGAGCGAAAGTCTTGATGGCAGCAAGTTGGAGCGATGCTGAGCGCTGGCGAGCCATAAAATTCTTCAGACTGAAAATTCTTCAGACTGACGCAAATGGCTAACTTTTTGATAGTCCCTTCTCCTTCAGCACTGCAATTGACAAGCTGTGAAGCTGCGCACATCAGCAAAAACTGCTCCAAAGTGGCCAAAGCTATAATTCTTATTCCACAGCTGTTTTGAGATGACGAGACAGTCGCTTGACTGTGCGCTGGTCTGTGCGCCGGTTCGTTTTAGCAAGCCTGGCGGCAGCTCACCATAATGCCTCTTAACTTTCTAATAACCTTAAGCCAATGTGTGCTGTGGTTCCACTTCGGCTTTTTTGAATTTAGCTGTGCGAGTCTGAATAGGCATAGAGCTGTCTCCTTTGGCGGTTGATGATCTGCTGTCCATTCACGAAAAAGCATCCGACCCTCTCCATAACATGGGAGTTAACAGCATCCTTCACAATGCCTGGCTGCTGCCAGCATCAGTGATCGTTCTTATTTTCGGCCTGAGCTTTCTAGGCTTTCTCTTTCACTTACCCAAATCCGTCCGGCGCTTGGTTTTATTGGCCTTCTGCACATTCATTGCTGGCGCGGGCGTGGTTGAGCTGCTAGGGGGATACTACGTCTTTCTCCACGGTCGCGAAGGCTTGGTATATGCTTTGGTGAAAACAGTTGAAGAGATTTGCGAAATGCTCGGCATCGTTATCTTCATCTATGCACTGCTGCTCTATATGCAAAAAATGGGTATTCGCCAGGTAGAACTGCGAGGCAGGCTATAGCAGGTTTAGCAGCTACCGGTGCCGCCAGCTAATAGCATTCATCTGCTTGTCCTAAATAATATAACAGAGCCCCCTGCGCTGAACGGCATTCGTATACTATTGCTGAGACCTGCTCCCTGATCTCCATTGCCTGTCTACAGGTAAGTCGCTAGCACAGCTAAGCAAGCTCACATAGATTTGCTGGCCAGATGAAACCCTGATGAAACCCTATTGACTCGTCATGTTCTATCACAGATTTAAGTCTTCATCGCGGTTTGCGTTTGCCTGTGGCATGGCTGCTTATGGGCTGGCGATCGCCCCTCTCCCCACCTTCGCTCAAACCCTAGACCCACAAACGCCAGAACCTACCACTGTTTGCGCTTTCGATCCGAGTTCTGGGGCGATTAACCCCCTCGGGATGCGTGCCTTCATCACCGTCAGTGAGGTCGAAGGCAACAGTGTTTTCCTGTTTGAGCAGTTTCCCTCCTTTGTTTCATCAGGTGTTTCATCAGGTCAGGCCGGAGGGCCACCGATAGATGTTGACATTGCCTCCGAACGGACGCTGACGATTTATGAAACGCCCATCGCCGAGGCCCGTCAGCTCGTAGTCAACAACCCGCCCTACTACGCCGCCCTAATAGGATTAGAAGATATTGACCAGGTGATGGGCGAAAACGGGTTTGGCCCGGTTAACGACACACTCACCTGCCAGACCGCTGGCGGCACTGCCACCAACCCTATGCCCGCCGGCCCTACGCTAGCCGATCTACCTGATGGTAACTATCGCATGACGACAGCCGAGTATCCTAACCGTATTGTCAGCGACGAAGAACTGCTGGCAAGCGGCGGCTACTTGTTTGTCTTTCAAAAGGCAGGCAATAGCGTGACCGGCAATTTTGGTCACATAGACCACGAAGAAGGCGCTTGTATCACCGGCACAGTCAGCGGCAATACCATCACTGGCCAAGCTTACACCGATGATCGACCGACCACGATTGAGGGCCAAACCTACCTCGACCCCGGGGGACATCTGCTGCTCGGCGAGAAGGCTACAAATGTTCGCTACGACGGCTCAGTGATGAACGTAACCGGACTCTCCCGAATCAATGCCGGAACCAGACTGCCTGTGACCGACTGTCTTACGGCGTTTTAGCGGGCGCAGCGGCATCGGGGGCAACGCCTTCTAATACCACTAGCGACTCCAGCATTTTCTTCACGAGCGGGGCGGCGACCGTGCCGCCATAGGCGTTTTCGCCTTGGGGTTCGTCAATCACAGCTAGCACTACATAGCGAGGATTGCTCACCGGGGCAATGCTGACAAAGCTAGTGATCCGCTGATTACCGTAAGCACCGTATTCAGTGGCTTTTTGGGCAGTGCCCGTCTTCCCGGCAACCTGGTAGCCCTTGACTTTGGCAGCTGAGCCGGTGCCGTCATCAACCACTTCTTTCATCATCGCCAATACCTGACGGGTGGTCTCGGGCGAAAATATCTGCCGGGGGGCGGTGTGCTCTGGCGACCAGGTCAGCTCGCCGTCGGCATTGGTCAATCCGCGAACGACATGCGGAGTCACCATTTTGCCGTTGTTAGCTAAAATGCCGTGAAGCTGCACCATCTGCAGCGGCGTGAGTGAAAAGCCCTGACCGAAAGCAGTAGTGGCTGCTTCGACAGCGCTGCCAACAAACTGACTGCGGTCTTTAATCTGGCCGCTGGCTTCACCCGGTAGCTCGATACCAGTCGGCAACCCCAGTCCTAGCTTTTCGAACCAGTCGTAGTAGGCACTGCGCTGCACGGTTTCCATTACATGCACCATGCCGACATTGCTGGAGTAGCGCAGCACATCGGTCAATGAGATTGAGCCGCGACCGCCCCGGCTAGAGAAGTCAACGTTTTGAATCGGCCATTCGCCGATCTGAATGCGGCCTTCGTCGTAGACATAGTCGCCAGGAGCAATACTGCCATTTTCGAGAGCGATCGCCACATTGATCGGCTTAAAGGTCGATCCAGGTTCGTAGAGATCGCTGACTGCCCAGTTTTTGAAATATTCTATATTGGCGTCGTAGTAGCGATTGGGGTTGTAGCTAGGGGCGATCGCCATCGTCAAAATCTCCCCGGTGTGAGCGTCCATCACTAACAGCGCGCCGCGTTTTGCCCCATACTCTGCTACCGTATCTGCCAAATTTTCTTGAGCAATGCGCTGCAGTCGGCTGTCGATAGTGAGCTGCAGCTGCAGATCATCGCGCGCGACTTGCTGTAAGGGCGTCGCTTCACCTGCCTTCGCATCGGCATACGTCAGCTGCTTTTGCAGGCTGAGCTCCAGTCCTTCCTGGGGAACCCCCTCTAGATCGGTATAGCCCGTAATCTGAGAGAACAGCTCACCTTGCGGATACACCCGCTGCGGGGACGGCAGCAAATCTAACCCATCTAACCGCAGCCCCTGCAGCCGCTCAGCGGTTTCTTCAGAAATATCGCTGCTTAGCTTGATCCCGCTTTCCTGCTTAGCAAACAGCGTCAACAGCTCTTGAGGACTGCGCTCCAGCACACCGCCCAGCGCCTCAGCAATCGTTGTATCCGACTTCTTAAAGAGCATCGGGTGGACATACAGGGTGTATACCACCTGATCCATAGCCACCACATTGCCCTGGCGATCAACCATCTGCCGTCTAGCAGCGCGGGGCGTCGCCAAAATGGTCTGCTGCGCTTTTGCCATCTGCTTCAGCTCAGTGCCGATAAAGAGCTGCAGGTAGGCCAGCCTGCCCGCCAGACCCAGCATCCCTACTATCAGCACCAGCCACACCGTAATCAGGCGGAGTCGCGGCGATTTGAGGCGAAACGCTCGGCTTTGGGCGGGGGTGCGCCCGGGCAACCGAGCTGAGGGGCGGCGACGACGGGCAGATGGCGCTTTGCCAGGCGGGATAGGGCTTTTAGAAGCTCGCGAGCGGGTAGAAGCAGCCATGCTGACATTCACCGACAAAAAACAAAGAATGAATAGGAACGAATAGCGGACGTTTTGGATCGGGTTTAATAGCCTAACGGACGCGGCATTTTGGCAGGCATCTGCTCTACCGCGCGAGGCGATCGCTTAGGCTCAGGCGATAAAAACAGCGCGTCCTCAGGATCATAGGGTTCTAGCCCTGAACTGGCTTGGGCGGCTTGCTCGGCCAAACTTTGCTTAATCGCTTCGTTCACTGAGGTCAGCTGCTGCGATTCGCTTTGCAGCGCGTCTAGCTGGAGCAGCGCCCGATCTGTCGATTTGTCCATATAAACGGTTGAGCCATAGGCGATCAGCGCGCCGGTAAACAGAAGGCCCGTAACCATGGTCGACCCTTGCTGCACTCGGTTGAGTAGCTTCAGCCGCCAGGGCAGCTTGGATTTATCTGGAAAGGAAAGTGCTAGCTCTGAATCTGGGTCAGCCTGCACGCGCACGGCGGAGCTACCTAAGTGTAGCGGCACGACCTTGTTAGTAACGGCACCTGTGTCCGCTGGCGTCGCTGTCAGCTTGCCCCGAGACTGCCGGCTGGTTTGGGTAAGCGATTCTCCGGTAGAGGCAGAATGCGATCGCACCAATCCAAGCGCTACAGGTCGTGCTAACTCAACAGAGCGAATCGGCTGAACGGGAGCTGCTTGAGCAATCAAAAACTGAGTCTGATTGGACTGGCTCAGCCGAGAATGGCCTATTTTCAAGGTTTGCTGAGCCGGTAAGGCTGACTGCTCGGTAGCCTGAGCGCGCTTAACCTGATCAGCCTGACGGCGCTGAGACTGATCAATGGGATCGAACTCGGTAGCAAAGACCATGCGACTAGTGTCTAACTTAATTTGTGTAGAGCAGTGAATTTACTGAGAGAGCTGCACCGTCATCGTCGAGAGGCGCTTAAGCCGATGCAGCGTCGCCATCAATTAAATTACGCGCATCCTACCCTGCTAGCGGAAGAAGAACAAGTCTAATCGCAACTTTTCTCTCAAACTTTTTCTCTCAATTTTTTCTTTTTAGCAGCGCTATGGTCTGGGCTTATCGGGCAGACCCACCATATCGGCGTTGCTCTTATTGGGGGGGATCATGGGGTAGCAGTTTTCATCCCGGCGAACCCGCACGTCCATCAGCACCGGGCCATCGTGCGCGAGCATTTCGGAAATTGCCTCACTCAGCTCAGCCGGATCGTTTACTACCATGCCCTTCAGCCCAAACGCCTGAGCCAGCATGACGAAATCGGGCATACCCACCTCCATGTTAGAAGACGAATAGCGCTCGCCAAAGAAGGTCTGCTGCCACTGGCGCACCATTCCCTGCCAGCCATTATTCAAGATCACAGTTTTGACATCAATGCCGTACTGAGCCAGCGTCGCTAGCTCCTGCAGATTCATCTGAAAGCTAGCGTCACCGCTAATACAGAGCACCTGCTCATCAGGAACGGCCACTTTTACGCCTAGCGCGGCTGGCAGGCCAAAGCCCATCGTGCCCAGCCCGGCGCTAGAAATCCACTGGCGAGGTCCGTTTCTAAGAAACTGCGCAGCCCACATTTGATGCTGGCCGACATCGGTAGTGCAGTAGGCGTGAGGAGCCTGCTTAGTCAGCTCAACAATCACTGACTGGGGAGAAATCGAGTCGGGATAAATCGGAGCCAGCAGCGGAAAATCAGTTCGCCAGGTGTGGATTTGATCTAGCCAGGCGCGGGTCTGCTGGGGATCGGGCTTGTCCTGATGGTCGAGCTGGGCCAGCAGCTTTTGCAGTACAGCCCTCACGTCGCCCACAATCGGCACTTCTGGCTGCCGGTTTTTGCCGACTTCTGCTGGGTCAATGTCGATGTGGATCACCTTGGCCCGGGCCGCGAATTCATCTAGCTTGCCGGTCACTCGATCATCAAAGCGTGCGCCGATGGCTACTAGCAAATCGCACTGGCTCACCGCGAAGTTAGCATAGGCGGTGCCGTGCATGCCTAACATACCGACAGAGAGCGGGTGGTGCTCATCTACTGCGCCTTTGCCCATCAAGGTCGTGGTGATTGGCGCAGCAAAGGCTTCGGCCAGCGTTTGAATTTCGCCGTGGGCCCCGGCAGCGATCGCCCCGCCCCCGACATACAGCAAAGGAGACTTGGCTTCACGCAGTAGCGCGATCGCCTGCTCAATCTGATCGAGATCGCCCTCCGTCTGAGGCGCATAGCCCGGAATTTTGACTTCGCCGGGAGCCACCGGAATGTAGTCGATTTCTTCTAAGCCCACATCTTTAGGCACATCAATCAACACAGGCCCCGGCCTGCCAGTGCTGGCGATGTAAAAGGCCTCGGCGACAATTTGCGCCATCTGATTCGGGTCGCGCACCACGTAAGAATGCTTGACAATCGGCAGCGTGATCCCGTGAATGTCGGTCTCTTGAAAAGCGTCTGTGCCAATAGCCGCGCGGCTTACCTGACCCGTAATCACCACCATCGGGATCGAGTCCATATGGGCAGTCGCGATCCCCGTGACCAGGTTAGTCGCTCCGGGGCCAGAAGTTGCAAAGCAGACGCCCACTTTCCCAGTGGCGCGGGCATAGCCGTCGGCAGCGTGAGCCGCCCCCTGCTCGTGACGCACCAAAATATGCTTGACCAGCCCATCAGCCTCAGCTCTGTAAAGCTCGTCGTAAATCGGCAGAATCGCGCCGCCCGGATAGCCAAAAATATGCTCAACGCCGTGGCGCACCAGGCTATCAATCAGCGCATAGGCACCGCTGACCCGTCGGGTAGCCGTTGAGGAGTTTAGTGCGATAGTAGAGGCCATAAGAAGTTCAAGGGAAAAAAACTCGAAGAGAGAGACGCTAGCCGAGGAATGAAACTACGGGGTCGGTGAATCTGAAACCGGGCTTAAGCCGTGGGAGAAGTCTATTTTTTCGGCGTAAAGGGAATGCATCTATCCAGTGTAAATTGTAGCTAAACTTACAACAAGATATTTCTACCGGGCCTTGTCAGGGAAAAGGAACATGCAACCGGCTGGTATTTGGTTGCTCGACTTGCTTAATCCACTCTGTGCGCAGCGATCGCTCCAAAAAGTCTGCCGCCGTCATCGGCACCGCCGCTTCGCCTTGCCAGCCTGCTACCTGCCAGCCGTTAACGCGCGCTGGCTCGCCCCATAGCTGCAAATGCTCAACGGGCGGATCGGCATAAAAGTTTACCTCGCCTGCCCCTAAAGGCAGCATGCTCCAGTGCGTAAAGCTGTCATGGCTGAGGCGGCACACCGGCAACCCCACCACCGGCACGCCCCAGCCATCGAGTGCAAACAGCTTCGCCACCCGACCACCCTGCTGCTGCCACAGAGCCAGCGCCCCGGCCAGACCCACCACTCCAGCGCTGAAGCCCACTGCCACGATGGGCTGCATCTGATCGGGCTGCTTGGCAGCCGGTGAGCCGAAGATTTGCACCAGCTCTTCAAATACAGCCAGCGGGTTCGCGGGGAAAGCCTCGATTACATAGGGCTGAGCAAATGGGGGGAGCGATCGCACCCACTGCGCCGTTAGCCGCGCATCGTGAAAGCCAGGACAGACCATGACGGGCAGCTTATAGCCGTCTGATTGGGCAGGGATCAGCGAATCTTCCATCGGACGGAAACAATAAAAGGGGGCATCGGCTCAAGCAATACCGAATCCTATCGTTCGGTTCTACCCATAGCCATGTTAAAAGGCTTACCGGTAGTGTTGAAGTAGGTCATTTACGGGGGTTTGCAGTCGGCGCAGCTATGAGTGTAGCGGATCAGCTTCTACCTACTATTAGCGCATTAGTCGCCTTGGGAGAATTTGCCCAGGACGACCATCTGAGCAATGCGGCTGAAGTCAGCACCGTTAGCAGTGGTTTGCCGAGCGCCGCTAAGCAGCAGCGGGCCGAGCACGAATGGCAGGGAGCGATCGCCGCGCTCAACCAGCTCCTCACGCAGCAGACAAGCGGTCAGAGAGCCTCTTGCCAGCCAAAGACCTCGATATTTTCTCGCACCAAGCCCACTCAGGCGCTACTGATTTCCGGGCCAGTACCGCTGCTTAGTGACCCTGGAATGATTTCCCAGATTTCTAGCTGGACGTTTGCGCCGCAATCACCCGAACAGCTTGCCGCATTTAGTGCGCTCTCTCCAGTCGGGCGACTGTTTCAGCAAAAGTTTCAAAAGCAGTCTTCGGCGGCGCATTTGTTGCCCTTGCTAGAAGATGATCCGCTGGCTGAGGAGCGATTTGCTTTTGTGCTCACGCCCGAGTTTTCGCTAGTGCTGGTGCTGGGCAAAGACGCTGATGATGAGCTGCGCTTTCAGTTTTCGTTTATGCCGCAGGTAGTAGATTCGGTGTGGCGAGTCTTGCGATCGCGCATTCGTCTGGCCCGCCCGCAGCAGCTCGACTTTATTGATCCGCTGGTCGAAAAGTTTGCGCCCAGAGATCCCCACTATCGCACTGTCAGCCAGTTCAATCGCTGGATGTTAGCCTGCTTGCCTCAGCCATCTCAGCCTGCTTCGCAGCTAGACCATGCGTTTGCTCAGGCAGCGGCAAATACCGATGAGCGCGATCGCCCCAGTCGAACCAACAGTCAGACTAACGGCCAGAACAATAATCAGACTAACGGCCAGAACAATAGCCAGGTTTCTGACAGCGAACTACTCAAGGCGATGGCCCACGAGATTCGTACGCCGCTGACGACGATTCGCACCTACACGCGATCGCTGCTCAAGCGCAAAAATCTTGACTCGCAGGTGATCAAACGCCTGAACAGCATTGACCGCGAATGCACCCAGCAAATAGATCGTTTTAGCCTGATCTTCAGGGCGGTGGAGCTAGAAGCGGCTAGTCAGACGCCGAAGTCGCCGTTGAGTGCGATCGCCCTGCATCAGGTGTTTCAAGAAGCCATTCCGCAGTGGCAGCAGGCCGCCCATCGTCGCAATCTCTCTTTAGAAGTAGGGTTGCCGCCAGAGCTACCGATGGTAGCTAGCGACCCAACAATGCTACAGCACGTACTGACGGGCCTGGTAGAACTTTTCACGCACAGCGTTTCTCCGGGGAGCCATATTCAGCTTCATGTGCTTGATGCCGGTGACCAGCTCAAGCTCCAGTTTCAGTCTCAAGCTAATCCAGATCAAAAGCGTGCATCCGCCGCTTGCTCGCCCCCGCCCCTGCAGTCACTGGGCCATCTGCTCATGTTCCAACCCGAAACCGGCGGTCTGAGCCTGAACTTAGAAGCGACCAAAAATCTTTTTCACGCCTTAGGTGCTAAGCTCACCGTCCGCGAGCGCTTTAATCAGGGTACGATCTGGACTGTCTTTTTGCCCTTAGAAGCCAGCGGCCTTAAGTCTTACCCAATTGTTTAGGGTCCAATAAAAAAGCCCCCGCCCTCACAAATCGAGGATGGGGGCTAGCGCTATTAAGTTAGCGCTATTTGTAGCTGAGGTTTACAGCGCGTTACCGCGAGGCAATACTTCCTCAGGGAAGACAAACTTCTGATGCGGCTGGTCTTGGGGAGCCAACCACGCCCGAATGCCTTCATTCAGCAGAATGTTCTTCGTGTAGAAGGTCTCAAACTCGGGGTCTTCTGCCGCACGGATCTCTTGGCTCACAAAGTCGTAAGCTCGCAGGTTCAACGCTAGGCCGACAATGCCAATAGAGCTCATCCATAAGCCCGTCACCGGCACAAACAGCATGAAAAAGTGCAGCCAGCGCTTGTTCGAAAACGCAATCCCGA